>CP018627.1:9000000-9602443 GCA_002021875.1 Streptomyces hygroscopicus
GCCCTGCGCGTCTTCGTCCGCAACGCCGGGGGCGGGGTGAGCGCGCGGCGGCAGGACCCCAAGGGGACCTGGGAGCGCTGGACCGACTGGAAGGGCACGCATGTGCTGGGCGGACTGTCGGCGGCCGCGACCGCCGACGGCCGTTTCGAACTGCTCGCACCGGCCGGAAAGGGCGCCGCGCTGCGCTGGTACCAGCCCAAGCCCGGCGCCGCCCCGAAGCGGGGCGAGGACGTCCCCGCCGACGCCCGGCCGGATTCGGCGGCCGTGGTGGAGACCAGCCCCGGCACCCTCACCCACTACTGGCGCGACGCCGACAGCGGCGAGCTCCTGGCCTGGCGGCCGGACGCCCCGGCCCCCGCGCCGCTGGGCGGGTCCACGGGCACCGGCCCGGTCGCCGCGGTGCGCGCCGTGGTGGACGGTCACGACTGCACCGTCCTGGCCCACCAGGACGCCGGGCGGCTGGCCGTCGCCGCCCACCCCAGCGAGGACGAGGCGGCGGGGGTGTGGTGGACGCCCTCGGGCGAGCAGGGCGCCCACACCCCGGCGCTGGCGCTGGACGGACAGGGCCGGGTGGTGCTGGCCGCCCTGGGAGTGGACGGACGGCTCCTGGTGGCCCGTCAGAAGACCGACGAGGGCGGGCTGGCACTGAGGGCCTGGAACCGCGTGGGAAGCGGCTGAGCGGCCTTGCAGCCCGCCTGAGAGCGGTCGGCGTGGCCCCCGGGGAAGGTGCCACCGGTCCGTTTCCCGCCCCGGGCGTGACCCGGCCGCCGGGAGTGACCGGCCCCGGATGCGGGTGGCGGGTGTTGCCGCCGGGCCGTGGTCCGGCCGCGGCGGGTGGCGCGAGCGGGCCGCCCCGCGCCGGAGCGCGGGGGCGACGCCGGTGGGGCGAACCCCCGAACACCCGGGTGCCGGACGGGCCTTCGCCCGCCCGGCACCCGGGAATGCCCTGCGCCGCCGACGCTACGCGGGAACGCTCGCCACGCCCGGAGCCAGGAACGCCTTCCCGTTCACCCGCTCCGAGACGCCCTCGCGGTCCAGGTACGGCGTGAGGCCGCCCAGGTGGAAGGGCCAGCCCGCACCGGTGATCAGGCACAGGTCGATGTCCTGCGCCTCGGCGACGATGCCCTCTTCGAGCATCAGGCCGATCTCCTGCGCGACGGCGTCCAGCACCCGGGTGCGCACCTGCTCCTCGGTGAGGACGGTGTCGCCCTGCTGGAGCAGCGCGGCGACCTCCGGGTCCAGCTCCGGCTTGCCGGAGTCATGCACGTAGAAGCCGCGCTTGCCCGCCTCGACCACGCGCCGGAGGTTCTCCGAGACCCTGAAGCGGTCCGGGAACGCGCCGTGCAGCGTCTCGGAGACATGCAGACCGATCGCCGGGCCCACCAGCTCCAGCAGCACCAGCGGGGACATCGGCAGGCCCAGCGGCTCGATGGCGCGCTCGGCGGCGTCGACCGGGGTGCCCTCGTCGATGACGTTCTGGATCTCGCCCATGAAGCGGGTCAGGATCCGGTTGACCACGAACGCCGGGGCGTCCTTGACCAGGACGGCGGTCTTCTTCAGCTTCTTGGCCACGCCGAAGGCGGTGGCCAGCGCCGCGTCATCGGTCTGCTCACCGCGGACGATCTCCAGCAGCGGCAGGATCGCGACCGGGTTGAAGAAGTGGAAGCCCACGACCCGCTCGGGGTGCTTGAGCTGGGACGCCATCTCGGACACCGACAGCGAGGAGGTGTTGGTGGCGAGGATGGCGTGCTCCGGCGCGACCGCCTCGACCTCGGCGAACACCTTCTGCTTGACGCCCATCTCCTCGAAGACGGCCTCGATGACGAAGTCGGCGTCACCGAAGGCGGCGGCCTTGTCCAGCGAACCGGTCACCGCGGCCTTCAGGCGATTGGCCTTGTCCTGGTTGATCCGGCCCTTGAGCAGCAGCTTGTCGATCTCGCCGTGGACATAGCCCACGCCCTTGTCGACCCGCTCCTGGTCGATGTCGGTCAGGACGACCGGCACCTCCAGACGCCGCACGAACAGCAGCGCCAGCTGCGAGGCCATCAGACCCGCGCCCACGACGCCCACCTTGGAGACCGGGCGCGCCAGCGACTTGTCCGGGGCGCCGGCCGGGCGCTTGCCGCGCTTCTGCACCAGGTTGAAGGCGTAGATGCCGCTGCGCAGCTCACTGCCCATGATCAGGTCGGCGAGCGCCTTCTCCTCGGCCTCGTAGCCCCGGGCGAGGTCACCGTTGCGCGCGGCGTCGATGATCTCCAGCGCGCGGTAGGCGGCCGGGGCCGCCCCGTGCACCTTGCCGTCGGCGATGGCCCGGCCGCGCACCACGGCCTCGTGCCAGGCGTCGCCGCGGTCGATCTCGGGCCGTACGACCTCGATCTCGCCCTTGAGGACGGAGGCGGTCCAGATCAGCGACTGCTCCAGGAAGTCCGCGCCCTCGAAGATCGCGTCCGCGATCCCGAGCTCATAGACCTGCTCGCCCTTGAGCTGCTTGTTCTGGTTGAGCGAGTTCTCGATGATGACCGAGACCGCGCGGTCGGCGCCGATCAGGTTCGGCAGCAGGGTGCAGCCGCCCCAGCCGGGGACCAGGCCCAGGAACACCTCGGGCAGCGAGAAGGCCGGCAGCGCCGCGGAGACGGTGCGGTAGGCGCAGTGCAGCCCGACCTCGACCCCGCCGCCCATCGCCGCGCCGTTGTAGTACGCGAAGGTGGGCACGGCGAGCGAGGACAGCCGCTTGAAGACGTCATGGCCGCCCTTGCCGATGGCCAGCGCGTCCTCATGACGCTTCAGCAGCTCCACGCCCTTGAGGTCGGCGCCCACGGCGAAGATGAACGGCTTGCCGGTGATGCCGACACCGGTGATCTCGCCGTCCGCCGCCTCCTTCTCGACCTGGTCGATCGCCGTGTTGAGGTTGGCGAGCGAGGCCGGGCCGAAGGTGGTGGGCTTGGTGTGGTCCAGGCCGTTGTCCAGCGTGATGAGCGCGAAGCGGCCCGCGCCCTGGGGGAGATCGAGGTGGCGGACGTGCGCCTGCGTCACGACCTCGCCCGGGAACAGCTCTGCCGCCCCCTTGAGAAGCTCTGCGGTGTTGGTCACTTGTTCCCCTCGAAGTGCGGGTTCTCCCAGATCACGGTGCCACCCATGCCGAAGCCGATGCACATCGTGGTGATGCCGTAGCGGACCTCCGGCTGCTCCTCGAACTGCCGCGCCAGCTGCGTCATCAGCCGGACACCGGAGGAGGCCAGCGGATGGCCGAAGGCGATGGCGCCGCCGTACTGGTTGACTCGCGCATCGTCGTCCGCGATGCCGTAGTGGTCCAGGAACGACAGGACCTGGACGGCGAACGCCTCGTTGATCTCGAACAGGCCGATGTCCTCGATCGACAGACCGGCCTTGGCGAGCGCCTTCTTGGTCGCCGGGACCGGGCCGTAGCCCATCACCTCGGGCTCGACGCCCGCGAAGGCGAAGGAGACCAGGCGCATCCGCACCGGCAGGCCCAGCTCCTGGGCGAAGTCCTCGGAGGCGAGCAGCGAGGCGGTGGCGCCGTCGTTGAGCCCCGCGGAGTTGCCGGCCGTGATCCGGCCGTGCGCGCGGAACGGGGTCTTCAGCGAGGCCAGGCCCTCCAGCGTGGTGCCCGGGCGCATCGGCTCGTCGGCGGTCGCCAGGCCCCAGCCCAGCTCCCCGCCCTCGGGGGACGTGCGGCGCACCGAGACCGGCACCAGGTCCTGCTGGATCTTGCCGTTGGCGTACGCCTTGGCGGCCTTCTCCTGGCTGCGCACCGCGAACTCGTCGGCGCGCGCCTTGGTGATGTGCGGCAGCCGGTCGTGGAGGTTCTCCGCCGTCATGCCCATGAACAGGGCCGACTCGTCGACCAGCTTCTCCGAGACGAAGCGGGGGTTGGGGTCGACCCCCTCGCCCATGGGGTGGCGGCCCATGTGCTCGACGCCGCCCGCGACGACGGCGTCATAGGCGCCGAAGGCGATGGAGCCCGCGGTGGTCGTCACGGCCGTCATCGCACCGGCACACATCCGGTCGATGGCGTAGCCGGGGACCGACTGGGGCAGCCCGGCCAGGATGCCCGCGGTGCGGCCGATGGTCAGGCCCTGGTCGCCGATCTGCGTCGTCGCGGCGATGGCCACCTCGTCGATGCGCTCCGGCGGCAGATCCGGGTTGCGGCGCAGCAGCTCCCGGATGCACTTGACGACCATGTCGTCGGCGCGGGTCTCATGGTAGATGCCCTTCGGGCCCGCCTTGCCGAATGGGGTCCGGACGCCGTCGACGAAGACGACGTCCCTAGCGGTACGAGGCACGTTGGCTCTCCTCCAGGTGCGGGATGGCACTGCTGCGGGCACGCCCGGGGCGCGCCTCACAGCCTCATGCTACTTATGAGTAACCAAGCTGCCCAGTCCTCACGACCGGAGGGTTGAAGGTCACAGCCGCGGGCCGGCGGCGCCCGCCGCCGGTCCACGCGCGTCACATCATGCCGGGGTCGCCAGCAAGGCGGCCGCGAGCGCCGGGGTCACCTGGTCGATCTGCCAGGGACGGGCGCCGTGACCTGCGAGGACGGAGGCGACCGCGTCCGTCGTCGGCTCGGCGGGCGGCTCCCAGCACAGCCGCCGGACGGTGTCCGGGGCGATCAGGTTCTCCTGCGGAAGATTCAGCCCTTCGGCCAGTTGGGTGACGGCCGCACGCGCCGCGGAGAGCCGCGCCGCCGCGGCCGGGTCCTTGTCGGCCCACGCCCGGGGCGGGGGCGGACCGGTCACCGGCTGGCCCGGCTGGGGGAGGTCGGCCTCCGGCAGCTCCCGCGCCCGGTCCACCGCGGCCTGCCACTGCTCAAGCTGGCGCCGGTTCATCCGGTGGCCGAAACCGTTCAGCGCGGCCAGCGCCCGGGCGTTCGCGGGCAGGGCCAGTGCGGCCTCGACGATGGCAGCGTCGCCCAGCACCTTGCCCGGCGAGACATCGCGGCGCTGGGCGATCCGGTCCCGGGCCGTCCACAGCTCGCGCACCACGGCCATCTGCCGGCGCCGCCGGACCTTGTGCATCCCCGACGTCCGCCGCCAGGGGTCCTTGCGCGGCGGGGCGGGCGGGGCCGCGGCGATGGCCGCGAACTCCTGATGCGCCCACTCCAGCTTGCTCTGCCGCTCCAGCTCCTCCTCCAGCGCGTCGCGGAGGTCGACCAGCAGCTCGACATCGAGCGCGGCGTAGTGCAGCCAGGGGTCGGGCAGCGGGCGGGTCGACCAGTCGACGGCGGAGTGGCCCTTCTCCAGGGCGTATCCAAGGATGTTCTCGACCATGGCGCCGAGCCCCACCCGGGCGAATCCGGCCAGCCGGCCCGCGAGTTCGGTGTCGAAGATCCGGGCGGGGATCATGCCTATGTCACGCAGACAGGGCAGATCCTGGGTCGCCGCGTGCAGGACCCATTCGGCGTCGGCGATCGCGGCGCCCAGACCGGAGAGGTCGGGGCAGCCGACGGGGTCGATCAGTGCGGTCCCCGCTCCGGCCCGGCGCAGCTGGACCAGATAGGCCCGCTGTCCGTAGCGGTAGCCGGAGGCGCGCTCGGCGTCGACGGCCACCGGGCCGTGGCCCGCGGCGAAGGTCGCGATGACCTCGGCGAGCGCGTCCGCGTCGGCGGTGACGGGCGGGATGCCCTCGCGCGGCTCCAGCAAGGGGACCGGCGCCGGGGGGAGGTCGTCCGGAGGAGCGCCCCCGGTGGTTCGCAGTGTCGTCTCTGCTGCGGTCTCTTGGGCGTCGGTCACCTGTCAAGGGTAGCTGTGTGCGGCGAGTACGCAGGGCGCCCGTCGACGGAACGTTCCGTCGACGGGCGCGGGGATGGTGGGAAGAGGCGCGACGGCCGGGTGGGCGATACGGCTCAGTGGATGATCCCGGTGCGCAGTGCGACCGCGACCATGCCGGCCCGGTCCCCGGTGCCCAGCTTGCGGGCGATCCGGGCGAGGTGACTCTTGACGGTGAGGGCGGACAGGCCCATCGAGACGCCGATGGCCTTGTTGGACTGGCCCTCCGCAACCAGCCTCAGCACCTCGACCTCGCGGCCCGACAGCTCCCGGTAGCCGCCGGGGTGGCCGGGGGCGCCCGGCGGGCGGCGGTGCATCCGGGCGGCGGCGCCGAGCGGGGCGGTGCCGGGACGGCCCGGGATACCGAGGTTGGTGCGGGTGCCGGTGACGACATAGCCCTTGACGCCGCCGGCCAGCGCGTTCCTTACGGCGCCGATGTCATCGGCGGCGGACAGGGCCAGCCCATTGGGCCAGCCCGCGGCGCGGGTCTCGGAGAGCAGGGTGAGGCCGGAGCCGTCGGGAAGGTGGACATCGGCGACGCAGATGTCGCGCGGATTTCCGATGCGGGGGCGGGCCTCGGCGATGGACGACGCCTCGATGACGTCGCGCACCCCGAGGGCCCAGAGGTGGCGGGTGACGGTGGACCGTACGCGGGGGTCGGCGACGACGACCATGGCCGTCGGCTTGTTCGGGCGGTAGGCGACCAGGCTGGACGGTTGCTCGAGGAGAACAGACACCAGGCCTCCTGGGAGTTGTGGGACGGGTCACCACGTCCTTCGGCACCGATACGGCCCGGCTTTAGGGAATGATCACGATTTGGTGAGTAACAATTCGGGCAATTAGGACGACTGATCGATCACGGGAGTACTTTTTTGAGGCTCGGTTCGCCTCCGGGGCGCTTTGGTCTCCCCCGGCTACCGCTGGGGTGGTGCCCCCGGCCGGTGCGCCCAAGCACCCGGATACGTTGCGGCGCCCATCGGCTTACTCGGTTGCCGCAGGGAGGTGGCCCGGGTCGGAAGACCCGAGCCACCTTGTGTGCTGCGGCGCCCTTGGGGCTTGGCTGGTTGCCCCTCAGCGGGCCTGTGGGCCCCGCCGTTGGGGCAGCGAGACGACCCCCGCCTCCGCTGCCCCCACCGGGGGCAGGCCCGCGATCTGGCACAGGAGGTCGCACCAGGCGGCCAGATGTCCCGCGGTGTCCGGCACGCCCAGCGGTTCGCCCGTGCCCTCTTCTCCGGGCTCCGGGCGCCGCGGGCCGGGGCGGGCCGGTTCGGGGGCCGGGTGGGCGGCCGGGGTCCACGAGGCGCGGATCTCGATCCGGGTCGACGGCTCCCGTTCGCCCATCGCGCCGAAGTAGTGCGAGCTCGCCCGGGTGACCGTGCCGCTGGGCTCCCCGTACGGCAGACCGCGGGCCTCCAGCGCGCCGGTGAGCCAGGACCAGCACACCTCCGGCAGCAGCGGATCCGCCGCGATCTCCGGCTCCAGGTCCGCGTGGACCAAGGTGACCAGGCGGAAGGTGCCGCGCCAGGAGTCGTGCCCGGCCGGGTCGTGCAGCAGGATCAGCCGCCCCTCGGCCAGCTCCTCGTCGTCCGATTCGCCGGTGACCACCGCCTCCAGCGCGTACGAGTAGGGTGCGAGCCGACGCGGGGGTGGGGTCGGATCGAGCTCCACCTCGGGCCGTACCCGCACACCGCGCAGCGCGGCGACGGCATGCCGGAAGGCGGGAGGGGTGTCCTCACCGCCTGCTTCCGTGCCGTCAGCACCGTTCGAGAGGTGTCCTTGAACCGCTGCCATGCCCGGAAGACTAGGCGCAGTGAGGGCCCTAACCGGGGAGGAACACCCGGGTTGGCGGGTCACTCGTTCGGCCCGTGCGAAGATTTGGGGCATGAGCGCCAATGAGCGGCCCTCGGGCCAGCAGCAGACCGGCCGCGCCGCGGCTCGTGCCACAGCCGATTCGGCCTTTCTGCGGGCCTGCCGTCGGGAGCCGGTGCCTCATACGCCGGTGTGGTTCATGCGGCAGGCGGGGCGCTCGCTTCCGGAGTACCGCAAGCTGCGTGAGGGCACCGCGATGCTCGAGTCCTGCATGCGGCCCGACCTGGTCACCGAGATCACCCTGCAGCCGGTGCGCCGGCACCGGGTGGACGCGGCCATCTACTTCAGCGACATCGTCGTGCCGCTCAAGGCCATCGGCATCGACCTCGACATCAAGCCCGGTGTCGGGCCCGTCGTCGAGCGGCCGATCCGTACCCGGGCCGATCTGGAGCGGCTGCGCCCGCTCGACCCGGACGATGTGAAGTACGTCACCGAGGCCGTCGGGGCGCTCGTCGGCGAGCTCGGCGCGACCCCGCTCATCGGCTTCGCGGGCGCCCCCTTCACGCTCGCCAGCTATCTGGTCGAGGGCGGCCCCTCGCGCAACCACGAGCACACCAAGGCGCTCATGTACGGCGACCCGGCGCTGTGGGCCGCGCTGCTCGACCGGCTCGCCGACATCACCGCCGCCTTCCTCAAGGTGCAGATCGAGGCAGGCGCCTCGGCCGTCCAGCTCTTCGACTCCTGGGTGGGCGCCCTCGCCCCCGCCGACTACCGCCGCAGCGTGCTGCCCGCCTCCACGAAGGTCTTCGACGCCGTCGCCGGATACGGGGTGCCGCGCATCCACTTCGGCGTGGGCACCGGTGAGTTGCTCGGACCGCTCGGCGAGGCGGGCGCGGATGTCGTGGGCGTCGACTGGCGGGTGCCGTTGAACGAGGCGGCCCGGCGGGTCGGCCCCGGCAAGGCGCTCCAGGGCAATCTCGACCCCGCCGTGCTCTTCGCCCCGCGTACGGCGGTCGAGGCCAAGGCGGAAGAGGTACTGGAGGCCGCCCGGGGGCTGGAGGGGCACATCTTCAACCTCGGCCACGGCGTGCTGCCCAGCACCGACCCGGACGCACTGACCCGCCTTGTGGAGTATGTGCACACAAGGAGTGCATCGCGCGCACCTTCTGTGAAGGTCTGAACCAAGCGGGAACCCGCGTGCCTCCCGTGGCGTCGTGAGGGGCATGACCGACATGCCCGCCACCGCGCTGTCAGATTCGTCAGAGTTGCCGGAGTGTGTCCATTTCGTCGACGAATGGGACGGCATCCTCCACGAGACCTACGGCGGCGACGCGGACCGGGCCGTCCTGGACTGTGCCAGGCGGCTGGCGGCCGATCCCGCGGGCGAAGAGGCGTACGCCTGGACGCTCGGGCTGGTCATGATGGCCGCGTACATCGGCCGGTTCTCCCGTAAGGACGTCGCGGCGGCGGCCCTGGAGGCCCTCCACGCCACCGACCGGCGGCTGCGCGACCTGCCCTGCGCCCACCGGACGCATCCTTACGAGAGCGATCTGGACGACCGGATCGACCACTTCGTGGACGATCTGCCGCTGCTCACCAACGGGTTGGCCGAGGACGAGGACCCGGACTGGGAGGACGACGCGACCAAGGAGCGGTGGCTGTGCCCGCGCGACATCGCCGGGTACGCGCGGGTCGCCGTGGACATCATCGCCCCCGGCAGCGTGGGCGGCATCCCGCCCCGGCTCCCGGCCCGCGACGCGCGCCGCGCCGAGGATCTGCGCTCGATCGTCTGGGACTACCCGAGCGCGGCCGTCGACCCCGGCCAGGAGCTGTCCGCCTACGCCAGGAACCTGGTCGCCAACCCCCTGGGCTATCACCGCGCCGGGCTCGTGGTCGTCCTGCACGCCGCCTGCTGGTATGCCGCCAGCGGCCGGATCCGCGACCAGCGGGTCCTGGACACCATGGTGGACGCCCTGGAGGCGGTGCTGCCCGGCCTCGGCGACGCGTCCTGCGCACACGGCGAGGGCGACCACCCCGCGGTCGGCCGGGACACCGCGGAGCAGGCCACCGTGGGCATCCACCTGCTCAGCCCCGGCGGCCGGGGCGTCTACCGCCACTGGCACCGGGAGGAGCTGGAGACGGCGCCGCTGGAGGCGTGGCTGTGCCCGGCCTTCCTCGCCGCGATCGCCCGCGAGGCGCTGGACCATCTGCGGACCGGCCGGGAGCGGCTGTTCGGCCTCCGGGACACCGCCCATCTGGACGAGGCGCTGCTGCGCCCCGACGGACGGCTCGACATCGAACGGCTCACCCACGCCGTGCGCTTCCGCTGCCGGGACGGACAGGCCGCGGAGGACGCCGGGCTGTGGGCCGCGCGGCGGTTCGCGGCGGGCCCGGCCGATCCGCGCGAGCGGCTGGTGCTGCTGCTGGTCGCCTGCTGGTCGGTGACCTCGGGCGAGGAGCCCCCGCCCGAGGCCGTCCACCGGGATCTGCGGGCGATCCTCGGCGCGGTGCGGACCGCTCCGGCGGCCGAGACCTGCCCGCATGGGGACGCGCATCCCTGGGACGTGCTGACCGAGCTGGTCGGGCGCCGTCACTTCGGTTTCCACGAGGACCCTTACGGCGCCCATCTCAACCATCTCTACGCGCCCCGGGAGTACGACACGCCCGAGCGGCCCTTCGGCTCCGAGGCGTGGAGCTGCCCCCGGCATGTGGCCCAGCGGGTGCGGCTCGCGCTCCGGGTCATCGACGGCGCGAACTGATCGGCGGCCGGACAGGACCCGCCCCGGGGGTAGCGCGCCTGCGGCGAGCCTTCCCCTACCCGCCCCTCCCCACAACCGGGGCTCCGCCCCGGACCCCGCTCCTCAATCGCCGGAGGGGCTGGATTTCACGGTTCCCGCCGCCTTGCGTGCTGCCACCAGTACCGGGTCCCACACCGGGGAGAACGGCGGGGCGTAGCCCAGGTCCAGCGCCGTCATCTGCTCCACCGTCATCCGGGCGGTCAGTGCGACCGCCGCGATGTCGACCCGCTTGCCCGCGCCCTCGCGGCCGACGATCTGCGTGCCGAGCAGCCGTCCCGTGCGCTGCTCGGCGAGCATCTTCACCGTCATCGGGCGACTGTCCGGGTAGTACCCGGCCCTGCTGGTCGACTCGATGGTGACCGCCTCGAACTTCAGCCCCACGGCGGCGGCTTCGGCCTCCAGCAGCCCGGTGCGGGCGATCTCCAGATCGCAGACCTTGCTGACAGCAGTGCCGACGACACCGGGGAAGGTCGCGTAGTCGCCGCCCACATTGGCGCCGATGACCTGCCCGTGCTTATTGGCGTGGGTGCCCAGCGGAATGTGCCGGGTGCGGCCGGAGACCAGGTCGAGGACCTCGACACAGTCGCCGCCCGCCCAGATGTTGTCGTGACCGCGCACGCGCATGGCCAGATCGGTCAGCAGCCCGCCGTAGGAGCCCACCGGCAGCCCCGCCTCCTGGGCGAGCCCGGTCTCGGGGGCCACCCCGAGGCCCAGGACCACGAGGTCGGCGGGGTATTCGCTGACCTTGGTGGCCACGGCCCGCACCCGGCCGTCCTCCCCGGTGACCACTTCGGTGACCTCCGCGCCGGTCACCGTGTCGATGCCGAGCCCTGTCATCGCGTCGCGCACCAGCCGCCCCATGTCGGGGTCGAGCGTGGACATCGGCTGCTCACCGCGCTCCAGGACGGTGACCTGGCAGCCGCGTTGGACGAGCGCCTCGGCCATCTCCACCCCGATGTATCCGGCGCCGATCACGACCGCGCGCTCGACCCGGGTGGACTCCAGGGTCTCCAGCAGCGCTCGCCCGTGGTCCAGGGTCTGCACCCCGTGGACGCCGGGGGCGTCGATCCCGGGCATGTCGGGGCGGCGCGGCCGGGCGCCGGTCGCGATGACCAGGTCGTCGAAGCCGTGCCAGCGCTCGTCGCCGTTACCGCGCGGGTCGACGTCCCGCGCCAGGACCCGCTGGCCGGCGAGGTCGATCTCGACGACCTCGGTGTGCGTCCGTACGTCGATCCCGCGGCCCTGGTGGGTCTCGGGCGTACGGGCGATGAGCTCGTCGGGGCCGTCCACCACCCCGCCGACCCAGTACGGGATGCCGCAGGCCGAGTACGAGGTGAACTGGCCGCGCTCGAAGGCGAGGATCTCCAGCTCGCTCCGGCTCTTGAGCCTGCGCGCCCGCGACGCGGCGGACATGCCCGCCGCGTCGCCCCCGATGACCACCATGCGTCGTGCCGCCGCCATGTATGCCCCTCCGCCACTGGATGTCCGGCTTTAGGGGACCAACCTATGCGCGCGAGGTGTTCTCCCGGATCAGCACATACAGCCCCGCGCTGGCGAGCATCAGCGCGCCGTCGATGTAGACCGCGTGCGTCCAGCTTCCGTAGTGGTCGAAGAGGGTGCCGCTGAGGGCCGGGCTGACCACCGCGCCGATCTCCCCGACCAGGTTGAACAGGCCGAAGGCCGCGCCGCGTTCGGCCGCGTCGACCACATCGTTGAGCAGCGCGTGCGCCATCGGCTGGAGCGCGTTGAAGAACAGGCTGGTCACGAAGAGCAGGATGGACATCACCCAGAGGGAGGGCTGCTCATTGGTCTGCAGATAGGCGGCGAACACCAGCACCAGCACGCCCTGGACCACGGTGAACGCGATCAGCAGCGGCCGCCGCCCCCAGCCCCGGGCCTTGGCCCGGTCCGAGAGCATGCCTCCGGCCGGGAAGCCGAGGATGCCCGCGCCCGCGTTGAAGGTGGCCACCAGCGCGGCGTTCTGGAACGAGCTGTGGGCGGCGTCCGCGACGATCGACACCGACCAGAAGCTGAAGAACCACAGATTCCACATGACCGCGATGAAGGCGAAGCTGAGCAGCAGCACATTGCGGTTCCGGGAGACCGAGCCCAGTTTGCCGCTCCGCCGGGCGAAGATCGCCCCGATGAGCAGGAACGCCAGCACGCACTCCAGGACGGCCACGCCCCAGCTCGGCATCCCCGCCCCGTCGGCGATCAGATAGACCGCCATGACCGCGGCGCACAGCACCGCCGAGATCCCCAGCAGCCGCAAGGTGGAGCCGGTGGCCTTGAGCGGACCGCCGATGCGGCGCATATAGACCGCCGTGACCCAGCCGAACGCCAGCGTCGCACCGCCCAGCACCAGGAACGGCATCCGCCAGGCGTCCTCCTCGCCGAGCACCTCCCCGCCCCAGTCGATCAGATACGGCGCGCTGATGGTCGCGACCGTCAGCCCGATGGCCAGTCCGGTGATGGCGACGCCCATGCCCAGACCGGCCTTGGCGGGCGGGGTGCGCTGGGCGATCAGCGAGCGGTCGTTGGAGTAGAAGACGCCCTCGCCGAGGCCGGTCAGCACCCGCAGCACGACGAAGGCGATCAGCCCGGTCATCAGGCCGCTGGCGAGGGTCGCGACCCCCGCCCACAGCAGCGAGACCGCGAGCATGGTGCGGTGCCCGAAGCGGTCGCCGAGATAGCCGCCGGGGAACTGGGTCAGCATGTAGCCCGCGAAGAAGAGGCTGCCGATCAGGCCGCCGAGCGCGTGCGGATGGTCGGCGGAGCCCAGCATGGCGTGGTCGTTCTCGATCAGCCAGGTGACGACCGGGCCGGTGATGGTGCGGTCGGCGTACGAGAAGAGCCAGCCGCCCAGCAGCATGGCCCACAGGGTGTGGTACGGCTGCCAGCCGCCCCGAGGCGCCTCCCGTCCCTGCGCGGTGGGCTCTGCGGTCACTTCGGGCATGTCTCCATGTCCCCCTTCGGGCCTGGGCGTTCAGGCTCGGCAGCGCGGTATGTGCCACACAGGATGTGGCCGGACACCGGCCGCGGCAAGGCGCGCTCCGGGGTCTTTCACCGACCGGAAGCCTCCGCGACGGGCTCTTGCCCCAGGGCGGCGGCGAGGGTACGGGAGATGCCGTGGGCGGCGACCCGTACGGCCGGGATCAGCCCGGGGGCCCGCCCCTCCGCGGCCGGCACCACCACCGAAAGCGAGGCCACCACCTCCCCGCGCGGTCCGCGCACCGGGGCGGCGATGGACAGCCCGTCCATGGTGATCTGCCGGTCGCTGACCGCGATCCCGGTGCGCCGCACCTCGGCGAGGGCGGCCCGCAGCCGGTGCGGGTCCTGGATCGTCAGCTCGGTGTAGCGGCGCAGCGGGCGGGCGCACACCCGCTCGTACAGCCGTGGCGGCCCGTACGCGAGCAGCACCAACCCGACGCCGGTCGCGTGCAGCGGCCAGCGGCTGCCGACCCGGGTGCGCACCTGGACCGCCGAGTGTCCCGAGATCAGCTCGACATAGACCACCTCCAGGCCGTCCCGCACGGCGAGCTGGACGTTCTCGTGGGTGGCCTCGTACAGGTCCTCCATGAACGGCAGCGCCGCCTCGCGCACCCCGACCCCGCGCGGTGAGAGCGTCGCCACCTCCCACAGCCGCAGCCCGATGTGGTACGCCCCGGTGGCGTCGCGCTCCAGGGCGCCCCAGCGGGTGAGCGAGGCGACCAGCCGGTGCGCGGTGGCCAGTGGCAGCCCGGCGCGCCGGGCGAGGGCGGTGAGGGACAGCGAGCGGTGCGAGGCGTCGAACGCGTCGAGGACCGCCAGCATCCGGCCGGCGACCGAGCGGCCCGCGTCCGGGCTGCCGGCGGCGCGGGAGCCCGGTGGGCTCATGGGGGTGAGCGGGCCCGGGGCCGTCATGACAGCGGGAGGCCGACGTAGTTCTCGGCGAGTTCGGCGGAGGCGGTGGGGGAGGAGGCGATCCGCTCCAGCCGTGCGAGCCGCACCCGGTCCTCGAACGGGCTCTCGTCCGGGCGGCGGTGGAGCGTGTCCGTCATGAAGTACGAGAACCGCTCGGCCTGCCACACCCGGCGCAGACAGGTCTGCGAATAGCCGTCCAGCAGCTCGGGGGAGCCGGTCTCCTGGTGGTGGATCAGCGCACGGGCCAAAGTGATCACGTCGGTGACGGCCAGGTTGAGCCCCTTGGCGCCGGTGGGCGGCACGATATGCGCCGCGTCGCCCGCCAGGAACAGCCGTCCGTGGCGCATCGGCTCCTGGACGAAGCTGCGCATCGGGGTGAGCGAGGTGGCGGTGATCGGGCCGCGCTCCAGCGTCCAGTCCCCGTCGAGCGCGAAACGGGTCGACAGCTCGTCCCAGATCCGCTCATGGGACCAGCCGGCCGGATCGGTGTCGTTCGGCACCTGGAGGTAGAGCCGGGAGACCTGGGGGGAGCGCATGCTGTGCAGGGCGAAGCCGCGCTGATGGCGGGCGTAGATCAACTCCTCGCAGGACGGCGCCACATCGGCCAGCACGCCGAGCCAGGAGTAGGGGTAGGTGTGCTCGAAGGTGCGGACCCGGTCGGCGGGGAGCGCGCGCCGGGCGATGCCGTGGAAGCCGTCGCAGCCCGCCACGTAGTCGCAGCTGAGGGTCTGCTCGCGGCCTTGGTGGCGGAAGCGGATGACGGGCGCGGCGGAGTCCGGCTTCTCGATGGCCAGCGCCTCGGCCTCGAACAGCAGCGGCGGACCGCCGGGCTCCTCGAGCTGAAGCGCGATCAGGTCCTTGACGATCTCGGTCTGGGCGTAGACCATCACCGACTTGCCGCCGGTGGCGGAGGGGAAGTCCACGCGGTGGCCACGGCCCTCGAAGCGCAGCTCGATGCCCTGGTGGGGCAGCCCCTCGCGGTCCAGGCGCCCGCCGGCGCCGCACTCCCGCAGCACATCCACGGTGCCCTGCTCCAGGATCCCGGCCCGCTGGCGCCGCTCGGCATACGCCCGGTCCCGGCTCTCCAGCACCACGCAGTCGATCCCGGCGCGGTGCAGCAGACGGGCGAGCAGCAGTCCGGCGGGTCCGCCGCCGATGATGCCGACGGTCGTGCGCATCACATCGTCCCCTCGCTGTGGTGGTCCATGCGGCTCGCCACTTGTTCGCTGAGTGAAACTTCGTTCATAATTGACTGGTGATGAGTCTCAGCCCGGTGCCACCACCTGTCAATGGCCCCGTCGGGCCTCTCGAGCGCGGCCTCGCCGTGCTGCGCGAGCTGACCCGGCTGGCCGCGCACGAGGGGCGGACGACGGTCCGCCCCGGCGACCTCGTCCGCGGCACGGGGCTCGCCCGGTCCGTGGTCGACCGCGTGGTGGGCACCCTCGAACAGCTCGGATATGTGACGCTCGACGGGCGCGATATCGGCCTGTCGGTCCGGCTGATGGAGCTGGGCAACGCGTATCTGGCCGCGAGCGGGCTGCCCGCCGCGCTCGGCCCGTTCGCCGAGCGGCTCGCGGACGGGCTCGACGAGTCGGTCTCGGTCGCCGTCCCCGACGGCGACGGGGTGCGCTTCGTCGTCCAGATGACCCGCCGCCGCACCATGTCCCTCGCCTTCCGCATCGGCGATCTGCTCCCCGCCGAGCGCTGTTCCCCCGGCGCGCTCTTCGCCGCCGAGTGGTCCGGGTCCGGCTGGGCCGCCTGGCGCGCCCGCCGCGCCGAGGACCCCCTGGACACCTCCTTCCCCGCCGTCCCGCCGCGCCACCGGCCCGCCTCCGGCGGCGACTTCGAGGCCCGCGTCAAGGAGGCCGCCCGCGACGGCTGGGCCACCGACGACCAGCTGATCGAGCCGGGTCTGGTGGCGGTCTCCGTTCCGGTACGGGACGCCTCGGGCCGGATCGCCTGCGCGGTCAACGTGGTCAGCCACACCAGCCGCCATGACGTGGACTCGCTGCGGGCGGCGGTGCTGGGGCCGCTGAGTGCGCAAGTCCCGGCGATGGAGGCGGCTTTGGCGGCTGCGGCCGGACGGGGGCGGCCACGCCCTGCCGCCGAGCGTGCGTGGGGCACCCCGGGCGGGGCGCCGACGGCCCTGGGCGAGGACCCCGCGCGGATGGCCAAGCGGGAGCTGGGAGCGGGGTTCCTGCAGTCGCTCGCGCGCGGATTGGCCGTGCTGCGGGCACTGGGCGGGGCGGAGGGCGCGGGCCAGGGCGAGACCGTCACGGCGGGCGGCGGCCGGGGCGGAGGAATGACGCTCAGCGCCGTCGCGGAGGCCACCGGGCTGGCGCGGGCCACCGCCCGGCGCTCGCTGCTCACCCTCGTCGAGCTGGGGTATGTGGAGGCCGACGGCCGGGTCTTCCGGCCGCTGCCGCGCGTGCTGGAGCTCGGCTACGCCCCCCTCGCCGAGCTCGGCTTCACCGATATCGCCCAGCCGCATATGCGCGAACTGGTCCGCACCGTCCATGAGTCGGCCTCCCTGGCCGTCCTGGACGGCGGCGACATCCGCTATATCGCGCGCGTCCCCACCGTCCGCATCATGAGCGTCAACATCACCATCGGCACCCGCTTCCCCGCCTACGCGACCTCCATGGGCCGGGTGCTGCTCGCGGGCCTGGACGCCGAGGCCCGTGCCGCCCATCTCGCCGGGGTGCGGCCCCGGCCGCTGACCCGGCACACCGTGACCGACGTGCCCGAGCTGGCGCGCGTGGTGGAGCGCGCGGCGGCGGAGGGGCACGCCCTGGTCGACCAGGAGCTGGAGGAGGGGCTGCGGTCGCTCGCCGTGCCCGTAAGGGACGCGCGCGGACGGGTGGTGGCCGCGCTCAACGTGGCGACCCACGCCGGCCACGGCACCGCCGAGAGCGCCCGCCGCGAACTCCTCCCGGCGCTGCGCGCCACCGCGGCCCGGATCGAGGCCGATCTGGCGACGGCCTCGGCACATTACGCCCTGGGGGCGGGTGAGAGAGTGGGGGCATGAGAGCGGCGAACTCCCCGGGGACGGGACGCACCGGCCATGTCGTGGTCATCGGCGGCGGAATCGCGGGCCTCGGGGCGGCTCACCGGCTGCTGGACGGCGGGGCGCGGGTGACGCTCCTGGAGGCGTCGGGGCGGCTCGGCGGCAAGCTGCTCGCGGGGGAGATCGAGGGCGTACCGGTCGACCTCGGGGCCGAGTCGATGCTCGCCCGCCGCCCGGAAGGCGTCGAGCTGGCGCGCGCCGTGGGCCTCGGCGACCGGCTGCAGCCGCCCGCGACCGCGACCGCCTCCCTCTGGACGCGCGGCGGACTGCGCCCGATGCCCAAGGGGCATGTGATGGGCGTCCCCGGCGATCTGGCGCCGCTGGCCTCCTCCGGGGTGATCTCGGAGGAGGGGCTGGACCGGATCGCCCGCGACCGGGAGCTGCCGCCCACCCCGGTCGGCGAGGACGTGGCGCTCGGCGAGTACCTCGCGGCGCGACTCGGCCGCGAGGTCGTGGACCGGCTGGTCGAACCGCTGCTGGGCGGGGTGTACGCGGGCGATGTGTACCGCACCTCGATGCGCGCCTCGGTCCCCACCCTCTTCGAGGTGGCCCGCTCCGGCGGCCCGCTGACCGAGGGCGTCCGGGAACTGGCCGAGCGAGCCGCGCGACGGCAGGACGGCCCGGTGTTCATGGGCATCGACGGCGGGATCGGCCGACTGCCGCTCGCGGTCGCCGACGCCGTACGGGCCGCCGGCGGCGAGATCCGCACCGGGGCGACGGTACGGGAGCTGCGGCGCACCGCCGACGGCTGGACCCTCGCCGTGGACGCCACGGACGGCACGGATGGCACGGACGGCCCGCCGGTGGTGACGGCCGACGCCGTCGTGCTGGCGGTCCCCGCGCCCGCCGCCGCCCGCCTGCTGGCCGCCGAGGCCCCGGCCGCCTCCACCGAGCTGGCCACCGTCGACTACGCCTCGATGGCGCTGGTCACCATGGCCTTCCGGCGCGACGCGCTCACCGGCGTGGACGCGCTCGCCGAGCGGAGCGGCTTCCTGGTGCCGCCGGTCGACGGCCGGACGATCAAGGCGGCGACGTTCTCCAGCCGCAAGTGGGGCTGGCTGCGGGACGCCGGGCCCGATCTCTTCGTGCTGCGTACCTCGATCGGGCGGTTTGACGACGAGGTGGATCTGAAGCGGGACGACCCCGACCTGGTAAGGATGTCGCTCGCCGATCTCGGCGAGGCCGTCGGCCTGACGGCCCGGCCCGTCGCGAGCCGGGTGGACCGCTGGGACGGTGGACTGCCGCAGTACCCGGTGGGCCATCTCGACCGGGTGGCCCGCATCCGCGCCGAGGTCGCCAAGGTGCCGGGGCTGGGGGTGTGCGGCGCGCTCTACGACGGGGTGGGCATCCCGGCGTGCGTCGGCAGCGCCCGTAAGACGGCCGACGAGCTGCTGGGCGCCCTGGCGGCCACCCTGGAGCCGGGCTCCGGAGCCGGCGAGCGAGAATAGGGCCATGACTGCTGCACCTGAGAAGACTCCCAACGCCGGTAAGAAGGCCAAGGACCTCAACGAGGTCATCCGCTACACCCTGTGGTCGGTGTTCCGGCTGCGCGATGTGCTGCCGGAGGACCGCACCGGCTACGCCGACGAGGTCGAGGAGCTCTTCTCCCAGCTCGCCGCCAAGGACGTCACCGTGCGCGGCACCTACGACGTGTCCGGGCTGCGCGCCGACGCGGACATCATGATCTGGTGGCACTCGGAGACCTCCGACGCCCTCCAGGAGGCGTACAACCTCTTCCGCCGCACCCGGCTGGGGCGCGCCCTGGAGCCGGTGTGGTCCAACATGGCGCTGCACCGCCCGGCCGAGTTCAACAAGGCCCACATCCCGGCGTTCCTCGCGGACGAGAACCCGCGTGACTACGTCAGCGTGTACCCGTTCGTCCGCTCCTATGAGTGGTACCTGCTGCCCGACGAGGACCGCCGCCGGATGCTCGCGGACCACGGCAAGATGGCGCGCGGCTACCCCGATGTGCGTGCCAACACGGTCGCGTCCTTCTCGCTCGGCGACTACGAGTGGATCCTGGCCTTCGAGGCGGACGAGCTGCACCGGATCGTCGACCTGATGCGTCATCTGCGCGGCTCCGAGGCGCGTCGCCATGTGCGCGAGGAGGTGCCGTTCTACACCGGGCGGCGCAAGGCGGTCTCCGAGCTCGTCGCCGGCCTGGCCTGACGGCCTTACGGCGGTCCCCTTAGGGCGGTTATGGCGGTCGGGACGGCCTTACGGTCGTCCCGCACGGGCCCCGTGTCCTCTTACGGCCTCTTGCGGTCTCTTACGGCGTGCCAGGGATCGCGGCCGGCTGCTTGCCCGAGTCGGGCAGCGGGGCCGGGGCCGGAAGCGGTGCGGGCTCCGGGCGCGGGGCGCAGGAGGCGGACCGGCCCGGCGTCCTCCCGGTCAGCAGATACGTGTCCACATGGCGGTTGACGCAGTCGTTCGGCCCGCCCCACACCCCGTGGGTGCCCGCCTTCCGCTCGGTCACCAGCGAGGAGCCCGGCAGCCGGTGCCACAGCTCCTTCGCCCCCGCGTACGGGGTGGCCGCGTCCCGCTCCGCCGACAGCAGCAGCACCGGCGGCAGCGCGACCCGCCCCGTCCGGGGGCCCACGGCCTCCAAGTTCCCCACGTCGAGGGGGCGGCCGGGCTTCAGCGGCCAGAAGGCGCACGGCAGGTTCATCGCCACGTTGTCCCAGGTCTCGAAGGGCGCGCGGCGGGCGAGGGCGGTGTTGTCGCGGTTCCAAGCGGCCCAGGTGCGCGGCCAGGGCGCGTCGTTGCACTCCACGGCGGTGTAGACGGCGTTGCCGTTCTCGTCGTCGGCCGCCTGCGCCGGATCGGGCGCGGCGAGCGCGATCAGCGGCTCGGGGTCACCGTGCAGATAGGCGGCCAGCGCCCGGGCGGCCGGATCCCAGTAGGCGTCGTTGTAGCCGGTCCGCAGGAACGCGCTCTGGAGCTGGGCGGTGCCGACGACCCCGCCCGCCGCCTTGTGCCCCAACCGCCGCCGCGCCTTCTCGTACGAGGCGAGCACCCGGTGCTCGGTGGTGCCCAGGTGGTAGACGGCGTGGTGCCGGGCGACCCAGCGGCGCCAGTCCCGCCAGCGCCGCTCGAAGGAGACCGACTGGTCGAGGTTGTCGCGGTACCAGATCCGCCAGGGGGCGGGGTTGACCACGCTGTCGAAGACCATCCGGCGCACCCGCCCCGGGAAGAGCGTGGCGTAGACGGCCCCGTAGTACGTGCCGTACGAGGCGCCCACGAAGGTGAGCCGCCGCTGGCCCAGCGCCGCGCGCAGCACCTCCAGATCGCGGGCGTTGTTCAGCGTGGTGTAGTGCGCGAGCGCACGGCCCGCGCGGCGCACACAGCCCCGCACATAGGCGCGCGCCCGCGCCACCAGCCGCCGTTTGAAGGCGGCGGTGGGGTGCGGCGGGGAGCTGGTCGGCGCCTTGGCGTAGGCCGACGGCCGCTGGCAGGACAGCGGGGCTGAACGGCCCACGCCCCGTGGGGCGTAGCCGACGAAGTCGTAGGCGGCGGCCACGCGGCGGAACGCCACCTCGGCCGCGTACCCGGGGAACGCCATACCGGAGGCGCCCGGTCCGCCGGGGTTGTAGACCAGCGCCCCCTGACGCCGGGCCTTGGGGCCGGTGGCCCGGATCCGGCTGACGGTGAGGGCGATGCGCTTGCCGCCGGGACGGGCGTAGTCGAGCGGGACGGAGACCTTTCCGCAGGTGATGGGGGCGGTCAGGGCCTCGGCGCGGGGGCAGCGGCGGAAGCCGATGCCCCGCTCCGCCGCGCGCCGGGCGGCGAGCGCCACCCCGCGGGCCGCGGCCGCGTCACCGGGCGGGGCGGCGGCCGTGGCGACCGAGGCGGGCGAGCCGGACCAGGAGCTCCAGGCGGGCGCGGCGGGGGCGACGGGCGCGGCGGAGGCCGAAGGGGCGGTGGGGGAGACCGGGCCCGTAAGTGGCGCGCCCGCCGCACCGGCCGGGGCCGGGGCGGACCGGTTGGACGCGGTGGCCGTCGTGGCGGCGCGGGCGGTGGACGCGGCGAGGGGGCGGCCGGTGGCGGGCGTCGCGAGCAGCGCGCCAATGGCCAGCGACAGGGACAGCGGGCCGAGGATGCCGTACAGCGCTGCTGCTCTCACTGGACATCCCTTCGTGCATCGCGCGATGAAAGGGATATTTGGCGCGGCGGATGACCATGTAAAGCACCGGGCCGCGGTGTCGGGGTCAATGACCCCAATGCCCCTTCAGCGCCGCGCGCAGCGCCCGGTCGGGGAGGGCGACGGTGCCGTGCACCGCGAGCGCGGTGAGCACCTCGCCGTCGTCGTCACCGCCGTCCGGGCCGCCGCCGGAGCGCTGGGCGAGGGTCCGCCGCGGGGGCACGTCGATCCGGCCCAGCAGCCGCTGACCGGCGGGGGAGGCCCACCGCGAGTACGGATGCGCCTCGACCCGGGCGATCAGCAGACAGCTCACCGTCAGCAGCAGCGGCAGCATGAACCACGAGGCCACCGGACCGCGCCCCGCCGCGGGCGGCACCAGCAGCAGCGCGGCGGCCGCCGTCGCCAGAACCAGCGCGCAGGCCGCCCGCACATGCCGCACCGCGACCGCCACGTTCGTACGCGCCGAGGCGGGCACCGCGAGCCCCGCCGCCACCAGCCGGTCGCCCAGCGCCCGCACCGGGGCGGCGGTGGCGAGCGCGGCCCGCACCGGCCGCACCGGGGACTGGCCCTCCGGTCCTATCGCGGTGATCACGGACCGCTCCAGCTCGTCCCGCCCGTCCGGGACCACGACGGTGACCCAGCCGGTGTGGGCGAGCAGCAGCCGGCGCTCGCGGTACATCGTGACGAGGGCCAGCTCGCCCACCCGCCGCGGACCGCCGGACAGAAACGCCGCCTCGTACAGGCTCAGGCCCTTCGCATCCGCCGCCGGATCAGGGTCCATCGGCTGGGCGGCGGCGACCGCCGCCAGGCACAGACGCGTGCAACTGACAACCGCCGCACCCGACGCGACGAGCAGGAAAAGGACCCACAACATGGCCGAGTTCTACTCGACCCGACCGCTGTCGCGCCACGGTTTTCACGATGCGAACGACTCGCCCGGGCGCGGCTCGCCCTGATCGAGGACCGCGACCGGTCGCGCGCGATCCGCACGGCCTGCCCGAGGGCCGCGACCGATCACCCGCGACCCGCACGGCCACGGTGGTGCGGGACGCGGCGCCCGAGCCGCTGCGGATCGGTGAGGACGCCTCACCGATCGGCAGCGGCACCGGGGCCGGGCGGTTGTACTGGGTTGCTGCTCGGCCCGGCAGAGCTACGGTTGACCGCCCGCACCCGGCGCCCGCTGCTCGTGGCGCGCGGGATCGTCATCGGCACCGGGGCTGGGCGGTTTCATCGGGTCTCGGCCCGGCCGTCCGCACCCGGGGCCCTCTGGTGGTGGTGTGCGTGATGGTTGTCGGCACTGGGGGCTGGGCGGTTGTACTGGGTTGCTGCTCGGCCCGGTCGGGCTGCGGTCGGCCGCCCGTTCCCGGCGCCCGCCGATCGTGGTGCGAGGCGGGCCCTGCCGGACCTCCTGGCCCTCCCGGGCCCGGACCTCCTGGCGGCAACCCGGCCCGTGGTGTGGCGGCTCAGCCGCCCCCGCAGCCGCCGCCCCCACCACCCCCGCAGCCGCCGCCCCCGCCGCAGCCCGAACCGCCCCCGCCTCCGCCGCAGGACGAGCCGCCCCCGCCTCCGCCGCAGGACGAGCCGCCGCACGAGGAGCCTCCGCAGCCGGAGCCGCCCCCGCCGCACCACGATCCGCCGCCGGAGTCCGAGGCACCCGAAGACCCGGAGTCGGTCGACGACCCCGATCCGCCCGGCACCTTCTGCGCGTCCAGCAGTTGCTTCCGCAGCAGCGGATCGTCCGTCAGGGCGGCCGCCCCGGTCAGCGCGACGACGACCCCGACGGGGACCGTCGCCGGATGGCCGACGGACAGGGCGTGCCGCCGTTCGCCGACCCCCGACTCCCTCCGGTACGCCGCCAGCGCCCGCTTCCCGGCGGCGGTCAGCCGGCGCTTGGCCGCACCGGCGCAGATTCCGCCGATGAGGAGGCCGGTGAAGAGCGCGGGGGCGATCGCGAAGATCAGCGGAAGTCCGCCGTCGGCGATGGAGCCGACGCTCATCATGATGCCCAGGAGCATGCCCACCACGCAGAGCGTGTTCTGCGCCCGTGCCGCGCCCCGCCAGAGCCGGAGGGCGTCCGGCCGCACCATCAGCCCACGCCCCGCCAGCCGGTCGCCGATCGCCTGCACCGCCGCACCGCGCATCAACTCCCGGCGCAGCCACTTCAGGGCGCCGTGCGGGGAGCGGGCGCACAGCCGCAGCAGGTCCTCCTCGACCGGGCCGCGCGCGATCGCCTGCCGCACCGAGACCACTCCGGGGTCGCCGATCGCCAGCCGCCCGTCCGCGTACATCGTGCTGATCACGGTGTCCGCCATCCGGCCCGGCCCGCCCGCCAGGAAGGCGGCCTCCAGCAGGTCGTACGCCCGGGCGTCCACCGGCCCCACGGCCGCCCCGCGCCGGGCCCGGACCGTGCCGGTGATGAGCACCACCGACGACAGCGCGACGGCCACGTACACCAGGATCACCGCCGCGCTCATGCCGCTCGCCGCCCGCTCAGCGCGAGCCGGACCCGGCGGGCCAGCCGCGCCGCCGGATGGGACGCCAGGGGCGCGGGGCCGGACCGCTCCTGCCACCACAGCGTCAGACGGCGCCGGGCCGCCAGGTCGTCGGGCCGCCTGTCCGCCAGCAGATGTTCGGCGAACGCCAGCGCGTCGCGGCGGTAGCCGCCGGTCATCGGGCGGCCGTCGGCGTACCGCGCGAACGCCGGGCGGTAGCCGGTGCCCAGGATCTCCGGCAGCTCCGGGGCCACCTTGGCGACCACGGACGCCCGCTTGGCCGTCAGCGCCGCGCTCTGCACCCGCAGCCGCCGCCGGTCGAAGCCCTCGGGCGGCGGCGTGCCCCCGACCAGCGCGGACAGCAGCGAGGTCTGGGCGAGCGCCAGCCGCTCACGGACGGCGTCCGGCACGGGAGCCTCGGGCGCGGCGGAGGGCTTTACGGAGGCCGGGACGGGGGCCGAGGCCGTCACCGCGGCGGCAGCCTCTTCCGCCATCCCCGCCACCGCCCCCGCCGCCGTCACCCCACGGATCGCGTCCAGCTCGTCCGCCAGTTCCCCCGCCGCCGGGAAGTCCTCGTCGCGCTCCAGCAGTACGCCGGGCGGTGCCGTACGGGCACACAGTTCGGCGAGGACGTCGAGCACCGGCTGGGTCACCGGATGGGCGTGGCTGTCGTGCCACACCCCGTCCTTCTCGACCCCGCCCGCCACATGGACGTAGGCGATCGCCGACGTGGGCAGCTCGTCCAGCGCCTTGGCCGGGTCCTCGCCCCGGTTGACGTGGTTGGTGTGCAGATTGGCCACGTCGATGAGCAGCCGCACCCCCGTGCGCTCGACGAGCTCGGCCAGGAACTGGCCCTCGGTCATCTCCTCGCCGGGCCAGGAGATCAGCGCCGCGATGTTCTCCACCGCGAGCGGCACCGGCAGCGCGTCCTGCGCGATGCGTACGTTCTCGCACAGCACGTCCAGCGCGTCACGGGTCCGTGGCACCGGCAGCAGATGCCCGGCCTCGATGGCCGCTGACGCGGTCAGCGGCCCCCCGGCCCTGACGAACGCGATGTGTTCGGTGACCAGCGGTGAGCCCAGCGCCCCGGCGCGCTCGGCCAGTGCCCGGAGGCGGCCGGGGTCGGGCCGCTCGGCTCCCCCGAGGCCGAGTGACACCCCGTGCGGGACCACCGTGGTCCCGCGCTCGCGCAGCCGCCGGAGCGCGTCCGGCACATGGTCGGGGCAGATGTTCTCCGCCACCACCTCGACCCAGTCGATGCCGGGCAGTCGCGCGATGTCGTCGGCGATCTCCGGTCGCCAGCCGATTCCGGTACCGAGGCGCATCATGGCTCCCCCTCCTCGTTCCGTACCGCGTCCCCCGCGGTGTTGTTCTCGCGTGCCGGGGTGATGACCCCGTAGAAGGAGGACGAATCCCCCGGCCCCCTGGTTCAGAGCTTCATTTGAGCTTCGCGGCATCATGCCGGAGGGGCGTACGCGGGGGTGTCGGGCAGCGGTGGTCCGGGCGGTGCGAAAGGTCACCGGGTGGGTGGTGTCGCTGAATATGGTCACTGTTACAAAAAATTCGGGCCCTGTGGCGACAGACGTTCAGAGGGGAAAATAGGATCGGTCTGGTCCGGGGGGATGGAAGATCACACCTTTGTGCCGCGCCCGCGCGCGGAGCGAGCGTGGGGGAAACACGTGCTGGGCAGCAGTGACAACGCCATGGGGAAGCACCGCAAGCACCGCCGAAAGCCGTCCTCGGGGAGCCGGGGGATGCGGCTGCGCCGCTGGGCGGCCGCGCGGGTCCGGCTGGACTACCCCCGGGCGGGGCGGCGTGGTGTGGGGCGATGGCTGCCGACGTGGCGTCAGATCACCCTGTTCTTCCTGTTCTGCCTCGGCTCGCTGACCGGTCTGCTGAGCTATCTGTATCTGCAGACCGACATACCCAAGAACCTGAACGACTTCGCCACCCAGCAGGACAACGTCTACTACTGGGGCGACGGCACCGAGATGGCCCGCACCGGTCCGGTCAACCGGCAGGAAGTGCCGCTGGGCAAGGTGCCGCAGGATGTCCAGTGGGCGGTGCTCGCCGCCGAGAACGCCAGTTTCTACTCCGACAGCGGAGTGTCCCCGAGCGGGCTGATGCGCGCCGTGACGCGGATGGTGACGGGCGGTGAGACCCAGGGCGGATCCACCATCACCCAGCAGTATGTGAAGAATGCCTATCTGAATCAGCGCCAGACATTTTCCCGCAAGCTCACCGAGATGTTCATGGCCATCAAGCTGGACGACCGGATGAGCAAGCGGGAGATCCTTCAGCGCTATCTGAACACCAGCTGGTTCGGGCGCGGCAGTTACGGCATTCAGCGGGCGGCGTACGCGTACTACGGCAAGGACGTCTCGGAACTCAACGCGAGCGAGGGCGCGTTGCTCGCCTCGCTGCTCAAGGGTGCCGGGACAATCGATCCGACGCTCAGCGCCAAGAACCACAAGCGGGCCGTCGACCGCTGGAAGTGGGTGCTGGACCGGATGGTCGACATCGGAAAGCTCTCCCGGTCCGAGCGGGCCCGCTATACGTCGTTCCCCGAGCCCAAGGCGCCGCCCAAGCCGGCCGGGCTCACCGGTCAGGTCGGCTATCTGGTCGAGACGGCCAAGGCGTATGTGAGCTCCCATACCGAGATATCCGCCGCCGATTTCGACCTGGGCGGCTATCAGATTCACACCACCTTCGAGAAGCCGAAGGTCCAGGCGCTCGCCAAGGCGGTGAAGAAGACCCGGGACACGCTCGATCCCGAGCAGCGCCCCGAGGACCGCCATGTGCGGATCGGCGCCGCCTCGGTGGCCCCCGGCGGCGCGATACGCGCGCTGTACGGCGGCCCCGGCTATCTGGAACAGGGATTCAACGACGCGAACGCCTCCAACGTCCCGGCCGGCACCTCCTTCACCCCCTTCGTCTACGCCGCCGCGCTGCGCGACGGCGTTCTGCTGAAGCGCAACGGGGAGCGGACGCCCGTGACGCCCTCGACGCTCTACAACGGCGACAACAAGATCGCGGTGCATACGCCCGAGGGGCCGTACTGGGACCGCAGCGGCAAGATAGTGCGGGCCGGCAACGACGGTGACGCCTCCTATGGGCAGGTCTCCCTGCGCCAGGCGATCGTGCGGTCCATCAACACCCCGATGATCCAGCTTGGCATGGACGTCGGCCTGGACCGGGTCCGGCAGGCGTCCATCGACGCGGGGCTGCTGCCCAGCAGCTTCGGGGCGCGGGTGCCCGCGTTCTCGCTCGGCACCGCGACGCCCAGCTCGATCCGTATGGCCAGCGCCTACGGGACGTTCGCCGCCGAGGGCACCCACTACGCGCCGTACTCGGTGAGCGGGCTCACCCACGGCGGGCAGCGCCTCGAACTGCGCAAGGACAGCGCCAAGCGGGCCTTCAGTACGGCGGTCGCGGCGCAGGTGGACGAGGCGCTGCGGGGCGCCGTCCAGAGCCCGGACGGCGCGGCGCACGGGGCCGCCGCGGCCGGTGGTGAGGTGGCCGGTAAGGCGGGCACGGCGCAGGACGGCAACTCCGCCTGGTTCGTCGGCTACACCAAGAAGCTGTCGACGGCGGTCTCGCTGTCCCGGGTGGACCCCAAGTCGCAGGAGCTGATGCCGCTCAAGGGGATGGGCGGGGCAGCCACCGACACCTCGGGCGACGCCTACCCCCTGGACATCTGGAAGAGCTATATGACGGACCGGGCGGCGGAGTAAGCCCCGGCGGAACAAGCCCTGGCGGAAGGCCGGCAACAGGACCGTTTCCGCCGCTACTTGGTCTTGGTGTACGTGGACCACTCCGGCGATTCCGCCGGGTCCAGCATCCGCAGCTTCGCCAGGACCTTCGGGTCCTGGGCGTCCAGCCAGTCGGCGAGCTGCTTGAACGACACGCACCGCACCCCGTCGCGGCGGCAGACGCTCCGCATCACGTCCTCGATGGCCTGCATATAGATGCCACCGTTCCAGGTCTCGAAGTGATTGCCGATGAACAGCGGCGCCCGGCTGCCGTTGTAGGCCCGCTCGAAGCCGTTCAGATACCCCTCGCGGGTCAGCCGCTCCCACTCCGCGTACTTCGCCGGATCGCCCTCGGTGCTGTCACCGGACTGGTTGAAGAGGAAGTTGAAGTCCATCGAGAGGACCTGCTTCTCGCTCTCCGGGTACGGCACCAGCTGCAGCGGGAAGTTCCAGATTCCGTCGATCTTGGACGGCCAGAGCTGGAAGTCGCCGGGGGAGCTGGCGTCATAGCGCCAGCCGAGGGATTTGATGGCCGGAATCAGCGTCTTCTGGCCCTCCAGGCACGGCGCGCGCCCGCCGGCCAGCTCCACGTCGTAGTCGAACGGCAGCGGCTTGATGTCGGTGAAGCCGGTGTTGGTCTTCCAGCGCTTCACAAAGGAGACGGCCTGCTCCGTTTCGCTCTTCCACTCCTGGGTGGACCAGTCCTCCCCGCCCTTGGCGCCGCAGAAGTGGCCGTTGAAGTGGGAGCCGATCTCGTTGCCGTCCTGCCAGGCCCCGCTGAGCTGCTCCAGGGTCTCCCTGATGTGCTCGTCGGTGGGGAAGGATATGGCGGCCGAGCCCGGCTTGTGCTGGGGCGGCCGATAGAGGTCGCTCTTCGCCTTGGGCAGCAGATACATGCCGCTCAGGAAGAACGTCATCGTGGCGTCGCTCTCCTTGGCCACCTGGCGGAAGCGGGAGAAGAGATGGTCGTCGTTCTCCAGCGCGCCGTCCCAGGAGAAGACCACGAACTGCGGCGGCTTCTCACCGGGTTTGAGCTTCTCGGGCTTGAGCTGATGGGGCTGCGGTCCGGTGTAGGACGTGGAGCCGTCCCCGAGCACCTTGACCTTGCCGTCCCAATGGGCGTACTTGTCCTTCTTCTTGGGCTCCCTGGGTACCCGGTCCGACTTGGGAGACGCCGCGGCGGCGGGGAGGTCCCCGTCCTGTGTGCCGCCCGCGTCCCCCGGCGAGGTCAGGGCTATCAGCAGCGCCACCACGACGGCCACGGCCGTGAGCGCGCCTATGGGCGCGGCCACGCCATAGGCGTTCTTCGCGTTTAAAGCCTTCAACGCTTTCACGATCTTCAGCGCCTTCACGGGTCCCGCCCCCTGGCAACAGTACAGATGTACGTCCCCCTCAGTATCACAGAAGTATCACGTGCCCTTCACATCGGTCTCCTCACCAACCGGTCAAAAGCAGGTGATTGACGAGCAGTCCGAGACACGCCTGGGCCACAAGCCAGCGGCGACGATCAACAGCGGGCAGGAGCGCGGCGGTGGGCAGCAGCCAGACCAGGAAGGGAAGCCAGATCCGCTCCGTCTCGGCCTTGCTCATCCCGGACAGATCGGCCACGACGAGCGCGAACAGCACGGCGAAGGTCAGCACCACGAGCCCGTCCGGGGCGCCCGGACCGCCCGGGCGCAACCGCCTTACGGTGTCGGGCACCGCCGACAGCATGCGCCGCGCGCCCGCGACACAAGCCGGACCGGCGACCACGGTCGCGACCGCGAGGTTGGCCCAGACCCAGTACGCGTACGGGCGGTCCGAGGCCACGCCCTGGTAGTAGCGCTCGACCAGCAGCGAGTACCCCTCCCACCACTGGAAGCCGGTCAACGTGAACGCACCGGCCACCACCGCCGCCCCGATCAGCGCGAAGGGCAGCGGCCGGGCGGTGCGGGCGAGCAGGAGCACGGCGGCGGCGGGCAGCGCCAGCAGCGTCAGCCCGTAGGAGAGATAGGCCGTCAGCCCCAGCAGCAGCCCGGAGCCGAACGCGACGGCCCCGGGCGCCCGGACCGTACGCGTCGCCGCGAGCGCCAGCAGCGCGAGCCCCCAGGCCGCGACGGCCGCGAAATAGCCGTCGGCCGAGGCGCCCACCCAGACCGCCCCGGGCGCCAGGACCAGGAACGGGGCGGCAGCGCGCGCGGCTCGCTCCTGCCCCAGGGCGCGCAGCGTGACCAGGATCGCGACCGCCGCCGAGCCGCCCACCGTGATGCAGAAGGCCCCCGCCCACCCGCCGCCGCCCAGGCCCAGCCGGTCCAGGCCCACGAAGGTGAGCACGGCGCCCGGCGGATGGCCCGCGATATGGGCGGGCCAGTGGTCGGGCTGGGTGAGCAGGATGTGGCCGGTGAAGCCGCGCAGGGCCGCGCCGATGTCGTGGAACCGGTCGACACCGCGCAGATATTCGTGGCGCGCGGTCAGCCGCTCCGCCACCCCCCGCTGCCATCCGTCGACCAGCGCCAGTGACCAGATCCAGGCCATGGACGCCGCCCAGACGGTCCCCAGCAGCCCGCGCCACGGCAGCCGCACCGCGAGCCGGGGGCCGTGGACGACGACCGCTGCGGCGACGGCCAGGGCGGCGGGCGTGCCGGGGCCCACATGGGGCAGCCAGTCGGCGTACAGCGGTGCCCAGTCGACGTACAGCGAGTGATGGGCCCGCTGGATCAGGGTGCCGACGACGGCGGCGACGGCGAAGAGCACGGCGGCGGCAGCGGCGGCGAGCACGTCCCGGCGGCGGCCGGTCCGCTTCTCGTTCTCGATGGCCCGGGTGTCGATGCCGCTGTGGAGAGGGAGTTTCACGACGTCACGCTACGTCGTGAAGCCCGCGTCCGGGCCGCCGCGCCGCGCGCCGTCACCGGACCGTCAGATCCTTGCGGCCGGGGCGGCTGACGTCACCGTTTTGTCATGGGTTCAAGGCTCCGGAACGCGGCGCGCCCGCCCTACGGTCATGCCATGAGCCACCCTCCCCGTACTCACCGTGACCGTCGCGCCCTGTGGCGAAGCCCGCTGCGCGGCCCCTGGCTGACGTCTGTCCTCGGCCTGATCCTGCTCTTCGGCCTGCCCGTGCTGTTCGTGACCGGACTGCTGTCGTACGCCGCCTACAACCCCGATCTGTCCCCGGTCAACGATCAGACCCCGGACAAGGGGCTGCTCGGCTTCTATCTCTTCACCTGGCCGACCAACCCCTCCTGGCTCTACCGCGTCAACCAGGGCGTGCACGTCACCCTCGGGATCGTGCTCGTCCCCGTGCTGCTGGCCAAGCTGTGGTCGGTCATCCCCAAGCTGTTCACCTGGCCGCCGGTGCGGTCGGTGGGGCACGGGCTGGAGCGGCTCTCGCTGCTGGCGCTGGTCGGCGGCGGGCTGTTCGAGTTCGCGACCGGGGTGCTCAACGTCCAGCTCGACTACATCTTCCCGGGGTCCTTCTACCCGCTGCACTTCTACGGGGCGTGGATCTTCATGGCCGCCCTCGTGGTCCATGTGGCGCTGCGGTTCCCGGCCATGGTGCGGGCGCTGCGCAGTCGCGATCTGCGGGCCGAGCTGCGCACCCGCGCCCCGGACACCAAGCCGGAGCCGCCGGACGAGACCGGCCTGGTCAGCCCGCAACCGGCCGCGCCCACCATGTCACGGCGGGGCGCGCTCGCCATGGTCGGCACCGGCTCGTTCGCGCTGCTGGTGGTGACGGCCGGTCAGAGCATCGGCGGCCCGCTGCGCGAGACCGCCGTGCTCGCGCCGCACGGCCGCAACCCGGGGTCGGGGCCCAACGGCTTCCAGATCAACAAGACCGCCATGGCCGTCGGCCTCCGCGCCCGCGACATCGGGCCCGACTGGCGGCTGGTGGTACGGGGCGCGACGGGCCGCGAGACCGTCCTCACCCGGGAGCAACTGCTGCGGCTGCCGCGACACGGCGCGGCGCTGCCCATCGCCTGTGTGGAGGGGTGGTCCACGTCCGACCAGCGGTGGGACGGGGTGCGGCTGGCCGACCTCGCCGCGCTGGTGGGCCATGCCGACCGGCCGCCGAGGGTCCTGGTGGAGTCGGTGCAGCGGCACGGCTCCTTCCGCCGCGTCGTGCTGAGCGACGTCCAGGTCCGCGACTCCCGCTCGCTGCTGGCCCTGAGGGTCAACGGCGCGGATCTGTCGCCCGACCACGGCTATCCGGCGCGGGTGATCATGCCCGGGGCCCCGGGTGTGCACAACACCAAGTGGGTCGGCCGGCTGACCTTCGGGAACTTCGAGGAGACCGCGTGAAGGGGCTTGGGGGAGGCCGCATGAGGGGGCTTCGGGGAGACCATATGAAGGGGCTCCGAGGAGACCGTATGAAGGCCGCACTGCGCCGCTTCGGGCCGCGGGCCGCCCTGCACCGCCTCGGACTGCGGCGGCTGGAGAAGGAGTCGCCGCTGCAGCTCGTGCTGCTGATGTGCTCCTTCGCGCTGACCGCCTACGCCGGGGTCAGGCTGCTGAGCGGCGACTGGTTCGGGATCGTGCTGTGGATCGTCGGCGGCGCGCTGCTCCACGACCTGGTGCTGCTCCCGCTGTACGCGATCGCCGACCGTGCCGTGGGCGCCGTGCTCCCGGCCACGGCCCGGTGGATCAACCATGTGCGGGTGCCCGTCTTCCTCTCCGGGCTGCTTCTGCTGGTGTGGTTCCCGCTGATCCTCGGACGGCAGGAGCGCCGCTACGAGAACGCGACCGGGCTGAGCGCCGATGTCTTCTGGCCGCGCTGGCTGCTGATCACCGCGGGACTCTTCGGCGTCTCGGCCGTATGGCTGGCGATCCGGGTGGCGATCCGGGTGTGGCGCCACCGCCCGGGGCCTCGGCGTGGGGCCCCGGCGGCGGGGGAGCGGAAGCCGCCCGCAGGGCCCGCACGGCACAGCCGGCCATGACCGCCGCACCGGCGACCGCGTACCCGAGCGTTCCGACCCACGCGCCGTCGTCGACCGCACGGGCCGTCACATACTGGGCAACTCCCGCGAGCGGCAGGCCGAGCCACTCCCAGCGCCCGTCGAGGGCCACCAGCGCCACCACCAGCAGCGCGTACCAGGGATAGCCCGGCGTCATCAGCAGGAACGCGGTCCCGGTCACCACCAGCGCGCCGCGCCAGGGCCGCCCGGGATCGCCGCGCAGCAGCACCCGGGCGACGACCACGAGCAGGACGGCGGCGACCACCGGCGGGGCCCAGCTCTCCGGGGCGGGGTGGAGCAGACGTAGCAGCGCGTAGCGGTTCTTGTCGTCCGCGGCGGTGGCGCCCGTCTCGTACCCCTCCTCGGCCACATAGCCGGTGAGGTAGCCGAGCACGGAGGAGCGCGAGAGCAGGACGTACGGGAGGTAGCCGAGCGCGACCACGGCCGCGGCGGGCAGCACGATCGCCGCGGCAGGGCGCACCGCCGCTGCCGCCGCGCGGCGGATCCGGGCGGTCGGAGGGGCGGGGCTCCCGGCGTTTTCAGGGGTCTTGGGGGTCTTGGGGTTCATGGCGAGGACGCCGGAGAGCGCACCCGGCAGGGCCACGGCGGGCAGCAGCTTGGCCGCGATCGCCGCGCCGAGCAGCACGCCGCCCAGGGCCCGGCGGCGGGGGACGGCGACCAGGCCCGCGACGGTCAACAGCACGCCCAGCGCGTCGACATGGGCGTTGTTCACCGCCTCCACCGGCACGGCCGGGCACCAGGCCCACAGCGCCGCGCGGGCGGTCGCGAGGCGGGGATCGGGGCGGCGGCGTGCCGCGGCGAGCAGCACGGCGGTGGTGGCGACGGACAGCAGCGCGCCGCCGGTCTGCAGGGGGAGGAGGGTGGAACCTGACGGCGCCGAGCGGTGTACAAGCAGGAAATAGCCCTCTGCGACGGGAGGATAGATCGTATGGACCGCGGGGCGATTGAGGCGGGTGCACTGCGGCTCGGCGGGGCCGGAGGTGCCGCGCGGGTGGTCGGGGGTGCCGTGGGGGTGGCCGGAGGTGCCGTGGGGGTGGTCGGGGGTGCCGCGCGTGTGGTCGGGCGCTGGATTGGCGCCCGGGTGGGCGCCGGGTGCGGTGCGGACGGGGGCGCGGTCGGGGCGATGGCAGGCGGGGCCCTTCGGGAAGAGCCAGCGGTCGCGGAGCGAAGCGAGCGCGGGGTCCTCGGGCGCGTGGTCATAGGGGGATATGCCCGCGGCCTGCACACGTCCGTCCCAGGCGTAGCGGTAGGCGTCGGTGCTGGTGCGCGGCGGCGCGAGCGGGCCCGTGGCGGCGACCGCGGCGCTCCCCACGAGCACGAAGACGGCGGCGTGGCGGGCGCCCAGGCGGCGGACCGTCCATGCCGCCGCGGCGAACAGCACCCAGGCGAGGGCGTACCAGCGGGAGAGCGCGCCGGGCGCGGTGTGGAAGTCGTCCCTGCGGAAGGTCAGGGCGAGGACGGCGACCAGCGAGCCGAGCAGCGTGGCCAGCGCGAGCGGGGTGATCCACGGGTGGGCGGGCCGCGCCCGCGCGGCCCGGGTGGGACGTTCTGCCGGGCGCGGCTCGTCCGTGCTGCCAGGCGGTGGTGCGAGGCGGTCACGGGCCGGTGGGCGAGGGCCCGGGCCGGAGTGCTGATCAGGCACCCGGCCGGTCCATCGGGCGAGTCGGCCGGGCCGCAGCAGGCCGCGCAGCGATGCGGGCACGGCTCAGCGCTCCGTGGCGGACCGGGGCAGGGGCGGTGTGCGGCGCAGCGACACAAAGCTCCGGTCCCGCGCGGTCCACTGCTCGACCGGGTTCCAGCCCACCGCGCGCGCGTGGTGCAGCAGCGCCGGGACGCCGACCCGGGCCCAGGGGAAGGCCGTTCCCACGCCGCCCCGGCCGTCGTCCACGCGCACCCGCACCCGCTCGTCCACATCGGCCGTCGCGGCCTCCACGAGCAGCAGCCCGTCGGGGGCTATGAGTTGAGCGACGCGCGCGAGGAGTGCCTGCGGATCGCCACCGATGCCGATGTTGCCGTCGATCAGCAGCGCCGTGCCCCAGCGTCCCTCGCCGGGCAGCGGTTCGAAGACCGATCGGCACAGCGCGGGCCCGCCCGCACGGACCGTTCGGGCGACCGCCGCCTGGCTGACGTCGATGCCCAGGCAGGGGCGCCCGCGCAGGGCCAGCGCGGCCACCAGCCGACCGGGTCCGCAGCCGATGTCGAGGACCGGGCCCTGGCAGCGCCGGAGCACGGTCCGGTCGGCCGCGTCGGCGTCCGCACACCAGCGTTCGACGTCCAAGGGCAGCATCCAGCCGTCGGCCCGGCGCAGGAACAGCGGACCTCGGCCCGCGTACAGCGCCCGGACATAGGGGTCGGCGTGCCAGGCGGCCGCCGCACGGCGAGCGGGAGTCCGCTCGCGTACCGATCCGTCTGGCACCAATCCGTCGCGTACGGATCCGTCTCGCACCGTCTCCGCCGCGCTCATCGGGCGGTGGTCCGGGACAGCCGGGCGAGGGTCCGGGCGAACTGGCCGCCCGGGACATCGGCCGCCACGCGTGCGGCGTCCTCCGCCGTATCCACGTCGCGCAGCATCGGCAGGTCGCGCACCCGCAGCCCCGCGTCCGTCAGCCGGCGCCGCTGTGCGGCACCGGTGGTGGCGGTGGACATCGGCACGCCCCGCAGCAGCCCGGGGTCCGGTTGCGCGAGGCCCAGGGCCCAGAAGCCACCGTCGGCGGCCGGGCCGAACCAGGCGTCGCAGTCGTGCCAGCCGTTCGGGCCCAGCGCGGGGGCGAGCAGAGCGGGGGCGACCTGCGGGGTGTCCATGCCGATCAGCAGGGCGGCGCCCCGGCAGGCGGCGAAGGCCGCGGCCAGCCGTTCGTCCAGACCGCCGTCGCACTGCGGCACCACGTCGAATCCCGGCGGCAGCCACGGCCCGGGGTGCCCGTCGAGCACCAGCACCCTGCGGCGGGCGGGCATGGCGAGCGCGGCGTGCAGCGTGTCGGCGAGGCACGCCTCGGCGAGCGAGGCGGCCTCGGCGGGGGTGTACGGGGGAGTGAGCCTGGTCTTCACCCGCCCGGGCACCGGTTCCTTGGCGATGATGAGCAGCGTCGTCCCGTCCTCGTGGGCGGACCGGGAGCCGGTGTCCGCACGGATGTCCGCACCGGGGACCGGCCCGTCGGCGGCATCGGGTCCGGAGCCGGGGCGGGCGGGAGCCGAGGGGGCCTCTCCCGCGTTCGCACCCTCGCGTGGGGCGGCGCTCACCGTGCGGCCCTCGTGGAGGCGGCCAGGTCGTGGGCCACCGGCGGTTGGCGCAGCACGGCGCGCATATCGCGCACCGCGTGCCAGGTGCCCCGCCAGGTGCCGGTGACCTTCGACTTCCCGGTGCGCGGCCGGTACGGCACCTCCCGCTCCTCGACCCGCCATCCCGCGTCCGCGGCCCGCACGACCATCTGCAGTGGGTAGCCGCTGCGGCGGTCGGTGAGGCCGAGGGCGAGCAGCGGTTCGCGCCGCGCGGCCCGCAGTGGGCCGAGGTCGCCCAGCGTGAGGCCGGTGCGCCGCCGCAGCATGCGGGTCAGCGCGATATTGCCGAGCCGGGCGTGCGTCGGCCAGGCGCCCCGCTCCTGGGGACGTCGTCGGCCCAGCACGAGGTCGGCGCCGCCTTCCGCGACGGTCCGCACGAAGGCGGTCAGCAGGCCGGGGTCGAGCGAGGCGTCACAGTCGCAGAAGCAGACGATGTCGGCCTCGGCGGCGAGGAGCCCGGCGTGGCAGGCGGCGCCGAAGCCACGGCGCGGTTCGTGCACGACGGTGGCGCCGTGGGCGCGGGCGATCGTGGCCGAGCCGTCCGTGGAGCCGTTGTCGACGACGATGGCGCGCCAGCCGGCCGGGATGCGGGCCAGCACCCAGGGCAGGGCGGCGGCTTCGTCCAGACACGGCAGGACGACGTCCGCACAGGGGGTGGTCGAGTTGGTCACCCGCACCACACTACGAAGGAGAAAGCGACATTTCGGGCTTCAGGTTCTTACGAAACACGGACGTCGCCCGGTCCGCGGGCTCCCTGCCGCCCCTTGGCGCCGGACCTGGTGTCACGCTGTGGGGCATGCAGCAGACCCCGTCTCCCACCCGCGTGCTCGTCGTGGACGACGATCCGACCGTGGCCGAGGTCGTCGCCGGGTACCTCGGCCGGGCCGGATTCGCCGTGGACCAGGCCGCCGACGGCCCCGGGGCGCTCGCCCGCGCCGCCGCCCGCTGGCCGGACCTGGTCGTCCTCGATCTGATGCTGCCCGGTATGGACGGGCTGGCGGTGTGCCGCGCGCTCAGGGACAAGGGCCCGGTGCCGGTCATCATGCTCACCGCGCGCGGTGACGAGGAGGACCGGATCCTCGGTCTGGAGATCGGCGCGGACGACTACGTCACCAAGCCGTTCAGCCCACGGGAGCTGGTGCTGCGCGTCGAGTCGGTGCTGCGCCGCGGCCGGACCGGTGCACAGGTCCCCGGCTCGTCCGCCCCCGCCCCGGACGGTGTGGCGCACCGCGCCGGGATCACCCTCGACCCCCTGGCCCGGCGCGCCACCCGGGACGGCCGGGAACTCGCCCTGACGGTGCGCGAGTTCGACCTGCTGTCCTTTCTGCTGCGCCACCCGGGGGTGGCCTTCACCCGCGAGGAGCTGATGCGCGAGGTGTGGGGCTGGGACTTCGGGGATCTGTCCACCGTCACCGTCCATGTGCGGCGGCTGCGCGGAAAGGTCGAGGACGATCCCGCCGCGCCCCGGCTCATCCAGACCGTCTGGGGCATCGGCTACCGCTTCGACGCCCCGCCCGAGGCCGGCGATGAGGGGTCACCGGACGACGGCCGACGGGACGAGGGGCGACGGGACGAGGGGCGACGGGACGAGGGGCGACGGGACGGCGACGGGCGGGGGGCGGGTTCCGATGCGTGATGTGGTCCTCATGGCGGCGTTCGCGTTCCTCGGCGCGGCGGCGGCCGGTCTGCTGGGCGCGCTGGCGCTGCGACTGGTGCGCGGCCGTTCGGTCGCGGTGTCCCTCGCCGTCGTCGCCGCCGTCGCGGTCACGGCGATGCTCACCGGGACGCTGGCCGTCGCCTGGGCGATGTTCCTGTCCCCGCACGACCTGACAGTGGTCACCACCGTCTGCGCCATGGCCGCCGTGGTGTCCCTGGCCACCGCGCTGCTGCTGGGCCGCTGGGTGGTGGCGCGCAGCAACGCGCTGGCCCTCGCCGCCCGCTCCTTCGGGGACGGCGGGAGCTTCGCCGTCCCCGACGGCCAGGCCACCGCCGAACTCGCCGCGCTCGGGCGTGAACTGGCCGCCACCAGCGCCAAGCTGGCCGCCTCCCGTGAGCGTGAGCGCGCCCTGGAGTCCTCCCGCCGGGAGCTGGTCGCCTGGATATCCCACGATCTGCGCACCCCGCTGGCGGGGCTGCGCGCGATGTCCGAGGCGCTGGAGGATGGAGTGGCCCCGGACCCGGACCGCTACCTCCGCCGGATCCGCACCGAGGTGGAGCGGCTGAACACGATGGTCGGCGACCTCTTCGAGCTCTCCCGCATCCACGCCGGGGCGCTCTCCCTCAGCCCCACCCGGATATCCGTCTACGACCTGATCGGCGACGCCCTCGCCGGGGTCGATCCGCTCGCCCGAGAGCTGGGCGTCCAGCTGATCGGCGACCGTGTGGACCCCGTCCCGGTGGAGGTCGACGGCAAGGAGATGACCCGTGTGCTCGGAAACCTGCTCGTCAACGCCGTCCGCCGCACCCCGGCGGACGGCACGGTCGCGGTGACCGCGGAGCGGGAGGCGGACACGGTCGTGCTGTCGGTCACCGACGGCTGCGGCGGGATCCCGGAGGAGGACCTTCCGCGCGTCTTCGACACCGGCTGGCGCGGCAGCAACGCCCGCACACCCCCGGCGGGCGCCGGTCTGGGCCTCGCCATCGTCCGCGGCATCGTCGAGGCGCACGACGGCCAGGCGGCGGTCCGCAACGTCGACGGCGGCTGCCGCTTCGAGGTCCGTCTCCCCGCCGCCATCGCCTAGAAGATCACTGAAAATGTGGGGGCCGTCGTTCAACGGCCGTCCGAGTCTGCCGCCCGCGGGCGTCGGTGGCCGCCACCTCTCGGTGGCCGCCACCTCAAATATGCGCGACAACCACCCACGCTACTGCGGTACTTCGCCTGGTGGCCGCCCCGGGCCGGGCGGGCCCGCGAAGCATTGGGCGATGGCGAGCCACTGCTCGGCAACCTCACCTCGGCAGGTCAGAGACGTGTCGAGGCGATGCCTGCGTTGGGTGACCACCAGGGCGAAGTCGAGCGCGTCGCCCGTGATGGAGGCATGGGCGTCCTCCGGGCCGCGGGCCCACAGGCGGCCGCTGGGCAGGCGTAGTTCGACGCGCGGTGGTGACGACGGCACGGGCAGGCCGCGGTTGGTGAAGCTGAATCCGAAGGTGGCGGATCCGAGGTGGCAAATGTGCCGGATCCGGTCCGTGGGCCGGCGGACGATCTTCAGTGCTTCGGCGACGTCCTGGCCGTGTGCCCAGTATTCCATCAGGCGAGCCGTGGCCAGCGTCGCCGGGCTCATCGGCGGTCCGAACCAGGGGACCTTCTGATCCCGGCGCGTGGACTGAAACGCCTTCAGCAGTGCCGCGAAGGCGTCGTCCCATTCCTGTCGTAGCCCTTCCGCCGAGGAGTCCCGGCGGGTCGTGATGTGGCTTTCGAGGAGCGCGCTCAGGCCCTCGTCCGTGGCGGGACGGGCACGCCGGAATTCACCGGGAGTGGCCATCGCCTCCTTCGCCACAAGGTCGCAGCCGATCAGGTGCGACACGCCGGCTCTGATGTCCCAGCCGGCCGCCGGAGTCGGCCGCCGCAGGTCCGTCCCCGAGGTGATGAGTGCCCGCAGCGCTTCGAACTCCGCCGTGAGATCGTCGAGCAGTTCGCGGGGAACTCCGTCGTTCTTGTTGATGGCCCTCCTCCTGGCAACGCTTCCGAGGTATCCGCGGTCTTGAGGCCGTCCCGTGGGGTTCTACGGGGTGCCGTGACTGATCAGGCGGAGACGAGTTGGTTGTAGCCGCTCCGGAAGAACAGCAGGGGTGACGCCGTGCTGTCGGCGTCGAGGTCGTTGACACGCCCGATGACGATGTAGTGGTCACCGGCATCGTGCACGGCTTCGACCGTGCAGCCGATCCAGGCGACCACGCCGTCGATGACCGGGTCTCCGTTCGGACCGGACCGCCAGGCCACCTCGGCGAATTTATCGCCTCCCGACACCGACAGCGCACTGCAGATCCGCTCCTGGCCGGTAGCGAGGACGTTCACGCAGAAGGTGCCGCGCTCGGCGATGACCGGGAACGTCGATGACGTCTTGCCGGGCAGGAACGCCACGAGCGGAGGGTCGAGTGAGACCGAGGTGAACGACGCGACGGTCATGCCCACCGGTCCGCCCTGCGCATCGCGCGAAGTGATGGCGGTGATGCCGCTGGGGAAGTGCCCGAGGACGGACCGAAAACGCGCACTGTCGGGGGCCGGGTGCCGAGGACCCGTTGATGTAAGCATGCTTATAGAGTAGAAGCATGCTTACTCGATTGCAAGCTTGCTGATGATCTGGTCCCGCAGGCCGTATGCTGCGCGGGTGACAAGCGATCTCCCCTACATCAACCCGTTCGACGACGGTCGTTCGCCGACCGGGGCCACCGCCGGCATGGACGAAGCGTCGTCGATGATCGATGCCGTCTTCCGGTTCGAGCGGGCGGTCACCAGGATCGGGAACACGCGACTGCGTCCGTGGAAGATGACGCTGTCCAGCTACACCGCGCTGCGCATCCTGGCCAATCAGCCCCATCTCAGCCTCGCTCAGCTGTCACGCCGCTGCTACGTGCGGCCGCAGACCATGACGCGGATCGTCACGCAATTGGAGAATCGCGGTTTCGTGGCCCGCGACGCGCATCCGGAGAGCGAACGGGCGCTCTCGCTCCGGGTCACCGAGGCGGGTCTGGCCGCCTTGGCCGAGATGAGCGACGAGGTCCTCAAGATCAGTGACACGTTGAACGCCACGCTCGGGCGGGATGACGTCGTCGCCGCTGATGACCGCCTGCGGCAGGCCGCGGTGGTGGTGGAGAACGAACTCCGGGACATGGGCCGCCCCGAGGAATGACCGCGCGGATGACCGCCACCAGGCGCGGACCCGGGTAGCGGCCGGGTAGGTGCTGCACCGGCGCCGCCCCCCTGCGGCCCGTCCTGGTGGCGCGTGGTCGCCCTCATCCGCACGCAGGCCGTGGCGCCCCCTCGCGATGCCACCACGCGATGTCGCCCGGCTGCCGCCTCGATACATGGGCAGGTGAGCAGCCGGGCGATCGTGGGCCGGATCGACGAACCCGACCGCGGTCCGTCCGTGTTATCCGGCCGACTTCGTGCTGTTCAGGCCGGGTGCGGAGCCGACTCGGCTTCGGCCGCGGCAGTGTGTCCGGCCGCGCGGCCGAACACCGCGGCACGCATGAGGGCGGCGCCACCAGGATAGTCGCCGTAGAACAGACCGCCGATGGCCTCGCCCGCCGCGTACAGACCGGGCACCGGCGCCCCGTCTGCCCCGAGCGCCCGTCCGTCCGGGTCGATCCGGATGCCGCCGAAGGTGAAGGTGAGCCCCGCCACGGCGTGGTAGGCGACGTACGGTGGCCGGTCGAGCGGTGCGGCCCAGCGGGACTTGGGCGGGGTGATGCCGGCCGTGCCGCGATCCTCACTGATGCCGTCACCGGGCGGGCAGGCGTTGTTGAACGTCTGAAGCGTGTGTGCCAGCCGGTCGGCGGGCACCCCGATCCGTTCGGCGAGCTCAGGCACCGTGTCCGCGACGACGGGCACTGCCGCGCCGGCGAACTCATCGGCCACCCGGGCCGCGGTGCGCTGGTCGAAGATCTCGAACGCCTCGCACCCGGGCTGCGGCATGATCGCCTTGCCCATCTTCGAGTAGTTCTTGACCCATGGGCCGGGGCCCTCGTCGACGAACCGCTCGCCGTCGCGGTTGACGAGTACGCCGAGCCAGAAGCCGTGCAGCGGGAACGGCGGCGAGGCCGCACTGCTTCCCGGTGCGGGCATGGCCGGGTCGACCGCGGCCGAATGACAGCTCGACCAGGTGCCGGCCTTGTCCGCCCCGGCGCGAAGTGCGGCCTGGATCCCGTCGCCCGTGGCCAGACGGGTGCCGCGCAGGCGCACCGTTTCCCACTCCGGTCCCAGATGCTCGCGGCGAAGTTCGCGGTTGGCCTGGAAGCCGCCGGTGGCGACCACTACGGCGTCGGCGGGTACGGTCTGGCCGCCGTCGCCGACCGTGACGCCCGTGACCCGGCCGTCGCTGTGCAGCACCTCCGCCAGCGGTGTGAACCAGCGGATCTCGACGCCGATCCGCTCGGCGTGCGCCAGTAGGGGCCGGATCACCTCGAACCCGCGTGACATTCCCTCGCCGACGCACGTGAGGACCTGGCCGGGTGGGATGTGCAGGACGCCGCCGCGGATCTCGGCCCCCAGAGTGCGGTTGAACGTGAAGCGGACGCCTTTCGCGGCCAGCCAGCGGACGGTGTCCAACGATCGTTCGGCGAGCGCGTCGATCAGATGTGGCTCGGCTCGGCCGCCGCTCATCGCCGACAGCTCGGCCGCGTAGGCCCGGCGGGTGTACGGCGGCGCCTCGATCCGGTCGGCTTTCATGCCCGGCTCGAAGTCCTGCGTGATCGACGTCAGATCGTCCGGCCCGTCATAGCAGAACAGGAACAACCCGCCGGAAAAGGCGGCGTTCCCGCCGACGTCCTCGCGGCTGCCCTTTTCCAGCAGTACGACGCGGGCGCCGGCCTCGCGGGCGGAAATCGCCGCGGAGAGCCCGGTCAGACCGGCGCCGGCGACGACGATCGTGGGCGTAGGGGTTTTCGTCACTGGTCCTCCTTGACCCGACGGGGCCTTCCCGGCCCATGGAGTTCCCGGCCCATGGAGTTGAACCGGTATGCGCAGGCCGGGGTGGCTGTGGTGCGCAGGGCACGAGTTCACGGCCGCCGTCACCAGGTGAAGGCGAGCGGTGTGCCGGGCCGGCCAGTGCTCGGTACGGGACCGGTGTGCCGGACGAACCCCTTGCCGGGCACGCCGATCTCGCTGGTGAGCCAGTTCGCTGTCGCGATGAGGCGGGGCAGGTCGATACCGGTGTCCACACCGCAGCGTTCGAGCAGTTGCACGGCGTCCTCGGTGCACAGACCCCCGCCCTGGGTGCCGGATATCGCCGGGTGGCCGCCGCTGCCGGCGAGGGAGGTGTCGATGGCGCGGATCCCGAGTTCGAGGATGGGGAGCAGGGCGGCCAGGCCCATGCCGCGGTCGTCGTGGATCTGCACGGTCAGATTTCCGGGTGGTACGTGCGTGAGCGCCGCGGTGAGGAGTTCGCGGATCTGGGGCGGTGCCGCGTAGCCGGAGGAATCCGCGAGGATCCAGTGGTCCACCCCGATGTCGAGGAGCCGCCGGGCCGGCTGCTGGAGATCTTCGCCGGTGCGCGCGGGGCCGGTTGGCCCGCCCCAGGCGAAGATGATGTAGGACCCGAGCATGATGTTCCGGTCCGCGGCGTACGCGGCCATGCGTTCCAGTTCGCGCAACGAGTCCGCTGTGGACCGTCCGATGTTGGCGCGGGCGAACTCTTCGTCGGCGGAGAGCAGGAAGTACGCCGTGTCGGCGCCCGCGTCGACCGCGCGGGCGAGCCCGCGCGTATTGCCGACACAGCAGCCGAGGCTGAGCCCGGGCACCCGCGGCACGCGGGCGAACACCTCCGCGGCGTCGGCGAGGCCCGGTACGAGGTCGGGCCGGACGAAGGAGGACAGCTCGAACGCGCGGACGCCGGCGTCGATCAGGCGTTGCACGAGTTCGATCTTGACGTCGGTCGGGACCGCATGGTCCTGGAAGGTCAACCGGGGCGCGATCTCGCGGATGCGCACTCCGTCGGGGAGGGACATGGCGGTTCCTCAGGCGTGGCGGGTGGGTGTGAGCCCGGCGGCGAGCGCGTCCCAGGCTTCGGTGCGGCCCTGGTTCCGCAGCTGGTGTTTGCGGACCTTGCCGTTCGGGGTGACGGGAAGCCGGTCCACGATGCGGTAGTAGCGGGGGACCATGAAGTGCGGCATCGACCGGTCGCAGTGGGCGAACAGCGCGGTGAAATCCAGCTCGTGGCCGGGTTCGAGCTGCACGATGGCGAGGACCTCGTCCTCGCCCAGCTCCGATGGCGTGCCGACGGCGGCAGCGGCGACGACGCCGGGATGGGCGAGCAGGACCGATTCGACCTCGTGGGAGGAGATGTTCTCGCCGCGGCGGCGCAATGCGTCCTTCTTGCGGTCGATGAAGTAGAAGTAGCCGTCTTCGTCGGTGTAGCCCAGGTCGCCGGTGTGCCACCAGAGACCCTTCATGGTCGCGAGCGTCGCTTCGGGATCGCCGCGGTAGCCGGAGAACATGATGTTCGGAAGGCGGGGCCGGTACACGATCTCCCCGGCCTGACCGGGCGCGGCGCGGTGCCCGGACTCGTCGTGGATCTCGAGCACGGACGATGCGGTGGGCAGGCCCAGCGAGCCGACCTTCCGGGCGCCGAGCGGGTTGTAGAGAACGTTCTTGATCTCGGTGAGCCCGTACCCCTCGACGACGTGTACGCCGAACCGCTCCTCGAACGGACGGAGCACTTGGGGCGGGGCGGGTGCGGCGAACACCTTCCTCGCCCGGTGCTCACGATCGCGGTCGGACGGAGGCTGCGCCAGGAGCATCGGCAGGACGGAGCCGAGGGCGTTGAACTGGGTGACCCGGTGGGTGCGCAGCTCGTCCCAGAACCTGCTGGCGCTGAACCGGCGCCCGAGGACCACGGTCGCCCCCGCGTAGAAGGCGTGCAGGGATATGTTGATCTGCGCGGCGCCGTGGAACAGCGGCAGACAGGTGTAGAGCCGCTCATCGGCGGTCGTGGCCATCTGCGCCGCGCATTCGCGCGCGGCGACCAGCGGCATCAGATGCGGGTACACAACCCCCTTGCTCCGCCCGGTGGTTCCGGACGTGAGCATGATCGCGGCCGGGTCCTGCGGCGCGACGCGGGGGAGTTCCACCGCCGGGTCGCCGGCCGCGAGCAGATCCTTCCAGGTCTGTACCGTCACCCCGGGTGGGGTCCGGCAGGGGGCACCTCCCAGCGGTAGCCGGGGGAGCGGGGCGTCGTCGAGCAGTACGACCGTCTCGAGGGTTGGAGGTACCTCGGGCAGGTCGGCGACGAGCTCCAGCAGGGCCGCGTCGGTGACCAGCACCCGCACGCCGGTGCTGCGGAGCGCGTGGTCGAGGAAGGCGCCCTTGTAGGCGATGTTGATCGGGACCTCGACGGCGCCGGCGCGGGCCGCTCCCAGCCAGGCGAGCAGATATTCGGGCCGGTTGGGGAGGAAGATCCCCACCGAGTTGCCCGGGGCGACACCTGCCGCCATGAGACCGCGCGCCACGTCGGTGACTGTCGCGTCGAGCGTGCCGTAGGTCAGTTCGGTGTCGTCGAAGACGAGCGCGGGCTTGTCGGGATGTTCCGCGGCGCGAGCGGTGATGAGGCCGCCGACTGTGCCGTCGGCGAGATCGGAGAAGTCCTCCGGGCCCGGGGCGCCATTGCTCCGGGCGATGGTCGACGTCATGCCAGCTCCTTCTTGGCCCGGGCCAGGAAGCCCTCCAGCGACGGGTCCCAGGCCGCTTCCGCGCCGGTCGTCACGAGGAACGTGTCGACTCCGAGCTCGCGGTACCTGCCCAGGGTGTCCAGGACGCGCTCCTCGGTGCCGACGAGCGCCTGGGAATTGGCGAAGCCGCCCAGGAGCTTGGTCAGCCCGGTCCAGAAGCAGTCGTCGTGCAACTCGTGGTCGGTGAGCGCGAGAGCCCGTTGCCGCCCGATGGAGGTGTCGGTCGACGATGAGCGCAGGAAGGTCGTGGATCCGGCGGCCTCGGCGATCTGCCGCTCCACGGCACGGGCCCGGGCCCAGGCGTCGTCGTCGGTGTCACCGATGAACAGGCGCAGACTCAGCGAGAACCGCATGGCACGGCCGTAGCCTTCGGAGGCCGCGGTGACCCGGTCGATGCGTTCCTTCGTACCCGCGAACGGTTCCCCCCACAGCATGTACAGGTCGGCGTGGCGGGCGCCGAAGTCCACGGCGTCGGCGCTCTCCCCGCCCATGAAGATCGGCACCTGCCCCTGCACCGGCTTGGTCTGCAGCTTCACCGCCTCGGCCGTGTAGTACTCGCCGCGGTGGTCGAAGGGAGCGGTTTCGGTCCAGGCGCGGCGGACGATGTCGAGGTACTCGACCGCCCGCCGGTAGCGATCGGCCTTGGGCAGGTCGTCCGACTCGCGTCGCAGATCCTTGTCGGAGCCGCCCACGACCACATTGATGGCGAGCCTCCCGCGGGCCAGCACGTCGAGGGTGGCGAAGTAGCGCGCGGCGGCCACCGGCGCCATCACGCCGGGACGGTGCGCGACGATCGGCGAGAACCTCTCCGATGCCGCCAGCGCGAACGGTGCGGTGGCGTGGTTGTGCGGCCAGGTGGAGGAGTACCCGACGAGGACCCGGTCGATGGCCTGCGAGCGGTCCAGCTCCCGGACCCTGGAGATCATGCGGTCGGGGTCGGTTTCGCCGGCCTGGAGGGGCTGCAGCCCAGTGAAGAATTCGACCATGGCGTTCTCAGCTTTCTGCGTGGGATCCGTTGGGGGACAGTGATTGACGGGCGAGCCAGGCCCCGTGCCGGGCGAAATGGTGCGGGTGGCGTGTCCGCAGCTCGGCCCGGCCGGTGGCCAGCGCCGTGCCGGCGAGCGTCATCTCGGCGGAGACCTCCCACTGCCTGCCGGCGTGCCGGTCGATCCGGGCCAGCACCTGGACGGGCCGTTCGACCGGGACCGGGCGGAGGTAGGAGACCGCCAGCGACTTGGTGACCAGCCGCGGTTCGACCCGCAGCGCGACAACGCTGAGCACGTCGTCGAACACCGCGGCCGTCCAGCCGCCGTGGGCGACGCCGGGGCCGCCGTGCCAGGACCGTGGGCAGACGACCTCGAACCGCACCACGTCGTCCCGCGCGTCGGCGACCTCGACGCCCAGGCGGCAGGCGTCGTGCGGAGCGCAGCCGCCGCACAGCAGCCGGCCCGACGGAGAGGGCTCGATCGCGGAGGCGTCGGGATCCTCAGACATCTGCGGCCTCCTTGCGCAGGGCCGCGACCACCGCTTCGGGCACGTCGATGGTGCCCCGCCGGAGCGTCTCGTTCCGACGGGTCACCGAGCGGTCGAACGGCACCCGGACCGGGCGGGTGGCCTCGACGGGACGGGTGGCGCGGACCGATTCGGCGAAGGCCGCGACCCGCTGTCGGTAGTCGTCCGGATCGGTGAGCACGCCGGGATCGAACAGCACGAGGAAGAAGCCGCAGTCCGAAACACCCGGCGGGTCGGCGGCCGCCCCGGTCATCATGCCGAGCAGCTGGACGACCAGAGCGAGCCCGGAGCCCTTGTGCCCGCCCCACACGCCGAACGCGCCCTCGAGCGCGGCGGCCGCGTCGAGCGTCGGCACCCCGGCGGCGTCGTAGGCCTGGCGGGGGGCCAGCCTCTCCCCGAGCCGCGCCTTCAGCGTCACCTCCCCGTACATCACGGCTGAGGTGCCGATGTCCCAGATGACGGGAGTCGGCGTGGCCGGGAAACCGAAGGCGATCGGGTTGGTGCCGAACCGGGATTCGGTGCCACCGTGCGGTGCCACCACCGCCGGCCCGCTGCCCGCGATCATCCCGGCGAGCCCGGCTTCCGCGGCCTTCTCCAGGTAGTACGAGAACATGCCGGTGTACCAGGTGTTGCGTGCGCCGACGACCGCGATGCCCTGAGCGCGGGCCTTGTCCACGGCCAGGTCCAGCGCGTGCATGCCGACGAGGTAGCCCACCTGGTCGCCGCCGTCCACGGTGGCGGACACCGGCGTCTCGGCGACGACTCGGATCGGCCGCGGCGGCGTCTCGGTGGTGCGTATGCGCTCCGCGACGGACAGCGCCCGCGCGAGCCCGCCGAAGGACAGCCCACGCAGTTCGCAGTCGAGCAAATGGTCGGCGATCGTGTCGGCGGCCCCGACGGAATGCCCGCACGCGGTCATCGCGGCCGTGACGAGCGCGCGGGCGTCGGGCAGGGGCAGTGTCGTCATGAGCCGACCTCCGCGGTGAGGAAACCTGGAATCCACCACTTCGTAAGCATGCTGAGACGGTATAAGCGTGCATAGATGAATGCAAGCATGCTGATGATGCTGGTTCGGGCGGCTCGACCCGATCGAGTTCGAGGAGAACGTCGAGGAGAGGGTCGAGGAGACCTGCGAGGGGAGGTGCGACGCCGACCGGGCAGCGGACGGACGAGCGAACCCGGTGCTGCTCGTCCTGTCCGTACCCTCCGTCCTCCGTTCCGGGGCCTGGGACACTCGCGGCAGGCCCCGGGGCGAGGTCACATCACGGAGTCGGTCTGAAGCGGGCCCGCGGTGACGCGGAGTGTCCGGACCCGGACCGGCTCCGTGCGGTCGAGGTAGAAGATGTGCATGAACGGGGCGCGTACCACCTGCTCCGGTGCGGTCTTCTTGGCCATGGCCGCCTCACCGCGCAGCAGGAGGACGCCGTCACCCGTGGTCCAGCACTCCAGGACCTCATGGGTGATGTTCAGCGGCTCGTCGATCTTGACGAAGAACGCCTTGATGGCCTCCACGCCATGGATGTGTGCGGTGCCGAAGAACATGTCGGTGTCCTCGGTCAGCGGTGCGAAGCCCTCGTCGAACTCCAGGGTGTCGATGGCGTCCATGAACCTCAGGACCCAGTCGGGCGCGGCCGTCGCATGTGCGGTGCCTGTCATGTCTGTCATGGTGGTGGCCTCCTGATCAGGCCGCGGCGGGCAGGTCGGCGAGGAAGGCGTCGATCTCGGCGTTGACGCCTTGGGGATTTTCGCGGGCGGCGAGGTGGGCGGTGTGCTGCAGCACCCGGAAGGTGCTGCCCTCGATGGCGTCGGCCATCTTCCGCACCACATGAACGGGGAACTGGCTGTCCTCCTCACCGGCGATGATCAGGACGGGCACGTCCTTGATGGTGTTCAGCCGGCGGTGCTCGTCCTTGCGGCCGATGAGGATGGAGCGCAGCGCCCACGCGACCGACTTCGGGTCGTCCCGCAGGACGAACTTGGTGAACTCGACGAACTCCGGGTTGGTGGCCTCGGCGGTGGGGCCGGCGAACGCGCCACGCGCGGCCTTGGCGGCCAGCGGTGGCATTTTCGCGTGCAGCGAGAGGAACGTGGACAGTGCGGTGGCCCAGATGCTCTCGAACATGGTGGGCAGGGAGGCTGTGCAGTTGATGCCGATCGCTGCCGCGGTCCGCTGCGGGTGGTAGGCCGGGAAGACCCCGGCGAGCATGCCGCCCCAGCTGTTGCCCACCAGGACGCACTTGTCGATGTCGAGCGCGTCGAGGATCTCGACGAGCGCGTCCGAGCAGTCCTCGAGATCGATGATCTTGCGCAGCGCGTCGGACTTGCCGTGTCCGGGGCTGTCGATGAGCACGACGCGATGGGCCGGGGCGAAGTGCTCGTACTGGTGCTGCCACATGGTGCCGTCCATCATCAGGCTCGGCCAGAACACCATGGCGGGGCCGTCGGAACGGCCGCCGACGCGCACATTGACCAGGCCCAGTGAGGTGGGGATCAGCTTCTCGGCGGTCCCTTCGAGCCATTGCGTGGTCATGATCAGTCCTTTCCGTGAACGGGTGAGACGTTCAAGCGATCTACTAGTAGCGTATCGCTACTAGTTTCAGAACGCTACTAGCGTCTTGGCCGTCCACGGCCGAGGCGGTCGGCGGGCCCCGGAGCCGTCTCCTACTCCTGATCGGCGCCGCTTACCTCGGTGGATACCGGCCGCAGGGTCGACGCCTCGACCGGCTGATGGCAGCTGCTGCACGCGAGGTACGGATTGGTCGGGTTCCCGCATGTCGTGTGCATCAGCAGGTGATGTGCGGTGTCGTCGTCCGTCGTCTGGGTCTCGGCCCAGCGCGTAATGGTCGCGATGGCGGGGACCACGAGTTCGCGGGCGCTGTCGGTGAGTTCGTATTCGTACCAGGGCTTGTCCGAGCGGTAGGCGCGCTTGGTGAGCAGGCCCAGTTCGGTCAGGCTGTTGAGTCGCGCCGTGAGGATGTTCGCCGAGATGCCCAGGGTTCGCTTGAGCTCGCCGAACCGGCCGATACCGAAAAATACCTCCCGCAGGATCTGGTAGTTCCAGCGCTCGGAGATCGCGGCCAGGAACTCCTGTCCGTGCTGGAAGCTGACGTGACTCTTGTGGTCGGACACGACTTCTCCTCCCTGGTCATCCCGGTAGTAGTTGTGAATTAAAAGTAGTTCTGTAATGTTACTAGAGTCTGCTTTGGGGATCATCAGGTGGGGGATCACGGTGACCGTGATGCGTCGGCATGAACTCACCGACCGGGGTTGGGAGTTATTCGCTCCGCTGATGCCGCGGGCACCGGGCTGAGGGTCTGCTGGGCGGCGTTGACGATCCGTTCGGCGTGTTCCTCGCGCCACTGGCCACGGCTGTGCCGGATCAGCGGGGCGGTCAGGCGCTTGCGGCCCAGTCGCCGTAGGGCGTGGGGGTCGGTGCGGGCCTTCTCCACCACGGCCCGGCGGACAGCTCGTCGCAGTGCGTTGGCCGGCCCTGTGCCCGACAGTTCCCGCAGTCCTTCGGGGGGCGGCAGCGGCAGCCCGCATCACCGTCGACGTGACCGGCTCCGCGTCGGTCGGTCTGGGGGTGATGCCTACCGATGGGCGCCACGGCGCCAGGCCGGGCGTTGTCACAACCCGATTGTGGACACCCTCGCCCGCGTCGCCGCGGTCATCCCCTGGAATCGATCATCTAGGCGACGCGGTCCCCTCGGACCCCGCTCCCCTCACACTCCCGCGCGCTGTGGGGCGCGGGCGAATGCGGTCATGCCCTCCGTGAAGGAGATCGCCGCGCGCCAGCCCAGTGCCTCGCGGATCCGCCGCGACGACGCGGTGATATGCCGTACGTCGCCCAGCCGGTACCCGCCCGTCACCACGGGCGCCGGGCCGCCGAACGCCGTGGCCAGGGCCGCGGCCATCTCGCCCACCGTATGGGGGTCGTCGCTGCCGGTGTTGTACGCGGTCAGCGTGGACGGCGCCACCACCTCCGGCGCCGCCTCCAGGGCGGCGACATTGGCCGCGGCCACGTCCCGGACATGGACGAAGTCCCGGCGCTGGCCGCCGTCCTCGAAGACCGTGGGGGCATCGCCGCGCGCCAGGGCGGAGCGGAAGAAGGAGGCGACCCCCGCGTAGGGGGTGTCGCGCGGCATCCCCGGCCCGTACACATTGTGGTAGCGCAGCGACACCGCACGGCCGCCCACCGACCGGGCCCAGGCCGCCGCCAGATGCTCCTGGGCCAGCTTCGTCGTCGCGTACACATTGCGTGGATCGACCGGTGCGTCCTCCTCCACCTTGCCGGGCCGCAGCGATGTGCCGCACTCGGGGCAGCGGGAGTCGAAGCGGCCCGCCGCGAGATCCGCCTCGGCGCGCGGACCGGGACGGACCCGGCCGTGGCGGGGGCAGTCGTAGCGGCCCTCCCCGTAGACGACCATCGACCCGGCCAGCACCAGTTCGCGCACCCGGCGCTCCGCCATCGCCGCCAGCAGCACCGCGGTGCCCAGGTCGTTGCAGCCCACATAGGCCGGGGCGTCCGCGAAATCCTTGCCGAGACCGACCATCGCCGCCTGGTGGCATACGGCGTCCACGCCGCGCAGCGCCGCGACCACCGCCTCCCGGTCCCGCACATCGGCATGGATCCACTCCCCGTCCACCACAGGCGGCGTCGGATGAGCGGCCGGGAGCAGGGCATCGAGGACGACCGGCTCATGGCCGTGCTCGGTGAGGGCGGTGACGATATGCGAGCCGATGAAGCCCGCACCTCCGGTGACCAGTACACGCATGGGGACGACGCTAGGCCCGAGCGGGCGCCGGGGCCCGCCCCCGCGCCGTTCCGTCACCGCTCCGTAAGACCTTCCGGAGGAGGCGTGGTCACAAAATGGTCACAGGAGAGACGGTCCCGCGTTGCCTTTCACTGCGACCGTGGCGGCCACTCGCGTCCCCCGGGACCCCGTCCCCGAGGATCCTTTCCCCCAGGGGCTCCCGGACACGATTACCGGACACGTCTCTCCGGACCGCCGCCATCGACGAACAGAGAGCCACATGACGGTCACCACCGCCCCCGCGGCCCAGCGTCCCCGCAGCCTGAATGACGTCAAGGGCTGGTTCCCCAGCCTTGACCAAGTACTGTTCGACCGCTTTCTGACCCGCCAGGAGCGCCTCGGGCAGCACGGGGACCTGATGGAGATGGGCGCCTACATGGGCAAGAGCGCCATCTTCACCGCCGCGTATCTGCGGGCGAACGAGCGGTTCACGGTCTGTGACCTCTTCGACGCGGACGCGCCGGACGAGAAGAACGCGGCGGAGGCACGCAAGTCGTACTCCACGTTGACCCGCACCGCATTCGAGCAGAACTACCTGGCCTTCTGGGACGAGCTGCCGTTCGTCATCCAGGGGCCGACCTCCGTCGTGCCCGACCACGTCGGCGCGGACACCTGCCGCTTCATCCACGTGGACGCCTCGCACCTGTACGAGCATGTGGCGGGCGACATCGGCACCGCGCACAGCACGCTGGTGCCCGGCGGCCTCGTCGTCCTCGACGACTTCCGCTCCGAGCACACCCCCGGGGTGGCCGCCGCGACCTGGGAGGCGGTGTTCACCCGGGGCCTGCGGCCGATCTGCCTGACGACGCAGAAGCTCTACGGCACCTGGGGCGATCCGGAGCCGATCCAGGACGAGCTGCTCGCGGACGAGGAGTGGCGCAAGGGGATGCACACCAGCGTGCAGGAGATCGCGGGCCGCAGGGTGCTGCGGTTCTCGGGGAAGCCCGCGAACCCGATCCCGCCCACGTCCCGCTACGCCGACGAGCCGCGCGACCCCGCCCCCGAGCAGCGCTCCGCGCCCACCGCACCGGCGTCCGCCGCCGCGGCGCGCCGCCCCACCGCGGTCCGGCGGCTCGCCGCCGACGTGCTCCCGCCGGTCGTCACCCGCGCGATCCGCCGCCGCAAGCGATAGCCGCTGGGAGCGGAAGGAGCCCCGGCGCGGCGGACGGCCTTACGGCCGCCGCGGCGCCGGGTGGTTCCGGCTGCCTGGCCGAGACCGAAGCGTGGACCTACGCGTGGTGGACCTGTGCGTGGATCTACGCGTAGTAGAGGGCGCGGGCGCGCGCCAGGTCGACGAGCCCGTCCTCGCCGAGGTGCAGGAAGTGGTTCACCTGCCACGCCTGAGTGCTGCGGGCCTGGCGATTGGTCGTGGTCACCCACGGCGGGTAGACGCGGAACCCTCGCTTCCCGGCGGAGCCGTTCCGGGACATGATCCCGCGCTCGCACAGCACCTCGCTCGGGAACACGAACTGTCCGAAGTGGCCGCTGTCGCGGCTGCTGATGACGATGAGGTCAACCCCGTCGTCGGCGTCGAAGGGCCGGATCGGCCCCTCCGTGGACCGCTGCCAGACGGTGACGAACTGGCCAACCTTCGTCGGGGTGGTCTTGGCCACCCGGAACCTGACCGAGAGCCCGTCGAGCGTGAACCCGTGAGCCGCGTACTCGGCGCTCTCCGGCTCGGGCACTGGCTGTGAGCAGGCAAAACCGACCGGGTCGTACACCCATGTCCGCGCCGCCGAGAGATCACGGTGGAGCTCTGCCCACGGCTGATTCGTCACCATTCCCTCATCCTGTCATCACGCCCACCGCACGCTGCTGGTGCCCGTGGTGGCTCAAACGCATGCACCACGTTCGGCGTGCCGGGATCCGCCAACGCGGTTCGGGGAGGGGAAGACGACGCACGACAGGCGCCGCCGGTGGCCGTCGTACGGCACGTGGGACGGTGCATGGGGCGGCGCGTGGGACGGTGCATGGGGCGGTGCATTGGGCGGGCGGCACGTGAGACGGGATTCCGCGGTCCACCGGAGGTACGGCCCCCGGCGCCGCGGGAGTTGCCCCCGCGCGCAAGGAACCCCGGCTCCGCGCGACGGCCTTACGGCCGCCGCAGTGCCGGGTGGTCCGCCACCACCGTGCAGGACCCCGGTGCGATCTCCGTGAACCCCGCGTCGCGCACCACCGGCAGCCCGCTCGTGGTGAGCTCGTCCCACCGCTCGGCCGACGCCGTACGCACCGCCAGCGGGAACCCGGCCTCGCGCCAGGCCGCCCGCACCGCGTCGTCCAGCTCCCACCAGGCCAACTGCGCGCCGTGCCCGGCCTGGGCCATCGCCTTGCCCGCGGACATCTCCACATGGGGGCTCAGCCACAGCACCGGACCGGTGAGATCGGGGGCGGGCGGCGGCTCGGGGTCGTCCAGGTCGGTGCCGGAGACCTGGAGCTTGGCCAGCTCCTTGGGCCAGCCGTCCAGCGGCACCGGCGGGAACACCCGCACCTCGGCGGCCGGCGGCGGCGCGTCCTCGGCAGCGGTCGCGGCGGGCGCCCGGCCCGTGACCGTGATGCCCGGCAGCTCGGCCGCGCGCCGCCACTCCGCGCCGCGCGCCCGCCGCACGACCTTGCGGATCCGGGCGTCCTGCCAGTCCCGTACGGCCTGGGCCCACTCGCCGTCCGCGGCCGTCGCCCGCTCGTCCGACAGCAGCACCAGCACCGCGCGCGCCGCCGTCTCCAGGGCGTCCGTGCGCGCCGGGGGCGCGGCCTTCTCGATCCGGACCACCAGGGGCAGGACGAACTGCGGCGCGGCGTCCCGGTCGGTCTCGGAGTGCCGGAAGGGGCTGCTGTCGGCACCGGATCCGGTGCCGTGGTGAGCGGTTGCCCGGGTGCTGGTCTCGGTGCCGGTCTCGCTGTGGACTTCGGCGCTGGCGTCGGTGCTGGTCACGCGCCCAGTGTGCCAGGACCGCCGCCAGGTCCTGTCCGGTGGATCTCGTACTCGGACGATCCCGACAACGCGGCCGGGGGCACCTGCCAGCGGTAGCTGGGGGCCCCGCGCCAGGCGTCGCGGGCCCGCGAAGATTCGCCGGAGGGGGTGCTGGGGCCGCCGGGCCGCGGGGCGCGCGCCTATGCTCAACCGACATGAGACTGCGAGGAGTCGGCCGCCGCTACGGCCTGGGCGGGCCCTGGGTGCTGAGCGGTGTCGATCTCGACGTACGGCCGGGTTCGCTGACCCGAGTCGAGGGGCGTAACGGCAGCGGCAAGTCCACGCTGCTGCGGCTGCTCGCCGGGATCGACGCCCCCAGCACGGGCCGGATCACCGGCCGCCCGGCCACCGCCTACGTGCCCGAGCGATTCCCCGCCGAGCTGCCGTTCTCCGCCCTGGGCTACCTCACCCACCTGGGCCGGATCCACGGGCTGTCCCGCGCCGCGGCGGTGCGCGGGGCGGGGGAGTGGCTGGAGCGGTTCGGGGCGGACGGCTACGCCGCCACCCCGCTCGCCGAGCTGTCCAAGGGCACCAGCCAGAAGATCGCCGTGGCACAGGCGCTGCTGGCCGCCCCCGGGCTGCTGGTCCTGGACGAGGCATGGACGGGCCTCGACCAGGCCGCGCGCGGGGTGCTGGATGCGGCGGTCGCCGAGCGGGTGGCCGACGGCGGCGCGGTCGTCTTCGTCGACCATGACCCACGCCGCCTCGCCGGGGCCCCGGACCGGGTCCTGCGCGTCGCCGGGACCCGGCTGGTGCCGGTGGACGTGGACGCGCACGGCGCGCACGGCGCGTCCGGGGAAGCCGAACATCCCGGCGCGTCCGGGGAAGCCGAACATCCCGGCGCGTCCGGGGAAGCCGGACATCCTCACCCGGCCGGAAGCGCCCCGGACCAGGCGGCGGCTCGATCCTCGGCGGCGCACGTCGATCCCGCCGCCGCCGTCCGGCTCCTGGGCAGGGACCCGGCTTCGCGCGCGGCCCGCGCGACGTCGGCGGAGGCGCCGGGCGGGGAGCGCGCGGTGCCGGGCAGAGCTCGGCCGCCGGTGGCGCATCACCTGCCCGCCGTCGGGCCACGGATGCGGGTGGAGGCCGAAGGAGCGCCGGGGGCCGGGCTGCCCGCCGCCTTGCCCGGCGCGGTGGTGCACGAGTACGGGCCCGCGGCGGCACACGGGAGCGCGGCCGCCGGTCCGGCCGGCCGCGTCGTGTGGCTGACGGCCGAGGTCGGGGCCGCCGACTCCGACGCCCTGCTCCGTACCCTCCTGGCCGCCGACCCGCCGTGGCACATCCGCGCGGTGACGGCCATCGGCGACACCCAGGAGCCCGCTGAAGGGCCTCAGGAACCCGCCGAGGCGTCTCGCGAGCCCGCCGAGGCGCGTCACGAGCACACTGAGGCGCGTCACGAGCGCACCGAAGGGCCTCAGGAACCCAACAAGGCGCCCCAGGAGTCCACCGAAGCGCTTTACGGGCCCGCCGAGGCGCCGAAGGAGAAGGCATGACCGCGTTGCTGCGCTATCAGGCGGCCCTGCTGGCACGCTCGCACCGCTGGCTGCCGCCGTTGCTGCTCTACGGCGCGTTCCTGGGGATCGGGGTGCAGTCCGGGCAGCCGATCCTCGACTCGCTCGGCTACGCCGCCGCCGCGCTGCTGCCCATCGCCGCCTGGCTGGTGCGGGTGTGCGTCACCCAGGAGCCCGCCGCGGCGCGCGACTGCGCCTCGGCGGCGGTCGGACCGGCCCGGGTGCATCTCGCCGCTGTGCTGACCGCGCTGGGCGCGGCGCTGCTGCTCGGCACCCCCGGGACGCTGCTCGTCGCGGCGGTCAGCGATCCGCACAGCGCGGACCACCAGCACGAGGTTCCCGTGCCGGAGGCGACCGTCGCCGGGCTGCTCGCCGCGGTCGCGTGCGCTCTGCTCGGCACGGCCGTCGGCGCGCTGTGCAACCGGCCGCTGCTGCGCCGCCCCGGCTGGGCGATCCCGGTCACCATGCTCGCCGCGCTGCTGGTGTCGGTGGCCGGTGCATCGCCCGCGAACGCCGCCGTGTCGGGGCTGGTCGACGGCTCGCGCAGCGGCACCGTGACGATGCCCCTGCTGCCCTTGGCCCTGACCGCCGCGGCCGCCGCCGGGGCGACCGCGCTGGTCTGCGCGCTCAGCTCCCGCCGGTCGTAGGATTCGGGCCATGGACGAGCGACGAGTCGTGGACGAGCGACGAGTCGTGGACGAGCGAGGACTCATGGACGATCGCCGGGCCGTGAACGATCGACGAGTCGTGGACGACCGACTGGTCCATGACGACCGTAAGGGCCTTCCCGAGGGCCCGCCGTACGCGGACTGCGTGCTGTGCGGCGAGCCCACCGAGCACCCCGCCTCGCGCCCCGGAGCGACGCTGTGCCCCGTCTGCGAGTGGCAGGAGGCCCAGCGCACCGCCTGCTCCGGCTAGGAGGTGTCCGGCGGATCCTGCCGCCGGCGGCTGTCTGCTCCCCGCCCCGCCCCTTCCCCAACCGGGGCTCTGCCCCAGACCCCGGGCCCAGGGGCGGAGCCCCTGGCAATGGGCACGGGCGGGCGGGCTGCTCCCCTCCTCGTCCCTTCCCACGGCATCGATTCGCGGCTCCGCCGCGTGGCAGGGCTCTGCCCCGGACCCGGAGTCCAGGGGCGGAGCCCCTGATATCGGGAAGGGGTGGGGAGGGGAAAGACCCGCCGGACACCCCGTAGGCCCTGCCCGACGAAGCCGCCGGACAGGGCCCAACCCAGCGCCGCGGAACGGCGCTAGTGGCGCCAGGGCCCGGTCACGGCGAACGTCGTGCCCGGGGTGTAGCAGTTCACGTACATCGTGCGGCGGTCCGGCGCGAAGGTGACGCCCGCGAACTCACCCCACTCGGGCTCCTCCGGTGTGCCGATGTTCTGTGCACCCCGGGCCATCGGATAGACCTCGCCGCGCCGGGTCAGCCCGAAGACGTGCTGGGCGCCGTTGCCGTCCTCGCAGACCATCAGGCCGCCGCTGGGCGCGAGCGTGATGTTGTCGGGGGACTCCCCGGGCAGTTGGACATCCGTCTCGGGGCCGAAGACGATCACCAGCGTGAGGCGCCGCCGATCGGGGTCGTAGCGCCAGATCTGGCCGAAGTGATCGGCCGCCGAGCCGTCCGCGCTCTTGGCGAAGCTGGAGACGAAGTAGACGGACGAGCCGCCCCAGTAGCACCCCTCCAGCTTCTGGGCGTGGGTGATGCCGCCGGGGCCGAAGTCCTGGAAGCGGATGGGGGTTTGGCGGGCGAGCGGGTCGGGGACGTCCACCCACTCGACGCGGTCGAAGGTGGTGCCGGGCTCCTGGATGGTGGACAGATCGGGCACCCCAGGCACCCGCAGCGCCTGCAGCTCCCCGCCCGCCCGTAGCGAGCCGATGCCGCCGAGCGGCTTCTTCGGCCGGAAGCGGTAGAAGAGCCCGAAGGGCTTCTCGAAGGCGTCCTCGGTCTCGTAGACGACGCCGCTGCGCGGATCGACCGCGATGGCCTCGTGCTGGAAGCGGCCCATGGCGGTGAGCGGTACGGCGCCGGTGCGGCGCGGATCGTAGGGGTCGACCTCGAAGATGAAGCCGTGGTCCTTGGTGTAGCCGTTGGTACCGGCCCGGTCCTCGGTCTCCTCGCAGGTCAGCCAGGTGTGCCAGGGCGTGGGGCCGCCCGCGCAGTTGACCGCGGTGCCCGCGATGGCCACCCGCTCGGACAGTACGCGGTTGCCGGAGTCGAGCTCCAGGGCGGTGCAGCCGCCCAGGCCCATCGGGTCGTAGGTGAGGCCGCTGACCGCGGGGACGCGGATCGCGGCGTCATTACGGTTCTCATGGTTGCGGACGAGATGCGTACGGCCGTGGTGGCCGCCGGTGCGGCCCGGGAAGGCGGCCATGCCGTCGCAGTGGCTGGGGACCTTGCCCTCGCCGGAGCGGAGTTCGTCGCCCTCACGAGAGAGCACCCGGTAGCGGAATCCCTCGGGCAGGTCGAGCAGTTCATCGGGGTCGGGGACCAGGGGGCCGTAGCCGCCCCGGCCGAGTGGCGGGGAATCGGGTTCGGCGGCCGCGGCCGTTCCGGCGAAGAGTTCGGAGACGCTGCCGGTGAAGGCGATCGAGGCGATGGAGGCCCCCAGCGCACCGGTGCGGCCGAGAAGCTGACGTCGTGTCGCTGACATGCGGTAACTCCCTGCTGGCGGACAGAGAATATGACCGCACGTGTGTATCACGGGTGCGGGTGCGCGGGAACCATCCGATCAACGGCCGTACGACGCGTCGGCCAGCCCCTTCGCGTCCCGGGCGAGGGCCGTGAGCCGGGATATCGCGCGGAAGTACTTCTTCCGGTAGCCGCCGTTCAGCATCTCCTCGCTGAAGAGCTGGTCGAACGGCACCCCGGAGGCCAGCACCGGCACCTCGCGGTCGTAGAGCCGGTCGGCCAGCACCACCAGCCGCAGCGCGGTCGACTGGTCGGGTATCGGGCCGACCCCGGTCAGGCAGACGGCCTGGACGCCGTCGCACATCGCGCCGTAGCGGCTCGGATGCACCCGGGACAGATGGTCCAGCAGGGCGGGGAAGTCGTCCAGGGAGGCGCCGGGTATGTGGCGCGCGGCCCGGGTGACCGTCTCGTCGGAGTGCGGGGCCGGGGCCGCGGGCAGACCGCGGTGGCGGTAGTCCTCGCCGTCGATGCGCAGCGCACGGAAGTGGGCGGACAGCCCCTGTATCTCGCGCAGGAAGTCGGCCGCGGCGAACCGGCCCTCGCCCAGCTTGCCGGGCAGCGTGTTGGACGTCGCGGCGAGCGCCACGCCCGCCTCGACCAGCTTGCCCAGCAGCGTGGAGACCAGGACGGTGTCGCCCGGGTCGTCCAGCTCGAACTCGTCGATGCACAGCAGCCGGTGGCCGCTCAGGGTTTTCACGGTCTGCTGGAAGCCGAGCGCGCCGACCAGGTTGGTCAGCTCCACGAAGGTGCCGAACGCCTTCAGCTCGGGGGCGGCCGGGGTGGCGTGCCACAGGGAGGCCAGCAGATGGGTCTTGCCGACGCCGTAGCCGCCGTCGAGGTACATCCCGCGCGGGCCGCCGTTCGCCGCGGGCCTGGTCTCCCGGCGGAACCAGCGCCTGCGGCGGCCGCCCTTCGCGTCCGCCCCGCCGTCGAGCTGTCCGGCGAAGCCTCGCAGTGCCTCGACCGCCTCGGCCTGGCTGGGCTGGCCGGGGTCGGTGATGTAGTTGTCGAAGCTCACGGTGGCGAAGCGGGGAGGCGGCACCATCTCGGCGACCAGGCGCTCCGCGGGAACCTGCGGCGCACGGGCGGTGAGAGCGGCGGGGGCAGCGGGGGCTTCGGCGGCTATGCGGCCTGCCGAGCCTGATGCGGTGGTTGGTGCAGACACGGATATCCAGGGTAGTCGCTCTTCACCCGAGCACTGTCCGAGAGGGAGGCATGTCACACTGCGGCCTATGCGACGCCTGTTCCCCGTGCCTGCCCGAACGTCTGCCGACAGCTCCGCCGAAACGACCGCCGGAGAGCGTGAAGCCGGAGCGCGCGCGGCCGGAGCGCGCGCGGCCGGAGCGCGCGCGGCCGGAGAGCGCGCGGCCGAAGACCGTGAATGGGGTCTCGACGAACTGGCCGACGCCTATGCGTATCCGGAGCCGCCGCACGGCCCCTCGGGCGCCTTCCTGCGGGCCAACATGGTGTCCTCGCTGGACGGGGCGGCCCATCACGACGGCCGGTCCAAGCCCCTGTCCTCCGACGCCGATATGCGGATCTTCGGGGTGCTGCGCGGCCTCGCCGACGCCGTGGTGGTGGGCGCGGAGACCGTGCGCCTCGAGGGCTACCGCCCGGCACGCGCCCGTAAGGCGTTCGCCGAGCGGCGGGCGGCGCTCGGGCAGGCGCCCGCGCCCGCGATCGCCGTCGTGAGTGCGAGCCTGGACCTGGACTTCTCGATGCCGCTGTTCACCGAGCCGCCGGCCCCGACGATCGTGATCACGGGCGCGGCGGCCGCGGCGGAGCGGATCGAGCGGGCCCGTGCCGCGGGGGCCGAGGTGGTCTTCGCCGGGGCGGGGCCGTCCGGACGGGTCGACGCGGCGGCGGTCGTGACCGCGCTCGCGGAGCTCGGCCACACGCGGCTGCTGACCGAGGGCGGCCCCACGCTGCTGGCGCAGTTCGCGGCGGCCGGGGTGCTGGACGAGCTGTGTCTGGCGGTGGCACCCCTGGTCACCGCGGGCGACGCGAAGCGGATCATGGACGGAGCCGAACTGGGGGAACCGGAACAGTTCACTCTCGATTCCGTCCTGGAGGAAGCCGGGTTTCTATTCACCCGCTACCGTCGGATTTACCAATAACTTATAAAAACATCCGTAAACCCGCGAAAAGGATCGCGAAGGAGAAGGGCATCCGCCGTGTTCACGAGCGTATTGATGATTGAGAAGCCCCTGACCCCCGCCGACGTGGAATTCGTCACCACCTTGCACGGCGATGACCCGGTCTCCTTCGTCGTCCTGATGCAGCCCCGGGGCAGCAAGGACCGGCTGCTGCGCGCGATCGACGACATTGCCCTCGGCGAGCTGGAGCAGGCCACCCAGGAGGGGGAGGAACCGGAGGGCAGGGAGGCGCTGGAGCCCGCCGAGCAGGCACTGACCCACTCGGTGGCCGCGCTCGAGGCGGCCGGAAGCCGGGCCCGGGGCCATGTCGTCCAGCGCCGTCCGCTGGAGGTGCTGCGCGGTGTCGTGGAGGAGACCCGGGCCGACGAGGTGATCGTGCTCACCGCCCCGCACTTCGTGGAGGAGTTCTTCCACCGGGACTGGGCCTCGCGGGCGCGCCACAAGGTGGGGGTCCCGGTGCTGAAGCTCTTCTCGCACGCGGTGGACGAGGACCAGACCACGGCCGGCGGCTGAGCCGCGGCACGGGTCCCCGCGGCCATCGGCGGGGCGGGCCGCCGGGGGTGCGAGAATCGGGCCGACAGCACACACCGAGAACCAGGGGAGACCCGTACATGGCACCGGCCGGCACCGCCTCCGACGCGCTGGATCGACCGCACTTCATCGGCATCGGCGGCGCCGGGATGTCGGGCGTGGCGAAGGTCCTCGCCATGCGTGGCGCACGGGTCTCGGGCAGCGACACCAAGGACTCGCCGATCGTCGGGGCGCTGCGCGAGCTCGGCGCGACGGTGCACATCGGCCACGCCGCCGGGAACATCGCCGCCGACGCCACCAGCGTCGTCGTCTCCAGCGCCATCCGCGCCGACAACCTCGAAATGGTCACGGCGCACGAGCGCGGCATCCCGGTGGTGCACCGCTCCGACGCGCTCGCCGCGCTGATGGACGGCTCCCGGCCGATCGCGGTCGCGGGCACCCACGGCAAGACGACCACGACCTCGATGCTGGCCGTATCGCTGCGCACCCTGGGCCTGGACCCGTCGTACGTCATCGGCGGCGATCTGGACGCCCCCGGCTCCAGCGCCCGCCACGGCGACGGCGAGATCTTCGTCGCCGAGGCCGACGAGAGCGACCGCAGCTTCCACAAGTACGCGCCCGAGGTGGCGATCATCCTCAATGTGGAGCTGGACCACCACGCCAACTACGCCTCGATGGACGAGATCTACGCGTCGTTCGAGACCTTCGTCGGCCGGATCCGGCCCGGTGGCGCGCTGGTGATCTCCGCCGACCAGTCCGGCGCCCGTGAGCTGACCGCCCGGGTCACCGGGGGCGAGGAGCCGCCGCGCGTGCTCACCTACGGCGAGGACGAGAGCGCCGACGTACGGGTCCTGGCCATCGAGCCGCACGGGCTGACCAGCGAGGTCACCGTCCGGCTCGCGGAATCCCTGGGCGGCGCGGAGATCACCTTCACCGTCTCCGTCCCCGGCCGTCACTACGCGCTCAACGCCGTCGCCGCCCTCACCGCGGGCGCCGCCCTCGGCGTCCCGGCCCGCGAGCTGGCCCCCGCCCTCGCCTCGTACACGGGCGTCAAGCGGCGGCTGCAGCTCAAGGGCACCGCGGCCGGGGTGCAGGTGATCGACTCCTATGCCCACCACCCCACCGAGATCGCCGCGGATCTCGAGGCGATCCGCGGCGGCGCCGGGGAGGGCCGGGTGCTGGTGGTCTTCCAGCCGCATCTGTTCAGCCGCACCCAGGAGCTGGGCACCGAGATGGGCGAGGCGCTCGCGCTCGCCGACGCCTCCGTGGTCCTCGACATCTACCCTGCCCGCGAGGACCCCGTCCCCGGCATCACCAGCGCCCTGGTCATCGACGCCGCGGCCCGCCACGGGGCGGATGTGACCGCCGAACACGACCGGAACGCGGTGCCCGAGCTGATCGCCGGAATGGCCAAGCCCGGTGACCTTGTTCTCACCATGGGCGCGGGCGATGTGACCGATCTCGGTCCGGAGATTCTCGCCCGTCTGCAGAGCCCGGAGAACTGAGGAGGTCCGTCCCCATGGCGTACGAGATCGACAAGCCGGAGGAGCAGTGGCGCGCCGAGCTGACCCCGCAGGAGTACCACGTACTGCGGGAAGCCGGCACCGAGCGTGCCTTCACCGGTGAGTACACCGATTCCAAGACGGTCGGCGTCTACTCCTGCCGGGCGTGCGGGGCCGAGCTCTTCCGCTCGGAGACGAAGTTCGAGAGCCACTGCGGCTGGCCGTCGTTCTACGACCCGGCGGACAGCTCGGCCGTCGAGCTGCTGGAGGACCGCTCGCACGGCATGGCCCGCACCGAGGTGCGGTGCACCCGCTGCGGTTCGCACCTCGGCCATGTCTTCGCGGGCGAGGGCTACCCCACCCCGACCGACCAGCGCTACTGCATCAACTCCATCTCGCTGCGGCTGACCCCCGAGGAGGGCTGAGCCCCGAGGAGGGCTGAGCCTCAGGGCCGCGGCCCGAGCCGCAGCACGGCGGCGGTCTCGGGCGGCAGCCTCAGCATGCCGTCCGGGCCCGGGAGCTCGATCCGCCGCCAGGCGGCGACCACCTCGGTGACCTCGCCGGTCCGGGGCCCCAGCCAGGTCTCGACCGGCCGGTCGCCCGGGTTGAGCAGGACCCGCAGCGGGCCGCGCTGAAAGCTGAAGCAGCCGTCCGAACCGGTGGACAGACCCGTATACGCCCAGGTGGGGTCGGTCAGGGCCGGTTCGGCGCGGCGCAGCGCGATCAGTCGGCGGTACCAGTCGAGCAGCGCCCGGTGCGGCTCCCGCTCCGCCTCCCGCCAGTCGAGGCAGGACCGCAGCCGGGTGGCCGGGTCCTGGGGGTCGGGGATGTCCCCCTCCGCCCAGCCGTGGGCGGCGAATTCCCGGCGGCGGCCGGACCGCACCGCCTCGGCCAGCTCCGGATCCTGGTGGTCGGTGAAGTACTGCCAGGGCGTGCGGGCGCCCCACTCCTCGCCCATGAAGAGCATGGGGGTGAAGGGCGCGCACAGCACCACGGCCGCCGCGCAGGCCAGTAGCCCGGGGGAGAGCCTCGCGGCGAGCCGGTCGCCGACCGCCCGGTTGCCGACCTGGTCATGCGTCTGGGCATAGCCGAGCAGCCGGTGCGCGGGGGTGGTGTGGGGGGTCAGTGGAGTGCCGTGGCGGCGGCCCCGGAACGTCGAATGGGTGCCGTCGTGGAAGAAGCCGCCCATCAGCGTCTTGACCAGCGCCCCGGGCCCCTCGGCCGCGAAGTCGGCGTAGTAGCCCTGCCGCTCACCGGTGAGAAAGGTGTGCAGGGCGTGATGGAAGTCGTCGTTCCACTGCGCGTGCAGCCCGTGGCCGCCCGCCTCGCGCGGGGTGGTGGTGCGCGGATCGTTGAGATCCGACTCGCCGATCAGGAACAGCGGACGGCCGGTGCGGGCGGCCAGCGCGTCCACCGCGGCCGACAGCTCGGTCAGGAAGTGCCGGGCCCGGTTGTCGCGCAGCGCGTGCACCGCGTCCAGCCGCAGCCCGTCCAGGCGGAAGTCGCGCAGCCAGGCGAGCGCGCTGCCGGTGAAGTACGCGCGCACCTCGTCGGAGCCGGGCGCGTCGAGGTTGACCGCCGCGCCCCAGGGGGTGTGGTGGGTTTCGGTGAAGTACGGGCCGAAGGCCGGGAGGTGGTTGCCGGAGGGGCCCAGATGGTTGTGGACCACGTCGAGGACCACCCCGAGGCCGTGCCCGTGCGCGGCGTCCACGAACCGCGCCAGCCCCTCCGGCCCGCCGTACGGCTCGTGCACCGCCCAGGGCGCCACGCCGTCGTACCCCCAGCCATGGGTCCCGGGGAACGGGCAGACGGGCATCAGCTCCACATGCGTGATGCCCAACTCGGCCAGGTGCGGGAGCTGTTCGGCCGCCGCGTCGAAGGTGCCCTCGTGGGTGAAGGTGCCGATGTGCAGCTCGTAGAGGACCGCGCCCGGCAGCGGCCGCCCGAACCACTCCCGCTCCCAGCGGAAGCGGGAGTGGTCGACCACCGCGCTCAGCCCCTCGGGGCCGTCCGGCTGGCGGCGGGAGCGCGGATCGGGGAGCGGCGGGCCGCCGTCCAGCGCGAAGCCGTACCGCGTCCCGTGCCCGGCCTCGGCCTCGGCCCGCCACCACCCCTCGCGGCCCGGGTCGGGCTCCATGGGGCGGTCATGCCCGTCCACATGGAGCCCGACCCGCCCGGCGTGCGGCGCCCACACCTCGAACAGCACTGGCGTCTCCTCATCTCGACCGACGGTCCCCGACCATGCTGCGGGACGCGGCGCCGGCGGCGCAGCAGGGCGGCACCGGTCAGATGAGGTCGATGCGCTCCTGCGTGACGGGATACCCCGCCCTGGCGAAGTGGGCGGCCATGGGGAGGTTGGGCTGGTCCGTCGCCGCCGCGATCTTGGTGGCGCCCTGCTCCACCAGATCGTGGGTGCACTCCACGAGCAGGTCGTACGCGTAGCCGTGGCCGCGCTGCTCGGCGACGACCCCTATGTAGCCCACGCAGGGGCCGCCCGGATTGCGCGCGGGCACCTGGATGCCGACCAGCTCGCCCTCGGGCGTCCAGGCCAGCCGCCACCACTCGCGCGGTGACGGGAACCAGGCGAGGATGTCCATGAGTTCCCGCACCGCGGCATCGACACCTCCCCGGGCGATGGCGCGCCGGTCGTGCGCGTCGAGCGTGTCCGGCATGATGCGGCGCAGCGCGTCCTCGACCGCCGCGTCATCGGGCTCCGGCCGGAACTCCAGCCGCCCCGGGCGCTCGGGCAGCCCGCACTCCGGCGTCCACTCATAGCGGTAGCGCTCGACCAGGGGCTCGAGCCCGCCCAACACGGCGGCGTCGATACGGGCCTGCCCGGCGGCCCGCACCTCGGGCTGATCCCGCCAGCCGGGCGGAGCCAGCAGGCTGTACTCGGTGCGCAGCGGTGCGGTGCGCAGCAGTTCGGCGGCGGCGTCGGCCTCACCGTCGGCGAAGTCGAACCAGTCCAGGGCGATGGGCGCGGTGTCCTCGGGCCCGGCCCACCACGCGGCGCGGGCCACGACCCGCTCCTCGCGCAGCGCCACCCAGGTCCATTCGGGGCGGTATTCGCCGCCCTGGCCGATGGTGGCGTAGGTGTGGCCGAGGCAGCCCCGGCCGACGAGCGCGGGGACCCGCAGGGTGTGGAACAGATGGGCGTCGTCCTCGGTGAGGGGACGGATGACCAGATCGGTCATGGGGTTCCTTCCAGGAAAGTGATGCGCTCCCGGTCGGATGCCTGATCGATGGGGATCAGACGCGAATACGCCCGGCGGACAGGGGGCGGGAGCGCGGATACGTCGTGATGTCCATTGCTCTCGCCTCCTTCCTCGTTTCAGGGCGTGCCCGCACTCTATGGCCGCCGATGTCGCTGTGTCCACGCCATTTTCCCGGGGGCCGGTCTGCCGCCCGCGAGGGGGAAGGGGGCGGCAGACCGGCATGGGATGAGGTGCACCTGACAGATACATGAGCGGGTCGGAGCACCTGCGTGGCCTGGTGTGAGAGGCAGACTAGTGCACCATGCAGATCGGCGCGGCCGCCGTGTCCGGGGAGCCGCCGCCGGCCGTATAGCCGAAGGTCGTCGACGCCCCGGCGGCCAGTGAACCGTTCCAGTCGGCGTTGGTGACCGATGCCGATGAACCGGTGGCGGACAGCTTGCCGTTCCAGACGCTGTCGATCCGCTGCCCGGACGGCACCGTCCAGTCGACCATCCACGAGGAGATGGGCGTGGCACCGGAGTTGGTGACCGTCACCTCGGCCTGATAGCCGCCGTTCCAGGTGCTGGTCACCTTCTGGGCGGCGGAGCAGGAGGCCGTCGGCGGGTTGCCCGGCGGGTCCGTGGGGTCGCTGCCCCCGCCGCTGCCGCCGGGGACCGTCACCTCGCCGTTGCCGCCGTCGAAGACCACGTCGGAGCAGCTGTAGAAGGTCTCCTGACTGTCCGAGCGCGTCCACACGGTGTAGATGATGTGGCGCCCGCTCTTGCCGGAGGGCAGATTGGCCGTCCAGGTGTACTTGCCGTCGACCGTGCCGACCTGACCGGACAGCGGCGGGTCCGTCACCGTGTTGAACGGCTGGTCCTCCAGGTCGTTCCAGGTGAGCGGCTTGGTCGGGTCGATCGGGGCCTTGGTGACATAGCTGCGGAACGACCCCGGGTGCGCGGCCCAGGCGTTGTACGAGAACTGCATCGACTTGCCGGCCGTCAGATGGGTCACCGGCCAGTCCTTGCTGCCCACGTCGAAGCCGGAGAAGTCGTAGACGGTGGCCGCGCCGCTGCACAGCTTGCCGTCCGGGATGAACCCCTTGGTGCGGCCCGCGCCGTCCGAGCGCAGCACCGCGAACCAGTTGTAGAAGGGCGTCGCACCGCTCTTGTCGTACGCGGCCTTGCACGCCGGGTTGGTCGGCTTGACCTCACCGGTCGAGGACAGGCTGTACTTCCAGCAGAGATAGGTACGGCTGCCCGGCGCCATCGGCGCGCCGTGCGCGGAAGCGCCGCCCGAGGAGAAGAAGACGAGGCCCAGGGCGGGCAGGACCGAGAGCAGGACCAGAAGTACGGACCTGCGCGCACGGGAGGGGCCCGGTGGGCGTGCGGAAGTGGCGAGAGCCAGTAATCGTCGAGGCATTGCGCGTGTTTCCCTTCGACGTGAACGGGTCAGGAACCGTCGGTGTGGGAGCGCTCCCAATTGCTTGGTGAACGTAGCGCGCCCCCGGGCAGCTGTAAATGCTTCAGGACGTCACCTTCTCGGCCGTGAACGGCCGAGCTTGTGCACTCGGTCGTTCACACCTCGTCGCGCTCCCGACTGCCCCCTACGACAGGACGGTCACGGGTCGCATCCACCCGTCCCCCCGGTCAGGGGGAGGATGCGGGTGCGGTGACGAACACCCACGCCGAGCGTGCGCGGTCGCGCACGTTCACCCCGGCGACGACGTCGGCCGGGCCAGCGAGCCCGCACCGACGACAGCAGAAGTGGTCCCGGTCGGGCCGGTTGGCTCGACCGGTGTGCCCGCAGCGCGGACAGCGCTGCGAGGTGTAGGCCGCATCCACCTCGAGGAACGGCACCCCGGCCTTCCTCGCTTTGTAAGCGAGGTGCTGTCCGAGTTGGTGGAAGTGCCAGGAGGAGAGGGTGCCCCGCTGGTCACGGCGTAGCCGTACCCGATCCCGGATCCCGCCGAGATCCTCGACGGCGATTCCTCGACCGGTGCGTTGCGCGACGGACACGATCTCCTTGCTGATCTGGTGGTTCACGTGGGTGGCATGGCGCTTCTCTTTCTGCGCCCGGCGGACCAGACGGCGGGTCGCCGAACGGGTGTTCTTCTTCTGGAGGTCGGCGCGTTTGCGGGCCTGCCAGCGCCGGTAGCGGCCCAGACGGCGGCCTTGGTGGCTGGTGCCGTCGGACGTGGTGGCGAGGTTCACGATGCCCCGGTCCACCCCGATCCAGTCGACCGGCTCGTACACCTCGGGATCCGGAATGTCACAGGTAGCGATCAGATACCACGTGCCGCCGCGCTGGACGAGATCGCTCTCGCCCTTGCGGTAGGTCACGAGCGTCTTGAGCTGGTCGGGGGAGCAGGCGAAGCGGACACCCTTCATCCGCCCGTCCACCGTCCAGATGGAGACGGTGCGCGCGTCGTACTGCCAGGACAGGCAGCGGTCGTCGAACGGCTGGGCCGCCCCGGGCCGGAAGACGACCGGGGTGCCGACCGCCGTGCGGTACCGCTTCGATGTGGACGGGCCCAGATTCCCGGCCCGCAGATTGGCCTTCAGCGTCGCATAGGCGTCCACGACCTTCTTCACCACCCGCACCGTCGGCTGAGCCGCCAGTCCGAAGTCCGCTTTCAGGTCCGCGTACACCTTCTTCTGCAGACCGTTGCGGTCCTTCAGGCCCTCGGCAAAGGCGACAGCGGAGGCGTGAGTGGCGGCCCGGTTGCACGCCCGCAGGGTCGCCTCCAACGCCGACGCCTGTCCGGGTGTCGGCAGCAGTTTCACCTGAACCACCAGCTTCATGACATCGGACCGTAGTGCGACCACCGCACACACGAGCACCCTTCACCCGGCGATCACCACAACCAGTTACTCATAGGGCGGTTGTTCGCATTCCCCGGCTTCGCCGGGCAGCCGTGTGGGCGCTCCGCGCCCCACAGAGCCGATGTGGCGACGCTCCGCGTCGCGACCACGAGAGCGATTTCTCCCCGGCGTGAACGCGGGGGAGACAACGCCAGATCCAGGTGGCCGCAGGCTTTCTGGCCGTCAGGCAAGGCTGGACGGGCCGCGCCGGTGGGCCCGGTTGGGCCGTTCCGGTGGGCCCGTCAGCTCCGGACCAGCAGCGCCACCGGAAGCCCGGACAGCAGCTCATCCAGCGCTTCGGACCCCTCGGCCGTCCGCCCGCACAGCAGATCCCGCCAGCGGCCCGGTGGCAGCGGCAGCCGGGTGGCGCCCCAGCCGCCCGCCTCCGCCAGCCGCCGCGACAGCCGGGTGACCACGGTGACGGCGCCGTCGTCCGTGCCGTCTGTGCCGTCTGTGCCGTCTGTGCTGTCCGTGCCGTCCGTCCGTAAGAAGGCCACGCAGTGCTCGGCGGACGGACCGGAGGCGAGCAGGGGCGTATACGTACTCCCGGGGCCGAACCACCCCGGATGCTCTCGTCGCAGGTTCAGTGCCGCCCGGGTGAGCAGCAGCTTTTCGGCCGACGGGCCGTCCGCCGGTTCGCCGCCCAGCTCGGGCGGGCGGCGGTTGTCCGGGTCGACGAGGGCCGTATAGACGCGCTCGGTGCCCATATAGAGGTCGGGGACGCCCGGCATGGTGAGGTGGAGCAGGGCGGCGCCGAGCGCGTTGGCCCGCGCCGGACCGTCGAGTTCGGCGCCGATCGCGGCCCACACCGACGGGTCGGCCGCGCAGGGCCCGGCTTCCAGGAAGGCGGTCACCTCCGCCTCGTACGCCGCGTTCTGCTCCGTCCACGTCGTCCGCAGCCCCGCCTCGCGCACCGCCTTGAGCACGGCCGGAACCAGCCGTTCGGCGTCCCCGTGGCCTCCGGGGCCCAGCGCGAGCGCGGTCTGCCAGGCCGTCCAGGCCAGATGGGGATCGGGGGCGGGGGCGGTGGCTGAGCGGGTCAGCTCCTCCACCGTCCGCCCCCACCAGCCCGGGCCTTCGGTGAGCGCCGCGAGCCGGGCCCGGGCGTCCGCGCTGCGCTTGGTGTCATGCGTGGACAGCACCGTGCCGGTGGCGGGCCAGTCCCGCAGCAGCCGGGCCGAGAAGGCGTGGAACTCCTCGGGGGCCACGGCCGGCCGCCCCGGATCGCCGCCCACCTCGGCGGCCGACAGCAGCGGGGCGTAACGGTAGAAGGCGGTGTCCTCGACCGACTTGGCGCGCAGCGCGGCCGCAGTCTGTGCGAAGCGGGCGCAGAAGTCGCGGTGGTCCGGGCCGTCCCCGAGCCCGCCCAGCGCCGCGTCCCGCACCACCCGCACCACCTGGGCCTCCTGCGCCACCGTGAACGCCTCCCGGGCGTCCGCCGCCGCCGAGCGCAGCATCACCGCGTCGGCGTCCGTCGCGGGCGGGCCGCCCACGGAGGCGTACGGACGGTAAACCGGCAGCCGCACCAGCAGCTCCCGGATCGCCGTGCGCAGCGCCCAGGGCGCGTGGTCGCGCAGCCGGGGATCGGCCGCGCAGATACGGGAGGCGGTGCGCGTCAGCCGCGCCACCTCGGCCGCCAGCTCATGCGTGACCACCTCATGGGCGGCGCGGCGGACCGTGGCGGCCCAGTCGCCGCCCAGGTCGGCCGGGGGAGCGGCGAAGGCGCGGTAGAGGGCGGTCAGCTTCTCCAGTCCGTCCGGGTCGAGGAAGAGCCCGTCGATGTGGTGCAGCGCGTCATAGCCGGTGGTCCCGGCGACCGGCCAGGCGGCGGGCAGGCGCTCGTCCCGGGCGAGGATCTTCTCCACGACGGTCCAGCGGGCGCCACCGCCTTCCGGCGCGGTCGACTGGCCGCCCCCGACGTCCGGCGCGGCCCGCCGCCCGCCCCCGCCGTCCTCGCCTTCCCCGCCCGGACCGCGCACCCCGTCTCCCGCCGCCGCCCGCACCGCACGGTCCAGCCGCCGCAGATACCCCTCCGGGTCGGCGAGCCCGTCCGGATGGTCGATCCGCAGCCCGTCCACGACCCCGTCCCGCACCAGCTCCAGCAGCGCGGCATGGGTCGCGGCGAACACCTCGGGGTCCTCCACCCGCACCGCGATCAGCTCGGAAATGGTGAAGAACCGCCGGTAGTTGAGCTCGGTGCGGGCCAGCCGCCACCAGCCGAGCCGGTACCACTGTGCGTCCAGCAGCTCGGCGAGCGGCAGCCCCTCGGTGCCGGGCCGCAAGGGAAAGGCGTGGTCGTAGTAGCGCAGCACGCCGTCCTCGATCCGCAGCCGCTCCCACTCCTCACCGAGCGGACCGCCGAGCACCGGCAGCAGCACCTTGCCGCCCTGGGCCTGCCAGTCGATGTCGAACCACCGCGCGTACGCCGACTGCGGCCCGTCCCGCAGCACCTCCCACAGCGGGGCGTTGAGCCGCTCGGGGGCGGGGGCGGCCATATGGTTCGGGACGATGTCGACGATCAGCCCGAGGCCGTGCGCCCGCGCCGTACGGGCGAGTGCGCGCAGCCCCTCCTCGCCGCCCAGGTCGGCCCGGACGGTGGAGTGGTCCACCACGTCATAGCCGTGGGTGGAGCCGGGCACCGCCTCCAGCACGGGGGACAGATGCAGATGGGAGACGCCGAGCGAGGCCAGATACGGCACCGCTCGCTCCGCCGCCGCGAACGGGAAGGCGGGCTGGAGCTGGAGGCGATAGGTGGCGGTGGGTGTGCCGGGGTCAGCCGTCATAGGAACGTACGTACCCACTGGGCGCGCCCCATGAGAGGTCCGCGCACCCGAACGGACGCGACACGCGCCCCCCTGACGATGCCCGGAGCTAGGCCGGCCGCTGCAGCACCATCAGGCTGCGGTCCACCAGGGTCAGCACATCGCCCGCCGCCACCTTCGCCCCGCTGCCCGGCTCCACGCCCTCCGGCACCGCCGTGTCCACGATGACCTGCCACTGCTTGCCGTGGTCGATGGGCACGACGAAGTCCAGCGGCTCATGGTGCGCGTTGAACAGCAGCAGAAACGAGTCATCGGTGATCCGCTCACCGCGCACGCCCGGTTCGGAGATCGCGCTGCCGTTGAGGAAGACCGCGAGGGACTTGGCATGCGCCGCCTGCCAGTCGCGCGGGATCATCTCCTCGCCCTCATGGGTGAACCAGGCGATGTCCGACAGCTCGTCATGGGTGCCCTCCACCGGCCGTCCGTGGAAGAAGCGGCGGCGCCGGAAGACCGGATGGTCGCGGCGCAGCCACACCAGCGAGCGAGTGAAGCGCAGCAGCTCCAGCGCCGAGCGGTCCTCCCACTCGCCGTCCTGCCCCTTGACGTGATCCGGCCACCGCACCCAGGACACCTCGTTGTCCTGGCAGTACGCGTTGTTGTTGCCGCCCTGGGTGCGCCCGAACTCGTCGCCGTGGCTGAGCATCGGCACGCCCTGGGAGAGCATCAGGGTCGCGACGAAGTTGCGCATCTGGCGCTCGCGCAGCGTCCGCACCGCCGGATCGTCGGTTTCGCCCTCGACCCCGCAGTTCCAGGACCGGTTGTAGCTCTCGCCGTCCTGGTTGGACTCGCCGTTGGCCTCGTTGTGTTTCTCGTCGTAGCTCACCAGGTCGCGCAGGGTGAAGCCGTCATGGCAGGTGACGAAGTTGACCGAGGCCAGTGGGCGCCGCCCGTCGCCCTGGTAGAGGTCGGAGGAGCCGGTCAGCCGAGAGGCGAATTCGGCCAGTGTCCTCGGCTCACCGCGCCACAGGTCCCGCACGGTGTCCCGGAACTTGCCGTTCCATTCGGTCCACAGGGGCGGGAAGTTGCCGACCTGATAGCCGCCCTCGCCGACGTCCCAGGGCTCGGCGATCAGCTTCACCTGGCTCACCACCGGATCCTGCTGGACCAGGTCGAAGAACGAGGACAGCCGGTCCACCTCGTGGAACTGCCGGGCCAGCGTCGCCGCCAGATCGAAGCGGAAGCCGTCCACATGCATCTCGGCCACCCAGTAGCGCAGCGAGTCCATGATGAGCTGCAGTACGTGCGGGGAGCGCATCAGCAGGGAGTTCCCGGTGCCGGTGGTGTCCATGTAGTACCGGCGGTCCTCGGTCAGCCGGTAGTACGAGGCGTTGTCCAGGCCCCGGAAGGAGAGCGTGGGGCCCAGGTGGTTGCCCTCGGCCGTGTGGTTGTAGACCACATCCAGGATGACCTCGATGCCCGCCTGGTGCAGCGCCCGGACGGCCGATTTGAACTCCAGCACCTGCTGGCCCCGGTCGCCCCAGGAGGCGTAGGCGTTGTGCGGGGCGAAGAAGCCGATGGTGTTGTAGCCCCAGTAGTTGGCAAGGCCCGCGTCGGCGAGCCGGTGGTCGTGGACGAACTGGTGCACGGGCATCAGTTCCAGTGTGGTGACGCCCAGCTCCGTCAGATGTTCGATGATCGCCGGATGGGCGAGCGCCGCGTACGTCCCGCGCAGTTCCTCCGGCAGCCGGGGATGGCGCATGGTCAGCCCCTTGACATGCGCCTCGTAGATGACCGTGCGGTGGTAGTCGGTGCGCGGCGGGCGGTCGTCGCCCCAGTCGAAGTACGGATTGACCACGACGGACGCCATGGTGTGCGGGGCGGAGTCGAGGTCATTGCGCTTGTCGGGCCGCCCGAAGTGGTAGCCGTAGACCTCCTCGCCCCAGCCGATCCGCCCGCTGATCGCCTTGGCGTACGGATCCAGCAGCAGCTTGGCGGAATTGCAGCGGTGGCCGGATTCCGGCTCGTACGGGCCGTGGGCCCGGAAGCCGTAGCGCTGCCCCGGCATGATCCCCGGCAGATAGGCGTGGCGTACGAACGCGTCGGACTCCCGCAGCTCGACCGCCGTCTCCGAGCCGTCGTCGTGCAGGAGGCACAGCTCGATGCGGACAGCGGCCTCGGAGAACACCGCGAAGTTGGTTCCGGCGCCGTCGTACGTGGCGCCAAGGGGGTAAGCCTGCCCCGGCCAGACCTGCATACGTCGACTCTTCCACTTCTTCTCCGGGGGCCGCGAGCACCCCAGGCACCGGACGGAACCTGACCGACCCTGCATCCTTGCCCAACTGGCCGGACCCATCCGCTCTTTCAACAGAACTTCCTCAAAAGGGAGGCAACCTACGGCCATATCGGTTCGTCCTACCGGGTGACCTCCGCGTACGCGTATCCCGCTATGCGGTCCGATGTGATGACAGGGGGGATTGGGGGAGGATGTGCGCAAGATGATGCACCGCCACCTGGGCAAGGTGGTGGCCGGCGCGGCCGTGGCGGCCACCGCCACGGCGGTCGTGATCGGGGTGACGCTCCCGGGGAGCGCGTCCGGCAAAGAGGGCTCGGGTGGGGGACCCCAGGGCTCGGCGGCGGAGCAGGGCCAGGCCGCCCGCCAGCTGCCCGGTGTGGTGGAGGACGCGCCCGAGCAGGGCCGTACCGGCACCGGCCGCGATCCACTGACCGACGATGAGATGAAGCGCGCCCAGACCCTCACGGGTGGCGGCGGCTTCCGGCTGAGCAGCGAGGACGTCAAGGGCGCCAAGGGACCCGAGCGGCTGTCCACCGACCTCGCGGAGCTCGGCCCCGACGAGGTGGGGGCCGCCGACGCGCCGCGCCGCGCCGACGTCACGTACTACGACTACAAGGACGACACCTACGTCACCAAGACGGTCGACCTCGGCAGCGGTAAGGTGACCAGCACCGACACCCAGCACGGGGTCCAGCCGCCGCCCAACCGCGACGAGGTGATGGAGGCCGCGCGGCTGCTGATGGCCGACAAGCTGGGCGAGGGGCTGAAGAAGGACTTCAAGGACGCCACGGGCAAGGCGCTGACCCGCCCGGACCAGCTCACCGTCACCGGCTTCGTCTACCGCGCGGGCGAGGGCAACCCCGGTCCGGCCTCGGTCGGGGACTGCGGCGCGCACCGCTGCGTACGGCTGTTCACCCGGGTGGTGAACGGCCCGTGGATCGACACCCGGCAGATGGTGATCGACCTGAGCGCCCGCAAGGTAGCCAAGCTGAGCTGAGCCGGGTGCCAGGCACCGGCGCAGTGCACACCCCTACGCCTCACCTTCATCACAGGAGTCTCCCCATGCCTGAAAGCAGGCTCCGCCGCGCCCGTGCCCGGGTCGCGGCGGCCATCGGCGCCTCGGCGCTGCTCGGCACCGTGGCGGTCGCCGCAGGGCCGGTCGGCACCGCCCAGGCGGCCCCGCAGAGCCCGGCCGCGGCGGATTGCAGCACCCCGTACAGAATCGAGCAGAAGCTGGACGGCGGCACCACCTGGCGGATGTGCTGGCACTACGAGAGCAAGGCCGGGCTGGTGCTCGACAAAGTCTCGTACCAGCCCAAGGGCGAAAGCGCCCCGATCAAGGTGCTGACCTCGGCCAAGCTGGGTCAGATCCATGTGCCGTACGACGACGGCAGCAATGAGTACGACGACCTCACAGGGCAGGGCTTCGCCCAAGGGCTGCAGCAGCTCGACCCGGCCGAATGCCCCGGCGGCACCATCAAGAACGTGCGGGTGCCCGACGCCTGGGACCCCGAGCACCCGAATGTGAAGGGTCTGTGCGCCACCACCCGGGCCCGCGGCCACGCCTACCGCATGGGCGCGGGAGGCTTCGGAGGCGGCGAGGACAACAAGGTCTACCAACTGCAGGGCAAGGACCTGCTGGTCTACACCGTCAACCAGGTCGGCTGGTACGAGTACATCACCGAGTGGCGGTTCGGCGGTGACGGCACCATGACCATGCAGGTCGGCGCCACCGGCACGCTCTCCCCGATGGACTACGACGCGGGCGACGGCCGCGGCTGGCCCATCGGCAAGGGTGCCAAGGACTACGCCACCAGCCACGCCCACAACGTCTTCTGGCGGCTGAACTTCGGGCTCGACGGCTCGTCCAAGAGCAAGGTCGAGCAGTACGACTCGAAGACCACCGCGACCTCGGGGCGGATCCCGAAGACCAAGACCACCCGTACCAAGGTCACCAAGGAGCTGGCGGGCGACGCGGCGCCGGCGCGCTGGTGGCGCGTGGTCAGTGCGGCGGGCAAGAACAAGGACGGCCATCCGCGCAGCTACGAGATCGTCCCCGGCCACACCACCAAGTACCAGGGTCGTAGTTTCACCAAACACGACGTCTACTTCACCGAGTACAACAAGTGTGAGCAGTTCGCCAGCAACAATCTGCGCAACTGTGGCGCCGGGGCGGGCAAGAGCGTCGACAAGTGGGTCAACGGTCAGACCCTCAAACACCCGATCGCATGGGTCAACATCGGGTTCCATCACATCGCCCGGGATGAGGATCAGGAGCCCATGCCGCTGCACTGGCAGGGCTTCCAGCTCTCCCCGCGCGACGTCACCGCTATGAATCCCCTCACGCCTCCTGCACTGTCCGGACACAACGGTCATACAGAAGAGGAACGTTGACCCGATAGGCAGGACCTGAGTGTCGCACCGCCCCCTCCAGCGCAGTAGTCTGCGGTGATCGTTGGACGGGGGCGGAAGGCGGTGCACAGGTGAGCTCGGGCGGGCTGGAGCTGCCCCCCGGTGACGGAGGTCCCGGGGGTGACGGCTCCACCGACACACCTCCCGGCGCAGTGTCCCTGGTGCGGCCGATGGAGATCGGAGCGGAACTGGACTGGGGCGCCGACGCCTGGAGCGAGGTGCGCACACGCGCACGCCGGGCCGGGCGGGCCTATATCTGGCTCAACCTCGTGGAACAGCGGCTGCGCGCGGTCGTCAACGCCGTACTGCGGCCCATCTACGAACCGGTCCACGGCGAGGACTGGGTCATCGCCGCCGCCGGCCCCGCCGGGCAGGAGTGGGTACAGCGGGCGGTCGCGGTCCGGGAGGTGAGCCGGCGCAAGGGCTATCTGCTCGACCCCGCCGATGACAATGTCGTCAGCTTTCTGACCCTGCCGCAACTGCGGGAGCTCCTCGTCCAGCACTGGCCGTGCTTCGAGCCGTACCTCGACGACCGCCGTGAGGTGGAGCTGGCCCTGGACGAGCTGGAGGTCGCCCGCAATGTGGTCTCCCGCAACCGCGCCCTGTCCGTGACGGTGCTCGCCCAGGCCGAGCGCGCCTCCGCCCGGCTGCTGGAGATCCTCGGCAGCGGCACCGGCTCCCCCTCCGCCGACCGGCTGCCCATCGACGCCGTCGAGGACCTCGTCGGCGACCGCTACGCCGATGTCGTGGGCGTCCATCCCGACCGGGTGCGGCTGCAGCGCCAGCTCCCCGCCGAGGACCTCTTCGGCAACGCCCGCCGCCTCGACGCCGTCGGCATCGGGCTCAACCTCCTGGTCCAGAACTACTCGGGCCGCCGGCTGGTCCGGCTGGCCGAATCCGGCTGCCGGGCCCGGCTGCTCTTCCTCAACCCGGCGAGCAGCGCGGTACGGCGCCGGGAGCGCGAACTCGGCCTGAAGAAGGGCGAGATGAGCCGCTCGGTGGAGATGAACATCCTCCATATGCGGCGGGTGCGCGCCCGGCTGCGGGACCCGGACGCGTTCGAGATCCATGTCTTCGACGAGACCCCCCGCTTCACCGCCTACCTGGTCAACGGCGACGGCGCGGACGGCCTCGCGGTCGTCCAGCCGTATCTGCGCAAGGCCCGGGGCATGGAGGCCCCGGTCCTGGTGCTGCGCGGTGGCGGGCGGGGCAGCGACGTCGTCCGCGAGGGCGGGGGCCAAGAGGGCGAGGGCGGGCTCTTCGGCACCTACCGCGAGGAGTTCGAAAGCGTCTGGGCGGACTCCCGGCCGGTGTCCTGACCCTACGGCCCGGTGACCTGACCCCACGGCCCGGTGACCTGAACCGGCCGGTCGGTGCTCTGGTACGGCGGCCGCAGCGCCCGGGCGGCCCAGCGGCCGTCGGTGCGGCTGATGTGCACCGGGTGGTCGAAGCACTTGCTGATGGCGTCGGTGGTCAGGACCGCGTCGACCTCCCCCGCGCTCAGGCACTCGCCCTCCCGCAGCAGCATCGCGTGGGTGGTGCTGGCGGGCAGCTCCTCCAGGTGGTGGGTCACCAGGACGGTGGCCAGTTCGAGGTGTTCGCGGCGCAGGGTGTCCAGGCTCTCCAGCAACTGCTCACGGGCGGCCAGGTCCAGACCGGTGGCCGGTTCGTCGAGCAGCAGCAGCCGGGGGAGGGGCATCAGCGCCCGGGCGATCAGCACCCGGCCGCGCTGGCCCTGCGACAGGGTCGGCCAGCGCGCGTCCAGCTTCCCGCCCATGCCGAGGGTGGTCAGCAGCCGGTCGGCCCGGTCCCGCTGCTCGGGGGTGGGGTGGCGGCGGGGGACCGGCTCCACGGTGTTGGTCAGCCCGGTGAGCACCACGTCCCGCACCCGCAGCGGGGAGCGCAGCGGATGCCGGGGATCGACATGGCCCACGAACGACCGCAGCTCCCGCAGATCCACCCGCCCCAGCGTGCGGCCGAGGACCTCCACCGTGCCGTGCGTCGGGTGCACCAGCGCGCCCGCGAGGCTCAGCAGGGTGGACTTGCCAGCGCCGTTGGAGCCGAGCAGCGCCCAGTGCTCGCCCTGGTGGACGGTGAGCGAGATCGAGCGCAGCAGCGGGGTGCCGTCGCGCACCACATCCACATCGCTGAGCCTGAGTACGGGGACGGCCGGGGCGGTCACGGGGCCGCCACCTCCTTTTCGCTGTCGAAGAGTTCCATGACGGCCTCGAGATGGGAGACCGTGGCCGCGATCGCGGCGTCGGCGTCCCCGCGCGCCAGCCCGTCCAGCAGCTCGGCGTGGGCGCACGACACATCGGGCAGTGCCGTCTCGTAGCTGACCATCTCCACCAGCGCGGCGCGCAGCACCGGCAGGACGGAGGTGAACAGGCCGAGCAGCACGGCGTTCCCGGACAGCTCCACCACGGCCCGGTGGAAGGCCAGATCGGCGTCCACGAAGGCGGCCGGATCGCCTCCGGTCCGCTCCTCGCGCAGCGCGAGACGGTCCCGCAGCCGCCCGATGTCCTCGGGGCGCAGGCGCCCGGCGGCCAGCCGGGCGGCCTCGACCTCGAGGGCGCGGCGCACCTCGTACACCTCCCGCAGCCGGGCCCGGCGCAGCAGCCGCCGCATATCGCCTTCCGTGGCGGGGGCCGGGGGCTCGGCGGCGTAGGTGCCCGAGCCATGGCGCACCTCCACCAGCCCGTCATGGGCCAGCAGCCGCACGGCCTCCCGCACCGAGGAGCGGCCCACGCCCAGTTCGGCGGCGAGCGCCACCTCGTTGGGCAGCCGCTCACCGGGCCGCCAGCGGCCCTCCGCGAGCATCGCGCGCAGGGCGCTCTCGACCCGCGGCACCACGGGCCCGTGCCGCAACCGTGCCGTCTCCGCCACCGCGTCGCGCCTCCCTGAACGATCTTCCGAGGACGGCGGGACTTTAACACAGAGTCCTCAGACGTCTGAGGACTTGCCGTGGCTCACCGGGCCGGTAGCTCGGGTGGCCTCACCGGTCGTTGTCAGTGGTGCGTGGGAAGGTGGTGCACACCTGGGGGAAGTACGACAAAGGGAGGGGCGGTCATGGGCTGGCATCGGGGGCTGCTGATCGGATTCGATCTGGAGACGACGGGCACCGATCCACGGACGTCACGGATCGTGACGGCGGCCGTGGTCGAGGTGAGGGACGGGGAGCCGATAGGGCGGCGCGAGTGGCTGGCCGATCCCCAAGTCCCCATCCCCGACGGCGCCGTGGCGGTGCACGGGATCACCAATGAGCGGGCGGCGGCGGAGGGCCGGTCCGCGCGTGAGGTGGTCGAGGAGGTCGCCGAGGTGCTGGTGGCCCACTGGCGCGCCGGCGCCCCGGTGGTGGCGTACAACGCGGCGTTCGATCTCAGCCTGCTCGCCGCCGAGTTGGGGCGGCACGGGCTGCGCCCGCTGAGCGAGCGGCTGGAGGGCGCGGAGACCGGCCCCGTGGTGGATCCGTACACGATAGACCGCGCCGTCGACCGCTATCGCAAGGGCAAGCGCACGCTGGAGGCCGTCTGCGGGGAGTACGGGGTCGTGCACGACCGAGCCCATGACGCCGGTGCGGACGCGCTGGCGGCGGTGCGGGTCGCCTGCGCGCTCGCCGAGCGGCACCGCGAGGTCGCCGGGCTCGAGCTGTGGGACCTCCACCGCAAGCAGGTGGGGTGGTACGCGGGCTGGGCGGCCGACTTCCAGTCCTGGCTGCGCCGCAAGGGCACCCCGGACGCGGTCGTGGACGGCGGCTGGCCCCTGCGGGAGGCTGGCGCGGTGGTGGGGTAGTGGGGTGGCGGCGCCCGCCCTGCTAAGAGCGGAGCGCGCCGCACCGATGAGTTTCCGGCCCCCGGCCGGTCGGAATGGGTGAGGGGCACTGAAGGGCACTGGGGGCACCACGGACTCGATGAGGAGAAACCGACCGTGACCGACGACCAGACCACGATGATCGACTTCGCACCCACCGTCCACCGGGTGACGGCGCTGCTCAGCGGCGTCTCGGACGAGCAGCTCACCGCGCCCACACCGTGTGGCACCTACTCCGTGGGAGATCTGCTCGACCACTTCATGGGGTTCGCCATCGGCATGCGCCACGCCGCCGAGAAGACCACGGCCCACTCGGGCCCGGACGACCCCGCCCCCGGGGAGGGGGCGGCGGACCGTCTTGACCCCGAGTGGCGGCAGGAGCTGCCGCGCCGGCTCGACGCGCTGGCGGCGGCCTGGCGCGAGCCGTCCGCCTGGCAGGGCACCACGGAGGCCGGGGGCGTCACCATGCCCGCCCAGATGATGGGCGTCGTGGCGCTGGACGAGCTGCTGATCCACGGCTGGGATCTCGCCCGCGCCACCGGCCAGCCCTACGACTGCGATCCCCGCAGCGCCGAGGCCATCATCGGGTGGCTGTCGGCGTTCCCGGACGAGCAGCGCCCGGAGGGCGCGTTCGGCCCCATGGTCTCCGTCCCGGACGACGCCCCGCCGCTGGACCGCGCGATTGCCTTGAGCGGCCGCGACCCGGGGTGGAGGGGCTGAGGGAACGCCGCACGGCGAGTCCGTCGGGCCGCCCGTCCGAGTGCGGGCGGCCGGGGCCCGGTTGGCGGCCCCGGGCCCAACCCGTTCGTCCCGGCCCGGGCGTTGGCAGCAGCCGACGAATCGCTTTCTCGTCTGATGATCGCCCGTGAGACGGTGGCCGAGGTCCTGGATGCGGAATCGGATCAGTTTATTGACGCTGGCGTTGCACCGGGTGCGGCGGTGCGCGGGGCTGGGCGGGATGTGGCGCTCTACGAGCGACCTGCGCGCAGCGACCGCGAAGGCCGCCGCCACCAAAGGCGGCAACACGATTGCTGTGGCCGCGTGCCTTCTGTTCGCGCTGCTGTTGTCAGTCGAACTGCTCAACCGTGCTCTGAAATGGCACCGCTTCCAAGCTGCCACATTTCATAGTTCCCGCATTCTGCCGTGGTCTCGGCCGTCGCCTGAGCCGCGGTGAAGAAGTCGTCGACCACCGGCGAGGTGCGCGATGCCGCCACCGCGAGGCACACCTGGTCGGGCGCCAGATCCGGGATGGGCACATAGCTGACGTCCGGATGTGAGTAGAACACGGTCGCCGAACGGGCCAGGAACGAGATGCCCCGGCCGGCCGCGACATGCTCGAGCGTCTCGTCCACCCCGCGCACCAGGTATCCGGCGTTGGGGTGCGGACGCCTGGTGGGCTGCGTGCTCGTGTCCGCATGCCAGACCAGCGGCTCGCCGGCCAGGTCCGCCTCGGTGATCTGCTCCCGGCCGGCCAATCGGTGGCCGACGGGCAGCACCGCCACCCGCGGCTCGGTGTACAGCGGGGTGACGCGCAGGCCGGCCTCGTCGATGGGCAGCCGCACATAGCCGACGTCGATGCGGCCGTCGAGCAGCATCGTGGCCTGGTCGTCCCATTCAATCCGCTGCACGTCCACGATCACGCCCGGGTGCCGGGTGGCGAACAGCCGCACCGCTGGGGTGACCGCGATGCCCGCCCGGAAGCCGACCATGAGCCGCTGGCTGCCGCGCGCGGCCACGGTCACCCGGCGGCGGACCGCGTGCGTGGAGGCCAGCAGCGGGCCGGCGTCGGTCAGCAACTGCCTGCCGGCGTCGGTCAGCGCCACGCCGTGGCTGTCCCTTGTCAGCAGCGGGGTGCCGAGATCCTGTTCCAGCGCGCGGATCTGCCGGCTGAGCACCGGCTGCGCGATGTGCAGCTCATCGGCGGCGCGGCCGAAGTGCAGCTTGTCGGCGACGGCGACGAAGTAGCGCACTTTGCGCAGGTCCAGATCCATGGAGCCTCCCGGTCCGGCGATGCCTCCAGGGTATCGCAACGGATGAAATAGGTCTTGGACACCCACTCAGGCCAATGGCACCTTTAATAGGGACCCAATGGGGCCGGAGCGAATTCGGCATAAGAGTTCGACATCGGGACTTGAGAGCAGGGCCCCGGAACCAGAATGAGCACATCATAAATTGAGCCAGGCCCGTCGCGTCATTCGACGGCATCGACGACACAACCGTTAACAACGACGGGGTGGGCATGGCGTCCTATTCAGCTTCAGAAAGCAGGCACACCAATGAGCAGCATCAGCATTATCGGCTTGGGGAACATGGCCGGCGCCCTGGCCGGCCGGGCGCTCGCCGGCGGCAACGCCGTCGAGATCATCGGCCGCGACCGGGTCAAGGCCAAGGAATTGGCCGCCGCGCTCGGCGGCGCCACTGTCGGGACGGTCGGCGCCGCCCCGGCCGGGGACATCGTTATCCTCGCCGTGCCGTACGGCAGCGCGGCGGCGGTGGTTGGTGAGTACGGGGACGCACTGCGCGGCAAGGTGATTATCGACATCACCAACCCCGTCAACGCCGATTTCACGGGCTTTGTCACCCCCGAGGGCAGTTCCGGCGCGCAGGAGATCGCCAAGGCCGCCCCCGCCGGCGCGCATGTCGTCAAGGCGTTCAACACCCTGTACTCCAATGTTCTGGCCGCCGGCCCAGCCGAGGGTCGCCCATTGGACGTGTTCATCGCCGGCGACGACGCGCAGGCAAAGGCACGCGTGTCGGCGTTCATCGAGAGCCTGGGACTGCGCCCGATGGACACCGGGCGGCTGCCAATGGCGCGGGCACTGGAGAACGCCGCCCTGCTGGAGCTGGGCCTCGTCGCCCACTCCGTCAAGCACACCAACTTCTTCCTCGGCGTCAGCATTCTCGGCTGAGCGCACCCACACCACCACTTCTCGCGCCACATCACGCCAGTCGATCTACGGCACGAGAAGGACAGCCCCTCCACCCATCCTCACAAGGACAGTCGCATGCGCGTTTTCATCACTGGCGGGACCGGCCATGCCGGTTCGCACATCATCCCCGAGCTCATCTCCGCCGGGCACGAGGTCACCGGCCTGGCCCGGTCGGACACGGCCGCGGCGGCGCTGTCGGCGCATGGCGCGAAGGTGCGTCGCGGTGACCTCGAGGACCTCGACGGGCTCAAGGAGGCGGCCGCGGACTCCGACGGCGTCATCCACGTCGCGCACAGGCAAGACCTGCTTCCGTCCGGCGGGATCGACGCCGTGGCCGCCGCGGAGCTTCCGGTCGTCCTTGCGTTCGGCGAGGCACTCGCGGGAACCGGAAAGCCGCTGGTCGCGGCGGGGAGCATAGGCTCGCCCGGGTGGGAAAACCTGGGCCGCCCGGCCACCGAGGAGGACCCGGCCCTTCCCGGCGGCGACGACTACAAGGGCACCCTGCGGGTTCGTAACGTCGTGGAAACCACCGTAGTCGGCCTCGCCGAGCGGGGAGTACGGTCTTCGATCGTGCGGCTTCCCACCATCGCGCACAGCACGACCGACAGTGCCGGATTCCTCCCCCTGCTGATCGCGCTCGCGAAGGAGAAGGGCGTCGTCGGCTACCCCGGAGACGGCGCGAACCTGTGGCCCGCCGTGCACATCCGCGATGTCGCCTCCTTGTTCCGCCTGGCGCTGGAGAAGGGTCCGGCCGGCAGATATTGGCACGCGATTCAGGACGGGGGCATCCCGTTCCGCGAGATCGCCGAGGCCATTGGCAGCCGTCTGGGCCTGCCCGCCGTGAGCATTCCCGCGGACGTACTGATGCTGCCGGGATACTTTGGGTTCCTCGCGAATCTGGTCACGCTGGACCTCCCGGCGTCCAACCTCATCACCCGCCGGACCCTCGGCTGGGAACCCGCTCAGCCCAGCCTGCTCGCCGATTTGGACAACGGCCATTACTTCTCCGCCGGCTGACGGCAGGGACCCGAGTCGTTGTTCGCGTTGTGCCCGCAGGTCCAGATGTTCCCGCAGCAGTTAGGAGCCCCTCAAGAACACCCAGGTTGCGGAACTCGCAGGTGACCGGCCAGCTCAGCGTCCCTCCAGAAGAGCCGCACCCGCCGTGTGCTGCGTGGTGCGGCGCAGGGTGGCCGCTGAACCGGAGCCGTTCGTTCAGAACGTGTGCCAGCGCACCGTCGGGTCGTCCTCCCGCAGGGAGGCGATGCGGCGGGTGAACTCGGCGCGTGCCGCCGGGTTGCCCGGGGCGTGCTGGGCGACCCAGGCGCAGCTGGCGGTCTCCCGCGCGCCGCGCAGCACCGCGCAGCCGGGCCACTCCCGGACGTCCCAGCCGTACTCCGCCACGAACGCGTCGTACGCCGCCGCGCCGAGCCCATAGCGGTCCCGGGACAGCGCCATCACCACCAGATCGTGCTCGCGCAGATCGTGCGAGAAGGTCTCCAGGTCCACCAGCACCGGGCCGTCCGGGCCGATGTGCACATTGCGCGGCAGCGCGTCGCCGTGGATCGGGCCGGGGGTGAGCCGCGGGGTCAGCTCCTCGACGGCGGTCGCGAAGTCGTCCCGGCGGGCGCGCAGATACGCCGCGTCCGCCGGATCGATCGCGTCCCCGGCCAGCCGCAGCCAGCGCTCGATCCCGCCCAGCAGATCGCGGCGCGGCAGCGGGAGCGGTGCCGGATCGGCGGGCGGGTCGGGCAGCGCGTGCACCATCCGCAGCAGCTCCGCGAGGTCGCGCGGCCCGGCGGGGCGTACGGGATCGGGAAGCCGCTGCCAGTACGTGACGAGATGGTTGGCGAACGGAAGCGGCTGCTCGGAGCCGAAGCGCCGGTCGGGACGTACCGCGGGCAGCCCCTCCCGGGCGAGCCAGTCGGCGATCCTCAGCTCCCGGGCGGCCCGGTCCCACACCTCCAGATCGCGGCTGATCCGGACCACCAGGGAGAGGCTGTCGACGGCGAAGACGGCGTTCTCACCGAGGGCCAGCAGCCGGGCCTCCGCCGTACCGGCCCGGTAGGGCGGCAGCGCGGCCGAGAGCACCGCCCGCGCCCGCTCCTCCGTCAAGGCGACATCCGCCACCGCCACACCCCTCACTCCTCGTCGTCCCGCCCGCCCACGTCTCGGTCGTCCCCGCCGGCCCCCGCCCAAGTCTCGCATCGGCTGCCGCAGGTGAACCGCTTGACTGCACCGCCCGCCCTCCGCACGATGACGTGGGCTCTCCCACCGGACCGCCCTCCCACCGCGTCCGAAGGAGGCCCTGCCGTGATACCCGTGACCGCCGCCTCGGCGCGCTCGGACCAGGGCTCCGCCCCACCCCCGTCGGCCGCCCCCGGCAAGGGCCCGGGCCGCGCGGCGAGCGGCCACCGGGCGTGGTTCCTGGTGCTGCCCGCGCTGATCCCGATCCTCCTGCTCAGCGTCGGCCCGCTGCTCTACGGCATCGTGCTCGCCTTCACCGACTCCCAGGCGGGCCGCACCGACCCCACCCAGTGGATCGGGCTGCTCAACTTCCAGGACCTGCTGCGCGACACCCTCTTCTGGGAGTCCTTCCGGATCGGCCTGGTGTGGGCGGTCGCCGTTTCCGTACCGCAGTTCCTGCTCGCGCTCGGACTCGCGCTGCTGCTCAATCAGAACCTGCGGTTCCGCTGGCTGTCGCGGGCGCTCGCGATCGTTCCCTGGGCGATGCCGGAGGTCGTGGTCGGCATCATGTGGCGGCTGGTCTACCACCCCGACGCGGGGCTGCTCAACGAGACGCTCGGCACCCACCGCGACTGGCTCGGCAGCCTGTCCACCGCCCTGCCCGCCGTGGTCGTGGTCGGCATCTGGGCACGTCTTCCGCAGGTCACGGTCACCCTGCTGGCCGGGCTCTCCAATGTGCCGCGCGAACTGCACGAGGCCGCGGCCATGGACGGCGCCGGTGCCTGGCGCCGCTTCCGCACCGTCACCTGGCCCGCCATCAGACCCATCGCCCTCGCCATCAGCGCCCTCAGCTTCATCTGGAACGTCAACTCCTTCGCGCTGGTCTACGTCCTGACGGGCGGCGGGCCCGGCGGGCGCACCCGGCTGCCGATGCTCTTCGCCTATGAAGAGGCGTTCCGCTACGGCCAGTTCGGCTACGCGGCGGCGATGGGCTGTGTGCTGGTGGCGGTGGTCTCCATCCTGCTGGCCGTCCATCTCGTGGCCCGGCTGAAGGGAGACGACGACGCATGACCACCCGCCCCACCGCCAGGAGTCCCCGCCCCAGCGCCGTGCGTCGCGGCCCCACCGTCCGGCGCCGCGCGGCCCGCACCGGCCAGTACCTCGCCCTCCTCGGCTATCTGGTCTTCCTCGCCTTCCCGCTGCTGTGGCTGGTCTCCACCGCGTTCAAACCGCCGCGCGAGCTGGCGAGCCTCCACCCCGGCTGGATCCCCGACCACCCCACCCTCGACAACTTCCGCCAGGCGTTCGACGAGCAGCCGCTGCTGCGGTCCGCCGGGAACAGCCTGATCGCCTCCCTCGCCGCCGCGGCGATCACCGTCGTCATCGCCACCCCGATGGCCTATGTGATGGCCCGGCACCACCGCTCCCCGCTGTCCCGGGCGGCCACCGGCTGGATCGTGGTCAGCCAGGCGTTCCCCTTCGTCCTGGTGATCATCCCGCTGTTCCTGGTGCTCAAGGAGGTCCGTCTGATCGACTCCCTCTCCGGGCTGATCATGGTGTACGTGGTGTGGTCCCTGCCGTTCGCCCTGTGGATGCTGGCCGGGTACGCCCGGGCCGTACCGCGCGAGCTGGAGGAGGCCGCGGCGGTGGACGGCGCGAGCAGACTGCGGACGCTGATCTCGGTGACCATGCCGCTGCTGGCCCCCGGCATCGTGGCCACCGCCCTCTTCGCCTTCATCACCGCCTGGAACGAGTTCTTCTTCGCGCTCGTCCTGCTCAAGTCCCCGCAGAAACAGACGATGCCGGTCATCCTCACGCACTTCATCGGCACCGAGGGCGTCGCCGACCTCGGCCCGCTCGCCGCCGCCTCACTGCTGGCGACGCTGCCCTCGCTCGTGCTGTTCGCGGTCATCCAGCGCCGGATCACCAGCGGCACCCTGGCCGGGGCGGTGAAGCACTGATGCGCCGCCGAACACTGCTGGCCGCGTCCGCCGCCGGGACGCTGTCCGCCGCCGGGACCCTGCTCTCCGCCTGCGCGCCCGGACGGCGGCGGGCGTCCGACGGCCGGATCACCCTCCGCTTCCAGTCCCTGGCCTGGCAGCAGGAATCCATCGAGGCCAACAAGCAGCTCGTGGCCGAATGGAACGAGGCCCATCCCGACATCCGGGTCGACTACGTCCAGGGCAGTTGGGACAGCGTCCACGACCAACTGCTCACCTCCTTCGAAGGCGGTGAGGCGCCCGACATCATCCACGACGCCACCGACGACCTCGCCGACTTCGCCTACGGCGGCTATCTCGCCGACCTCACCGACCTGCTGCCCCGGCGGCTCAAGGACGAGATCCCGCCCCAGACCTGGCAGACCGCCACCTTCGGCGGTGCCGTCCACGGTGTGCCGTTCCTCCAGGAGCCGCGCGTGCTCATCGCCAACCGCGCCCTGCTGGAGCGGTCCCGGGTGCGGATCCCCACCCCCGAACGGCCCTGGAGCTGGGGGGAGTTCGAGGACGCCGCCAAGGAGCTGACCCGCGACGGGACGTACGGCGTGGCCTGGCCGCTCAAGGAGCCCGTCTCCGCGACCCTCAACCTCTCCCTGTCCACCGGCGGCAAGGTCTTCCACCGGGGCGCGGACGGCAAGGTCACCGTCCGGTTCGACGCCGCCGACCAGCGGGTGCCCCGCGTCATCCACGACCAGCTGGGCGGCGACCGCAGCGCCGCGCGGACCACCCTCGGCATGGGCGGCTCGGACACCCTCCCCGGCTTCTTCGGCGGGAAGTACGCGATGGTGCCCCTCGGCTTCTCCTACCGCCAGCAGATCGTGCAGCAGGCGCCCAAGGGCTTCGCCTGGACCGTACTGCCGTCCCCGGCCGGACCCGGCGGCGACCAGCGGCAGGGGGTCAGCCCGCAGACGCTGTCCATCGCCGCCGACAGCCCGTACCAGCGGGAGGCGGCCCGCTTCATCGACTTCTTCCTGCGCCCACCGCATATGGTGCGGCTCGCCCGCGGCGACTGGATGCTCCCCACGGGCCTGACCGCGCTGCGCGACCCCGCCCTGCACACCCGCCGGCACGGCTGGGCCACCGGCGCCGCCCTGGCCGGACGGCTGCGCCCGGCGCCCGCCCAGTCGGTGCGCGGCTATCCGGAGTGGAAGGACAAGGTGGCCACCCCGGCGCTGCAGGAGTACTACAGCGGGGCGATCGGGATGCGGGAGCTACGGGAGCGGCTGGTCGAGGACGGCAATCTGGTGCTCGCCCGCTACCAGCGGTAGGAATCACCACACGTCGGCCACCGTGACGGCCTCGCCGTCCGGCGCACCTGGCCGTGCCATGGACCCGGTCTCCCCAGCAGACCGCTACCCCCCGGCAAAGGTTGCCCTCGCCCGGCCTTGTCTCTTCTCTTAACGACTTCTTACGTTCGAGTGAACTCTTTTCGAACGCCAGGAAGATTGCTCATGCCCCGAGACATACCGCCGCTCGCCGAGGTCCGCCGGATCACCGAGAAGAAGCGAGACGCGTGGTGGACCGTCATGCTCGTGGACCCGGTGGCCACACCGCTGGTCCGCTGGACCGCCAGGCACACCCGGGCCACCCCCAACCAGCTCACCTGGGGTGCGTTCCTGGTGGGCCTCGGCTCCGCCGCGTGCTTCGCTCAGGGCGACTGGAGATGGCTGCTGCTCGGGGCCGTGCTCTACCACGTGAGCTTCATCTTCGACTGCATGGACGGCAAGCTGGCCCGGCTGACCGGTACCGGCTCGGTCTTCGGGGCCTGGCTGGACTTCGTCTTCGACCGGATCCGGGTGCTGGTCTGCTCGGTCGCCCTGATGGGCGGCCAGTACGCGCGCACGGACGACGTCCTGTATCTGTGGCTGGCGCTGGCCGTCGCGTCCCTGGACTCGCTGCGCTACATCGACTCGCTGGAGATCTTCAAGATCCGGCATGGGATGCGCAAGCAGATCAAGGCCCGGATGCGGGCGGCCCGCAAGGCCGAGAACCAGGCCGAGCTGGCCTTCATGGAGGACCTGCTGCGGGAGAACCCCGAGGCCGATCTGGAGACGGACCGCGACACGGTGGCTCCGTTGGAGCCGGTGGCGCCGCTGGAGGCCACGGCGGCTGACACGGCACCTCTGGAGGCCACGGCGGCTGACACGGCTCTCCTGGAGGCCACGGCGGCTGACACGGCACCTCTGGAGGCCACGTCGGCCCAGCGCCGCCGCCCCGCCGTCGTCGATCTGCACCAGGAGTTCCGGCGCCGCTTCCCGTGGTGGGTCCGGTGCCGGAACTTCCTGCTGCGCCACCGCATCCGCGCTCATCTCATCAGCGGCATCGAGTTCCAGATGGGCGTGTTCATCATCGGCCCGGCCGTCGACGCGGTGGTGGCGACGACCGTCGTATCCGGTGTGCTACTGCTCGTCTTCGAGCTGGCCATCATCTACAAATTGCTGCTGTCCACCCGGGACTTCACCCGCACCATCAACTCCTTCGAGACACCCGATCGCGTTCCGGTCGCCACCTCGGTCAACTCCTGAGCGAGGATCAGCCACTGCTCCGGCGTCACATACGCCACCACCACCTCCTGCCCCGTCAGGGCAGGTGGGTGGCGGTCAATTCCTTCTCCCAGCGGAGAAGGCCGTCGAAGTACCGCCGGCCCTCGTCCGTCCACTCGGCGGCCGGCTCCAGGGCCGTGATGGTGCCCCTGAGGCGACGTAGGGCGTCGTCGCGCCGTGCGGTGACTTCGGGTGGTGCCATCGGCTCCGCCGCCCAGCGAGTGAGCCCGTACGCCATGCGGGCCAGGACGTGGGCGGCGTGCACGGCACCGGCGACCGGTCGCGGATCGGGACGCAGCGGGTGGCTGATGACGACGTCGCCATTGGTGACGAATGTGGCGAAGAAGTTCCGCAGGTACAGGGCATGGTGGCCGGTCTCGTGCAGGAGTGCTTCGAAGGCGGCCGGGGTACTCTCGACGCTGGAGGTGCCGAGGTAAATGGCGCCGAAAGTCTGGCGGAGCGTGGCCGACCGGAAGGCGCCACCCTGGACGTACACGATGACGCGGATCAGCAGGTCCGTTTCCAGGGCGGCTTCCGGCCAGACCCGCCGCAAGATCTCGCGGGCGGCTTCCAGGTGCGCGATCCCCTCCGTCAGGTCCGGGGCGCCGAAGTCGGCGTCGTCCGTTCCTCTGGTCCTCCGTATGTCGGCGAGCAGTTGGTCCGTACCCCATCGGCACCAGTCGGGGAACGAGGACGAACCGTCGGGTGTGAGGTGTTCGAGCGGAGGCATCAGGCCGGCGCTCGCCAGAGCGCGGCCCAGCTCTGCGAGGTAGGCGGGGTCCGCACCGCTGCCGGGGGGCGTGCGGGTCGCCGCCCAGACCAGGGCGGGGTGCAGACAGGCCGGTTCGGGCCCGGCCGGGAAGGTCGATTCCAAGCGCCGGAGGACTTCCCGGTAGTGGCCACGGACCAGGCTCAAGGTGCCGGCCGGCGTGATGCCGACCCGGACCGCCTCATCCTGCCCGGCACCCATCAGGCGTCACCCGACCGGGGCTCCACTGCCAGGATCTTGCCGAGCGAGGCTGTCTCCGCCTTCTTGAGCTGCTGTTCGCGGGCCTGGAGACGCCGCACCACCAAAGCGGAGATCAGCTCGTCGCCCAGACTCTCCAAGGTGCGGAAGATGTCTTCCCGGACCTCCCTCCAGATCTCTTTCGACTGGCCGCTCAGCGCCTCGGACTTGCTGGGCAGCCGGCCACGCAGGGCGACGCTCCGTTCGGCGGCGAGGTCCAGGACGTCATGCAGGATCTGGGTCCAGGTGTCCTCGACCCCGTCGGAGAAGGCGATGTGGACGGAACCCTCGGCTCCCGTGGTGCCCTCGTGGTAATAGCCACGCGGCAGGTAGAGGCAATCACCGGCGTGGAGGGTCACTTCGAGACACAGCGGGGTCTGCGGGGCGACGCCCGGCTTCGAGCGCTTGACCGGCCACTGCTTCGGCGGCTCGTGCAGGCGCCAAGTCTTGGAGCCGGCGAGCTGGCGTATGAAGATACTCGCAAGGTCGTAGTGGGCCTCGGCGCCCTTGGAGTGTGGTGGGGTCAGGAAGGCGTTGGCGGCGACGGGGACTCCAATGTCCTCGGAGAGCTCCGCGCAGAAGGCTTCCACCTCGGGACAATAGGTGGACATCGCCTGGAAGACGAGGGTCGCGCCCTCCTGCATCTGCGCCACGACATATCCCGGATCCGCGAGCCCGGACAACACCCGGCGCTCGTCGGCCCCGTCGTCCCCTGGCTTGGTGGCATTCCGGACCCCGATGTCCTGGCCATGACGCCACAGCCTGATGTAGGGGGTGCGCAGTCCTCGTTCGAAGAGGAGCTGTTGTGCGAGGTCCGTCGAGAACACATGGCCCAACTCGCCCATGGCTCGGCTGACGTACGGCTGGGTGTCCCGTATGGACACCAGCTTCGACGGGTCGTCGAGGAGCATCTCCACTGCCATCTCATACCTTCGCGTTTTCGGGGACCGACTGTTCTTCCTGATGGAAATCACGCACCCCGGGCACCGTCAGCGCCAGCAATGCGGCGCCGAGCTGGACGACCGCGGCGACGACGAGGACGGTCGTGCGGCCCACTGCTTCTGCCAGCGGCCCGATGAAGGCCAGGCCCAGCGGCAGCAGAGCGAGGCTGCACAGCCAGTCGACCGAGCTGACCCTGCCGAGGATCGACGGGGCGAACTGGCGTTGGAGTGCTGTGTGGAGGAGCGTGTTGAAGGGCATCATCGCGAATCCGGCGATCATGTACCCGGCTACCACCCACCACAGTGAGAACGGGCTGAGCAGGACGAGCGGTACGAGCGTGAAGAGGGCATTGAAGATCATCGCGCTCGTTCCGGGATGCTTCAGCCGGATCCGTCCGACGACGATCGTGCCGATGAAGCCGCTGAGGCTGAACATGGCGATGACGAAGCCGTAGGTGGAGGGCCCGGAGAACTCCTCCTGGGTGATGATCGGCAGGAGGACCATGTGGGGGGCGACGACCAGCATGGTCTGCACGGCGGTCATGGCGAGGATGGCCGATGTCCAGCGGACGCGGCGTACCGCCGACAGTCCTTCGCTGACCTCCTGGATGATGGAGGAGCGGGTCGTCGGCCGATTCATCGGCGGTTCGGTGACCGCGAGGACACACAGCAGGCTGACCGCGAACGTTGCCGCGTTGACGGCGAAGGCCACCCGGGTGCCGACGGTGGCCACCAGTACGCCGCCGAGCGCCGGCCCCACCACGGCTGCCGCGCTCTCCATGCTGCCTCGCCAGACGTTGGCGCTGAGCAGCCGGTCCTCGGGCACGATTGAGGGCACCAGACCGCCGTACGCGGGCCGGAAGAACGCCTCACCGCTGCCCACCAGGAAGGTCATCACAGCCAGCGACAGGGTCGCCGTGTCGAACGCGCCCAGCACCACCACGGTGATGGCCACCATCCGGAACGCGTCGGCAAGCACCATCGCCCGTCGCCGGGGCACGCGGTCTGCCCAGACACCGCCGAGCAGTGCGAACAGGACCGTGGCGAGCATCCGGGCGCCGATCACCAGCCCGACGTCGCCGGCGTCTCCGCCGCTCTCGATCACCCGGAGCGATACGGCCACGTTGAAGAGCTGGTCTCCCACGGCGCTGACCGCTTGCCCCGCCCAGAGGAACCGAAAGCTGCGCAGCTCCATTGCGCTGCCGGCCAGGCGGCCGGCCAGGAGAGTCTTGAGGTTGGGCATGCTCAGCCGACCGTGCTCGCCGCCGCGGGATCCGTCAGCTCTCCGTAGCCGAACCCACAGCAGTCGCCCGTGATGTCCTCGTCCCGCACCAGCTCAGGGTGGTCGGCGCCGGACAGCTGGAGGTTGGCCAGATCGACGGGTTCGGGCTCATCGCCGATGTAGATCTCCGCGCCGTCGGTGATGAGGTCGAGGTGCACCTTCTCCTCGTAGTCGACCACGGCACGATCCTGATTGTGCTGCCCGAACCCGATGTGCACTCCGACTCGCCGTTCATTGATGTGCGAGTTGGCCGGGATGAACCGGTCGATGCCCGAGTTCGTTCCGAAGCCCAGTTCGCCCACCCGGGTGCCGTACGGCTGCTTGAAACACAGTGCCACCAGCTCACGGACGTCGTCATCGCCACCGGTGAAGCCCGTAGCGCGCCCGTCCATGATGTCAACCGTCAGCGGGCGGGCCGTCAGCCGTGTGTCGATGCGGGTGATGACGTTGCAGTTGAGAGCCCCGTCCGCCACCAGGCGGCCGTCGATCCTGGCGGGGTAAGTGGCGATCTCCCCCGCCGGAAGGATGGTGAAGCCGCCCGGCCGCCACACGCCGCGATTGCTGATCCAGTCGTACCGCCCGGCGTCAAGCTGGATACGGAGGTTGGTGCCGCCTCGGCTGCGGACTCTGATGCTGTCGGCCTTGGTCAGGCGGGTCAGCAGTGCGGCGTTGCGGGCACTGAGTTCGTCCGGTCCGAGGTTGAGGGCCTGCTCGAAGAACTCTCGGGACGCGCTGATGACGCGGACCACCATGCACCGGTCACTACCGAACTGTTGCATGACGTGCAGGAGCGGCGAGAAGTGGGACATCGTGTCTCGTTCGAGCGTGAATATGACGAGCCGGCCGGTGAAGGTTTCAGCGTCCGGTACGGCGGACTTCAGGCGTGCGGCGAATCCGAGATCCACAAGTGGTCGCATGGCGATGAACTGGCTGCTGATCTTTCGCTGCTTCAGTCCGGCGACTAGCCAGGCGGCTGCCTCCCTGCTGTCCGGGGTGAAGACGACGATGCAGTGATCGCGGACGGAGAGGCCGGCATACCGGTTGAGGAGTGCGTCGACTCCATCCTGTACGTCGCGGCTGGACTGCACAGCGGTCAAGACGTGCTCCTCCTGCTTCGGGCCGGGTCGATGGGAGTTCCGGGCAAAGGGAGGGATCCGGCCGCAGGGATCACGCGCGGCCGGAACCCCGAGAGCCTTGCCGGCACTGTCAGGTGGAGACGAACCACGCCATCAGCGGCCCCTCGTCACCACTGCCGACCGGCACGAGGACCTCGTCCGATTCGGCTGCGGAGAGCTCGCGCAGTGCGTCCTCGACCAGCGACTCGTACGTGGCCATTTCCGCGGTATGAGCTTGCGTCATCCTGACTCCCTCTCAGACAACAACGGTGGTGCGACGCTATGCATTATGGATATGCAAAGCAACCAGAATGCTCACGCAACTTCCAGCCAACTTGCCGCACTGGGACTAGGCGGCATTGAGAAGACTGTCGTTCCATGGACCGAAGTGGAACGGACCATTCGACAGTGGCGGAGCGAACGAAATTCCCGAGCGAGAAGGGGCCAAGAATCCACCTGATCTTTTCGCGCACCGAGACGTCACCCTTAAGAGTGTTTCTCGCGTGGCGAGTTTTGCCAGCTTCTTGTAGCGGTCGGGGCGGCTGCCGGGCCGAGGAAGGCGAGGAAATGCGTCCCCTTGCGCTCGTGTACCGGACGGTGAGCCGCCGGTAGCTGAAGAGCCGGGCGATCGACCGATCGATCTTCCAACGCCGGCGGCCGAGCCGTTGGCTCGATTCGGTCCCTGGACGCGCGCTGCGCGGGACGATGCCGGGCTCGCGGCGCCAGGCCAGGTGCTCGGCGGAGAAGTACGCCTCGTCGGCGCGCTGAACGCCCGGATCGAGGAGGCGACCGGCAGGGTGGGCACCGTGTCGGACCGCGGCCAGGACATCCCGCAGCGTCTTCTCCACCCCACACACCGAACCGGTCACACGGCCCGAAGGCCATGTGACCGGGTGTGCGGGCGCTCGGGCGCCTGGTGCGGTCAGACCCTGGCGTGCCGGGGCCGGTCGTCCGCGTCCGGCCTCGCGGGGGCACCCACCGGGGCGGTGGGCCGCTGGGCCGGGGCGGGCTCGTCGTGGGCGAGGTCGGGGAGCCACCGCAGCCACTTCGGCAGGTACCAGTTGCGCTCGCCCAGCAGCAGCATCACGGCCGGGAGGAGCACTCCCCGGATGACGGTGGCGTCGATGAGGACCGCGGCCGCGAGGCCCACGCCCATCTGCTTCATGGACTGCATCGACAGCGTTCCGAAGATGGAGAAGACCGCGACCATGATGACGGCGGCGCTGGTGACCACGCCCGCCGTGGTGACCACACCGTGCACCACCGCGTCCTTGGTGTTGCGCCCGGCCAGGCGCGCCTCGCGGATCCGGGAGACCACGAAGACGTGGTAGTCCATGCTCAGCCCGAACAGGATCACGAAGAGGAACAGCGGCAGCCACGAGACGATCGCGCCCACGCCCTCCGCGCCCACCAGACCCGCGCCCCAGCCGTGCTGGAAGACCGCGGTGAGGATGCCGTACGCGGCGCCCACCGACAGCAGGTTGAGCACGATGGAGGTCACGGCGATGGTGAGCGACCGGAAGGACATCAGCATCAGCAGGAAGGCGAAGACCACCACGAAGGCGAAGACCGGGGGGACGGCCGAGCCGAGCTTGTCGTTGAAGTCCTTGGAGGAGGCGGTCGAACCGCCGATGGGGGCGTCCAGCCCGTCCACCGTGCCGAGCGTCGCCGGGCGCACCTCGTCCCGCAGCACGTTCAGGCTCCGCTCGGCCTTGCCCTCGTCCGAGCCGCCGATCAGCGGGACCTCCACCACGGCCACGTTCTGCTTCCGGTGGACGGTCACCTCGACCGGGCCCTTGGAGGCGCCCTTCGCCACGGCCTCGGTACGGAACCGGGCGAGGGCGTCGCGCACCGGCGCCGCCTCGATGTCGTCCGCCTTCACCACGACCTTGGCCGGGTCGGACCCGCCCGGGAACGCCTCGTCGATGTGGTTGTACGCGGTGACGACCGGCAGCCGGTCGCCGAACTCCTGGTCCAGGGTGAGGTTCGCGGTGTTCATCCCCACGGCGGGGACGGCCAGCGCGATCAGCGCGCCACTGGCGAGCGCCAGCGACAGCTTGGGGCGGCGCAGCACCGGGCCGAGTACGGTGCGCCAGACCCGGCTCTCGCCGCCGCCGCGCCGCTTGGCGCGGGCCAGGAACGGCAACCGGCCCTTCTCCACCCGCTCACCGAGCAGCGAGAGCAGCGCGGGCAGCACCGTCACCGAGCCGACCATCGCCACCGCCACCACCATCAAGGTGGCGAGCCCCATCGCCTTGAACTCCGCGATCCCGGTGAAGAGCATGCCCGCCATCGCCACGATCACCGTGACACCGGAGACCAGGACGGCGCGGCCGGAGGTGGCCGCCGCGATCCGCAGCGCGGTCTGCGCGTCCCGCCCGGCGGCGCGCTCCTCACGCTCCCGGCGCAGGTAGAACAGGCAGTAGTCGACGCCGACGGCCAGCCCCACCAGCAGCATCACGGAGTTGGCGGTGTCGCTCATATGCACCCAGTGGCTGACCACCGCCACCAGACCGGTGGTGGCCAGGAACGCCGTCATGGCGAGCACGACCGGCAGCAGGGCGGCCACCAGCGCACCGAAGACGATCAGCAGAATGCCCAGGGCCACCGGCAGGGCGGAGAACTCGGCCTGGGTGAAGTCGTCGCCGAACGCGTCGTCGAACGCCTTCTGGCCGCTGGCGTCGCCGAACTCCTCGATCCGCAGGTCCTGGTGGCGGTCCTGGGCCTTGCCCACCGCGTCCAGGACCGGCTGGATGTGTTCCGGCGCCTTCTCCGGGTCGCCGCGCATCTCGAACTGGACCAGCGCGGAGCGCCGGTCGGCGGAGATGGTCTTCGTCTCGTAAGGGGACCGGAGGGCGGTCACCTGGCCGGTGTCGCGTACGCCGCCGATCACGGCGTCGACCGCCTTGTGGAAGGCCGGGTCGTTCGCGGTGAGCCCGCCGTCCTTCGCCTGGATCAGGACGGTTTCCCCGGCTGCGGCGTCAATGCCCGCCTCGTCGAGAATCGTCGAGACGCGCCCGGACTCGCCGGGAACCTGCTCGCTGTCCGTCACATCAACCCGGCCCGTCATCGAGCCGACGGCCAGGGCGAGGATGACGAGCAGCACCCAGCCCCCGACCGCCGCCCATCGGTGACGGGCGCTCCAACTGCCCGCGCGAGCGGCTATCCCGCGCGGCCTCTCCAAGCGGCCTGTGTCCGCCACGACATCCCCTTATGCCCTGGTGGCGGAACGTCCCCGCCACTCATGGATGACGCTAGGCCGCGGCGGCGGACCGACCCATCCTGCTGACCGGTGAACCCTCCGGTGGTTCCCTCCATCCGGAGAAGGGGGGACAGCCCTACCTTCCCGATTCAAGCCCCTTACACCTAAAGGGCGTTGACCTTCTGGCCGCGAGCGCGGCGGGCGCGAGAACGTTGCCTATGTCACACATCGCCGGGGATCTTGAATTGACCCGTACTCATCAGTCAGGGTCGTGTGAGAACCGGAGTGGCCCCAACACACTCCGGCTCTTTCGCACTTACGGGATCCGAAACCGTGATCCCGGTGCGGATTACCCCCCACAACCGCACGAGGAGGAACCCTCGTCATGGCAGTTCACAAGCAGCGCAACGCGCGTCGACTCGGCCTCGCCGTAGCCGCCGCGACCGCCGTCACCGCCGGTGTCTTCGTGGCCGTTCCGGCCGGGGCCACCACCGCGAAGCCCGCGGAGGGCACCGTCTACGGCACCCAGTCGAAGAGCGCCGTGGACGGCAGCTTCATCGTCATGCTCAAGGGCGGCAAGAGCGTCAAGGCCGCCGCCGAGGGCAAGGACCTCGCCAAGCAGTACGGCGGGAAGCTGAGCCGCACCTACGACTCCGCCATCAACGGCTTCTCGGCCAGCGGGCTGAGCGACACCGAGGCCAAGCGGCTGGCCGCCGACCCGTCGGTCGCCAAGGTGGTCCAGAACCACCGCTACACGGTCAAGGGCACCCAGGAGAACCCGCCGTCGTGGGGCCTGGACCGGATCGACCAGGAAGACACCGAGGGCGACAAGGCGTACAACTACCCGGACAGCGCGGGTGAGGGCGTCACCGCCTACGTCGTCGACACCGGTGTCCGCACCAGCCACAAGGACTTCGAGGGCCGCGCCACGTCCGGCTTCGACGCCATCGACAACGACGACGACGCCGACGACGGCAACGGCCACGGCACCCACGTGGCCGGCACCATCGCCGGAGCCGAGCACGGCGTCGCCAAGAAGGCCAAGATCGTCGCGGTGCGCGTCCTGGACGACCAGGGCTCGGGCACCACCGAGCAGGTCGTCGCGGGCATCGACTGGGTCACCGAGAACCACCAGGGCCCGTCCGTCGCCAACATGAGCCTGGGCGGCACCCCCGACGAGGCCCTCGACGCCGCCGTGCAGAAGGCCATCGACTCCGGTGTCACCTTCGCCGTGGCGGCGGGCAACGAGTCCTCCGACGCCAGCCAGAGCTCTCCCGCCCGGGTGAAGGACGCGATCACGGTCGCCTCCAGCACCGACCAGGACGAGCAGTCCGACTTCTCCAACTACGGCGACGTGGTGGACATCTTCGCCCCCGGCTCGGACATCACCTCCGACTGGAACACCGACGACGACGCCACCAACACCATCTCCGGTACGTCGATGGCCACCCCGCACGTCGTGGGCGCCGCCGCCGTCTACCTCAGCGGCCACCAGGACGCCAAGCCGGCCGACGTGGCGAAGGCGCTGACGGACGGCGCGACCGCCGACAAGATCTCCAACCCGGGCGACGGCACGCCGAACAAGCTGCTGAAGGTCGTCGAGTAAGCCCAAGTAAGGCTCACCAAGGCTCATGCAGGTGAAGTGATCATCCCCAGGGGCGCAGCCGGGCAGCCGGTTGCGCCCCTGGGCCGTGCTGAACGTGTTTCGTGTTCTGCCTTCTACCGAGGTGTCCGAGGCGCCAGGACCCGGTGTCAGCCTTCCAGCTCGCGGCGCACGGCGTCGAGATCCAGGTTGACGGTGAAACCTCCGGCGACGTCGACGGAAGCCTTGCCCGTAACCGTGGCCACCTCGCGGTAGGTGTCCCCGTCCAGTTCGTGCACCACCACGCACAGATCGGGTTCCATCTCGACCCGCCAATAGACAGGCACCTTCGCCTGGGCGTAGAGGGCGGGCTTGAGGATGCGGTCGGCCGCTCGGTTGAACGGCGAGACGATTTCCCCCAGAAGCACGGCCGCGTCGAGGGGTGCGGCCAGCGTGCCGCGTGGGACGGCGGCGCGGTCGACAACCGCGATGTCGGGGATGAACAGTCTGGATTCCCCCGTGACGTTCACCGCCTCGCCAGAGCGAAACGGTGCACCGGACCGGGCCAGGGCGACCTTGATCTGGCTGTGCAATTCGGAAGACACGGTCTGGTGGTCCCAGTCGGGAGCAGGGGACATCATGAGGACACCGTCCACGAGTTCGAAGCGGGCTCGTGCCGGATGCTCCGGGAGTGCGAGGACGTCCTCGACCGACCAGGGGCCTTCGTGATCGTCGACTCGCGTCTCAGCGACGCTCATGATCGCCACCACCGCCTCCTCGTGTTCCTTGGTTCCAGCATGGCACGCAGCTCGGACAGCGGCCGACACTTCCAGCCCGAGCCGTGGCACTGCGGCCGAAAGGTGTGAATATCACCCACAGGAGTGATCTGAACACGCGGCGAGGACCGCCGGTCCGCGCTTACGGCAGCACCTGGACCGTGTCGCCCACCGCGCGTTCGCCCGTCGCGTCGGAGGTGATATTGGCGAGCTTGCCGTTCACGGCCATGGCGGTGGAGCCGCCGCCGTCCAGGTTGAGGGCCTGGACGGCGCCCTGGGAGCGCATGAAGCGGGCGGCCTCCTCCAGGGTGAAGCCCTCGCTCACACCGGGCTGCCGGCCGTCCACCGTGGCCAGGATCAGCCGCCCCTTCTTGTCGAGCCCGGCCATCGTGCGGGGCTGCCGCACGTTCGACCAGGCGTAGCCGAAGGAGAGGTCCTTCGGGTCGAGGGTGCCCTCGGTGGCGGCGTCGACGGCGATACGGCCGTCCTTCACCAGCGTGGGGGCGGCGCTGACGACGCTGTCGTCGGAGTCGAGCCGGACCCGGCGGCCGGAGGTGTCCCGGACGACCTCCTCCAGCGCGATCCGCTCGCCCCGCCGGGCGTGGGCCGTCAGCCAGTCGGACGCGGCGCCGATGCCCTGGAGCACGGAGCCCCCGGCCGGGACCGTGCCGCCGCGCGGGCCGGTGGAGACCACCCGGCCGTCGGCGTCGAGCACGACCTGGGTGCCGGGCCCGGTGGGCAGCTCGGCGCGGAACCTCGGGGTGAACTTCACCAGGTCGTCGGCCTCGGAACAGGTCAGATCCTGCCGGGGCAGCTCGGTCGGAGTGGCCCCGGGGCGGCCGCAGTTGCGCACCTTGCCGGGCACCCGGTTGATGCCCTGCACCGCATACGTGGACGACCCCGCCCGCGCGGTGACCGTGCTGGTCAGGTCGGCGATACGGGCGTGCCGGCCGCCGTCCGCGAGGATCAGCGCGGCCCGCGAACCGGCGGCCATCGACTCCAGCTCCCCGTCGTACGCGGAGATTCCGGCCATCGTTCCCTGGACGCCGTCGGCGTCGGCGGTGACGAAGAAGCCACCGTTGACGGCGATCAGGGAGCCCAGCTTCGCGGCGACCGAAGAGGTCTTCTCGCGGTCCGCCACACTGTCGTCGTGGGTGCCCTCGACCGTGCCGGTGAACCGGGCCGGGTCGATCACCGCCACATGGACGCTCTCCCGGTCGGCGGGCTGCTGCGCGTCGTAGCCGGTCCACTCCGCCACCGCCGTGAACCCGGCCCCGGCGACCTTCTCGCGCGTGCCCTGCGCCTCGCCGGAGGCCGCGTACGAGCCAACCCGCACCCGCCACCCCATGGTGCCGTGCGGCGTATCCGCGTAGGCGGGCCACACCACCCGCTCGACCCGCGGCTCGACCCCGGCGTCGCGCAGCCGCCCCGCCGTGGCGTCCGCCCAGGACCGCTCGCCCAGTGGCGCGGAGCCGGGCCCCTGCACGGTGACGGTCCAGACCGGCTTGGCGTCCGCGTCCCGGAGAACCCCGGCCCGCACCCGCACCCCCGGGGCCACCGTCTCCGTCGTCCAGGATCCGGCATCCGGCGCCGCCAGCGCCGGGGGTTGGACGACCGCGACGACGACGGCGGCCCCCAGTGCGGCCCCCATCCGGACGCCGAGACGACGGCGGGTGGTGCTCTCTTCGTTGCGCATGAGCGGAAGTCCAGCGCCGCCCGTAGGCCGGGCCGACACACAAGGAGGGCGGCCCGCGGAACGTACGGTGAACGGCCGGGGGGACGGCCGAGGTCGTGTCAGAGGCCGCTGACAGAACATGGCGCACCAGTTGTCGGACACGGAGCCTCGGGAGCCTCTTCTTGTCCTATGTGCAACACGCCCAGCATTTCCACGGATTACCGGTGCTGACCGTTCCGCCGTATACACCCGCCACGCTTCTGCCCGATGCCGCTTCCGTCGCCTGGCGTCTCGAGGCTGACCGAACTCGGCTATGACGACATCGAGCTTCCCGCCACCCCGCTGCCCCGCATGGTGGACCCGGGGGACGCCCTGCTGCTCAAGGCGGATACGTTCAACCTCTCCTGGCTCGAGGTCGGCAAGCCCGTGTCGCTGCGGAATCTGCTCGCCTCCGCGGGGCGGCAGGGCCAAAGCCCCGCCGAGGCCGCACGGCGGCTGACCGCCTTCGGCTGCCCGGTCCCGGCCGACCATCCGCTGCCCGACACCCCGGACACCCGGGACATCGTGCTGATTCGCACCGGCCCCGGGGGCAATGGCGAGTGGATGGAGTGGGGCGCAGCCCCGCCGACGTCGCCGCGCGGCTGACCGCGCTGGGCTACCGGCTGCCCGACGAGGTGGACTACCCGGAGGTGTGCGGCACGTTGCGCCGCTGATCACGGTTGATGCCGGTCTTGTGGCTACCGGCCGAGATGGTCGAGCGCTCCCGCCTTGACGGCGCGTATGAAGGTTCCGAGTGGGCCCGGTGTGGTGGTGAGGATGTCGGCGGGGGTGTCGCTCTCGCGGAGCTTGATCTTGCCGTCGACGGGGAGGAGTTCGACGCAATGGTTGTCCTCCCCGTTGCCGGAGAACGAGGACTTTCGCCACTTGGCCGGGCGCGACATGGTTACCTCTCTCATATTTCTTGCGCGATGCGGTGGATGAAATCCCGAGACGCCTCTGCCGCGAGGGAAGAAGCCTCGGCCTTGTCCAGTAGCGCGCGGTATCTCGTGAGCTCTGACTCAGCGTCCATCCAGAACGAGCCGTGCATGGCATCGATCTGCGCGGTATCGAGCTTGGGGACGGGCCCGCCGACGTAGAGCATGGAGTTCCCGGCTCCGCCGAAACCGTCCACATCAAAGGGGATCACCCTGACGGTGACGTTCGGGCACTCCGACTGCTCCAGGATGAAGGCGAGCTGCTCGCGTGCGACCTTCCGGTCGGCTACGCGGGTGCGCAGGACACTTTCATGAATCAACGCAGAGAACGCGATCGCCGAGTCCTGGGACAGCACTTCCCGCCGCCGTACGCGGAAGGAGACCAGCGCGTCGAGATGCTGTGGCGGTAGCGGAGGAACGGCGTAGGCCATGAGCGCCCGGATGTACGCCTCGGTCTGCAGAAGCCCCGGAACGTAGGAGGCTTGAAGCATGCGCATGTAGGTCGCATGGTGTTCCAACTCGGCCAGGTCCAGCGCGCCATGCGCGAGGAGGCCCCGGTACTCCTCCCACCACCCCTTGCCGCACTCGGCGGCCATGGCAACCAGCGCGTCGATCAGCGCGGTGTCGAGGCAAGCGTATTGAGAAGCCATATAGCGCAGCCGTGCCTCGCTGATCCCGGCCTTGCCCGCTTCGACCTGACTCATCTGGATGGGATTCGTACCGATCAGCTCGGCCGCCCGGCGGGCGGTCACACCAGCCGCATCGCGCATCTTCCGCAACTCAGTGCCGAGTCGGCGCTGTCGTGCTGTGGGCTGATTTCTCGGCATGCTCTCTTCCCTCCAGGCTGTTCGGCAGTCTGCCGTGCGCGGCGACGCAGGTCCAACGCCCCGTAGCTGCGAGCATAAGGTTGTGTCAGCATAACCTTATGCTCTACCGTGAGTGACGTGCTCATCACGTAGTGGTGGTCAGCAAGCCGGAAGCGTATCTGCCCCTTCATGCCTGCTCTCTCGGAGGCCCACATGCAGACACCGGACACTTCAGAACTCTTCGACAAGGAACTCTGCGACCTCGTCCTCGCCATCGCGCCCAGGATCTTCGCCGTCGTCCAGGAGCGCGAGGTGCGGCCAGGGCTGAAAGACGGGTGTGTCGCGGCGTGGGGGTTGGCCTTCGATGAGGGCCCCGTCCACGTGACCACGGCCGACGGTACGGGACAGATGGTCCTCAACTCGCCGGAGCGGGCCCTGCGATGGTTCACCCGCGGCGGTGACCAGGATGGCGTGACGGCGAGGCTGGTGTGGCTCAGCCGGTCCGGGACCGCCGCGCTCGACCACGCCGAGGCCGCCTGAACACCCGAGAGGGCGGGGCGCGCTGCCCCGCTCATGGGCCATGCCGGGGTGCCTGGATCGATAGTCTGCCCAGAGGCACTCGCTCCGGTCCGTAGGAGGGCACGGACATGTACGTGACGGACTTGGAGCTGTCCGGCGTCCGGGAGTTCCACGGTCACCGGGCGGCCCGGTTGCGATTCCCGCGACGTGAGGACGGCAGTTACGCGGGCTGGACCGTGCCGGCCGGGCGGAACGGCTCGGGCAAGTCGACGGTGCTGCAAGCCCTCGCGTTGGTTCTGCAGGGCCCCGCCATCACCCATGCGTTGCTCAAGGACGCCAGTGAGTGGATGACACGAGGGGCGCGTAAGGCGGTCGTCGAGGCGTCGGTGGTCGGGCCGGACCATGTGGACGCCCGGTGGGTCAGCGCGGATGACTCACCCCACGACTGGTTTCCGGAGACCGGGAGCGTCCGCATGGTCTGGGAGCGGATGACAAAGCGCGGCGAGAGTCATGTCCGGTTGCGGCGCCCGTCCACGACGAACGCCTTCGCACTTCAACGGAGAGCCGAGTCCGGGCCGTGGCAGGAGACCCCGCAGGGGTGGCTGTGCCTTGGGTACGGCCCGTACCGCCGACTCGATGGTGGGACCTCCCTGCGGTCCGCCGCCGGACTCGAGCGTGTCGACCGGCTGGCAACGCTCTTCGACGAGAACGTCTGCCTGGCCGAGGGCGTCACCTGGCTGATCGACCAGCACCCGCGCGGCCTCGAGGGACGTCCCGGTGCACGTGAGCTGGTGGACACGGTGAAGCTGCTGCTCGGGGATGGATTGTTGCCCGATGACCACGAGGTGAGCGGAATTGGCCGAGTACCGTCGGCTGAGCGGCCAGTTGAACAGCTCGTTGTCGGCGCGGGTGAGCGAAGTGGCCGCCCATCTGGGGCGTGACGAATGATCCGGCTGGAACGATCACCACTCGACGGCCGAACGGTGAAACAGCCCCTCGCCGACGTTCTGCGAGAGCTTCGGCGCATCGCGGACCGGCCCTCGGCAGCCGTGGTCCTCGGGAACGAGGCCGCCATCGAGGATCTGCGCGCCTTGTACGGACAGCCGGTAGCCAAGCCGCTGTTCATTCCTCAGCAGACTTCGCGGCACGAGCCGGACTGCCGGTCCTGGAAGTTCGCCTCGGCGGAGGGCTAGACGCGATTTCGTTGGTCGCGGGCCACGACAGCAGGTGGTCGAGGCAGAGGTTCAGCCCGGCCTCCAGATGTTCCGCGGAGCCGGTGGAGAGCAGGACGGTGACACCGCCCTGGACGGTGGCGATCACGGCCGCGGCCGTGCGATCGGCGTCGAGTGCCGGGTTGGCCTCGCCGGCCGCTTGCGTGGCCTCGATACCGGCTCGGACGCACTCCTGCCACCGCCGCACCAGTTGCGCCGACACCGCCTGCGCCGCCGGGCTGTACCGGCCCACGTCGGCGATCAGCACCCCGAGCGGGCAGTGCAGCCCCTGGTCGCGGTAGCGCTCGACGATGAGGTCGCGCCACGCCTCCCAGGCCGCGCGCGAGGTGAGTTCGTTGAGATACGGCTGCTGGTCGTCGAAGACTCGCTCGGCTTCGAGTTCGGCGACCGCGAGCAGAAGCTGTTCCCGACCTCCCGGGAAGTAATAGAACATCTGCCCCTTGCCGGTGCCGCTGCGTCGGCACACGTCGTCGAGCGTGGTGGCGTTCGTGCCGCGTTCCCGGATCTCGGCCGCGGCGGCTTCGACAATGCGCAGGCGGGTCGCGGCGCCTTTCCTCATGGTCACCGACCAAAGTGTACTTGTGGGTACATTTTTTGGAACATACCTTCGGCCGCATGAAAGCGATAGTCATCAACGAAGCAGGGGGACCGGAAGTGCTGCGGCTGCGAGAGCGGCCGGCACCTCGCCCGGGCCCGGGAGAAGTCCTGGTGGACGTCCGTGCGGCGGGTGTGAACTTCTTCGACACCGCCATCCGCGGACAGGCCCTGGCCGAGGTGCCGGGCGCGGAAGGCGCCGGCGCGGTGGCGGAGACGGGCGAGGGCGTGCACGGGTTCGCCCCGGGGGATCGTGTCGCGTGGTTGACGATCAATAGCCACGGCAGCTACGCCGAGCAGATCGTGCTCCCGGCGAGCGGCGTCGTCCCGGTGCCCGACGCCGTCGACGACGAGACGGCCGCGGCCTTGCTCTTGCAGGGTCTGACCGCGCACCACTTCGCCACCGTGTCCCACCCCGTGCAGCCGGGGGACGTCGCGCTCGTGCACGCGGCCGCCGGCGGGGTCGGGATGATGCTCACCCAGATCATCAAGGCCCGCGGCGGCACCGTGATCGGCCTGGTGTCGCGACCGGAGAAGATCAGGGTCGCCGCCGACGCGGGCGCCGACCACGTCCTGATCTCCTCCGGTGACGCGTTCGTCGAGCCGGTGCACGAGCTGACCGGCGGCGAGGGTGTGCATGTGGTCTTCGACGGTGCGGGCGCGACCACGTTCGCCGCATCGCTGCGGGTACTGCGCACGCACGGCACGCTGGTGTTCTACGGGCCGCTGATCGGGGACGTGCCGACCATCGCGATGAACGACATCCCCCGCAGCGCCCGCCTCACCTACGCCGTGACCGAGGACCATGTCCGCACACCCGAGGAACTCGCGGCGCGCGCGGCCGAGTTGTTCGCGCTCGTCGAGAGGGGCGAGCTGGTCGTCCGGATCGGGGGTCGGTACCCGCTGGCGGAGGCGGCAAGGGCCCACGCGGACATCGAGTCGCGTACGACCACCGGGAAACTGCTGTTGCTCCCGTGACCGGTGGCGGCACTGTGTCCGTCGTTCCTGAGGTCGTGGCATCCGGCGCGGAGCCGGGTGAGCCATCGAGCCCGAGGCTGAGGAACGAGCTCAGGAGAGTGGCCAGCTACGCAGGGCGGCATCGGCCATCTCCTGGAGTTCATCGCGGCCAAGACCGCTCGCGGCTTGTACGGCGATGCCGAAGGCCAAGGTGGTGACGTAGCGGGCCAGTAGCCCCGGATCGGTGTCCGGGGGCAGGTCGCCGTCGTCGACGGCTCGCTGGAACCGCTCTCGGACACGGCGGCAGCCGTCGTTGCGCCAGGCGACGAGGAGGTCACGGACTTCCTGCCCGGAGTCGCTGACGGTCAGGGCGCTCTGGACACCCAGGCATCCGTGGGGACTGGCCGGGCGGGTGGTGGTTCGAATGGTGCCGGTCAGGATCGCGGTGGCGACGCCGAGGGCGGTCGGCTCCTCCATGGCTCGGGCCAGGTATGCGCTCGGGCCTTCGGTGTAGCGCTCCAGGACCTTGCGGAACAGCTTCTCCTTGTTGCCGAAGGCCGCGTACATGCTGGTGGTGGAGATGCCCATCGCGTTCGTCAGGTTGGCCGTGCTGGCCCCCTCGTAGCCGTGCTTCCAGAAGACCAGCATGGCGCGCTCGAGAGCTTCGTCGGCGTCGAAACCTCGCGGTCGGCCGATGGGGCCGTTCTGTTTCGTCTCCACTCTTCCAGCCTACTCCTTCCGTAGCGATCGCTGCAGAAGTGCTAGCATCCGACTTCCGCAGCGGTCGCTACAAAAATCGGAGGAGCTACTCACGTGGGACTTCTTGAGGGAAAGACCGCTCTCGTCACCGGGGGCAGCACCGGCATCGGCCTGGCCAGTGCCGTACGGCTGGCGGCCGAGGGTGCACACGTCTTCATCACCGGCCGACGCGAGACCGAACTCGACGCGGCCGTCGAGGCGATTGGTCCAACGGCTATCGGGGTGACCGGCGACATCTCGAACCTGGCCGACTTGGACCGGCTCTACGAGACGATCCGCAGCCGGGGGCGGGGCCTGGACGTACTGTTCGCGAATGCCTCCGTCGCCTCGCTCGTGCCGCTCGAGCAGGTCACCGAGGAGCATTTCGACACCCTCTTCGGCATCAACGTCCGGGGCACGCTGTTCACCGTGCAGAAGGCTCTGCCACTGCTCAACGACGGCGCTTCGGTCATCCTGAACGGCTCTACCAACGTGGACGTGGGCGACGAGGCGCTCGGTGTGTACGCGGCAACCAAGGCCGCCACCCGATCGTTCTCCCGCACCTGGGCCAACGAACTCAAGGGACGCGGCATCCGGGTCAACACCATCACGCCCGGCCCGACCGATACACCCGGGATGTCAGGGCTCAGCTCCGACCCGGAGGAGTTCAAACGGCAACTGGCAACGCGTGTGCCGCTGGGCCGGCTCGGGCGCCCGGAGGAGGTCGCCGCCGCCGTGACCTTCCTCGCCTCCGAGCAGAGCAGCTTCATCACCGGTTCGAGCCTGTACATCGACGGCGGGCTGAACCAGATCTGAGAGGGGTTCCCGCATGTCCGACAGCGATCTGCGCGCGTTCTACCTGCGCTATACCGAGGCGTTCAATGCCCTACTGACCGGCTGACCTCCGGAATCAGCGCCGACAGCCCAAAGAACAACTCCGAACACCGCTCACGGCCCACGCGGGCCACATTCGGGAGGACACGCATGACCATCACGCTGATCACCGGGGCCAACAAGGGAATCGGCTTCGAGACGGCCAGACAGCTTCTTGCGTTGGGCCACGTCGTCTACATCGGCGCGCGTGATGTCGAACGAGGCGAGAAGGCGGCGGCAGCGCTCGGCGCGCGATTCGTACAGCTCGACGTGACCGACGACGCGTCGGTGAGCAGCGCGCTGGCGACGATCGACTCGGCCGAGGGCCGACTGGACGTCCTGGTGAACAACGCGGGCATCCTGGGGGACGGAGCCACCGACGGTCCCACGGCTCTCCGGGCCTTCGACACCAACGCGGTGGGACTCGTACGCGTCACGGAGGCGGCGCTTCCGCTGCTGCGCAAATCCTCGAACCCAACCGTGGTCACCGTTTCGAGCAGCGCCGGGTCGTTCTGGGCCGTGACCAATCCGGACCGGCCGGAGTTCGGCTTGCCGCTGGCGCTCTACTCCGCCTCCAAGTCCGCGGCCACCATGCTTACGGTCCAGTACGCCAAGTCCCAGCCGGGCATCAAGTTCAACGCGGTCGAGCCCGGCACCACCGCGACCGACCTGACCGCGGCGTTCGGAATCGGAAGGGCGCCGGAGGAGAGTGCCAGGGTCGTCGTGCGCTTGGCAACTCTCGACGCGGACGGCCCGACAGGAACCTTCCAGGACGAAAACGGAGAACTGCCCTGGTAGGCGTCTGGGCACGATCGGGGGCATGCTGCCCGGGCGACTTGCACCTGACGCCGACGTCAGCTTTTAGCGTAGTGGGCGTCGGCGGCTCGCCGAACATTCACCCCACTGATCTCACGAACGGCCGGTTCAGGCCGTGTGGAAAGGCAGACCGTCATGCGCGCAGCCCGTTATCACGAGTACGGCGGTGTCGAGACCCTTGTGGTCGAGCAGGTGCCGGACCCGCATCCCGGGCCCGGCGAGATCCGCGTCCGCGTCGCGGCGGCCGGCGTCAATCCCGTCGACTGGAAGGTGCGTTCCGGTGCGGTGCGCGAGGTGTTCCCGGTGGACCTGCCCGCGATTCCTGGGCGTGATGTCGTCGGCGTGGTCGACGAGACCGGTGCGGACGTGCAGGGAGTGAGCATCGGCGACCGTGTCTTCGGGCTGGGCGGTGTCACCGGCGCGACAGCGGAGCTGGCCGTGCTCTCGGCCTGGGCCCACGCGCCCACCACGTGGACGGACGAGGAGGCGGCCGGTGCCGGTCTGGCATCCGTGACCGCGATGGGCGGGCTGAGGGCGCTCGGTCCCCTGCGGGGGCGCACCCTGCTCGTCGAGGGCGCCGCCGGAGGCGTGGGCAGTGCCGCGGTCGAGATCGCGGTGGCTCAGGGCGCCACCGTGATCGGGACGGCCAGCGAGCGCAACCACGAGTTCCTCACCTCGCTCGGAGCCGTTCCCACCACCTACGGCACCGGCCTCGCGGAGCGCCTCGCCACCCTGGCTCCGGACGGTGTCGACATCGCGCTCGACACCGCGGCCTCCGGGTCCCTGGCCGATCTCATCGCGATCGTGGGCGACCCTGCTCGCGTGTCGACGATCGCCGACTACACCAACGCGCAGCGCCTGGGTGTGCGTCTGGCCAACGCGGAGAACGACTCCACGCTCCTCGCCGAAGCGGGCGAACTCGGCCGGCAAGGCCGCTACACACCGCGCGTCGAGCGGACCTACCCCCTCGAACGGATCGCGGAAGCGCACGCATACGCCGAGCGCGGACGCACGCGGGGGAAGATCGTGGTCCGCATCTGAGTTTGTCCCACCGTTCGGGGCTGCCCGCGGCTTCGGCCGCGGGCAGCCCCAAGCCTCCGGATCACCGGTTTCGGAGTGATCCAACCGCCTTGGAGATCATTCCGTGCGGAGTTCTCAGGCCGTCAGCAGGGCCGGGGGTGCCGTGCGCGCCTCGTCGTAGCGGCGTAGCAGGAGGCGGGCCAGTTCCGGGGCGGGGCCCAGGACGGGGGCCAGGAGGTCGGCGCCCGCCGCCTCGGCGCCGTGGGCGATGCGGTCGGGGAGACGGCCGGGGGCGATGACGTAGGGGGCCACGGCCACCCGGGCGACCCCGTCCGCGCGCAGGGCGCGGACGGCGTCCTCGGTGCGGGGAAGAGAGGCGGAGGCGAACGCGGGTCGCACGGCGCACCATCCGGTGTGCCGCCACTCCCGCGCGATTTCAGCGATCACCGCGATCGCCTCCGGGTCGGTGGAGCCCGCCGAGGCCAGGACGACCCCGGTCGAGGGGCGGTCGGCGGGGCGCAGTCCCGCCTCGTGCAGACGGCGTTCCAGGGCGTCCATGAGCAGCGGGGACGGGCCCAGGACCTCGGCCTGGCGGACGGACAGGCGGGGGTGGCGGGCGGTGGCCTCGCGCAGTACCGCCGGGATGTCGGTCTTCGCGTGGAAGGCGCGGGTCAGCAGCAGCGGGAGGGCGATCACCTCGGTGGCGTCCTCCGCGGCGAGCCGGGCCAGCACCTGCGGTACGCGTGGCGCGTTGAACTCCAGGAACGCCGCCTCCACCCGCAGCCCCGGCCGCTGCGACCGCACCCGCGCGCGCAGCGCGTCGACGGTCGCCGCATGGCGGGGGTCGCGGCTGCCGTGGGCGATGATCAGCAGGGTCGGGGCAGACATGGTGGCTTTCCGTTCCGTGGCTTTCCGTTCGGCGGTGTTCCGGTCGGCGGTTTTCGGGTCAGTGCTTTGCGGTCAGTGCTTTCTGGTCAGCGGGCGCTCGCCAGCAGGCCGCGGCTGCGCAGCACCCGACGCTCGATCGGGGCGAAGATCAGCAGCTCGATGGCGATGCCGACGACGAGGATCATGAGGATGCCGAGGAGCACCCCCGCCATATCGGAGTTGTTGCGCTGGTTCTCCAGGTACTGGCCGAGCCCCAGGCCCAGGTCCGGGGACTTGGCGATGATCTCGGCGGCCATCAGCGAGCGCCAGGAGAAGGCCCAGCCCTGCTTGAGCCCGGCGACGTAACCCGGCAGCGCGGCGGGCAGCAGGATGTGCCAGGCGCTGACCAGACCGCGGGCGCCGAGGGTGCGTCCGGCTCGCAGGAAGAGCGGCGGCACCTGGTCGATGCCGGCCACCAGTCCGTTGGCGATGGAGGGGACCGCGCCCAGCAGGATGACGGTGTACATCATCTGGTCGTTCAGGCCCAGCCAGATCACCGCGGGCGGCACCCAGGCGACCGAGGGCAGCGACTGCAGCCCGGACAGGATCGGGCCGAGACCGGCGCGGATGAACTTCACCCGGGCCACGATCAGCCCCAGCGGGGTCCCGATCGCCAGCGCGATGACGAAGCCGAACAGACCGCGCGAGACACTGGTCCAGACGATGTCGAACAGCTCGCCCCGCAGCCACAGTTGGCGCAGCGCGTCCCAGACCAGACCCGGGTCGGGCAGCTTGTAGTCGTCGGTGACCTTCGCGAGGACGAGCACCTTCCACAGGCCCAGGACGACGGCCACGGCCACGATGGGCGGCAGCACCTTCTGGACCAGCACCTCGACCGGTGAGACACGCTTGATCTGCACCGTGTCCAGGGCGTCCAGACCGGCCTCCAGGCCCGCCAGGTCCTGGGAGTTCCCCGCACGCGCCTTCGCCGTGGACTTCGCCGTGGACTTCTCGACGGACTTGGCTATGGACTGCTCGTCGCCGTTGCCGCCGTCGGCTTCGTCGACCGCGGTGCCGGGGGTGGTCTTACTGCTGGCCATGGCGGCGGATCTCCCCACGCAGTTCTTCGGTGATCTCAACGGACAGGTCGGCGACGGCCGCGTCCTCGATGCGGCGCGGCTGCGGAATGTCCACCGTCCAATCGCGGACGACCCGCCCCGGCCGGGAGGACAGCAGCACCACGCGCTCGGCCAGCCGGACGGCCTCGCGGACGTTGTGGGTCACGAACAGCACGGAGACGCCGGTCTCGCTCCAGATCCGGGTCAGCTCCTCGTGCAGCACATCGCGGGTGATGGCGTCGAGCGCGGCGAACGGCTCGTCCATCAGCAGCACGCTCGAGTCCTGCGCCAGCGCGCGGGCCAGCGCCACGCGCTGCCGCATACCGCCGGAGAGCTCGTGCACCCGCTTGCCGTAGGCGCCGCCGAGCCGCACCAGCTCCAGCAGCCGCTCGGCCTGCGGCCTGCGCTCCGCGCGCGGCACACCGCGCAGCCGCAGCGCCAGCTCGATGTTCTTCCCCGCGGTCAGCCACGGGAACAGGGCGTGCTCCTGGAACATCAGGGCCGGCCGGCCGCCGGGGACCTCGATGGCCCCCGAGGACGGCTTGTCCAGGTCGGCGATCAGATTGAGCAGGGTCGACTTACCGCAGCCGGAGGCCCCCAGGATGCAGACGAACTCCCCGGGCCGCACCTGGAGGTTGATGTCCTCGAGCACGGGCTGGGCCGCCCCGGGACGGCCGAAGGACTTGTGGACATGGGCGATCGATACGGATCCGGTGGGGCCGGCCGAGCCCGCCGCCGCGGCGCCCGCCCGGTCGTCCTTCTCGGTGGTCAGTGCCGGGGACATCCGGTCACCTCCTGATGGATGCGTACATGCGTGTACATGCGTACGGTGCGTACGGGGACGGACAGGACGGCTACTTGGCGCCGAGACCCGCGTCGGAGACGGTCGGCTTGCCCTCGGCCTTGAGGACCTTGTTCAGCGGGGCCAGGTCGTAGATGCCCTTGAGATCGGGCTTCTCCAGGAGACCCGCCTGGACCGCGTGGGCGGCCTCGGTGTTCAGCGTCGAGGCCAGGGGGTCGTCGATGGCCTGGATGGACTTCCACGCCGGGTCGATCACCTCGGCGGGCAGCGGCTTGCCGGTCTCTTCCTTGAGCGCCGCGTTGGCCGCGTTCTTCGCCTGCTCGGGGTTGGCCTTGATGAAGGCGTTGGTCTTCACCGAGCCGCGCAGCACGGCCTCGACGACCTTCGGGTGCTCCTTGAGGAACGACTGCTTCACGATCAGGTTGGTGATCACGAACTTCTTGTCCGGCCACAGCGAGGATTCGTCCAGCAGCACCTTGCCGCCGTCGGCGACCAGCTTGGACGCGGTCGGCTCGGGCACCCACCCGCCGTCGATGGCACCGGACTTGTACGCGTCGGGCGTCACCTTGTTGTCGCTGCGGACCACCGACACATCGCCCTTGCCGCTCTGGGCGTCGACCTTCCAGCCCTTGCTCGCGATCCAGTTGAGGAACGCCACGTCCTGGGTGTTGCCGAGCTGCGGGGTGGCGATCTTCTTGCCCTTGACGTCGTTCAGCGTCTTGATCTTCTTCGGGTTGACCACGAGCTTGACACCGCCCGAGACCGAACCCGAGATGATCTTGAGGCTGGATCCGTGGGACTTCACATAGCCGTTGATGGCCGGCGACGGGCCGATCCAGCCCATGTCGATGGAGCCCGCGTTGAGCGCCTCGATCTCCGACGGCCCGGCGTTGAAGACGTACGGCGCGACCTTCGTGCCCTTGAGCTCCTGCTGGATCGGGCCGCCCTTGCGCAGCCCCACCAGGGCGGTGGCGTGGGTGAGGTTGGCGAAGTAGCCGACCTTCACCTTGTCCAGGCCGTCGACCTTCTCACCGCCTGCCGCGGGGACCGCTGAGGATCCCGTCTCGTCGGACTTCTTCTCCGATCCGTAGCCGCAGGCGCCCAGCGCGCCCATCAGCAGGGGAAGGACGGCCGCCGCCGCCAGGATCCGGGTGTGGCGGCGGGGGCGCTTGGCTGGTCGCGGGGAGAGCAGGCGCTCGGCAGACGACACGGAGGTGTTCCTCTCGACGGGCCGGGGCAGCGTCAGAGGACGCCCGGCAGATCAGACGGTTTTCGGCGGCGGTGCTGGACAGGGGCGGACTGCGGCGTCAGCGCACACATCGTCCGACCCCGCCCTGACCGCTGCCGAGCGCCCCGCTGCCTACGCGGCCGCCCTCCTTGGCGAACGTCGAGAACACCTCACCGGCCATCGTCAGAAGTCCCATCCCTCGTCGTCCCGCGCCGCCTCGGCACCGTCGGCCGACGCCGCGAAGGAGTCGCCCGCCATCCCGGCGGTCAGCGTGGTGCCGTCGGCCGGGTCGATCAGCAGGAAGGAACCGGTGCGCCGCGAGTCCTCGTACGCGTCCAGCGCCAGCGGCTCGGACGTACGGAGCACGACCCGGCCGATCTCATTGGCGGCCAGCTCACCCGGCGCCGGGTGGTGCGACAGATCGGCCAGCGTCAGCCGCGACGGAATGTCCTTGATGATCGCCTTCATCGTGCGGGTGGTGTGCTTGAGCAGCACCCGGTCACCGACACGCAGCGGACGGTCGTGCAGATGGCAGACGGTGGCCTCGACGTCCTGGGTGGTCTCCGGAGCGTGGTCGCTCGGCGCGATCAGATCCCCGCGCGAGATGTCCAGGTCGTCGGCGAGCGTGACGGTCACCGACTGCGGCGCCCACGCCACGTCCACCATCGCGCCCAGCGCGTCGATCCCGGTGACGGTGCTCGTCCGGCCGGACGGCAGCACGGTGACGGCGTCGCCCACGCGCAGCACACCGGAGGCGATCTGGCCCGCGTAGCCGCGGTAGTCGGGGTGCTCGCTGGTCTGCGGACGGATCACGTACTGCACCGGGAAACGCGCCGGGTCCTGGGACGGGTCGGTGCCCACCGGCACGGTCTCCAGGTGCTCCAGCACGGTCGGGCCGCCGTACCAGTCCATGTTCGCCGACGGGGTCACCACATTGTCCCCGGCGAGCGCCGAGATCGGGATGGCGGTGATCTCTGGAACGCCCAGCGAGGCCGCGTAGGTCGTGAACTCCTCGGCGATGGCCGCGAAGACCGGCTCCGCGTAGTCCACCAGGTCCATCTTGTTGACGGCGAGGACCACATGCGGGACCCGCAGCAGGGCGGCGACCGCGGCATGCCGCCGGGTCTGCTCCACCACGCCGTTGCGCGCGTCCACCAGGACGACCGCGAGTTCGGCGGTGGAGGCGCCGGTGACCATGTTGCGGGTGTACTGCACATGGCCGGGGGTGTCGGCGAGGATGAACCGCCGCTTGGGAGTGGCGAAGTAGCGGTAGGCGACATCGATGGTGATGCCCTGCTCCCGCTCCGCGCGCAGCCCGTCCGTCAGCAGCGCCAGATCAGGCGCCTCCTGGCCACGGCTGCGCGAGGCGTGTGCCACGGCCTCGAGCTGATCGGCCAGTACCGACTTGGAGTCGTGCAGCAGCCGCCCGACCAGGGTGGACTTGCCGTCGTCCACCGAGCCCGCGGTGGCGAAGCGCAGTTGCGAGGTGGCCGCGGACCGCTCCACGGCGGCCGCGGCGGCCTGCTCCTCGGACGTCAGATTGCTCGTCATCGTTAGAAGTACCCCTCGCGCTTGCGGTCCTCCATCGCCGCCTCCGACAGCTTGTCGTCGGCGCGGGTCGCACCCCGCTCGGTCAGCCGGGAGGCGGCTATCTCATCGATGACCTGCTCAATGGTCACCGCGTCCGACTCGACGGCACCGGTGCAGGACATGTCGCCCACGGTGCGGTAGCGCACCATGCGCCGCTCCACGGTCTCGTCGTCCTTCGGACCGCCCCACTCACCGGGCGCCAGCCACATGCCACTACGCCGGAAGACCTCGCGCTCATGTGCGTAGTAGATCTGCGGCAGGTCGATCTTCTCCCGGGCGATGTACTGCCACACGTCCAGCTCGGTCCAGTTGGAGAGCGGGAAGACCCGGACATGCTCACCGGGGGAGTGGCGGCCGTTGTAGAGCTGCCACAGCTCCGGACGCTGCCGCCGCGGGTCCCAGCCGCCGAACTCGTCCCGGAGGGAGAACACCCGCTCCTTGGCGCGGGCCTTCTCCTCGTCCCGGCGGCCACCGCCGAAGACCGCGTCGAAGCGGTTCTTCTCGATGGCGTCCAGCAGCGGCACCGTCTGCAGCGGATTGCGGGTCCCGTCCGGGCGCTCGCGCAGCCGGCCGTCGTCGATGAACTCCTGGACCGAGGCCACATGCAGCCGCAGGCCATGCCGGGCGACCGTGTTGTCCCGGTAGTCGATGACCTCGGGGAAGTTGTGGCCGGTGTCCACGTGGAGCAGCGAGAACGGCACCGCCGCCGGGGCGAACGCCTTGAGCGCGAGATGGAGCATGACGATGGAGTCCTTGCCACCGGAGAAAAGGATCACCGGCCGCTCGAACTCACCCGCCACCTCACGGAAGATGTGCACCGCCTCGGACTCCAACGCGTCCAAGTGCGCGAGCGCGTACAGGCCCGCGCCCTCTTCCGCGTTGATCGCCGTCACGGTCGTCATGCCGCGCCCCTTTCGTTCGCTCGGCTGCGGTAGTAGCTTCCCGTCATATCGGCGGATTCCTCGCCGTGGGCATGGCCCCCGGGTGCGGGGAGCGCCATGGCCCGCGTTGCGATGGCCGCGCGTGCGTGGCTCACAGCAGTCCCCGTTCACTCAACAGCAACCGCACCTCGGCCGCCGACTCCTGCACGCTGTTCCTGTGGGTTTCGATGCGCAGATCCGGGTCGGCAGGGGCCTCGTAGGGGTCGTCCACACCGGTCAGTCCCGAGATCTGGCCCGCGGCCTGCTTCGCGTACAGCCCCTTGACGTCCCGCTCCGAGCACACCTCCACCGACGTGGCGACATGCACCTCCAGATACGGGGTGCCCTCGCGCTGGTGGCGCTTGCGCACCGCCTCGCGGCTGTCCACGTAGGGCGCGATGACCGGCACCAGCACCGTGACGCCGTGGGAGGCGAGCAGTTCGGCGACGAAGCCGATGCGCTGGACGTTGGTGTGCCGGTCCTCGCGGGAGAAACCGAGCCCCGAGGAGAGGAACTCGCGGATCTCGTCACCGTCGAGCACCTCCACCCGGCGCCCCTCGCCGCGCAGCCGCTCGGCCAGCGCATAGGCGATCGTGGTCTTTCCCGCGCTCGGCAGACCGGTCAGCCACACCGTGGCACCGGTGGTCGTGGGGGCGCTCATCTCGTTCTCCTGGTCGACAGCCATCAGCCGTGCAGCCCGCATTCGGTTTTATTGCTCCCCGCCCAGCGGCCGGACCGGATGTCCTCGCCCTCCAGAACCCGGCGGGTGCAGGGCGCGCAGCCTACCGAGGGATAGCCGTCCATCAGCAGGGGGTTGGTCAGCACACCGTGCTCGGCGATGTAGGCGTCGACATCCGCTTGGGTCCAGCGGGCGATCGGGGAGATCTTCACCTTACGGCGCCGATCGTCCCAGCCAACGACCGGGGTGTTGGCGCGGGTTGGCGATTCGTCCCGACGCAATCCCGTGGCCCAGGCGTCATACTCCCGCAACCCCTCCTCAAGGGGCCGCACCTTGCGCAGCGCGCAGCACAGGTCGGGGTCGCGGTCATGCAGCCGGGCGCCGTATTCGGCGTCCTGCTCGGCCACCGTCTGACGGGGGGTCAGGGTGATGACGTTGACATCCATCACGGCGGCCACCGCGTCACGGGTGCCGATGGTCTCGGGGAAGTGGTAGCCGGTGTCGAGGAAGACCACATCGACACCGGGGAAGGCGCGGGAGGCGAGATGCGCCACCACCGCGTCCTCCATCGAGGAGGTGACGCAGAAACGCGATCCGAAGGTGTCCGCCGCCCAGCGCAGGATCTCCAGCGCGGGGGCGTCCTCGAGGTCGTGGCCCGCCTTCTCGGCGAGCCCCTCGAGGTCGGTGTGCGCAAGCCGGGTCATATCGCCGTGTCCCCTTCGTCGATCGGGTCGCGCCGCAGGCCCTTGGCCAGCAGCCCGAGGAACGACAGGCGGAACGCTCGATTGCAGGACGCGCATTCCCACGCGCCATGCCCCTCCTCCGATGGACGCAGATCCTCGTCCCCGCAGTAAGGGCAGTAAAAGGGCGCGGCACGCTCACTCACCGTGCCTCCCGCTCAGTCCCGGCGCGCTCTGATGCGCAGGCTTCCCTCGTCACTGCTCGCTCCTTCGTCGCTGCGCGGCTCCTCAGTCCAGCCTGCGCAGCGCGCCGGGACACGCTCATTTGAGAGCCTCCTCACTGGCCCGTGCCGCCCAGGTGGCGAAGCGCTCGCCGTCCTCGCGCTCCTTCTGGAAGCGGTGCAGCAGCCGCTCCACATAGTCGGGGAGTTCGGCGGCGGTGACCTTCAGCCCGCGCACCTTGCGGCCGAAGCCCGGCTCCAGGCCCAGGGCGCCGCCCAGGTGCACCTGGTAGCCCTCGACCTGCTCGCCGTTGGCGTCCATGACGAGCTGGCCCTTGAGACCGATGTCCGCGACCTGGATACGGGCACAGGCGTTCGGGCAGCCGTTGAGGTTGATGGTGATCGGCTCGTCGAACTCGGGGAGCCGGCGCTCCAGCTCATCGATGAGCGAGGAGCCACGCCCCTTGGTCTCGACGATCGCCAGCTTGCAGAACTCGATCCCGGTGCAGGCCATCGTGCCGCGCCGGAACGGGGACGGCTTGACCTGGAGGTCCAGCGCCTCCAGCCCGGCGACCAGCGGCTCCACCTGGTCCTCGGCCACATCGAGCACGATCATCTTCTGCTCGACGGTGGTGGTCAGCCGCCCGGAGCCATGCGCCTCGGCCAGGTCGGCGATCTTGGTGAGGGTCGCCCCGTCCACCCGGCCGACGCGCGGCGCGAAGCCCACGTAGTAGCGGCCGTCCCGCTGGCGGTGGACGCCGATGTGGTCGCGCCACCGCTGGACGGGCTCCTCGGGCGCCGGGCCGTCGGACAGCGGGCGCTTCAGGTACTCGTCCTCCAGTACCTGGCGGAACTTCTCGGGGCCCCAGTCGGCGACCAGGAACTTCAGCCGGGCGCGGGTGCGCAGCCGCCGGTAGCCGTAGTCACGGAAGATGGAGACGACCCCGGCCCAGACCTCCGGGACGTCCTCCAGCGGGACCCAGGCACCGAGCCGGACGCCGATCTTGGGGTTGGTGGACAGACCGCCGCCGACCCACAGGTCGAAACCGGGGCCGTGCTCGGGGTGGCGCACCCCGACGAACGCGACGTCGTTGATCTCGTGCACCACGTCGAGCACCGGGGATCCGGAGATCGCGGTCTTGAACTTGCGCGGCAGGTTGGAGAACTCCTTGCTGCCGATGTAGCGGCGGTGGATCTCGTCGATGGCGGGGGTGCCGTCGATGATCTCGTCCTCGGCGATCCCGGCGACCGGGGAGCCGACGATCACGCGCGGGGTGTCGCCGCACGCCTCGGTGGTGGACAGCCCGACGGCCTCCAGGCGCTTCCAGATCTCGGGCACGTCCTCGATCCGGATCCAGTGGTACTGGACGTTCTGCCGGTCGGTGATGTCCGCGGTGCCGCGCGCGAACTCCTCCGAGATCTCGCCGACGACGCGGAGCTGCTCGGTGGTCAGCCGGCCGCCGTCGATCCGGACGCGCATCATGAAGTGCTCGTCGTCCAGCTCCTCCGGCTCCAGGATCGCGGTCTTGCCGCCGTCGATCCCGGGCTTGCGCTGGGTGTACAGACCCCACCAGCGCATCCGGCCGCGCAGATCGGCGCCGTCGATGGAGTCGAATCCGCGATGGGCGTAGATCGTCTCAATGCGTGTCCGCACATTGAGACCGTCGTCGTCCTTCTTGGTCTGCTCATTGCCGTTGAGGGGGGTGAAGTGCCCCGCGGCCCACTGGCCTTCGCCGCGGTGGCGTCCGGCCTTGCGGCGGGGCGTTGCGCTTGCGCGTTCCGGGGTGGCAGCCATGGCGGTGTGTGTCCTTCTGAGCGACTCTGGTGCGGCGGGCGGTACGTCGGCGCGCACCGTCTGACCTGCGCGTGCGCAGGCGGGCAGGGTGTACGGCGGTGGCCGGTGCGAGATGCGGCGGGGAGATGTCGAGGCGTGCGCGCTCGCCCACGTCGTCGGGGGCGGCGAGGGGTGCGGGGGATGCGGAGGTGCTGCCCGGGGCTTCAGTGCCCTGTGAAAGTGCGGGTCAGCCCGCCGGACAGATGGCGCTGGACATGCGGCCGAGGTCGACGTGGCGTCGACTCACCAAGGCAATTCCAGCTCGAGACATGACGGAAGCGTCGCATGGTGGTCTCTGGCGAGTCCACCTTTATCCACTATGCGGACGAATCTGTCTCGTATCGCAAGACGCTGTGGTGTTGGTCACTCCTCGTCCGCGGTCTTGACGTCGAAGACCCGAAAGCCCCGGCGGCGGTAGTTGTCCAGCGCGTACGGGCCGTCCTTGCTGCAGGTGTGCAGCCACACCCGCTTGGTCGGCACGCGGTCCGGCCAGCGGTCGGCCATGTCCCAGGCGCGGGAGGTCCCCCAGGTCAGCAGGTGCCCGCCGATGCGGCGGCCCCGGAAGGCGGGCAGCAGACCGAAGTACACGATCTCCACCACGCCCTCGTCCTGGCCCTCCAGCTCGATGTATCCGGCCGGGGTCCCGCGCTCGTACGCCACCCACGTCTCCACACCGGGCCGGTGCAGATGCTCCTCCCACGCCTCACGCGACCACACCAGCCGGTCGGTCCACGACACGTCCGAGCCCACCGAGGTGAAGAGGAAGTGGCTGAACTCCGGGCTCGGCACCTCGGCCCGGGCGATCCGCACCCCCGCCGTGGCGGGCGGCTCCTCCGCCGGGCTGAGATCCGAGGGAGCGGTCTGCTCCAGGTGCCAGGTGGTCACGGTGATGCTCATGGTGGACAGATAACCATGGACGCCGTTGACTCGCCTTGACGGGTATCGCTCAAGCGGGGAGGGCGGGGACGGGGTGTCCGGGACCGGGGATGTGGAGGAGTTCGCCGAGCTGTTGCGCGAGCTCAAGGGCAGGACGAACCGCAGCTACGCGGCGCTGGCGGCGCGTAGCGGGGTCAGCGGCTCGGCGCTGCACCGCTACTGCTCGGGGACGAGCGTGCCCGGCGACTACGAGGTGATCGCGCGCTTCGGCAAGGTGTGCGGGGCCGGCAGCGAGGAGCTGCTGGAGCTGCACCGGCGCTGGGTGCTGGCCGACGCCGAGCGCAAACGGGACGTCTCCCGCGCCCCGGCCGCCGTATCCGCATCCGCCGCCCGCACGGGGCCCGCCGCGTCTGCCGTCCCGGCCGTCTCACGGGGCGAGACGGGGGCGGGGCCGGATGCCGAGACGGGAGCGGGGGCGGAGTCGGAGACCGGCGGCGTATTGCCCGAGCCGGGGCCGGAAGCGGGGCCGGAGCCTCTGGTCCCGGCTTCTGCCCCGGAGTCGGCCCCGGAACCCGGGTCTGACCCGCCGCCGTGGCGCCGTCGGCCACTGATCGCCGTGCTCGCCCTGGCCGTGCTCACCGCCGGGGTGGCCGTCGTGCTGTTAGTGGGCAAGGCGCTGACGTCCTCGGACCGCTCGGACGGGGCCTCGGACGATCGGCTGCTGCTGTCCTCCCGCTGTCCGGTCGTGGTGAGCATGGGGCAGTCGGACGGGTGTGTGCATGAGCTCCAGTCGCTGCTCGCCCGCGCGGGCGGCGAGCTCGACATCGACGGGGCCTTCGGACCGGCCACCCAGATGCGTGTCGTGGTGTTCCAGCTCCGCAGCGGGCTGACGGCGAACGGTTCGGTGGACGAGCGGACGAAGCGGGCGCTCTACGAGAACGAGGGGAAGCCGCTCGACACCTGGACGCCCGAGCGGGTCACCCGGCGCATCCGCGAGGTCTTCACCGAGGACCCCGAGCGCGCGGTCGGCATCGCGGACTGCGCCTCGTATCTCGATCCCCTCTACACCCTGCCCAACTCCAACGCCACCCGGAACTGGGGCGTCTTCCAGCTCTACGACGGCACCCTGCGCAAGCTGGGCGGCACCCGGGAGCAGGCGCTGGACCCGGACTGGAACATCCGGGCGGCCCATCGGCTGTGGGCGCTCACCCATGACTTCAGCGCCTGGAAAGCCTGCGACCGCGCCTATCGTGCCGGATCGAAGGGGGACAAGGGCGCCGAGAAGTCCAAAGCGGTTGAGGAGAGCAAGGCGGCCAAGGGGCGCTGATCGCCGCTCTCAGCGCCGCCCGGCATCCCATCGGCCATCCCAGCGCCCGCCGTCTTCGCAGGTCGCGGACGGTTTCCGATCCCGCTGTCCCGATTTCCCCAGCCGGTCGCCCGCCCGACCCGGAGGGCTGGGATCGTGCTGCCGCCGTCCCGGACGGCCCACGGATCCGCAAATGACGGATCCGCAAATGAAGGAGACGAAGACGACCATGGCTGTGACCAGCACCCGGATCAGACTCGGCGCCCTGCTCGGCGGCGCGGTCCTCGCCACCACCGGCGTTCTCACCGCCCAGAGCGCGGTGGCCGCCCCCAGCGCCCCCGTGGCCTCCGACACCTCCTCCGCCGTCGCGGCGGCCAAGCTCAGCCACTCCGACGCGGCGAACCGGCTGCGCGGCGCCGGGATCTCCTGGACCTCCAGCGGGGGCTGCTCGGACCGTAACAACTCCACCTGCACCTCGTTCGAGCAGATCAACCTGACCAGTGTGCAGGGTGCCATCACGCTCAAGGGGGCCAGCGGCTGCGCGCTCACCATCACCGGCGGCACGGAGACCGGGCACGCCTCCGGGACGTACAGCCACTGGAACGGCTACAAGCTGGACTTCAGCCCCACGAGCTGCCTCAGCAACTACATCACCGGCACCTTCACCAACATCGGCCCGCGCCCCGGTGACGGCGCCCAGCAGTACAAGTCCGGCTCGGGCAACGTCTACGCGCGCGAGAGCAACCACTGGGACGTGACCTACTACAACTGCGGAGGCTGCTGACCCGCGGCCGCACGCTCCCACCGGCCGTCCGGACGGCTGCAACGCGGCGCAACCTTTGCGCATGGCTGTATCCGGCACAGACAGTGGGCCCGGCGGGCGGAGGGTGGTGCCGAGTCGGCGCGGCATCCCCTCCGCCGACGCCTTTGCCGAAGGTTCGGCCTGGTCACCGGATGAGCGGTGGTGAACAGGCCCGATACGGTGAGAAGGTGCAGCCAGCAGAAGAAACACCGAAGCCGTCCGGCCGGCTCCGCAAGGCCCGCGCCCTGTACCGCAATGTGTCCAAGCGCCGGATGGCCTGGCTGCTGCTGAAGGACACCGTCGATTCCTGCATGGAGTACCGGGTCACCGGGCTCGCCGCCGAAGCGGCCTTCTTCACCCTGCTGTCGCTGCCGCCGCTGCTGCTCGGCCTGATCGGGCTGCTCGGCTATTTCGACGCGTGGACCAGCACCGACACGGTGGCCACCATCCGGCAGAACATCCTCGACGCCTCCGCGACCGTGCTGTCCGACCGGGGCGTCAAGGAGATCGCGCGCCCGCTGCTGGACGATGTCATCAAGGGCGGCCGCCCCGATGTGATCTCGCTCGGCTTCGCCATCGCCCTGTGGTCCGGCTCCCGCGCGGTGAACGTGTTCGTGGACACCATCACCATCATGTACGGGCTGGAGGGGCGGCGCGGGATCGTCAGGACCCGGCTGCTGTCGTTCCTGCTCTATCTGGTGGCGCTCCTGGTCGGGGCGGTGGCGCTGCCGCTGATGGTGATCGGGCCGGAGGCGGTGTTGGGCCTGCTGCCGTCCAGCGCGGACCCGGTACGGGTCCTGTACTGGCCCGTGGTGATAGTGCTGTCCATCGCCTTCCTCACCACGCTCTACCACGTGTCCGTCCCGGTGCGCTCGCCGTGGCGGGAGGACATCCCCGGGGCGCTGGTGGCCCTCGCGATGTGGGTGCTGGGCAGCTTTCTGCTGCGGATCTACCTGGTCCATACGGTCGAGGGCCCGACGATCTACGGCTCGCTGGCCGCACCCGTCGCGGTGCTGCTGTGGATCGGGGTGTCCGCCTTCGCGGTGCTGGTCGGGGCGGCGGTCAACGCCGCGATCGACCGGGTCTGGCCCTCGGTGGCCACGGCCGCCGGGCGGGCGGAGCGCGCCGCCCGTGCCCGGGAGGAGGCGGCCCGGCTGCGGGCGAAGGACCAGCGCACGGCGGACGACGGCGCGGCGGAGATCACCCCGCCGTCGGAGTTCCCCGAGCGCTGGGCCCAGTTCCTGCCGCACGGGGACATACGCTCCCGGCTGCACGCCAAGCGCGAGGCGGCGGAGAAGGCCGCCGGGAAGCCTGCGGGGAAGCCCCCGGGCAAGCCCTCGGAGTCGTCGGCCGGGAGGCCCGCCGGTCAGCCCCCGGAGCCCCCGGAGTCCCCGGGGAAGGCGCCCGGGGAGCCCCGGACGCCCCGGCAGGGGCCGAGGCGTCCGGACGTACGGTCCGCGGCGGACGGCTCGGGCGGCGCCACGGACAGCACCGCGCCCAAGGGCACCGGCTGAAGCCCAGGTGGCCCCGCGCGTCCCGGCGGATGTCGAAACGGTCGGGGTCGGTCGGCGAAGCGCGCGGCTCGTCGGGTCACAGACCGCGTTCGGTGAGCCATTCCTCGATGGCGCCGGTGGTCAGGGGGAGGTGGTGTTCCATGATCGTGAAGTGGTCTCCCGGGGTGGCCTTGGCGGTGTGCGGGAAGGGCCAGGACGCGCGCCACGCGTCGCCCTCGAACCCCTCGTCCTGGTGGGGCATGGGCTCGGCCGCGCTCAGGAAGAACGTCGGGCTCTCGACGGGCCGCAGCACGCACTCCTCCATCAGCATGGCGTTGTAGCGCCCGCTCGCCGAGAGCTTCGCGCCGGTCAGCGCGAAGTCGCCCAGTAGCTGTTCCCGGGAGTCCAGGCCCTCGTTCAGCGCGATGTGGGTCTTCTCGGAGAACTGGTGGGTGGCCTCGAAGGTGTCGAGCAGCACGACCGCGCCGGGCGGCAGCCCCGCCCGCTCGGCCCGTTCCGCGAGGGCGTAGGCGAGCAGCCCGCCCATGGAGTGGCCGACCAGGACATAGCGCTCGGTGCCGATGGCGGCGCGCAGCTGGTGGAGGTGCAGTTCGATCAGGGCGTCGAAGCTGTCGGCCACCAACTCGCCTTCGAGATAGCCAGGGTTGACCAGCGAGAGGACATCCCGCCTGCTCTCGAACATCTGTGCCATCATCCCGTACTGGATCGGCCCGGCGGTGGCGGTGATGGCGGGCAGACACACCAGCGTCGCCCGGGTGCCGTCGCCACCGGCCATCTTCACCGGCGGGAGGGTGTGGCCGGCGGCGTCCTCGGCGGTGAAGGACGGCCGGAGCCGGCCCGCGGCCTGGATGAGCGCCATGCCCACCGACTGGGCCCGGCCCATGGCGTACGCCTGGTGGTAGAGGGTGGTGAGGCTGTCGTAGGGGTCCGCCGCCGGGGCCGCGGTGGCCTTCGCCAGCTCCAGCTCAACGGCGGACGGGGGTGCGGAGGCTTTCGGCGGGGTCTTCTCCGGGGTGGCCTCCGGGGTGGCCTGCTCCGCGGGTGCGGGTTCCTCGGCCACCGGGACGCTCGGGCGGGTGGCGGCCGGGCTGACCGCCAACGTGGTCAGGTGTTCGGCGAGCAACGTGGCCAGATGCCCGGCGAGCTGGTCCACGGTCGAGTGTTCGAACGTCGCCGTGGCCGACAGCCGGAGCCCCAGCAGCGTGGCGAGCCGGTCGCGCAGATCGATTCCGCGTACCGAGTCCATGCCGAGCGCCAGGAACTCGGTGTCCGGGCCGATCTCCGCCGCCGCCTCGTGGTGGAGCACCGCGCGCAGCTGTTCCCGGACGAGCTCCGCCAGCAGCCGCTCCCGCTCCGTGGGCGTGGCGTCCAGGACGCGCTGGGCGGCGGCGGTGTCCTGCGGCCGGGGGCCGGGCCGCACGCGCCGTACGGGGCGGGCCGCACGCTCCTCCGCGGCCGCCTGCAGCCGGTCCGCGGACACCGGCCGCAGCGTCAACTCCTCGATGTGCGCGAGCGGCTGACCGTCACCGCCCGTGAGATGGACGCCGACGGCATCCGGTCCGGCGGCGGACAGCCGCACCCGTACGGCGGCCGGTGGAGTGGCGTCCGGGGTTTCCGGGGTGGAGTGCAGCCGGACACCGGTCCAGGAGAACGGCATCCGGATCGGCGCGCCCGCCGCCTCCGCCCGGTCGAAGAACCCGCCGAGGCCGATCGCGTGCAGGGCGGTGTCCAGCAGCGCGGGGTGCAGCGCGAAGCCGTCCACCGGGCCGCCACCGGCCCCCTCGCCGAGGGCCACCTCGGCGAAGACGTCCCCGTCGCGCCGCCAGGCCGCCCGCAGACCGCGGAAGGCCGGGCCGTAGTCGAAGCCGTCGGACGCCAGCCGGTCGTAGAAGCCCGTCAGGTCGACGGCGCGGGCACCGGGCGGCGGCCACACGGCCGCCGGCTCCGCGAACGCGGCCGGGTCGGCGCCGCCCTGGCCACCGTCCTCGCTGCTCGCGTGGCCGTCCGGTGCCACGACGGCCCGCACATGGCACGTCCAGCCGTCCGCCGTGTCCCCGGCCGCGGACTCGGGGCGGGAGTGCACGGTGAGCACCCGACAGCCCTCCTCGTCGGGCCCGCCCACCTGGATCTGGAGCTGCGCCGCCTCGGTAGCGGGCAGGAACAGCGGCTCCTGGAGGGTGAGTTCGGGCAGATACGGACAGCCGACCGCACGCCCCGCGTACAGCGCCCAGTCGAGGAACACGCTGCCGGGCAGCACCACACCGCCCAGTACCGCATGGTCGGCGAGCCAGCGGTGCGTGGTCTGCGAGAGCCGCGCCGTGAACAGCACCGTGTCGCTCCCGGCCGGAGCCACCGCCCCCGCCAGCAGCGGATGGTCCACCGCCGTGAGCCCGGCGCCGCCCGCGTCCCCGGTGTGCTCGGGCGCGTCCAGCCAATACCGCCGCGCGCGGAAGGCGTACGTCGGCAGGTCCACCGGCCGCCCGCCCTCGAACGTGGTCGGCCACGCCACCGCGCCCCCGGCAACGAACAGCTCCGCGAGCGCGGTGAGCAGTCGCTCCCGGCCGCCCTCGTCCCGCCGCAGCGTGCCCACCGCCACGGCCGCGCGGGCCGCCGAGGTGTCCGGCGGCGTGTGCTCGATGGCCTGCTCGACCGTCTGCTCGATCCCCGGGATCAGTACGGGGTGCGGGCTCACCTCGACGAACACCGTGTGCCCGGCGGCGGCCAGGGCGCGTGTCGCCTGCTCGAATCGCACGGTCTCGCGGAGGTTCCGGTACCAGTACTCCGCGTCGGCGCTCGCACCGTCGAGGAGGGCGCCGGTCACCGTCGAGTACATCGGCAGCGCGCCGAGGCGGGGCGTGACGGGCGTGGCCAGCTCCAGCAGCCGCTCACGGATCCGTTCGACCTGCGGAGTGTGCGAGGCGTAGTCCACCGGGATACGGCGCGCCCGTACCCCGTCCCGTTCACACACCGCCATCAGCTCGTCCAGCGCCGCCGCGTCCCCGGCGACCACGGTCGAGCCGGGCCCGTTCACGGTGCCCACGCAGATCCGCTCGCCCCAGGGCGCCACCAGCTTTTCGGCCTCGTCCACCGGGCGGGGCAGCGAGACCATCCCGCCGCGCCCCGCCAGTTCGCTCCCGATCAGCCGGCTGCGCAGCGCGACGACGCGGGCGGCGTCGTCCAGCGAGAGCACCCCCGCGACGCACGCCGCCGCCAGCTCGCCCTGCGAATGCCCCACCACCGCGGCGGGTTCGACCCCATGGGACTGCCACACCCGCGCCAGGGACACCATGACCGCCCAGAGCACCGGCTGCACCACATCGACCCGGTCCAGGGACGGCGCGCCCGGACGTCCGCGCACCACATCGAGCGGCGACCACTCGACATACGGGGCGAGCGCGTGGGCGCAGGCGGCGAGGGACTCGGCGAACACCGGTGAGCTGTCGAGGAGTTCGGCCGCCATCCCGGCCCACTGCGAGCCCTGTCCGGGGAAGACGAACACCGGCCCCGACCGGTCGGCGGACGCGGAGCGTTCGGGGGAGACGGAGCGTTCGGGGGAGACGGACCGCACCACGCCGGTGGCCGGTTCGCCACGGCCGAGCGCCGCCAGCCGGTCCAGGAAGTCCTCCCGGGTGCGGCCGATCACCACGGCGCGGTGGCCGAAGACGGCCCGGGACAGCAGCGAGCGGGCCACATCGACGGGCGCCAGGTCCGGGTCGGCGGTCAGCCGCGCCAGCAGCCGACGGGCCTGGTCGCGCAGGCTGTCGGCGCTCTTCGCCGAGAGCACCCACGGCACGGCTACCCGTGTCGGTTCACCGGGGGTGTGGGAAAGGGGCGCGTCCGGCGCCTCTTCGAGGATCACATGGGCGTTGGTGCCGCTGATGCCGAACGACGACACCGCGCCGCGCCGGGGCCCACCGGCCGTGGGCCAGGGCTCGTTCTCGGCGGCCAGTCGCAGTGCCCCGGCCGTCCAGTCCACCTGCGCGGTGGGGCGTTCGGCGTGCAGCGTGCGGGGTACGAGACCGTGGCGCAGGGCCAGCACCATCTTGATGACACCCGCGACCCCTGCCGCTGCCTGGGTGTGGCCGATGTTGGACTTCACCGAACCCAGCACCACCGGCCGGCCGGCGGGCCGGTCCCGGCCGTACGTGGCCAGCAGGGCCTGCGCCTCGATCGGGTCGCCCAGCGGCGTGCCCGTCCCGTGTGCCTCGACCACGTCCACATCGGCAGGCATGAGGCCCGCGTTCGCCAACGCCTGCCGGATGACGCGCTGTTGGGCCGGGCCGCTGGGCGCGGTGAGGCCGTTGGACGCACCGTCCTGGTTGAGCGCGGAGCCCCGGACCAGCGCGAGCACCCGGTGGCCGTGGCGGCGGGCGTCGGACAGCCGCTCGACCACCAGCATGCCGACGCCCTCGGCGAAGCCCATCCCGTCGGCCTCGGCGGCGAACGCCTTGGAGCGGCCGTCGGGGGCGAGCCCGCCGACCCTGCTGAACTCGACGATCGGCCGCGGGGTCGACATGACCGTCACCCCGCCGGCCACCGCGAGGGTGCATTCGCCCTGCCGGACCGCCTGCGCGGCCAGGTGCAGCGCCACCAGGGACGAGGAGCACGCGGTGTCCACGGTGATGGCCGGGCCCTCGAGCCCGAGGGCGTAGGCGACCCGGCCGGTGGCCACGCTGCCCGCGCTGCCGTTGCCGAGATAGCCCTCGAAGCCGTCGGCCAACTGCTCGGGGAAGCGCGCGGCGTAGTCGTGGTAGATCAGCCCCGCGAAGATCCCGGTGGCGGTGGAGCGCAGGGTGGTGGGGTCGACGCCCGCGTGTTCGAACGCCTCCCAGGTGGTCTCCAGCAGCAGCCGCTGCTGCGGGTCCGTGGCCAGCGCCTCACGGGGCGAGATGCCGAAGAACTCGGCGTCGAAATCGGCCGCGTCGTACAGAAAGCCACCGATCGTCGCGAAGTCCCCGGTGGCGCCGGGGCGGCACAGCTCGGCGTGCCAGCCGCGGTCGTCGGGGAAGGAGCCCATGGCGTCCCGCCCTTCGGCGAGCAGCCGCCACAGTTCCTCGGGCGAGCGCGCCCCGCCGGGGAAACGGCAGCTCATGCCGACGATCGCGATCGGGTCGTCGTCATCGGCGGCCACGGTCGCACGGGCCGGGGCGGCGGGCCGGGCGGCGGGGGTTTCGCCGCCTCGCACCAGCAGCCGCAGCAGCTCGGCCACCAGTGCGGCCGGGGTCGGATGGTCGAAGACGGTGGTCACCGGAAGCCGCAGCCCGGTGGCCGTGCCGAGCCGGTTGCGCAGCTCCACGGCCGTCAGGGAGTCGAAGCCCAGGTCCTTGAAGGAACGGTCCTCGGCCACCGCGTCACCGCCCTGGTGGCCGAGCACCACGGCGGCCTGGGCCCGTACGAGGTCGCTCAGCGTCCGCTCGCGGTCGGCCGCGGACAGAGTGGCCAGGCGATCCCGCAGACCGCCGCCCGTGGCCGTGTTGGCGGCGCCGCGCCGGACCGTCGTACGGACCAGTCCGCGCAGCAGCGGCGCGGGCTCGCCGTGGCGACGCAGCGCGGCCACATCCAGCCGTACCGGAACGCTGAGCGCACGGGGTGCCCGGATGGCCGCGTCGAAGAGCGCGAGACCCTGGTCGGCGGTGAGTGGCCGCACTCCCAGACGGCGCATCCGGTCGAGGTCGGTGGCGCCCAGGCCACCGGTCATCGCGCCGCGTTCACCCCACAGGCCCCAGGCGAGCGCGTGCGCGGGCAGGCCCTGGTCACGGCGGTGCCGGGCGAGGGCGTCCAGGAACGCGTTGGCGGCCGCGTAGTTGCCCTGGCCCGCCGCGCCCAGCACCCCGGCGGCGGAGGAGCAGAGCGCGAACAGCGCCAGATCCCGGCCCCGGGTCAGCTCATGCAGATACCAGGCCGCGTCCGCCTTGGGGCGCAGCACGGTGTCCAGCCGCTCGGGGGACAGCGCGGAGACCACACCGTCGTCCAGCACCCCGGCCGCGTGCACCACACCGCGCAGCCGCGGCAGGCCGTCCAGCAGCGCGCCCAGCGCCGCACGGTCGGACACATCACACGCCACCACACGGGCCGTGGCGCCCAACTCGACCAGTTCGGCGACGAGTTCGCGCGCGCCGGGAGCGTCCGGCCCCCGGCGGCCGACGAGGACGAGGTCGGTGACGCCATGGCCGGTGACCAGATGCCGGGCCACCGCCGAGCCGATGACCCCCGTGCCACCGGTGATCAGCACGGTGCCGTCGATCACGTCCCGGGGCGGGGTGAGCACCACCTTCCCGGTGTGCCGCGCCTGGCTGACATGGCGGAACGCCTCCCGCGCCCGACGGGTGTCCCACGCCGTCACCGGCAGCGGCGCCAGCACGCCCGCCTCGAACAGCTCGGCGAGATGGGTGAGCATCGCGCCCAGCCGCTCCGCCCCGGCCTCGCCGAGGTCGAACGCCCGATAGCCGACGCCCGGCCACCGCGCGGCCACCTCATCGGCGTCCCGGACATCCGTCTTGCCCATCTCGACGAACCGGCCGCCGCGCGGCAGCAGCGCCAGCGAGGCGTCGACGAACTGTCCGGCCAGACAGTTCAGGACGACATCGACGCCCCGGCCACCGGTCTCGGCACGGAAGCGCTCGGCGAACTCCAGAGTGCGCGACGACGCCACCCGTCCGGCCGGAACGCCCATGCCGTGCACCACGGGCCACTTCGGCTCGCTCGCCGTCGCGTACACCTCGACCCCGAGATGGCGCGCCAGCCCCACCGCCGCCATCCCCACGCCACCCGCGGCGGCATGCACCAGGACGGACTCGCCCGCGCGCACCCGGGCCAGCTCGACCAGGGCGTAGTACGCGGTCAGGAACGCGGCGGGCACCGACGCCGCCTGTGGATACGTCCAGCCGCGCGGCATCCGCACGACCATCCGGGCATCGGCCACCGCCACCGGGCCCGCGTACGCGCCCGACACCAGGCCCATCACCCGGTCGCCCACCGCGAGGCCGTCGACACCGGGGCCGACCTCCAGCACCACACCGGCGCCCTCGGCGGCGAAGCGCCCGTCACCGCTGGGAACCACGCTGGGAACGACGCCCAACGAGGCGAGGACGTCGCGGAAGTTGACGCCCGTGGCGCGTACCGCGATCCGTACCTGGCCAGGGGCCAGGGCCTCCTCGACTTCCGGAGCGGGCACCAGCCGCAGCCCCTCGACCGTGCCCCCGGTGTCCAGGTCCAGGCTCCAGGCCGCGGCCCCGTCGGGGACGGCCAGCACTCCGGGGTCCGACGGCGAGACCCGGCCCAGCCGTGGCACGGACACCGCTCCCGCGCGCACCACGAGCTCGGGCTCACCGGTGGCGAGGGCGGCGGTCAGCGCCGCCGCCGACTCGGGCGCACCGTCCAGATCCACCTGCGCGAACCGGCCCGGGTGCTCCGAACACACCGAACGCCACAACCCCCGCACCCCGGCCAGCGCCAGATCGGCCCGCTCGCCCGGGAACCCCGCTACCGCGTTTCGGGTGACCAACGCCAGTCGGGCGCCGCCGAGTTCGGGATGGCTCAGCCACTCCCGCACCGTCTCCAGCACGGCCGCCAGCCGCTCCCGGCTCGCGGCGGGAACATCGGCGGCACCGTCCGGTGCCGACGCCGCGAGAGCGGGCAGCAGCACCAGCGGTGGCAAGGGAGTGCCCGTGCGTACGGCGTCCAGAAGCGCGGCAACGTCTGGGTGGACGGACGCGTCGGGTGCGGCGGGCAGGGCGGTGTCACCGAGCACCGCCAAGTGTTCCGTGGCCTCGGACGGCCGGAGCGGCAGCGGTGTCCACGCCACTTCGAAGAGTGAGTCGGCGGCCGGTCCGGCCGCCACCGTCAGCGCGTCGGCCGCCAGCGGACGCGAGACCACCTCATCGACGGTGAGGACCGGCAGACCGGCGAGATCCGTCATCCGCACCGAGATCCCGCCCGGCCCGGTCGCCCCTGTCCGCCCCGTCGCCCCCGTCCGCCCCGTCGGCGCCGTCCGCACCCGGGCGACGGTCGCGCCCGTGGCGTGCAGCCGCGCCCCGGCGAACGACAGCGGCATCATCCGCTCCGTATCGCCCTCCAACAGCGCCACCAGCCGCGTCTGCAGCGCCGCGTCCACCAGCGCCGGATGCACACCGAACCGCCCCACGTCACCGGCGGCGGACTCCGGAAGCCCCACCTCGGCGAACATCTCCTCGCCCCGGCGCCACACGGCCCGCACGCCACGGAACACCGGGCCGTAGCCATAGCCGTGGTCCGCCAGCCGCTCGTAGAACGCGTCGATGTCCACCGGCTCCGCGCCGGTGGGCGGCCACTGGGCCTCGGGCTCCGCGCCCATGTGCTCGTCGCCGGGCGGCGGCGGGGACGCCGTCAGCGTCCCCGTGGCATGACACACCCAGTCCGCCGGGTCGTCATCCTGCCCCGGGCGGTGTGGCCGGGAGTGCAGCCGTACGGCATACGCGCCCCGCTCGTCCGCCGCGTCGATCGCCACCTGGAGGTCGAGGGCGGTGTCGTCGGACGGCACGGTCAGCGGGGCATGCAGGACGAGCTCGTCCAGCCGTTCGGCGCCCATGTGCTGCCCGGCCCCCAGCACGAGCTCCAGCAGGGCCGCGCCCGGCACCAGGACCCGGCCCAGCACCGTGTGGTCGGCCAGCCATGGCTGCGTACGGCTGGAGAGCCGGCCGGTGAACACGAACCCGCCGCCCTCGGCCATGCTCACCCCGGCCGCCACCAGCGGATGACCCACCACGGACAGCCCCGCGCCCGCGAGATCCCCGATCCGCTCCGCCGCCGAAAGCCAGTAGTGGTGGCGTTGGAAGGGGTAGGTGGGGAGGTCGGTGGGGGTGGGGGTGTGGGGGGTGAGGAGGGTTGGCCAGTTGGGGGTGAGGCCGTGGGTCCAGAGGGTGGCGAGGGTGGTGAGGAGTTGCTGGATGCCACCGTGGTTGCGGCGGAGGGTGCCGGTGGCGTGGGTGCCGGTGGCGTGGGTGCCGGTTTCCTGGATGGCGGTGGTGAGGACGGGGTGGGGGCTGGTTTCGAGGTAGAGGGTGTGTCCGTCGGTGACGAGGGTGTGGACGGTGTCGTGGAAGCGGACGGGTTGGCGGAGGTTGCGGTACCAGTACTCGGCGTCGAGGGTTGCGCCGTCGATGGGCGCGGCGGTGACGGTGGAGTACATGGGGATGTCGCCGGTGCGGGGGGTGATGGGTGCGGCGAGCTGGAGGAGCTGTTCCCGGATGCGTTCGATGTGGGGCGTGTGGGAGGCGTAGTCGACCGGGATGGTGCGCGGGCGCAGCCCGGCGGCTTCGGCCACGGCGGTCACCTCGGCGAGCCCGGTGGGGGTTCCGGCGATGACGGTGGCGGTGGGTCCGTTGGCGGCGGCGATCCATACGTCGTCGTGGCCGGTCAGTAGCTCGTGTGCCTGGTCGGCGGGGGTGGTGAGGGAGACCATGCCGCCGTGTCCGGCGAGTTCCTCCGCGATGAGGCGGCTGCGGAGGGCGATGAGTCGGGCGCCGTCTTCGAGGGTGAGGGCACCGGCTACGCATGCGGCGGCGATCTCGCCCTGTGAGTGGCCGATGACGGCGGAGGGCTCGATGCCGAGCGAGCGCCACACCTGCGCCAAGGACACCATGACGGCCCAGAGGGCGGGCTGGACCACGTCCACCCGTTCCAGCGCGGTGTCGTCGGAGGTCTCGCGCAGGACGTCTAGGAGGTCCCAGTCGATGTGCGGGGCGAGGGCCTGGGCGCATTGGTCGATGGTTTCGGCGAACACCGGTGTGGTGGTGAGGAGTTCGGCGGCCATGCCGACCCACTGCGATCCCTGCCCTGGAAAGACGAAGACCGGGCCGGAGGGCGGTTCTGTTGGGGCCACTCCGCTGACTACGTGGGGGGCGGGTTCGCCGGTGGCGATGGCGTCCAGTCCGGCCAGGAAGGTGTCCCGGTCGGTGGCCACGATCACCGCCCGGTGTTCGAGCGCGGCGCGGTGTTGGGCGAGGGTCCAGCCGATGTCGGCGGGATGCCGGTCGCTGGTGGCGGCGAAGGCGCGCAGTTGTGCTGCTTGTGCGCGTAGCGCGGGCTCGGAGCGTGCGGAGATGACCCACGGCAGCGCGCCCTCGGTGGGTGCGGATTCGGTCGTGGTCTCTGCGTGTGGTGCCGCTTCGAGGATGACGTGCGCGTTGGTGCCGCTGACTCCGAACGAGGACACCGCCGCGCGGCGTGCCCGTTCGGCCTCGGGCCAGCGCGTGTTCGCGGTCACCAGCGTCACCGCGCCGGAGGCCCAGTCCACCTGCGGGGTCGGCTCGTCCACATGCAGGGTGCGCGGCACCACGTCGTTGCGCATGGCCAGGACCATCTTGATCACACCGGCCATGCCCGCCGCGGCCTGGGTGTGGCCGATGTTGGATTTCACCGAGCCCAGCAGCGCGGGGCGTTCGGCGGGCCGGTCCTGGCCGTAGGTGGTGAGCAGGGCCTGGGCCTCGATCGGATCGCCGAGCGCCGTGCCCGTTCCGTGCGCCTCGATCACATCCACCTCGGACGAAGCCACGCCCGCGTCGGCCAGCGCGTCCCGGATCACCCGCCGCTGGGCGGGGCCGTTGGGCGCGGTGAGGCCGTTGGAGGCACCGTCCTGGTTGACCGCCGAGCCACGGACGACGGCCAGCACCTGGTGGCCGTTGCGGCGGGCGTCGGAGAGCCGTTCCACCAGCAGCAGCCCCACGCCCTCCGCCGCGCCCATGCCGTCCGCGGCGGCGGCGAACGCCTTGCACCGGCCGTCCCGGGCCAGCCCCTGCTGCCTGCTGAACTCGGTGAACAGATCCGGTGTGGACATCACGGCGACACCGCCGACAACCGCCATCCCGCAGTCGCCATTGCGCAGCGCCCGCACTCCCAGGTGCAGCGCCACCAGCGAGGAGGAACACGCGGTGTCCACGGTGAGGGCCGGGCCGGTCAGCCCGAAGGTGTAGGCGATACGGCCCGAGACGACACTGCCCGCGACACCGGTCATGGCATGGCCCTCGACCTCCTCCGGGATCGCGGGCAGCCTGCTGCCGTAGTCATGGAAGCTGGCGCCGATGAACACCCCGGTCCGGCTGCCGCGCAGCGACTCCGGATCGATGCCCGATCGTTCGAACAGCTCCCAGGAGGTCTCCAGCAGCAGCCGCTGCTGGGGGTCCATGGCAAGTGCCTCACGTGGTGAGATGCCGAAGAAGTCGGCGTCGAACTCGCCCGCGTCATGGAGGAATCCGCCCTCGGCGGTGTACGAGGTGCCCGGCCGTTCGCCGTCCGGGTCGACCAGCGCCGCCAGATCCCAGCCACGGTCGGCCGGGAACCCGGAAATGGCGTCCCCGCCTCCCTCGACGAGTTCCCACAGCGCCTCGGGCGAGGCCACTCCGCCGGGGTAGCGGCAGCTCATTCCGACGATCGCCACCGGCTCACCGGCCGCCGACTCCGCCGCCCGCAGTTGTGCCCGCGTCTCCTTGAGCTCCGCGGTGACCCGGGTCAGATAGTGGCGGAGCTTGTGCACATCGTCCATGTCGGTGCTCCATGCGAAGAGTCGGCGGTGAGAGGTGGGTAGGCGGGACAGACCGGCTGGTGAGCGGGCGGGGCGGAACGGGGTCAGGAGATCCCGAATTCCTTCTCGATGTAGTCGAAGAGCTCGTCGTTGGTGGCCGCTTCGAGGTCCTCGGACGCCACCGGTTCCTCGACGGTGTTCACGGTGTCCACGGAGTCCACGGCGGACCGGAGCAGCCGGCGCAGTCGGTCGGCGATCTCGGAACGGGCGGGGGCGTCGCTCGGCAGCGTCCCCAACAGCCGTTCCAAACCGTCGAGTTCGGCCGTGCCATCGCTCGTGGCCGCTTCGACGGCGCCATCCGGGCCCTCGGTATCGGGCGCGGTGCCGGGGAAGAGCTGTGTGCTCAGATAGTCGACGAGTTCGGCCACTGTCGGGAAGTCGAAGATCATGGTGGCGGGCAGCCGGAGCCCCGTGACGCTCCCGAGCCGGTTGCGCAGCTCCACCGCGGTGACCGAGTCCAGACCGAGCTCCAGGAACGGCCGCCTGGTGCCCACGGCCCCGGCCGAGTCATGGCCGAGGACGGCGGCCACCTGGCCGCGTACGGCATCGAGGAGCCGCCGTTCGCGCTCCTCGGGCTTGGCGTCGGCGAGCCGGTCGCGCAGGGACGCCACCGTATCGCCGCCCGGGACCCCGGCCCCCGCACCGTCGACCGGGCCGAGCGCCCGCCGGGCCTCGGGGATCTCATCGAGCAGATGGCTGGGGCGGGCGGCGGTGTAGGCGTGGGCGAAGCGGTCCCAGTCGACATCGGCGATCACCAGGGCCGTCTCGCCGTCCGCCAGCGCCGCCTCCAGCGCACGGATCGCCGACTCCGGCGGCAGCAGCGGTACGCCATGGCGCAGCCGCAGCTCGGTCACCGCGTCCCGTTCGGCCATACCGCCCCGCCCCCACGAACCCCAGGCCACGGAGGTGGCCACCAGCCCCCGCGAGCGGCGGTGGCGGGCCAGGGCGTCCACATAGGCGTTGCCGGGCGCGTAGTTGCCCTGGCCCACCATGCCCACGGTGCCCGCCAGGGAGGAGAACAGCACGAACGCGGACAGCTCCAGGTCCCGGGTCAGCTCATGCAGCCGCCACGCCGCATCGGCCTTGACCCGCAGCACGCGGCCCACCTGCTCGGGGGTGAGGGCGGAGATGGCGGCGTCGTCCAGGACGGCCGCCGTGTGGAACACCGAGGTCAGCGGGTACGCGGCCGGAATCGACGCCACGAGCGCGCGGAGCGCGTCGGCGTCCCCGACGTCGCAGGCCGCCACCGTCGCCTTGGCCCCCGAGGCGGTCAGCTCCGCCACCAGCTCGGCCGCTCCCGGCGCGGTGTCGCCCCGGCGGCTGACGAGCAGCAGATGCTCGGCGCCACGGGCCGCGAGCCGACGGGCCACCTGGCTGCCGAGGGCTCCGGTGCCACCGGTGATCAGGACCGTGCCAGGGCCGGGGGCCCAGCCGTCGTCGAGCACATCGCCGAGGCGTGGCGCCCTGACGATACGGCGTCCGAGGATCCCGGCGGCGCGGACCGCCACCTGGTCCTCGTGGGCACCGGCGGCCAGTACGGCGCACAGCCGGGCCGTCGTCCGTTCGTCCAGCTCCTGGGGCAGATCCACCAACCCGCCCCAGCGAGTGGCGAGTTCCTGCGCCGCCACCCGGCCCAGACCCCACACCAGCGCCTGCGCCGGGCCGGTCAGCGGATCGTGGCCGCCGACGGACACCGCGCCCTGGGTGACACACCACAGCGGCGCGAACAGACCCGCCGCCTCCAGGCCCTGGATCAGCCGCAGGGTGCGGTGCAGCCCGGCGGCCTCGTCACGGGCGAGCAGCGAGAGCACACCGACGACGGGCGCCGTGGTGTGCGGGGCGAGCGCGGCGAGGGTGTCGGCCCAGCGGCGCGGATCGTCGGGCGCCACGACCACCGTCTCCACCATGGCCCCGTGCCGGTTCAGGGCCGTGGCGACCGCCTCATGCAGCGCCCCGCCCTTCTGCTCGGGCGCGAGGACCACGAGCCACGTGCCGGACAGCGCGGGCGCGATGGTGTCGGGCAGCGGCCTCCAGTCCTCGCGATACCGCCACGCATCCATCGTGGACGCCGCGCTCTGCCGTCGATGCCACGCCGACAGCGCGGGCAGCAGGGTCGTCAACTCCGCCTGTGAATCGTCCAACCGCAGGGTCCGCGCCAGCCCCTCCAGGTCCTCGCGCTCCACGACCTCCCAGAAACCCGCGTGCGCATCCGGGCCCGCCGTATCGCGGTGCCGGTGCGGGGCCGCGGTGTCCAGCCAGTAGTGGTGGCGTTGGAAGGGGTAGGTGGGGAGGTCGGTGGGGGTGGTGGTGTGGGGGGTGAGGAGGGTTGGCCAGTTGGGGGTGAGGCCGTGGGTCCAGAGGGTGGCGAGGGTGGTGAGGAGTTGCTGGATGCCACCGTGGTTGCGGCGGAGGGTGGGGGGTGCCGGTGGCGTGGGTGCCGGTTTCCTGGATGGCGGTGGTGAGGACGGGGTGGGGGCTGGTTTCGAGGAAGAGGGTGTGTCCGTCGGTGACGAGGGTGTGGACGGTGTCGTGGAAGCGGACGGGTTGGCGGAGGTTGCGGTACCAGTACTCGGCGTCGAGGGTTGCGCCGTCGATGGGCGCGGCGGTGACGGTGGAGTACATGGGGATGTCGCCCGTGCGCGGGGTGATGGGTGCGGCGAGCTGGAGGAGTTGGTCGCGGATGCGTTCGACGTGAGGGGTGTGGGAGGCGTAGTCGACGGCGATCGCTCGGGCCCGGATCCCGATGGCTTCCGCTTGTGCCATGACGTCGGTGAGTGCGGTGGGGGTTCCGGCGATGACGGTGGCGGTGGGTCCGTTGACGGTGGCGATCCATACGTCGTCGTGGCCGGTCAGTAGCTCGTGTGCCTGGTCGGCGGGGGTGGTGAGGGAGACCATGCCGCCGTGTCCGGCGAGTTCCTCCGCGATGAGGCGGCTGCGGAGGGCGATGAGTCGTGCGCCGTCTTCGAGGGTGAGGGCACCGGCTACGCATGCGGCGGCGATCTCGCCCTGTGAGTGGCCGATGACGGCGGAGGGCTCGATGCCGAGCGAGCGCCACACCTGCGCCAAGGACACCATGACGGCCCAGAGGGCGGGCTGGACCACGTCCACCCGTTCCAGCGCGGTGTCATCCCCGGTCTCCCGCAGCACATCGAGCAGATCCCAGTCGATGTGCGGAGCCAGGGCCTGGGCGCATTGGTCGATGGACTCGGCGAACGCCACCGAGGAATCCAGCAATTCGGCGGCCATGCCGACCCACTGCGATCCCTGTCCCGGAAAGACGAAGACCGCGCCGGACGGCGGTTCTCCCGAGACGATTCCGCTGACCACATGGGGGGCGGGTTCGCCGGTGGCGATGGCGTCCAGTCCGGCCAGGAAGGTGTCCCGGTCGGTGGCCACGATCACCGCCCGGTGTTCGAGCGGGGCGCGGTGTTGGGCGAGGGTCCAGCCGATGTCGGCGGGATGCCGGTCGCTGGTGGCGGCGAAGGCGCGCAATTGCGCTGCTTGTGCGCGTAGCGCGGGCTCGGAGCGTGCGGAGATGACCCACGGCAGCGCGCCCTCGGTGGGTGCGGATTCGGTCGTGGTCTCTGCGTGTGGTGCCGCTTCGAGGATGACGTGCGCGTTGGTGCCGCTGACTCCGAACGAGGACACCGCCGCGCGGCGTGCCCGTTCGGCCTCGGGCCAGCGCGTGTTCGCGGTCACCAGCGTCACCGCGCCGGAGGCCCAGTCCACCTGCGGGGTCGGCTCGTCCACATGCAGGGTGCGTGGAACGACACCGTGGCGCAGGGCCAGCACCATCTTGATGATGCCCGCGACACCGGCCGCCGCGCCGGTGTGGCCGACATGGGCCTTCATCGAGCCCAGCAGCGCGGGCCGGTCGGCGGATCGGGCCTGGCCGTAGGTGGCGAGCAGGGCCTGGGCCTCGATGGGGTCGCCCAGGGCCGTGCCCGTTCCGTGTGCCTCGATCACATCCACGTCGGAGGGCGTCAGGCGTGCGTTCGCCAAAGCCTGCCGGATAACCGCCTGTTGGGCGGGACCGTTGGGCGCGGTGAGGCCGTTGGAGGCACCGTCCTGGTTGACCGCCGAGCCACGGACGACGGCCAGCACCTGGTGGCCGTTGCGGCGGGCCTCCGACAGCCGTTCGACCAGCAGTACGCCTGCGCCCTCCGCCCACGCGGTGCCGTCCGCCGCCGCCGCGAAGGGCTTGCAGCGGCCGTCGGGGGCGAGCCCGCGCTGATGGCTGAACTCGGAGAACACACCCGGTGTGGAGATCACCGAGACGCCGCCCACGAGCGCCATCCCGCAGTCGCCGTTGCGCAGCGCCTGTACGGCCAGATGCAGCGCCACCAGCGAGGACGAACACGCCGTGTCCACCGTGACGGCCGGGCCGGTCAGCCCGAGGCTGTAGGCGACCCGGCCGGATGCCACGCTTCCCGCGGCCCCGGTGAAGAGATAGCCCTCGGCGCCCTTGGTGTCGGCGCCCTCACCGCCATAGCCGTGCGGTACGAGGCCGATGAACACCCCGGTGCGACTGCCGCGCAGCGACAGCGGGTCGATGCCCGCGTGTTCCAGGGCTTCCCAGGAGGTCTCCAGCAGCAGCCGCTGCTGGGGGTCCATCGCCGTCGCCTCGCGCGGTGAGATGCCGAAGAAGTCGGCGTCGAAGTCGGCGGCGTCCGGGAGGAATCCGCCCTGGTGGACATAGCTGCTGCCGGGGCGTTCGGGATCGGGGTGGTACAGCGCGTCGAGATCCCAGCCGCGATCCGCCGGGAAGGGGGAGAGCGTGTCCTGGTCGGACATCAGCAGCCGCCACAGGTCCTCGGGCGACCGTACGCCCGCGGGGAAACGACAGCTCGTCGCCACGATCGCGATCGCCTCGTCCATGGCGGCGGCACCCGGCACAACGGCACCCGGCACAACGGCACCCGGCACAACGGCACCCGGCACAACGGCGCCCGGCACAACGGCACCCGTCGCGTACGGGTCCGCTCCGGCGGTGTCCCGGCCGGTGATCCGGTCCAGCAGATGTTCGGCCAGCGCCAGGGGCGTCGGATGGTCGAAGACGACGGATGGCGCGAGCGCCGTACCCGTCGCCGTGGCCAGCCGGTTCCGTAGCTCCACGGCGGTCAGCGAGTCGAAGCCGAGGTCCCGGAAGACCTTCCGCGTCTCCACTTCGCCCACCGACGACAGACCCAGCACGGCGGCGGCGTGGCGGCACACCTCGTCGAGCGCCACCCGCAACCGCGGCGCGCCCTCGGCCGCGTCGGTCACCCGGCGTGCGAAGCCGTCGAGCGCCTCGGGTCCTTCGGCCGCCTCGGGCCCCTCGGTCGCCGCGGCGGACGGCAGGTCGACCCGCACGGCGGCGGCGGGGCCGATGGGCGTGAGCCAGTAGCGCTCGCGCTGGAAGGCGTAGGTGGGCAGATCGACGGGTGCGGTGGCGCCGGATGCGAACACCGCCGTCCAGTCGGGGTCCACACCATGGGCCCACAGGGTGGCGAGCGCGCCGAGGAGTTGCCGGACGCCACCGTGGTCACGGCGCAGGGTGCCGGTGGCGAGGACGGGCCGGTCGGCGGCGTGGCCGGTCTCCTCGACGGCGGTGGTCAGGACCGGATGCGCGCTGGACTCCAGGAAGCGGGTGTGGCCGTCTCCCAGCAGGGCTTGGAGGGTGTGGTGGAGACGGACGGGTTGGCGGAGGTTGCGGTACCAGTACTCGGCGTCGAGGGTTGCGCCGTTGACGGGGGTGGCGGTGACGGTGGAGTACATGGGGATGTCGCCGGTGCGGGGGGTGATGGGTGCGGCGAGCTGGAGGAGCTGTTCCCGGATGCGTTCGACGTGGGGCGTGTGGGAGGCGTAGTCGACGGCGATCGCTCGGGCCCGGATCGCGGTGGCCTCGGCTTGTGCCATGACGTCGGCGAGCCCGGTGGGGCTTCCGGCGACGACGGTGGAGGTGGGTCCGTTGACGGCGGCGATCCATACGTCATCGCGGCCGGTCAGCAGCTCATGCGCCTGGTCGGCGGAGGTGGCGAGGGAGACCATGCCGCCGAGCCCGGCCAGTTCCCGCGCGATGAGGCGGCTGCGCAACGCCACGAGCCGTGCGCCGTCCTCCAGGGAGAGCACACCGGCCACGCACGCGGCCGCGATCTCGCCCTGAGAGTGGCCTACAACGGCGGAGGGCTCGACGCCGAGCGAACGCCACACCTGGGCGAGGGACACCATCACGGCCCAGAGGGCGGGCTGGACCATATCCACCCGTTCCAGCGCCGCGTCATCCCCGGTCTCCCGCAGCACATCGAGCAGATCCCAGCCGATATGCGGGGCCAGGGCCTGAGCACAGCGGTCGATGGATTCGGCGAACACCGTTGAGACAGCCAGCAGTTCGGCGGCCATACCGACCCATTGCGACCCCTGCCCCGGAAAGACGAACACCGGACCAGCAGCGCCCTCCGACGCACCCTCGACCGCGCCGCCGATCACCTGACCCGCGGGCTCACCGGAGGCGATCGCGTCCAGCCCGGCCAGGAAGTCGTCCCGGTCCCCGGCCACCACCACCGCACGGTGTTCCAGGGCGGCCCGCTGTGTCGCCAGCGCCCACCCGACGTCCGACGGCGAGGCGTCGGAGTCGGCGGCGAACGCCCGTAGCCGGGCCGCCTGCGCCCGCAACGCGGCGGGCGTCCGGCCCGACACCACCCATGGCAGCACCCCCTCCGTCCACACGGCCACGGCCGAAGTGGCGGGACGGGCAGCGGGGGAGGGGACGGCGGCCGGTGGAGGCTCTTCCAGGACCATATGGGCGTTGGTCCCGCTGATGCCGAACGACGAGACCCCGGCCCGCCGTGCCCGTCCGGCCTCCGGCCACGGACGCCCCTCGGTCACCAGCTCCACACCGCCGGAGGCCCAGTCGACATGCGGGGTCGGCTCGTCCACATGCAGCGTGGCGGGGACGACCCCGTGCCGCATCGCCATGACCGACTTGATGACGCCCGCGACTCCGGCCGCCGCCTGCGTATGGCCGATGTTGGACTTCACCGAGCCCAGCAGTACGGGCCGATCGGCGGGCCGGTTCCGGCCGTACGTGGCGAGCAGCGCCTGTGCCTCGATCGGATCGCCGAGTGCCGTGCCCGTGCCGTGCGCCTCGATCAGATCCACATCGGACGGCGTGAGATGCGCGTCGGCCAGCGCCTGCCGGACCACCTGCTCCTGCGAGAGGCCGTTGGGCGCGGTGAGGCCGTTGGAGGCGCCGTCCTGGTTGACCGCCGTGCCACGGATCACCCCGAGCACCCGATGGCCGTTGCGGCGGGCGTCGGACAGCCGCTCCACCAGCAGCATGCCGACGCCCTCCGCCATTCCGGTGCCATCGGCCCCGGCCGCGAACGCCTTGCACCGGCCGTCGCGGGACAGCCCGCCCTGGCGGCTGAACTCGGTGAAGATTCCCGGGGTGTTGAGGACCGTCACCCCGCCGGCCAGGGCCAGTGAGGATTCGCCCCGCCGCAGCGATTGCACCGCGAGATGCAGGGCCACCAGCGAGGACGAGCAGGCGGTGTCCAGGGTGATGGCGGGCCCGGTGAGCCCGAGCAGATAGGCGATCCGGCCGGAGGCGACACTGGCGGTCTTGCCGGTGAGGAGATAGCCGTCCACCGCCTCCGGCGCCTCGTGCAGCCGTGGCCCGTACTCCTGGTCCATGGTGCCGACGAACACACCGGTACGGCTGGCGCGCAGCGCGCCCGGGGCGATGCCCGCGCGTTCCAGCAGCTCCCAGGAGGTCTCCAGCAGCAGCCGTTGCTGAGGGTCCATCGCCAGGGCTTCGCGCGGGGAGATGCCGAAGAAGCGGGCGTCGAAGTCCGTGGCCCCGTCGATGAATCCACCGCTGCGGGCGAAGCTGCTGCCGGCGCCCTCGGCGGCGTGCAGCCGTTCGAGGTCCCAGCCCCGGTCGTCCGGGAACGGCGAGATGGCGTCCCGTCCGTCCGCCACCAGCCGCCACAGGTCCTCCGGGGATCGCACACCGCCGGGGAGGCGGCAGCTCATCGCGATGATGGCGATCGGCTCGTCCCTGCCGGTGGCCGCGGCGGGTGCGGGGGGTGCCCCGGAGGGCGCGGGCCCGGTGGCGGACGTGGACGTGGTGGCGGCGAGGTGTTCCGCGAGCCTGGCCGGGGTCGGGTGGCTGAAGAGCGCGGCGGGGGAGAGGCGGGTGCCCAGTGCGGTGTTGATGCGGTTGCACAGATCGCTGAGCGAGATCGAGTCGAAGCCGAGGTCCTTGAAGGTCCGCCCGGTGTCGAGCTCGGCCGCCGTCGTATGTCCGAGGACGGCGGCGGCCTGGGCCCGCACCTGATGGGCCACATCGAGGCCCTGGGCGAGGTCCGGGGCGAGGTCCTGGGCGAGGTCCTGGGCGAGGTCCGGGGCAAGGCCCGGGGCGAGGTCCGTGGCCGCCGGGGAGGCCACGGTGTCGAACCAGTGGCGCCGCCGCTGGAAGGCCCGGCCGGGCAGCTCGGCCCGGCGGGCGCCGGTCCCGGCGAACACCGTCGCCCAGTCGGGGGCGGCCCCGTGCACCCAGAGCTGGGCCAGCGAGAGGAGCAGTCGCCGGGTGTCGCCCTCGCCCCGGCGCAGGGTGCCGACGGCGAGGCCGCCCGTGTCCTGGACGGCGGTGGCGAGCACCGGGTGCGAACTGCTCTCCAGGAAGAGGGAGTTGCCGTCGGCGATCAGGCGCTGGACGGTGTCGTGGAAGCGGACCTGTTCGCGGAGGTTGCGGTACCAGTACGCGGCGTCCAGCGCCTCGCCCGCGATGGGGGCGGCGGTGACGGTCGAGTACATCGGCACGTCCCCGGCGCGCGGGGCGATCGGCGCCGCGAGCCGCAGGAACTCCTCGCGGATCGCCTCGACATGCGGGGTGTGCGAGGCATACGCCGTGGCCACCGCGCGGTGGCGCAGCCCGGCGGCCTCCGCCCTGGCCATGACCTCGGCCAGCCCCTCCAGGCTGCCCCCGACCACCGTCGCGCCGGGACCGTTGACCGCGGCGATCCATACGTCGTCCCGGCCCGCGAACAGCTCGGCCGCCCGCTCCGCCGACGCGCCGATGGACGCGAGACCGCCCCGGCCGATCAGCGCCCCGGCGAGTCGGCTGCGCACGGCGATCAGCCGGGCGCCGTCCTCCAGCGACAGCGCTCCGGCCGCGCAGGCCGCCGCGATCTCGCCCTGTGAGTGGCCCACCACCACCGACGGGACGACGCCGAGCGAACGCCACACCCGCGTCAGCGAGACCATCACGGCCCAGAGCGCGGGCTGCAGCACTTCCGCCCGCTCCAGCGCGGCGCCGTCCTCGGTCTCCCGCAGAACGTCGAGGAGATCCCAGTCGGTGTGCGGGGCCAGGGCCCGGGCGCACCGGTCGATGGATGCGGCGAACACGGGCGAGACGTCGAGCAGTTCGGCGGCCATGCCCACCCACTGCGATCCCTGACCCGGAAAGACGAACACCGGACCCGCGGTCGACTCGCTCGCGGCCACCCCATTGACCACATGGGCGGAGGGCTCACCGGAGGCCAGCGCGTCCAGCCCGGCCAGGAACCCGTCGCGGTCCCCGGCCACCACCACGGCACGGTGTTCCAGTGCCGTTCGGTGTTCCGCGAGCGACCAAGCGATGTCGGCGGGGGAGACCTCACCGTCCGCCGCGAACTCCCGTAGCCGCGCCGCCTGCGCCCGCACTCCGGCGGCCGACCGACCCGAGACCACCCACGGCAGCACCCCACCGGCCAGGGCATCCGGGACACGGCTGCGGGCGCCCCCGGCACTGCCCCGCACGCCCGGGACACCGCCCCGCACGCCCGCGCCCCCGCCACCCTCCGCGAGCCGCCCCGCCGGGGCCCGCTCCACGATCACATGGGCGTTGGTCCCGCCGACGCCGAAGGATGACACCCCGGCGATCAGCGGCGCATCCGGGCGCGGCCACGCCGACAGCTCGGTCTGCACCCGCAGATTCCATTCCTCCAGCGGAATCGCGGGGTTGGGGGTGTGGAAGTTGAGGCTGGGCGGGAGGTGCGCCGCCTTGAGGCAGAGCAGGACCTTGATCAGGCCGGTGATGCCCGCGGCCCCTTCCAGATGGCCCACGTTCGTCTTGGCGGACCCCACCAGCAGCGGGCGGTCCTTCGTGCGCGCGGTGCCGACCACCTCGGCCAGCGCCGCCGCCTCGATGGGGTCGCCGACGGCCGTGCCGGTGCCGTGCAGTTCGACGTACTGCACCTCGTCGGGGCCGACTCCGGCCGCGACGTACGCCCGGCGCAGCACCTCCTCCTGGGCGGTCCGGCTGGGGGTGGTGAGACTGTCCCCGCCGCCGTCGTTGTTGACCGCGCCGCCGCGCAGCACCCCATGGATCCGGTCGCCGTCGGCGAGCGCGCGGGCGAGGGGTTTGAGCAGCACCAGACCGCCGCCCTCGCCTCGGACGAAGCCGTTGGCCCGGGAGTCGAAGGTGAAACACCGGCCGTCCGGGGAGAGCCCACCGAAGCGTGCGGCGCTGAGCGCGCCGTCGTACGCGAGATTGAGGTGGACACCGCCCGCGAGAGCGGTGTCGCATTCGCCGTTGCGCAGGCTCTGGCAGGCCGTGTGCACCGCGACCAGCGAGGACGACTGACCCGAGTCCACCACCATGCTGGGGCCGCGGGTCCGCAGCAGATAGGAGAGCCGGTTGGCGATCATGCCGCGCTGGAGACCGGTCAGGGTGTGATGGGTGACCGCTGAGTCGCCGTGCCGCCGCAGCAAAGTGGCGTAGTCGTCGTTGATGGCGCCGACGAACACCCCTGTCCGCCCTTGCGCGATCCGGGCCGGGGTGAGGCCCGCGTCTTCCAGGGTTTCCCAGCCGAGTTCGAGCATCAGCCGCTGCTGGGGGTCCATGGCGGCGGCCTCGCGCGGCGATATACCGAAGAAGTCGGCGTCGAAGTGGTCCACCCGGTCCAGGAAGGCGCCGAATTCCATCCCCGCTTCGGCTTCGGGCCCGGACCCGCCGCCGGATTGATGTGGCGCCCATCGATCTTCCGGTACGGAAGTCACCGTGTCCGCGCCGTCGTTGAGCAGCCGCCAGAATTCCTCGGGCGTCCGGGCTCCCGGTAAACGACAGGAGAAACCGATGACCGCTACCGAATCATGGACATGGTGATGCCATGGCGAATCGGCGACTGTGGACAACTAGGTACACTCCCCCGTGACCTGGTGACCTGACGTATTTATCGCACCGTGCAATCCGGCCTTGATCGGTGACGTGATGACTCGATGGAACGGCGGAACGCGAATAACCGATTGACATGACGGCTGGATGGTGGTCATGGCACGACAAAGATCAACTGTCGTGAAGGTACCTCAGCGTCCGAGAGACGCGCAAGCATGTTCGGGAACCCTGTTCGGGAGCCATGTTCCGCTGCTGATAGGGCCGTTGGTGGCGACCGTTCGCTTTCAACGAAAGAAAATGGATGGCGCCCTCGCGCGGGGATGGGCTACGGTTTCCCCGTTCAGTGTTGGCCCGTGTTGCTACGCGTTGAGGAAAGCAGGAGGTGAGGACATTGATGACGGTCACGGTGGCGAGCGCCGCTCGCGTTCAGGAGTTCCTCGTTTCCACCCCTGCGGCCTCCGGCTGACACCTCTTCGGAGGCCGCTCTTCGAAGGGTTTCCTCCGTGTTCAACACTTCCCCTGACTCCGCGTCTTCGCACGCTCTCACCGCCTATGGCTGGGACGACGGCTGGGCGGACGCGTTCGCCCCGTACGCCGCGCAGGACCTGATGCCCGGGCGGGTGCTCCGCGTGGACCGTGGCCTGTGCGATCTCGTCACGCCCCTGGGCACCGTACGGGCGGACACCGAGCTGGTGACGCCGCGCGATCCGATGCGGATCGTGTGCACCGGCGACTGGGCCGCCGTGGACGCCGAGGGCGATCCGCGCTACGTCCGGACGCTGCTGCCGCGCCGTACCGCCCTCGTACGGTCCACCTCGTCGAAGCGCTCGGACGGCCAGGTGCTGGCGGCCAACGCCGACCACGCCGTCATCGCCGTCTCGCTCGCCGCCGAACTCGACCTGGGCCGGGTGGAGCGGTTCACCGCGCTGGCCTGGGAGAGCGGCGCCCAGCCGCTGCTCGTCCTCACCAAGGCCGACCTGGTGCCCGATCCGGACACCCTGGGCCATCTGGTGTCCGACACCGAGACGGCGGCGCCCGGTGTGCGGGTGCTGCCGGTCAGCTCCGCCACGGGGGAGGGGCTGGAGGAGCTCGGCGCCCTGCTCGCCCCCGGCACCTCGGTGCTGCTCGGCCAGTCCGGCGCGGGCAAGTCCACGCTGGCGAACGCGCTGGTGGGCGCGGCCGTCCAGGACGTACGCGCCATCCGTGACAGCGACGGCAAGGGGCGGCACACGACGACCACCCGCGATCTGCTGCCCCTGCCCTCGGGCGGGGTGCTGATCGACACCCCGGGGCTGCGCGGGGTGGGGATGTGGGACGCCGAAGGCGGTGTCGCACAGGCGTTCGCCGAGATCGAGGAGCTCGCCGAGCGGTGCCGCTTCCCCGACTGCGCACACGAGGTCGAGCCGGGGTGCGCGGTGCTCGCCGCGATCGACGACGGCTCGCTGCCGGAGCGGCGGCTGGAGAGCTACCGCAAGCTGCTGCGGGAGAACGAGCGGCTCGCGGCCCGTACGGACGCGCGGCTGCGAGCCGAGATGCGGCGGGACTGGAAGCAGCGGCAGGCGCTCGGCCGCCACATGATGGAGCGCAAGCGCGGACCGATGCGCAAGCCGTAGCGGTACGCCCTGGGGGCGCCCCCCGGGGGGGCTGGGGGCAGGTGCCGTCGGGTTGCGTCGGTGGGGTGACGCCGGTCGGGTTACCCCATCTGGTCGGCCCGGGCGTCCGGACGTCGGCTCACCGGCGTGCGGAGGGCATCGGCACCGGTCGGCTCACGGCCCGGATCGTTGCGTCAGCTCACGGTCCGGCTCGTGGCCCCGGGCACGTCCTCCAGCCCCCAGCTGTACACCCAGCGCGGATGGATCCGGATGACCTCGTCGCTCGCCTGGGCGCCGAGGTCATGCGGCCCCACGCGCCGCTCCGCCTCCCCGCGGATCTCCACCCCGCACACCAACCACGGCTGCTCGCTCACCAGGCTGTCGACGACCAGCGCCACCTTCGGATTCGTCCCGGTGTTGCGCCACTTCTTCGTCCTGCCCATGGCGAAGCCGCCGATGTCGACCGTGCCGTCCTTGTTGAGGAAGAACGCCACCGGGTTCGCCTGCGGCTGGCCGTCCGCGTCCACGGTGGCCAACCGGCCGATCCGCTGCGATCTGAGATATCCGGCCTCGGGTTCCGTGAAAACAGTCATGCGATCACTGTCGCGCGTCCGCGACCGGTGCGCATGAGCTGAGGGACCGGCACCACCTGCGCCAAGAGCGCTCGACCGAAACGCCGATTCGGGTGGCTGTGCGCGGTAACTCGGCGCCACGATGACCCTGAGACGGTGATACGGAACGAGAGAGCGAGTTGCGATGAACCAGGCCAGGGACGAGTACGACGTCATCGTGCTGGGCGCGGGCCCGGTCGGCGAGAATGTGGCCGACCGGACCCGCGCGGCCGGGCTCTCCACGGCGATCGTGGAGCGTGAGCTGGTCGGCGGTGAGTGTTCGTACTGGGCCTGCGTCCCCAGTAAGGCGCTGCTGCGCCCGGTGCTCGCGCGGGCCGAGGCACGCCAGGTGCCGGGGCTGCGGCAGGCGGTCGGCGGAGCGCTGTCCGCGGCCGATGTCTTCGCGTACCGCGACAAGCAGGTCGGCAACTGGAAGGACGACGGTGCGCTCCCCTGGCTGGAGTCGGCCGGAATCGACTTGGTGCGCGGCCACGGGCGGCTGGTCGGGCCGCAGCGGGTCGCGGTGACGCCGCCGGACGGATCCGGCGGCGACGAGCGGATCCTCACCGCCCGGCACGCCGTGGCCGTCTGCACCGGAACCCGGGCCTCGCTGCCCGGCCTGCCCGGGATCGCCGACGTCCACCCCTGGACCAGCCGGGAGGCCACCAGCTCCTCCTCGGTGCCGGAGCGGCTGATCATCGTGGGCGGCGGTGTGGTGGCCTGCGAGATGGCCACGGCCTGGAACGGCCTCGGCTCGCGCGTCACCGTGCTGGTGCGCGGCTCCGGGCTGCTGGAGCGGATCGAGCCGTTCGCGGGCGAGCTGGTGGCCGAGACGCTGAGGGAGGCCGGGGTCGAGATCCGCACCGGTACGTCGGTGAAGGACCTCGCCCGGCCGGGTGGGACGGACGGACCGGTCACGGTGACCCTGGAGAGCGGGGAACGGCTCGAGGCGGACGAGGTGCTGTTCGCCACCGGGCGCACCCCGCACACCGATGACCTGGGCCTGGAGACGGTGGGCCTCGAACCGGGCGGGTGGCTGACGGTCGACGAGACCTGCCGGGTCCGGGACGTGCCGGACGGCTGGCTGTACGGGGTGGGCGACGTCAACCACCAGGCGCTCCTCACCCACCAGGGCAAATACCAGGCGCGGATCGCGGGCGCGGCGATCGGGGCACGCGCGCGGGGCGTCACGCGGCTGGACACGGACCGCTGGGGCGAGTACGCGACCACCGCGGACGAGGCGGCCGTACCGCAGGTCGTCTTCACCGACCCGGAGGTCGCCGCGGTCGGGCTGACCGCCGAGCAGGCCGAGGCCGAGGGCCGCAGCATCCGCGTCGTCGACGTCGACATGGGGCAGGTCGAGGGCGCGGTGCTGTACGCGGACGGTTACCGGGGCCAGGCCCGTATGGTCGTCGACCTGGACCGGGGTCATCCGATCGGCATCACGTTCGTCGGGCCCGGGGTCAGCGAACTGCTCCACTCGGCGACGATCGCCATTGCGGGCGAGGTGCCCATCGAGCGGCTGTGGCATGCGGTGCCGTCGTTCCCCACGATCAGCGAGGTCTGGCTGCGGCTCCTGGAGGCGTACCGGGGCTGAGCTGAGGGCTGAGGGCGGGGGCGTGGGCCGCTTTGGGCCCACTGGGGCCCAGGGCACGTGGGCCCCAGGGCACGCGGGTCCCGGGTCACATGGGCCCGGGTCACATGGGCCCGGGTCACATGGGGTCTCCCTGGGCCTGGGGCGCGAGGGGCCGCATCGCGTTCGGGGTGCGTGGGATCGCCTTGGGCCCGGCCCCTGGCCCCTTCCTGGTCTGTTCTTTGGCTCCGTCCGATGTCCCCGAGGGCGCGTCCCGCGGGCTTGAGCGGGTCTTGGGCGGGCCTCGTGCCGGTCATCGCGTGGTGTTCCCGTGGAGCCTCCCTGTGGACAATGTGGGGATGAGCCAGCAGGGCGACCGACGCCGTCATGAGGACGACTGGTGGGGCGAGTTGTACGACCCACGGCGTGCCGACGCGGGGCCCGCTGCGGCCTCGGACTCCGTGGACGACCGGTTCGATTCGGCCTCCCGCACGCTCGCCGGCGCCGAGGACGCCGACAACCAGAGACCGGCCGCGGGCGCCCCCTGGGGCCCGCGGACGGGGGAACCGGGCGACGCCGCCCCGGGCTCCGACGCCGACACGGGAGGTGGCCCGCAGGGGTGGCGATCTCCCGCCGACGAGGAGCCCGGTGCCGCATCGCCTTTCCGGGAAGGGGCGGGGCCTGGCGCCGCGCGCGGGGGCGATGCGGGCTCCGGAGGGGCCCCGCCCTCTCGGGGTGATGCGGGTTCCGGCGCCGCATCGCAGGGCGGCAACGCGGGTTCCGGCGACGCAACGCAGGGCGGCAACGCGGGTTCCGGCGCCGTACCGGGACGTACGGGCTCGGGTGCCGCTTGGGGCGGCGGGGGCTCGGGTGCGGCTTGGGGCGGCGCGGGTTCGGAGTCCGCGCGGGGCGACGAGGGCCCCGGCGCCGCATTGCCCTCCCAGGGTGGTGCGGGCTCCGGTGCAGCAGAGAGCCGCGCGGGAGCCGGTGCCCCACAGGGTGACGCGGGTTCAGGGAGCGCACCGGGACGCACCGGCTCAGGGGACGCGCCCGGACGCGCGAACCCGGGAAAGGTACCCGACCGCGCGGGGCCAGGGAGCGCACCCGGACGCTCCGGCCCCGGAGGCGCACCCGGCCGCACCGGTTCAGGGGACGCACCCGGACGCTTCGGTCCGGGGAGTGCACCCGGGCGTGCGGGGGCTTCCGTCCCGCCGCCGCCATCGCCGCCATCGCCGCCATCGCCGTCTCCACGTGGCACCCGGGCGTCCGTTCCGCCCCGGCCCGACAACCACCCCGACCCCTCCCGGCCCTGGCGGTCCGCGGCGGCGTCGTACGTCGGCGACGAGCCGCCCACGTACGAGGCCGAGCCGACCACGCTTCCCGTCGTCGACCCCGAGGAGCTCCGGGACCTGGTCCCCGACACCGTGCTGGAGGGCGCCCGCTACGGCACGCTGACGCTCCGGGCGACCTCACTGCGCGGCGACTCGGCCCGTTACCGGGGCGAGCCGCGGCGGGACGCGCTGCTCGCGGTGCGGTTCGGGATCGGGGACAGCGCCCTCGTCCTGGTGGCCATGGCGAGCGGGCAGCCCGCGGCGCCGGGGGCGCACCGGGTGGCACGGGAGCTGTGCGAGTGGATCGCCGCGGCGGTCGGCCGCAATCAGGCCCGGCTGACGGAGGACATCCACACCGCCAACCGCGGCGCCCTCAGCTCCGGGCTGCACCGGCTCACCGGCCGTGCCTACGGACGGCTGCGCGCCGGCGCGACCGTACGCGGCCTCGCTCCCGCCGACCACACCGCCTCGGTGCGCTGTCTGCTGCTTCCGGCGCATCCGGCCTGCCGTACCCGGGTGTTCTTCGGCGTCGGCGACGGCGGGCTGTTCCGGCTGCGGGACGGCGTCTGGCAGGACCTGGAACCGGCCGGGGGCGAGCGGGACACCGTGGGCGGCCCCGTCCTCGGCTACGGCAGCGGTCGCCCCACCGCCCAGCAACCGCCTGAACAGCCCCAACCGCCCCTCCCGCCCCAACCGCCTTATACGCGGGCCGATCCCTCATCCGCCGGGCCTGCCGCACCCTCCGCGCCCGGCCCCAACCCCGATCCCGCCCACGAACCCTTCCGTTTCCGCGCCTCCGTCGCCCGACCGGGCGACACCCTTCTGGTGTGCAGCGCGGGCCTCGCCGAACCCCTGCGCGGCGAGGCAGCCCTCGCCGACCGCTTGGCCGAACGCTGGGACACCGCGGAGGCGCCGGGCCTCGCCGCGTTCCTCGCCGACGCCCAGACGGGGGTGAAGGGATACGCCGACGACCGTACGGCGGCCGCCGTCTGGGAGGCGTAAGCGCGCCGTCCATGGGTTGATGGACGAAAGGTGACCGGACGAGCGTCACCGATCCGACCGACCCGGGACGAAAGGGATGAGGGCGCGCGATGGCCAAGCAGACCGTGGCGGAGCAATACGTGGACATCCTGGTGCGCGCCGGCGTGCGGCGGATGTACGGGGTCGTCGGCGACAGCCTCAACCCCGTGGTGGACGCGATCCGCCGCAACGCCGCGATCGAGTGGATCCAGGTGCGGCACGAGGAGACCGCCGCCTTCGCCGCCGGTGCCGAGGCGCAGCTCACCGGGTCCCTCGCCGCCTGCGCGGGCTCCTGCGGCCCCGGGCATGTCCATCTGCTCAACGGGCTCTACGACGCCCACCGCTCCATGGCCCCGGTCATCGCCCTCGCCTCGCACATCCCCAGCAGCGAGATCGGCACCAGCTACTTCCAGGAGACCCACCCCGAGCGGCTGTTCCAGGAGTGCAGTCACTACTGCGAGATGATCTCCAACCCCCAGCAGATGCCGCGCGTGCTGCAGACCGCCGTCCAGCACGCGATCGGCCGCAGCGGGGTCAGCGTGGTCGCCCTCCCCGGCGACATCGCCGCCCGCCCGGCGCCCGAGCGCGCCGAGGAGCACGCCCTGGTGACCTCCCGGCCCACCGTGCGCCCGGGCGACGCGGAGATCGACCGGCTCGCCCGTATGGTCAACGAGGCGGAGCGGGTGACGCTCTTCTGCGGCCGGGGCTGCGCCGGGGCGCATGACGAGGTGATGGCCTTCGCCGAGCTGGTGAAGGCACCGGTGGGGCACGCCCTGCGCGGCAAGGAGTGGATCCAGTACGACAACCCGTACGACGTCGGCATGAGCGGTCTGCTCGGCTACGGCGCGGCGTACGAGGCCACCCACGAATGCGATCTGCTGATCCTGCTGGGCACCGACTTCCCGTACGGCGCCTTCCTGCCCGACGATGTGCGGACCGTGCAGGTGGACGTCCGCGCCGAACATCTGGGCCGCCGCTCCAAGCTGGACCTGGCCGTCTGGGGCGATGTCCGCGAGACGCTGAGCTGTCTGACGCCGAAGGTGCGCCCGAAGACCGACCGCCGCTTCCTCGACCGCATGCTGAAGAAGCACGCCGACGCGCTGGAGGGCGTGGTCAAGGCGTACACCCGCAGGGTGGACAAGCACATCCCGATCCACCCGGAGTACGTGGCCTCGGTGCTGGACGAGGAGGCGGCCGACGACGCGATCTTCACCGTGGACACCGGGATGTGCAATGTGTGGGCCGCGCGCTATCTGTCCCCCAACGGCCGCCGCCGGGTGATCGGCTCCTTCACCCATGGCTCGATGGCCAACGCGCTGCCGCAGGCGATCGGCGCCCAGTTCCTGGACCGCCGCCGCCAGGTGGTCTCGATGTCCGGCGACGGCGGATTCACCATGCTGATGGGCGACTTCCTCACCCTCGTCCAGTACGACCTGCCGGTGAAGGTGATCCTCTTCAACAACTCCGCGCTGGGCATGGTCGAGTTGGAGATGCTGGTCTCGGGCCTGCCCGCGCACGGCACCGGCTACCGCAACCCCGACTTCGCCCAGATCGCCCGCGCCGCCGGGGCGTACGGCGAGCGGGTGGAGAAGCCCAAACACCTGCGGTCCGCGCTGCGCGCCGCACTGCGCCACAAGGGGCCCGCGCTCCTGGACATCGTCACGGACCCCAACGCGCTGTCCATCCCGCCCAAGATCAAGGCGGAGATGGTGACCGGCTTCGCGCTCTCGGCCAGCAAGATGGTGCTGGAAGGGGGCGTCGGCAGGATGGTCCAGATGGCCCGCTCGAACCTCCGCAATATGCCGCGCCCGTGACGCACACCAGGCTCCGGAGGCTGTCAGGTCTCGAGCGCTGGAAGGAGCGGCTCCGCCCGTCGCCGGATTTCCTCCGCCTCCGGGACGTGCCGGTAGCGCTCCAGGCGGGCGCACATGTCCTGTGCGGCTTCGCTGACCTTGACCGACCGGATCCCGTCCGCGCAGTCCAGGAATTCCGTCCAGGTGGACAAGGCGGCGTCGGGATCGCCTTGCCGAAGGTGGACCTGCCCAAGGTCGGCCAGGACGATCGCACGGCTGCGGCGGCGATCGAGCCCGTGGATTTCCAGGGACTGGTGCAGGTGATCGGTCCCGCCGTCGAGGTCACCGAGCCGGGCGAGGATCATGCCGGAGTGGTGGGCCCAGCGGCCGATGCTGAAATGTGAGGCCCACGACTCGCCGGGCGGGACACCCGGGGTCTTCTCGATCGCGGTCTGGGAAGCCGCGAGCGCCCTGACAGCCAAGCGGCGGTCGCCGTCCAGCGCGGCGGCTTCCGCCAGAGTGGTCTGGTAGTACGACACCGCGCGCGGGTCGTCCAGCGACTTGGCCTGCTCGACGCACGTTTCTGACAGGCGCAGGGCCACGGCCCCGAACTTCGGGCCGAGACCGATGGCTTGTACGGCCAACCCGCGGAGGGCGGTCGCTGACAGCTCTGGGTCGCCGGCCTCGGCCGCGAGCGCGTAGGCGTGTGCGTAGTAACGCTGGGCCGCGCCCTGGTTTCCTTCGTCCTGGGCCATCCATCCGGCCAGGTGCACGAGCTGTGAGGTCGCGGCGAACAGAGCCCGGCCGGTTGGCTCCGCGTAGGTGCCGTTCAGCCATGGGCTCACGTCTTCGGTCAGGTAGCGCACGGCCAGATGCCGGGCATGGCCGCCGCCGAGCTCGGCCGCCGTGTCGCCCAGGGCCTTGGTCATCTGCCGGACCGCGGTGACTTCGCCACTGCCGACCCGCACGCCGCCCGCGCGGTTGATCCGGCGTGTGATGCTCTCCGGGTCCGGGAGGTTCAGAGCTCCCAGGGCGTATGCGCTCGTAGCGGCCAGGAAGTTCCGCCGAAACACGTCGCTCCTTCCCAACTCGATGACTGACGCCACGGTATCCGTGCGTACCTGGCCAGTACCGGCACATTCGGCGGTCTGCAGCAAGTCTGCGGGCCTCCGACCCCGCTCGGCCCGGCACAGTGACCGTCATGGCCGAAGGCGTCGTCCTCATCCGACGCTCCGCCTTCCAGGCCGCCGGGGGATGGCCCGGCCACTTCTTCCTCTTCCATGAAGGCATCGACCTGGCCTGGCGACTGTGGAACCGCGGCTACACCGGCCGGTACCTGCCTGCCGTCACCGTCCATCACCCGGCGACCAACCCGGCCCGCCATGCCACCTTCTACCGGCTCAACGCCCGCAACCGTGTCTGGCTCGCCCGGCGGAACCTCCCCCGTGTCCTCATTCCCCTGAACCTGACCACCTGGCTTGCCTTGACCCTGTGGCGATTCCGGGACCGCGCAGCCCTGCGCGCCTCCCTGAGTGGGTTACGCGAAGGGCTGCGCGGTGGCCACGGCACCCGGGCGCCCATGAGCTGGCGGACGGTCGCCGAGCTGACTCGCTCCGGACGACCGCCCGTCGTGTAGCCGTCAGGCCACCGCTCCTTCCTCAGCCGCTCACCGGCCGCAGCCGCAGCGTGAGGATCTGGTGCGGGCGCAGGGCCAGCGTCAGCCCGCCCGGGCCCGTGGCCGCCTCGTGCAGCGGACGCTCCAGCAGATCCGTCACATCCGCCCCGAGCACCGGGAAGCCGGTGACCAGCGTGCCCGCCGCCCGGCCGCCGTGGGACTCGTACAGCCGCACCACCACATCCCCGCTGCGGTCCTCGGCGAGCTTGACCGACTCGACCGTGATCGCGGGGTTGTCCACCGACACCAGCGGCGCCCGCTCGGCCGGTCCGGCGGGCAGGGCGCGCAGCGGCAGGTTGAGGGCGAGCCCCTCGGCGACCGCCTCGGCGACGCCCGCGCCCGGCAGCAGGGCGTAGCGGAAGCGGTGGACGCCCAGGTCGGTCTCCGGGTCGGGGCTGTGCGGGGCGCGCAGCAGGGTGAGCCGCACGGTGGTGCCCAGTACCTCGCCGTCGTCCGTGTCGTGCGCCGTACGGGTCACATCGTGGCCGTACGTCGAGTCGTTGAGCACCGCCGCCCCGTAGCCGGGCTCGGCGACCCGCAGCCAGCGGTGCGCGCAGATCTCGAACCGGGCCGCGTCCCAACTGGTGTTGGTGTGGGTGGCGCGGTCCACATGGCCGAACTGGATCTCCGCGGTGGACACCTGGGCGTGGATGTCCAGCGGGAACGCCGCCTTGAGGACCTTCTCCGACTCCTGCCAGTCCACCTCCGTGGCGATGTCGAGGCGCCGGTCGCCCGCGGCCAGCGTCAGCTCCTGGGTGATGCGCGAGGCGCCGAAGGACCGTATGACCCGGACGGTGGCGCGCAGCGGACCGGACTCGATCAGTTCGACGGACTCGGCGTCGGTCAGATCGGTGTGGCTGCGGCGGTAGTGCCGGTCGATGTCCCAGGCGTCCCAGTGGTTGGGGTGGTCGGGGTGGAGCTGGAGGAGGTTGCCGCGGGCGCCGGGGGCCAGCACCTCACGGCTCGCGTCCAGGTCCAGCACCGAGGTGAGCAGCCCCTCGGCGTCGATGGTCACCCGCAGCCGGTCGTTGTCGAGGATGATGGACTGACCGTCGCTCAGCGCGGTCACCGGCGGGGCCCCATGGGGTGCGCCGGTGGTGGTGGCCGCCGCCGCCCGCGGGGCGGCGCCCAGCGGTGCCGCGCCCAGCCCGGCGACCCGCACCGCGACCGCCGTACGGCCGTCGCCCAGCGGCTGGACCGGGGCCCCGGACGGCAGGGCGGCCGCCGTCTCCGCGTCCAGGACGGCGATCTCCTCGCGCTCGTACGGCGAGGCGTTGAGCACGGCGGGCCCGTCACCGCCCAGCGCCGCGACCGCCTCCGCGACGATCCCCGCCAGCTCGGCGCGCGCCTGCTCATAGCTGTTCCGCGCCTCGCGGTGCACCCAGGCGATCGACGAGCCGGGCAGGATGTCGTGGAACTGGTGCAGCAGCACCGTCTTCCAGATCCGGTCCAGGTCGTCGTACGGATACGCGTAGCCGGGCGCGTGCAGCGCGGCGGCCGTGGCCCACAGCTCGGCCTCCCGCAGCAGATGCTCACTGCGCCGGTTGCCCTGCTTGGTCTTGGCCTGGGTGGTGTACGTGGCCCGGTGCAGCTCCAGATACAGCTCGCCCGACCACACCGGCGCCTTGGCCCCGTACTCCCGCTCGGCCTCCGTGAAGAACACCGAAGGTGGCTGGATCTCGACGGTCGGCGAGCCCTCCAGGGAGGTGAGCCGCCGCGCCTTCTCCATCATCTCGCGGGTCGGGCCGCCACCGCCGTCGCCGTAGCCGAAGGGCACCAGCGAGCGGGTCGCCAGTCCCTTGTCGGCGAAGTTCCGCTCGGCGTGGGCGAGTTCGGAGGCGCTGAACTGGGCGTTGTAGGTGTCCACCGGCGGGAAGTGGGTGAAGACCCGGGTGCCGTCGATGCCCTCCCACCAGAAGGTGTGGTGCGGCATCTTGTTGACCTGGTTCCACGACAGCTTCTGGGTGAGGAACCACTTCACCCCCGCCAGCTTGGCGAGCTGCGGGAAGGCGGCCGTGTAGCCGAAGGAGTCCGGCAGCCAGATCTCCTCGGTGTCCACCCCCAGCTCCTCCAGGAAGAACCGCTTGCCGTGCACGATCTGCCGGGCCAGCGCCTCGCCGCCGGGCATATTGGCGTCCGACTCGACCCACATCGAGCCCACCGGCGCCCAGGTGCCGTCCGCCACCGCCTTCTTGATCCGCTCCCAGATATGCGGCTGGTGCTCCTTGACCCAGGCGTACTGCTGCGCCTGTGAGCAGGCGAAGACCAGCTCCGGGTACTCGCCCGCGAGCGCGGTGACATTGGCGAAGGTGCGGGACGCCTTGCGCACCGTCTCGCGCAGCGGCCACAGCCACGCCGAGTCGATATGGGCGTGCCCGGCGGCCGAGACCCGGTGCGCGCTGGAGTGCGCGGGACGGCTGAGCGCGTCGGTCAGCTCGGCGCGGGCGGCGGCCGCGGTGCCGGGGACATCGTGCAGGTCGAGCGCGTCCAGCGCGTTCTCCAGGGCGCGCAGGATCTCATGGCGGCGCGGCCGGTCCGCCGGCAGCTCGCCCATCAGCTCCGACAGCACCTCGATGTCCAGGATCAGATGCCAGACGGTCTCGTCGAGGACCGCCAGCTCCGCCGAGGCGAAGCGGTACAGCGGCTCGTCCCCGGCGGTCAGCACATCGCCGAGCCGGGTCGGGATGAAGCCGTCACGCAGCACGGACGGGTTGGCGGCGGCCTCCAGCAGCAGCCGTACGGGCTCGCCGCCGGCCGCGGGGGCCGCGACCGGGATATGGCGGTTGCGCGGATGGATGCCCTTGATCGGCACGCCCTCCGCGTCGTACACCAGCCCCTCGGCCTGGAATCCCGGGGCGTCGTCGGTGAATCCCGGGTCGATGACGGCCTCCACCCGCCGCCCCGCCCACTCCTGGGGCACGCTGCCCTCCAGCCGGAACCACCAGGTCGACCACGGACTGCCCCAGTCCGTGCCGGTGGTGAACGGCTCGTAGGTGCCGGCCAGCGCCTCCGCGACCGGCACCGGCTCACCGGGGGTGCGCCACGCGGAGAGGGTCAGCGGCACCCGGGCCGTGTACTGGGCGGGCCTGATGAACTGGCGCAGCGCGCGGTCCAGGCGGCCCTCCACCAATGGTCGGTCGTCGTGCATCACGGCTCCTCGGCTCGAGCTCGGTGGATCACTCAGCGGATCACTCCCAGCATTTCCCTCGGTGTGTGGATGGCAACACCCGGGCATGCATTTCCGTGAGCGTGTTCGACGACATTTGACGCTGGCCGCCGCCTCGGGGCGGCCGGGGCGGGGGAGGATGAAGCGTCAGCCTGTACGGCCGGGCCGGATGCCCGGGCACGGTCGGCCGGATGCGAGGCCGAAGGCCGCGGAGGCTGTTCCGGTGGAGCGTGGCCCGGTCCTGACCAAACGATTGGCGCACGACGATCTGGCGGTGGTGGCGCAGGTCCGCGCGGAGCTGCGCGAGCTGCTGCGGCACTGGGGCGGGCCCGGCCGGGCCGACCTCGCCGAGCTGCTCACCAGCGAGCTGGTGACCAACGCACTGGTGCACACCGGCCATGGCGCACAGATCACGGCCTCGCTGGGGGACGGGCCGGGCGCGCGCGTCACCGGACGATTACGGGTGGAGGTGCGGGATTTCGTGTCCCGGCATCCGACGCTGCGCGACCGGCCCGCGGAGGACAGCACATCCGGGCGCGGACTGCTGCTGGTGCATACGCTCGCGGACGCCTGGGGCGTGCGGGCGCACGGGGTGGGCAAGGTCTTGTGGTTCGAACTCGAAGCGGAAGGCGTTCCGTAGCCGCGCTCCACGGCGCGTGGCCCGTTGGGCGTGCGCCGCGTTGGGGACGTGCGACGCGTGGCGCGTAGGCCGTGTGGTTACGGAGCCGCCGAGCGGCGGGCGGGGACACGCGTCCCCGCCCCGGCCGCCCGCTCAGCCGAAGGCGCGCTCGATCTGCGCCAGCTTCTCCTCGAGGGAGTCCAGCCGCGGGATCGTGAGCGTGTCGTCCTCGGCCGTGAGGTCGATGGTGTGGGGACGGCCGGCCTCGGAGTCCTTGTCCTTCTCACCGAAGCCGAAGCTGAAATCCCGGTCGCGGTCCCGGTTCCGGTCGCGGTCCAGGTCGCCGAGCCCGGCCTCGGCGCCACCCGCGGACCGCAGGGCGGGCCGGGCGGAGGCCGCGGAGAGCTGACCCTGGTCCGGGGCCCCGGCGGTCTCCAGCACCTTCTCGCCTATGGCAGGCTCCGAACTGAGCTGCGCGGGCTGCGCGGCGGCGGTGACCTCCACCTGACGGCCGCCACGACGGCCCCACATCCGGTGCTGCCGGTTGATCGCCCGGATCCGGGCCCGGTCCAGCTTCTCCTGATCGCGCCGGCGGGTGCGGTTGTGCTCCTTCTCGCGCCGGTCCTCGCGGACCTCCTCGACCGCCTCGTCCAGCGTCCGCACGCCCTCGAGCAGCATCAGCGACCATGCGGCGAAGGTCTCGCGCGGAGCGCGCAGCCAGCGGACGACGCGGATCTGCGGCAGCGGCCGCGGCACCAGGCCCTGCTCGCGCAGCGCCGCCCGGCGGGTCTGCTTCAGGGCCCGGTCGAAGAGGACCGCCGCCGAGAGCGACATGCCCGCGAAGAACTGCGGGGCGCCCGCGTGGCCCATGCCGCGCGGCGCGTGCACCCAGTTGAACCAGGCCGCCGCACCCGCGAACAGCCACACCAGCATCCGCGAGCCGAGCGCCGCGTCACCGTGGCTGGCCTCCCGCACCGCCAGCACCGAGCAGAACATCGCCGCGCCGTCGAGGCCGAACGGCACCAGGTACTCCCAGCCGTTGGTCAGCGCGAGGTTCTCCCGCCCGAAGCCCACCAGGCCCTGGAAGGAGAGCGCTGCGGCCACCCCGGCGCAGCAGAACAGCAGGATATAGGCGGCCATCCCGTAGACGGCCTCCTTACGGCGCCGACGCTCTTCGCTGCGCTCCCAGGAGTCGGTGATGACGCTCTCGTCCTTCTTCCGTCGGCCGCGCGCGAGGACAACCGCCGCCCCCACGACGCCGGCGAGCGCCACGACGACTGGCAGAACCAGCGATATGTCGGTCAGTCTCATCCGGTGCCCCTTGATTGGCTTCCATGAAGTTCTGGCCGCAGTGCGGCCTACCGCGCGCGACATCCTGGCGGAATCCTGCCGGGCCTCGAGCGGTTTTGGGACAAGAGGCCGCCAAGTAGGCGGGGGGACACGCGAATAGGTGCGATGCGATCCGAACACTCGCGCTGAGCAAGCGGCTTGATTCTATTCACGGAACTCGATCGCGGGTAATCCGACCGATCGGCTTGCCGTCGGCGTACAGTCCGTGTACGCGGCGTAACGTTACTGCGACCTTAAATGATGTTTACGGGCTTTGCCCGGGAGCGGCCTCCGCATATCGTTCGACGGGATGTCAGGAGGACCGGAGTGGAGCAGTCCGAAGTACAGGTGGCGATGGAGCCGCCGCCCTCCTGTGGTGTGCCCGCGGCACGCAGGTCTCCGCGCCGCCACTCGGTGCGCGGCCAGATCCTGGATGCCCTGCGGGAGGCGCTGGCCGGCGGTCAGCTGATCCCGGGTGAGGTGTACTCGGCCCCGGTCCTCGCCGAGCGCTTCGGCGTCTCGCCCACCCCCGTACGGGAGGCCATGCAGCAGCTCGCGGGCGAGGGCGCCGTCGAGGTGGTGCCGAACCGGGGCTTCCGGGTCTCCCGCCGCAGCGAGCGCGATCTGGCCGAGCTCGCCGAGGTGCGGGCGCTGCTGGAGGTCCCGGTGATGCTCAGCCTGGCGGAGGCGATCGCGCCCGAGCGCTGGGCCGGGCTGCGGCCCTTCGCGGAGGCGACGGCGGCTGCCGCCATGACGGGCGACCGGGCGGCCTATCTGGAGTCGGACCGCACCTTCCACCAGACCGTGCTCGGGTTGGCCGGAAACCAGCAGCTCGTGATCGTCGCCGACGACCTGCACCGCCGCGCCCAGTGGCCCCTGGCCTGCGGCCGGGCGACCCGCACCGCCGACCTCGTCGCCGACGCGGAGGAGCATATGGCCCTCCTCGACGCCCTGGCCGCCCGCGACCTCGACACGGTCGAATCCCTCACCCGCGCCCACTTCGTCCCGACGGTCTGAGGGCTGTGGGAGCGTAGGCCCCCACACCCCGGCCGTCCCCGGGCCCGTGCGCACCACTGCCTCCGGGTGCGTCCCGCCCGGGCCGGAGCCGACCGGCTCCCGGTCGGCATCCGCCCTGCCGCGCGGGCGGCCGCCCGCTGCGCCCGGGCTCGGCGTGCGTCACCCCCTCCGAGGGCCTCGCCCTGGCCGGGGCGGGAGGTGGACCCACCCCGCCCTGCTCCGTCGTGGGCGCGGTCGTACGGACGCCCGCGGCGGCGGCGGGGTGAAGGCGCGGCGGCCGCCTCCGTGATGGCCGTGACAGGTCCGCCACGTTGCCGTCGGGCCTCGCGGGCGTTGCCCGGTGGACCGACACCTCGGGTCGAAGGCGGGGGCTGATCCGGCCGCCCCGGGGCGTGATGTGCCCCACCCCGGGGCGGCCGGTGCGGGTCAGTCGGTGGTGTCCGCCGGGGTGAGCTGTTCCGCGAGCCAGACGGGGACGCCGCCCAGGAGGCGGACCAGGCGGGCCGCTTCGGTGCGCAGGCGGGTGGCCTCGTCGGGGTCGGGTTCGACATCGGCCAGGGCGGCCAGGGCCGGGGCGATGCCGACCAGATAGCCCAGCTCCTCACGGATCCGCAGCGACTCGGCGAAGCCGTGGCGCGCTTCGGGCAGATCGCCGTCCGCCTCCGCCATGGCGGCCAGATGGCGCCAGGTGAACGAGCGCAGCAGGGTGTCGCCGTGGGCCGCCGCGCCCGCGTGGGCGCGCTGGAAGGCGGCCAGGGCGCCGGTCGGGTTGTGGGCGAGGTGCTGGGAGATCAGCCCGCGCCGGAAGTCCAGCAGCGGCCGGATCGGGGAGCCCGGTGAGAGCAGCGCGGCGGCGCGGCCGAGCGCGGTCCGCGCCTCGTCGGCCCGGTCTCGCACCCCGACCAGCGTGGACGCGTACGCCAGATAGCCGCGTTCGCACGCGGTCGCGCCCCGCTCGGTGTCGGTGAGCGCGAGCGCCTCCGCCGCCCGCAGGGCGTCATCGGCCGCGTCCCAGCCCGCGGAGGTGTACATGCACCGTTCGATCAGGACGGCGCTGCGCTTGAGCGCGGCGGCGGCGTCGTCCACCGCATGCGGGGTGAGCAGTTCGGCGGCGTCTTTCCAGCAGCCGCGCGAACGCAGCCGCCACACCGCCGTGTCGAGTGGGTCGTCCACGAGCGGGTCGAACCCGCGCCCCGCCGGTACCTCGGAATGAGGATCGGACGATCCAGGTGGTGACATGGCGGTGTCCGCCACATTGCCCTCCCCAAGCGCGCCATCGAGCCGGAAGCTGTGGGCGAATCTCAGCATGAATGCGCGCGCCCGGCCAAGAGGTTGGTGTGAATCAATTCACAAACCCCTGGCAAGAGTGATGGCGCGTTGTCACGCGCCCGGGCGTGTCCCCGGGCCACGGCCACGCCCCGCCGGGCGTCAGCTCATGCGCAGCGCGAGGAAGAAGTCCAGCTTGTCCTCCAGGCGCGACAGCTCGCGCCCGGTCAGCTGCTCGATCCGGCCGATCCGGTAGCGCAGCGTGTTGACGTGCAGATGCAGCCGGGAGGCGCAGCGCGTCCAGGAGCCGTCGCAGTCCAGGAACGCCTCCAGGGTCGGGATCAGCTCGGCCCGGTGGCGCCGGTCGTACTCGCGCAGCGGGTCCAGCAGCCGGGCGGTGAAGGCGCGCCGCACATCGTCCGGGACGAAGGGGAGCAGCAGTACGTGCGAGGCCAGCTCCTGATGCCCGGCCGCGCAGACCCGCCCGGGGCGGGCGGCGGCGACGCGCCGGGCGTGCCGGGCCTCCTCCAGGGCGCCGCGCAGCCCGTCGGCGGAGTGGACGGCGGCGCTGACGCCGAGGGTCAGCCGGCCGTCGCCGTCCAGACCGCGGGAGAGCGGCTCCCGGACGGCGGTGAGCAGCGCGTCGGCCTGCAGCCCCGCCGTGGCGTGGTCCATGCCGCCGCCCTCCCACGGGCCGTCGGTGAGCGCCGGGAGGGGGACGAGTGCCACCGCCTCGTCCCCGGTGTGGGCCACGGCGATCCGGTCCGAGAGCTCCGGCCCGGGCGCGGCCGGGTCGACCAGGATCTCCTCCAGCAGCGACTGGGCGGCCCGGGCGCCGAGGACGGCCCCGCCCTCACGAGTGAAGCCGTCCCGCGTGGCGCCGTCTCGTGCGGCGCCGTCCCGCGTGGCGCCGTCCCGCATGGAGCCCGCGGTGCCCTCGCGCGCCCCGCCGTCCGCGCCGTGCTCCGCCTCCGCGGTGACGCCCCACTCCACCCGGGCCACCACCACCTGCCAGTGCGGCGCCGTGCCGAGCCCCGGCAGCAGCACCGGGGCGGCCACCCGCAGCCGGGCCGCGATCTCGGCGGGGGGCGCGCCCGTCTGGACCAGCTCCAGCACCTCCTGGGCGAGCCTGCGCCGCACGGTGCGCGACGCGTTCCGCCGGTCGCGCTCGACCGCGATCAGCTGGGTGACCCCGTAGAGCAGATCCAGCCGTTCCTCCGGCCATTCGTCGGCGTCCGCGCCGACCACCAGCAGCCAGTCGGAGAGCACGGTCTCGCGCACCTCCTCGCCCGTGTCACCGCTGCGGATGGGGAAGAGGGAGTACGTCATGCCGTCCGCGGCGGTCATCCGGTGCGGGCCGCGCCGCCCGTCGCGCCGGGCGGCCAGATGCTCGCCCGCAAGCTGGGCGCGGACCGCCGCGGGCGGCTCCGCCGCCGCTCCGGCGGCGGTGGGTCCGGCGATCCGGCGGCCGGTGGGGGAGAGCACCCACGCGGTCAGGTCCAGGTCCGAGCGGAGCAGGTCAAGGGCCACCTCGGGGCCGCCGCCCGCGGGCCCGGACGTCATCAGCCGGCGGTGCCGGTCGACGACCGCCGCCAGATCCCCGGCCCGCTCACCGGAGACCTGGCGCACCACATGCTCGGTGATCGTGGCGAACGCGACGTCCTCGACCACGGAGAACAGCGGCAGCCGATGCCGTCCGCAGGCCAGCACCAGATCCTCGGGCACGGCACCCAGCTCCGCCTCGCCCGCCGCCAGCCCCGCCACCCCGGCCGCCGCGAGGATGCGGACGAACCGCTCGGAGTCCTCCGGCTCACGCCGCCACGCGAGCCCGGTCAGCACGAGTTCACCGCCCGAGAGATAGCGGCTGGGGTCGCGCAGGTCGGTGGTCATGACGCCGCGTACGGTACGGTCCAGCTCGCTCTCGCCACCGAGTAGGCGCAGGCCCAGGGTGTCGTTCTCCAACAGTGCGCGCAGCCGCATGGGATGCCAGCCGATCTTGTTCCGTGTTGCCGGTCGAATACCGCGAGGTTTCGGGGCCCCGCCGTTCGTTCGAATCTACAAGACCCGCCCCCTGGCCAGCCAATTGCTTCATGTCTTCGGTGACTGCACCATGTGGCCCACACCTCGGTCTACTGGCGTTGAGTCGCGTGCAGAGTTCTGGGAGGGGGCTCCCGCCTGCCGACGGCGACGCCGACGATCCGAGAAGAGAGACCCATGGACTTCCTGCGCCCCGCCGGCTGGGAGGAGGCGCTCGCCGCGAAGGCCGAGCACCCCACCGCCGTGCCCATCGCGGGCGGCACCGATGTGATGGTCGAGATCAACTTCGATCACCGGCGGCCCGAGTATCTGCTCGATCTGACCCGCGTCGCCGAACTGGCCGAGTGGGAGGCCACCGACCGTACGGTCCGGCTGGGCGCGGGCGTCCCGTACACGCGCATCATCGAGGAGCTCCGGACCGAGCTGCCGGGGCTGGCGCTCGCCGCGCACACCGTCGGCTCACCGCAGATCCGCAACCGCGGCACCGTCGGCGGCAACCTCGGCGCCGCCTCGCCCGCCGGGGACGCGCATCCCGCGCTGCTGGCGGCCGGGGCCGAGGTGGAGGCGGCCTCGGTGCGCGGCACCCGGCGCATCCCCGTCGAGGAGTTCTTCACCGGGGTCAAGCGCCATGCCCTGGAGCCCGATGAGCTGATCCGGGCGGTGCACATCCAGAAGGCGGACGGTCCGCAGCAGTTCTCCAAGGTCGGCACCCGGAACGCCATGGTGATCGCGGTCTGTGCCTTCGCCGTCGCGCTCCATCCGCGCACCCGCACCGTGCGCACCGGCATCGGATCGGCCGCGCCCACGCCCGTACGGGCCCGTGAGGCCGAGGAGTTCCTGGGCGCGGCGCTCGAGGAGGGCGGCTTCTGGGACAGCGGGGCGCCCCTCGACCCGTCGATGGCCCGGCGGTTCGCCGAGCTGTGCGCCGGGGCGTGCCGCCCGATCGACGACGTACGCGGCAGTGCCGCCTACCGCCGTCACGCGGTGGGGGTCATGGCGCGCCGCACGCTCGGCTGGACCTGGGAGGCGTATCGCGAGGGAGACGGGAGGACCGCACAGTGCGCGTGAACATCACGGTCAACGGGCGGCCGTACGAGGCCGATGACGTCTGGGAGGGCGAGTCCCTGCTGTACGTGCTGCGCGAGCGGATGGGGCTTCCCGGTTCGAAGAACGCCTGTGAGCAGGGCGAATGCGGATCCTGCACGGTCCGCCTCGACGGGGTGCCGGTATGCGCCTGTCTGGTGGCGGCGGGGCAGGCCGAGGGCCGCGAAGTGGTCACCGTCGAGGGACTCGCGGACCACGCCCGGCAGCGGTCGGCCGCCCACGCGGCTGGGGCCGTTCGCCCCGGGGAGCCCGGGGCAGGCCCCTCCGGGGAGCCGGGAACGGGCCGTTCCGGCGTGCCCGAGGCCGTCCGCCCCGGAGCGCCCGGGACGGGCCGCACCGGGGAGCCCGGGGTTCGTCCCGCGGAGCCCGAGGCCGTCCGCTCCGGGGAACCTGGGACGGGCCACCCCGGAGAGCCCGAGGCCGTCCATCCCCGGCCGCCCGAGCCATCCCGCCCCGGGCAGGTCGCCCCGCTGGCCCCCGTCCAGCAGGCGTTCATCGACGCCGGCGCCGTCCAGTGCGGCTTCTGCACCCCCGGACTGCTCGTGGCCGCCGATGAGCTGCTGGAGCGCACCCCCGACCCCTCCGACGCCGATATCCGCGAGGCGCTCTCCGGCAACCTCTGCCGCTGCACCGGCTACGAGAAGATCCTCGACGCGGTCCGGCTCGCGGCCGCCCGCACCGGGAAGGCGGTCTGACCATGGCAGCCGACCGCACCGCCAGTGCCCCCACCGCCCTCACCCAGGCCACCGGCGCCACCAGGGGGACGATCGGCGAGTCCACCCTGCGCCCCGACGGCACCCTCAAGGTGACCGGCGAGTTCGCGTACTCCTCGGACCTGTGGCACGAGGACATGCTGTGGGGCTTCACCCTCCGCAGCCCGTACGCCCACGCCGCGATCAGGGCCATCGACACCGCCGGGGCGCTCGCCCTGCCCGGGGTGTACGCCGTCATGACCCATGACGATCTGCCCGCCGAGACCCACTACGGCCTGGAGATCCACGACCAGCCCGTGCTCGCGAAGGACCGGGTCCGCTACCACGGCGAGCCCGTCGCGATCGTCGCCGCCGACCACCCCGAGACCGCCCGCCGCGCCGCCGCCCGGATCGCGGTGGAGTACGAGGAGCTGCCGCTGGTCGTCGACGAGGCCACCGCCACCGCGCCGGACGCGCCGCTGCTCCACCCCGGCCGCCGGGACCACCACGCCGCCCACGCCCCGCACCCGAACATCGTGCACCGCCAGCCCGTCCTGCGCGGCGATGTCGCCGCCGCCCGGGCCCGCGCCGATGTGGTGGTCCGCCGGGACTACGAGGTGGGCATGCAGGACCAGGCGTTCCTCGGCCCGGAGTCGGGGCTCGCGGTGCCCGCCGAGGACGGCGGTGTGGACCTCTACATCGCCACCCAGTGGCTGCATGTCGACCGCGATCAGCTCGCCCCGGTCCTCGGGCTGCCCGCCGACAAGGTGCGGCTGACGCTGTCGGGGGTGGGCGGGGCGTTCGGCGCGCGCGAGGACCTGTCCATGCAGGCCCACGCCTGTCTGCTGGCGCTGCGCACCGGAAAGCCCGTCAAGATCGTCTACAACCGGTACGAATCCTTTTTCGGCCATGTCCACCGCCACCCCGCCAAGCTCACCTATGAACACGGCGCGAGCCGCGACGGCACGCTGCTCTACGTCCAGTGCCGCATCGTCCTGGACGGCGGGGCGTACGCCTCCTCCTCCCCGGCGGTCGTCGGCAACGCCGCCTCCCTGTCGATCGGCCCCTACATCGTCGAGAACGTCGACGTCGAGGCCATCGCGCTCTACTCCAACAACCCGCCCTGCGGGGCGATGCGCGGCTTCGGCGCCGTCCAGGCATGCTTCGCCTACGAGGCGCAGATGGACGCGGTGGCGGCCGAACTCGGCCTGGACCCGGTGGAGTTCCGGCAGCGCAACGCCATGTCCCAGGGCGCCACCATGCCCACAGGACAGCTCGTCGACTCCCCGGCCCCGGTCGCCGAGCTGCTGCGCCGGGTCAAGGCGCTGCCGATGCCGCCCGAGCGCGGGTGGGAGGCGGCGGGCGGCCCCGTGGACGTACGGGCCCTGCCGGGCGGGCTGTCCAACACCACCCACGGCGAGGCCGTGGTGCGCGGGGTGGGCTATGCGGTCGGCATCAAGAACGTCGGCTTCTCCGAGGGCTTCGACGACTACTCCACCGCCCGGATCCGGCTGGAAGTGATCGGTGGCGAGCCGGTCGCCCTGGTGCACACCGCGATGGCCGAGGTCGGCCAGGGCGGTGTCACCGTGCACGCCCAGATCGCCCGCACCGAGCTGGGCGTCGACCAGGTCACCATTCACCCGGCCGACACCAGGGTCGGCTCGGCCGGTTCCACCTCCGCCTCCCGCCAGACGTATATGACGGGCGGTGCCGTCAAGCACACCTGCGAGGCGGTCCGGGAGGAGGTGCTGCGGCGCGGCCGGGAGCGGTTCGGCGCCTCCCACCCCGCCTGGGCGGAGCCCGCCCGGCTGCGGCTGGCGGACGGCAAGGTGGTCACCGACGGCGGTGAGGTGATCGGCGACCTGGCCGGGATCCTCGGCGACGAGGCGATCGACCTGGAGCGGGAGTTCCGGCACCGGCCGACCGAGCCGTTCGATCTGCGCACCGGCCAGGGCTTCGGCCATGTGCAGTACTCCTTCTGCGCCCATCGCGCGGTCGTCGAGGTCGACACCGAGCTGGGCCTGGTCAAGGTGGTCGAGCTGGCGGCGGCGCAGGACGTGGGCAAGGCGATCAACCCGCTGTCGGTGGTCGGGCAGATCCAGGGCGGTTCCACGCAGGGGCTCGGGCTCGCCGTGATGGAGGAGATCGTCGTCTCGGCGGACGGGGCGCGGGTGCGCAATCCGTCGTTCACGGACTATCTGATCCCCACCATCCTGGACACCCCCGCCATGCCGGTGGACGTGCTGGAGCTGGCCGACGACAACGCCCCGTACGGGCTGCGCGGCGTCGGCGAGGCGCCCACGCTCTCCTCGACCCCGGCCGTCGTCGCCGCCATCCGCGCGGCGACGGGCCTGCCCCTGAAGCGCGTGCCCGTGCGCCCGGAGCACCTGACGGGTACCTGAGGGCAGATATCGGGAGCCGAGTGCGTTGTTCCGGATATCGATGTGCCGCGTATCGATGCGCCGCCCAAGGAGCTGATCACCATGCTGGACATCGCCGCCGAGCTGCACCGCTGGTGCGAGGAGGGCCGGGACTTCGCCGTCGCCACCGTGGTCTCCGTGGGCGGCAGCGCGCCCCGGCAGCCCGGGGCCGCCCTCGCCGTGGACGCCGAGGGCACGGCGATCGGCAGCGTGTCCGGCGGCTGTGTCGAGGGCGCGGTGTACGAGCTGTGCCAGGAGGCGCTGCGCACCGGCGAGACCGTACGGGAGACCTTCGGCTACTCCGACGAGGACGCCTTCGCGGTCGGCCTGACCTGCGGCGGAGTCATCGATGTCCTGGTCACCCCGGCCCCGGCGGCCGACCGCCGGGTGCGCCCGGTGCTGGCCGCCGCCGCGTCGGCCGCCGCCGACGGCCGGACGGCGGCGCTGGCCCGGATCGTGGACGGCCCGCCCGAGCTGCTGGGCCGCGCCCTGCTCGTCCGCCCGGACGACGGCTGGGACGGCACCCTGGGCGGCCACCCCGAGCTGGACCGTACGGCGGCCGCGGAGGCCCGCGCCCTGCTGGACGCCGGGCGCACCGCGACCGTGGTCATCGGCGCCGAGGGAAGCCGCTGCGGGCAGCCCGTCACCCTGCTCGCCGAGGCCAGCGTCCCGCCGCCGCGCATGATCGTCTTCGGGGCGGTCGACTTCGCGAGCGCGCTCGTACGGATCGGGAGGTTCCTGAACTACCACGTCACGGTCTGCGACGCCCGTCCGGTCTTCGCGACCGCGCTCCGCTTCCCGGACGCCGACGAGGTGGTCGTCGACTGGCCGCACCGCTATCTGGAGAAGACCGAGGTGGACGCCCGCACGGTGCTGTGCGTGCTCACCCACGACCCGAAGTTCGACGTGCCGCTGCTGGAGCGGGCGCTGCGGCTGCCCGTGGCGTACGTCGGCGCGATGGGCTCCGCCCGCACCCACCGGGACCGGCTGCGGCGGCTGCGCGAGGCCGGGGTGGGCGAGCCGGAGCTGGCCCTGCTGCGCTCCCCGATCGGCCTCGACCTCGGCGCCCGTACGCCAGAGGAGACCGCGCTGTCCATCGCCGGCGAGATCGTCGCGAACCGGCGGGGCGGCAGCGGAACACCGCTGACGGGTGCCCGGACCCCGATCCACCACGACACCCGGGCGGCCTCGGACCGGATCGACTCGGTCGCCTGACGTGACCTGACGTCACCTGACATCAGATCAGATCACAGAAGGATCGTCCGACATAAGGCCACTCCTGAGCGGGAAAAACCCTCCGCCACCTGGCGGAGGCTTCTCTTGCCGGACGCCGTTTTCTGAGTGAGAGTCAGAAATCGACCTTGGTTCTGCCGCCCCCTGGAGTGCGCACGTGCGTAAGAGACGCAAGATTCTCACCGTGTCGACGGCCGTCGTGGCCGCGGCCACCCTGCCCCTGTTGATCAGCCCCGTGGTGAGCGCGGCCGCGCGGGAGGACGACGACGATTCCTCCCGCATCGCCCGCCTCTATGCCCCGCCCCCCGACCGGGACTCCTTCCGCCAGGTGGCCCGGCTCGCCTGGCGGGGCGACTTCCGCGACTCCGCCGGGCTCCTCGCCATGGTGCGGACGCCGCAGGCGGTCTGGTACGGGGACGAGACCCCGGAGCAGATCGAGCGGCTGGTCCGCAGGACGACGCGGAGCGCCGACGTGCAGGGGAAGCTGCCGGTCCTCGCCCTCTACAACATCCCGGGCCGTGACTGCGGCAGCTACTCGAGCGGGGGAGCGGACGGACTCGCCGCGTACGAGGCGTGGATCGACGCCGTCGCCGAGGGCATCGGCGGCCGTAAGGTGCTCATCGTCCTCGAACCCGATTCGCTGGCGCTGCTGCCCTCCGACTGTGCCGACGAATCCAACGCCGATCAGACCGCCGTCGAGGAGCAGCCCGCCGAGGAACAACTCGCCGGCGAGCAGCAGACGGCCATCGAGCAGCAGCCCGCCGCCGAGGCACCGCCCACCGATCTGCCCCCGCTGCCCGACCCCGGCGCGTCAACGGCCCCGCCCGCCGCATCGGACGCCCAGGGCACCGGCCAGGACACCGCGCAGCCCCCGGACGCCCAGTCCCCCGACCCGCGACTCCCCGACCCGCGACTCCCCGCCTCCGAGAGCCCGGCCCCCAAGCCCGCCGAGGCCCAGGAGCCCTCCGGCCTCCAGCCCTCCGCATCTCAGAGCCCCGCCCCCGAGCCCTCCGCCGAGCAGCCGAGCACCCTCCCCGAGCTGCCCCCGCTCCCCACGCCCGACCCCATGACCCCCGACCCCATGACCCCCGACCTCGAGGACGTGGGCGACCTGGACACCCCGGTGGTCGAGGACCAGGAGACCGCAGCCCGCTACTCCGAGATCAACTACGCGGTCGACTCCCTTACCGCGCTCGGCAATACCTCGGTATACCTGGACGCGGGCCACGCCGGCTGGCACTCCGTCAGGAGCATCGTGCCGCGTCTCATCAAGGCCGGGATCGACCGCGCCACCGGCTTCGCCCTCAACGTCTCCCACTACCAGACCGACCCGGACAGCGCCTGGTACGGCCGGCTGATCTCCTCCTGCCTCGCCTACGCCGACGAGGGCGGGGACCCCGAGGACTGCGCCGACCAGAGCTGGTCACGGCGGCACGCCCGCCGCTGGCTGCACGCCCACGTACCGGACGACCCGGGCCGTATGAAGCACTTCGTCACCGACACCAGCCGCAACGGCCAGGGCCCCTGGGCCCCCAGGGCCGGGGCGCACGCCGACACGCAGTCGTGGTGCAACCCCCCGGCGCGGGGCCTGGGCAGGCGTCCCACCACCCGCACGGGCGACGCACTGCTGGATGCCGCGCTGTGGGTGAAGACGCCGGGCGAGTCGGACGGGCGGTGCCTGCGCGGCACCGACGGGCCCCTGGACCCGGTGCGCGGGACCGTCAACCCCGACGCGGGGGAGTGGTTCCCCGAGCAGGCGCTGGAACTGGTCCGCTACGCGGAACCGTCGGTCAAGGTCTTCCGCCGGTTCCCCGGCCGCTGACGCTCCGCGGTCAGCCGGCCGGATTGTGCCGGACGAGGGCGTCGACCAGGCCGGACGCGGTGTTCGGGAAGTCCATCGGAACGATCCCGAGCCCGGTCCAGCCCTGAGCCTCGGCGCCCTCCAGGAACGACTTCACCTGCGGGTTGAGCCGGTCCGCGTTGGAGCGGGGCGGCAGCAGGGCGGCGGTGGAGACATAGTTCATGAAGAGCTTGCCTGGCTGGGCCGCCGCCTTGCGGAACTGCGCCTCGATCTTCGGGTACTTGCCGAACGGCTCCGCCATGTAGTCGTCCTGGATGTCGAAGAGCCCCCCGTCGCCGTACCGCACCCCCGGCATGTTGTCCGAATCGGCGAGCAGCACCACCCTGCCCCGGGCCTGGCCCAGGGTGGGGAGGGTGTTGTCCAGGCGGAACAGCGAGCGCCAGCCCTTGTCGTCCAGATAGATGTCGAAGATCCGGCGGAACTCCGCGGCGCTCTCCTCCGAGTACTCCTGCTTGACCCGCATCAGCACGGTCTCCGACGGATGCGCGGAGAGGAAGGAGCGGCAGGCGCCGAGCACATCGTCGAAGTTGAGGTTCTGGTAGAAGGCGCCGTGGTGGATGGGGAAGGCGTTCTCGAAGGCGCGGCAGCGGACGTCCAGGAAGCGGATGCCGCTGCCGAGCTGGTCGGCGATGGTGGTGTTCTGGCACTCGGTCCATGGGCCGCCGAAACGGGCGCCGGAGTCGTGGGTGCCGGGCAGGGTCAGCCGCTGGACCGGAGTGGCGTCGGCGATGGCCGACAGCCAGTCCTGGGCGGCCGACAGCCGGGGCGGCGCGGCGGCCGTGGCCGTCGCGGTACCGCCGACGGCGGTGACCAGCCCCGCGGTGGACAGCGCGGCCGCGCCCCTGAGGAACCCTCGCCGGTCCATACGCGTACTCCCGTCGCTCGCCTGCCCGTGCCGTGCCGTGCCGTGCCGTGCCGCACGGCATCGAAGCACAAACGAGGGGGAGGGGCTACGGAAAGCGGCTGAATCAACGATTCATCGAGGAAATCCCTTGAATCGCCGATCCCGCCGGAGAGTTGTGGCGCCGTCAGAGCGGGCCGCGGCGTTTGAAGACGACGTGCAGACTGACGCGGACCACCGCCATCAGGACGACCGCGAGTCGTGGGTGGAGTCCTGATCCAAGACATTCGTCGTCGACCGCTTGCGGCCTGACGGGATCAACACATTCCAACTGATCCAAATGGGTTCTTTGGTATAGACCTTGACGGTGAATCAACAGGACTCCACACTGACGCCCAAACCTGCACGCACGGTTCGACGTTGCGCCCATGCGAGAGCTCTCCGAAGCGGTCCTCACCCCCACTGGACAAGGACGACGCTGTGCAGCGAACCCTGAAAAGCCTCCTGCCCCTGTGGCTCGCGGCTCTTGTGGCCGCCCTTCGCACGGCCGGTGTCCCGCCGGCCCGCGCGGCCACGGCCACGACGATCACCGTGGACGGCGGTCAGGGCGGCCGGGCGTTCGACGGCAAGTGCCTGGACGCGGTCGGGCACGGCACGGCCAATGGCACGGCGCTGGAGATCTGGGCCTGTACCGGCGGCGCCAACCAGATCTGGCGGCTGTCCTAACCGCCCTGGCCCCCGCCGGGCCGCCCTTTCACCAACTGCCGTCATCACCAATCACCTCGATGAAGGAGGCCCATGCCCACCACCCCGCTCAGACGCCTGCTGCAATGCTGCCTGACGGCACTGCTGCTGCCCCTGGCCCTCCTGGTCGTGCCGGCGCACGCCGCGGCCGCGGCCACCGGCTGGACCGTCACCGGCCCGTCCGCGGGCTCCCCGACCGCGGCACAGGTCATGCTGGACAACGGCACCCTCACCTTCGCCGCATCGAGCCACGGCCAGACCGTGCTGTCCCCGTCCCCGATAGGGATCCGCACCAGCGCCGTCGACCTGACGAAGAACCTGACGTTCCTGCGGCGCGGCGACCGGACGGTCACCGAGCCGTACACGATGACCACGGGCAAGCAGCGCAACCGGCAGACCGCGTACACCGAGACGACGCTGTCCTTCTCGGGCACCGGCGGCGCCCGGCTCGACGTCGTGGTCCGTGCCTCGGACACCGGTGTGGCCTACCGCTACGTGCTGCCGGGCAGCGGATCGGTGACGGTGACCGGTGAGGCGTCGTCGTGGACGGTCCCGGCCTCCTCGAAGGCATGGCTCGTGCCGCCCGACCGCGAGGACCAGGGCCAGTGGTTCGCCACCACCGCCGCCGCCGCTCCCACGAACACGTACCACTTGCCCGCGCTGTTCCAGGTCGGCGACGCCTACGCGCTGGTGGCCGAGACGGACCTCGACGGTCGGTACGCCGCCTCCTACCTGTCCCACACGTCCGGCTCCGCCACCTACACCGCCCAGCTCGAGGGCGGGATCACCACCACGCTGCCGCTGTCGACGCCGTGGCGCACGGCGGCGATCGGCGACCTGGCGAGCGTCACCCAGTCGACGATCGTCGACGACCTGGCCGCGCCCTCCAAGGTCACCGACACCTCGTGGATCAAGCCCGGTGCCGTCGCCTGGTCCTGGCTGAGCGAACACAGCAGCCCGTCCAGCGAGGACCGGCAGAAGCAGTACATCGACTTCGCCCAGCGCCACGGCTGGAGCTATGTCCTCATCGACGAGGGCTGGTCGTCCTCCTGGGTCCCGGACGTCGTGTCCTATGCCAAGGCCAGAGGCGTCCAGGTCATCCTGTGGTTCAACTCCTCCGATCTGCGCACCGCGGCACAGCGCGACCGGTGGCTGCCGCAGGTCAAGAACTGGGGAGTGGCCGGTGTGAAGGTCGACTTCATCGACGAGTACACCCAGCCGACCCTGCAGTGGTACGACGCCGTTCTCGCGCGGACCGCGGACCTGAAGCTCATGGTCAACTTCCACGGCACCGCCATGCCGCGCGGCATGCAGCGCACCTGGCCCCAGGTGGTCGCCGCCGAGGCGGTGTACGGCGCGGAACAGTTCCGCAACCGCGCCGCCTTCGACACCTTCCTGCCCTACACCCGGAACGTGATCTCCAGCATGGACTTCACTCCCGTGGTGTTCAGCATGACCGGCCGCGACACCACCGACGCCCACGAACTGGCCACCTCCGTCGTGTTCGAGTCCGGCTGGCAGCACTTCGCCGACAGCCCCGAGAGCTACGAGGCACACCCCGAGGCGCTGCGCATCCTCGACCAGCTCCCCACCGCCTGGGACGAGACGCGCCCGCTCGGCGGCAGCCCCGGAAAGGAGACGTACCTGGCCCGTCGCTCCGGAGGGCGCTGGTTCGTCGGCGGCATCTCGGCCCTGTCCGCCAAGACCTTCCAGACCCAGCTCTCCTTCCTCGGCACCGGGCAGTGGCTGGCCGAGACGGTCCGCGACGGCTCCGGCGGCCTGGCCCATGAGACCCGCGTCGTCACCAGCTCCGACACCCTGTCAGTCCCGGAGGCCGCCAACGGCGGCTTCGTTACGGCCCTTTGCCCCTATACATCCGGCATGTCGACCTGCTCCTCCCGGGGCCAGGCGGGCGCGCTGAAGGGCAGCCAGTCCGGCCTGTGCGTGGACGTGCCGGGGGCGAGCCAGACCAACGGCACGCAGGTGGCGCTGTGGGACTGCCACGGCCAGGCCGACCAGACCTGGACCGCCTCCCCGGCCGGTCAGTTGACGGTCTACGGCGGAGCGAAGTGCCTGGACGTCAAGGGCGGCGTCACGGCCGACGGTACGGCGGTGCAGATCTACGACTGCAACAACTCGGCGGCACAGCAGTGGACCGTCAACAGCGACGGCACGGTGGTCAACCCCACCTCGGGCAAGTGCCTGGACGCCACCGGGGGCGGCACCACCACCGGCACCCTGCTGCAGATCTGGACCTGCAACGGCGGCCCCAACCAGACCTGGTACCGCGCGAACACCACCGCCGCCTACCAGGGGAAACAGTCCGGCCGATGCCTGGACCTGCCCGGCGGCAACCAGGCCAACGGCACCCGCCCGGCGTTGTGGGACTGCAACGGCGGCCCCAACCAGACCTGGTACTCCACAGTGAGCGGTGAACTGACCGTCTTCGCCAACCGCTGCCTGGAGGCGGCCGGAGGAGCCACCGCCAACGGCACCGCGGTACAGATCCACGACTGCAACGGCACCTACGGCCAGAAGTGGCGGGTGCGCTCCGACGGCACGATCGTCAACCTCGGCTCCGGCACCTGCCTGGACGCGATCGACTCCGGCACCGCCAACGGCACCAAGCTGCAGCTTTGGACCTGCGACGGCGGCACCAACCAGGTATGGAAGGAGTCCGTATGAGATCACCGTTCACGGCGCACGGCGGAGCCGAGCGCCGTACCGCACGCGGTCCGGCTCTCGCACTGACCGCTCTCCTGCTGGCCGTTGCCGCTCTGCTGGGACTCCCCCGTCCCGCCCAGGCCGCGTCGGCGAGCGTGGCGGCGTACCCGGTCGCGTCGGTCTACTCGGCGTCGACGGACTACACGCTCACCGTCAACGGAACGTCCGTCCCCGTCACCAAGTACCCCGGATACGACATCGCCCAGTTCGCCCTGGGAACCGGCACCGCCACCATGGCGGTGACCAAGACCAACAACACCGATATCGGCTCGTACAGCATAAGTCCGCAGAAGCTGAACATCAGCGGGTCGGTCAGCGACTCGACCCTGACCTTCACCGTGCGGAACGACGACTACCTGATCGTCAAACTGGACGGCCGCCCCAACCTGGTGATCGCCGCCGACCCAGCGGAGACCAACCGTCCGTCGTCCGGCGGCACCGGGATCTTCAACGTGCAGAGCGCCCCGTACAACGTGCGGCCGAACACCGGCGCCTACAGCACCACGGCCTTCCAGACCGCGCTGAACGACGCCGCCGCGTGGGGCTCCGCCAACGGCGGGCAGGGCATCGTCTACGTGCCCGCCGGTGTCTACACGCTGGGCAACCTGTACCTGCGCAGCAACCTCGCCCTCTACCTCGCCCCCGGCGCGGTGCTCCGCTACACCGGCGAGGCCGACCACTACGTGGTGGGCGGACACAAGAGCTCCCAGGGGCGTGACCTCACCTGGTTCATCTCCACCCGCTACTCGTCGTCGAACATCAAGATCTACGGCCGGGGGATCATCGACGGCAACGGAGCGGCCTCGCTCAAGCCCAGCAACCTGGGCGTGAATCTCCTCATGCCCATCTACACCGACGGATTCACGGTCGACGGCATCACGTTCCGGGAGTCGAGCAGTTGGGCGGTCATCCCCTTGCGGTCCTCGAACCTGACGTTCCGCAACATCAAGCTCTTCAACAGGTTCGACATGGGTGAGAACGACGGGATCGACGTCACCGAGTCCACGAACGTCACCGTCACCCACGCGATCGGCGTCGGGCTGGACGACCCGTTCAGCACGAAGACCTGGGGCGATGTCGCCGACATCTACGAGTCCGTCCCCGGTACCGCACGCCCGTTGAAGAACGTCACCTTCGACGACCTGGTCTCCTGGACCTACTGCTACGGAGCCAAGGTGGGTCAGGGCGTCATCCAGTCACAGGACGGCGTCACATTCCAGCACGTCGTCGTCTACGACGCCGCCGTGGGCATCGGCGTCCACCACAAATACGGAGCTTCGAGCGCCACGGGCATCCGCTTCGACGACATCGACATCGAGCGACTGGACTTCGCCAACGACGGCAACAGGACCTGGCTGGCCCTGATGACCGGCAACACTCAGGGCGTCGGTCCGGTCACGGGCGTCACGATCTCGAACGTCAAGGTCCGCAACGCCGGTACCACCGCCGCGCGCATCAACGGCCGGCCCGGTGCCCCCATCACCGGGGTCACCCTGCGCAACATCGTGATGCCGGCGAGCACCACCGCCGCGACCACGCCCGCCCAGATGAACCTGACCAATCTCTCGGACTACGGCCCCATCACGATCACGCCGTAGGCACGTACCGCCCGACTGCCCATCTCCCGCCCGCCACCGCGGAGCCGCGCGCACACCCACGACAGCCGAACGGGCCCCGGCCGTGCCGGGGCCCGTTCGATCGATGGAGAAGTCTAGAGCCAGCCGCGGCGCTTGAAGATGACGTACAGGCTGACGCAGACCACCGCCATCAGCGCGACCGCGAACGGGTATCCCCACACCCAGTCCAGCTCGGGCATATGGGTGAAGTTCATCCCGTAAATGGTGCCGACCAGCGTGGGGGCGAACAGAATCGCCGCCCATGCGGAGATCTTCTTGACCTCCTCGTTCTGCTCGAAACCCGCCTCGGCCAGCGCCCGCATCTCGGCGTTCTGCTGCTGGGTCACCAAGGTGGCGTTGACCGCGAGGATATCGGTGAGAGCGAAGCGGAAGCCGTCCACGCGCTCGCTGGTGTGGGTGACGTGGTCGGCGACGTCCCGCAGATAGCGCTGCAGCTCCTCATCGGTGCCGTATTTGTCGAAACCCGCCATCAGCCCGTGCAACATCCCGACCAGGGGGCGGGTGGCGCGCTGGAACTCCACCATTTCTCGGGAGAGTTCATAGATGCGCCGCGACGCCTCGGGGTCGCCGCGGAACACCTCGGTCTCGATCTCGTCGATGTCGTTCTGCACCCCCGCCACCACCGGGGCATAGCCGTCCACGGCCGCGTCGAGGATCGCGTACAGCACGGCCTCCGGGCCCAGCGCCAGCAGCTCGGGGGTCGACTCCATCCGGGCGCGCACCGCGGACAGGTCCGGGGCGGCGCCGTGCCGGACGGTGATGACGAAGTCGGGGCCCACGAAGACATGCAGCTCGCCGAAGTCGACCTCCTCGAGCGCGTCGAGATAGCGGGCGGCGCGCAGCACCACGAACAGCGTCTCGCCGTAGCGCTCCAGCTTGGGCCGCTGATGGGCCTCCAGCGCGTCCTCGATGGCCAGCTTGTGCAGATCGAACTCCGCGGCGAGCGAGAGCAGCTCCGTCTCGCTCGGCCGGTACAGCCCGATCCACGCCATCGCGCCCGTCTCCTCGCGCAGCCGCCCGTAGGTGGCGGCCAGGGTGCCGGGGGTGCCGACCCGGCGGCCGTCGCGGTACACGGCGGCGTCCACCACGCTGCGCTCGTCCGGCTCACACGGGGTTCCATCGGCGGAGGCGGTCCGCTGGTCGTCGCGCGGTGGCCCCGGGGGCGCCGGGGCGGGGTGCGGGGCGGCGTCGGCCCGGTTCGCCCCGCCGGGGCGCAGCCAGGGGTACCGCCTCGTGGGGCGGGGGGTGCGGCGGCGCTCGGACATATGGGGTCCTTTACGGATAGCGGGCTCGGTCGGAGGGGCGCCACCTCCGGGCCGAGCCGGGCGTCGCGCTCAGCGCGTCCGGGCCGGAGCGGCGCCTCGCGGCATACGACTGGGAGGTTCACTGTCCATGGACCTCACCTCCTGTGGCGAGCACTGACCTCAGTGCAGGATATCGCCCCATATGACCGTGGTGCGTCCCGGGGGAGCGGTGGGCGATGCAATAGTTGCTTCAGATCAAGCGTTTTTCGCGGGAGCGTCGTCCCCGGGCCACGGAAGCCGCCACCGGCGCCCGCACCCGCCGTCTGTCAGGGCAAGAGCCCCGCACGGCGAGCCTCGACCACCGCGTGGAGACGGGTGTTGGCCCCCAACTTCCGCATGGACGACCGCAGGTAGCTCTTGACCGTCTCCGGCCGCAACCCCAGCCGCTCCGCCGTCGTCGAATTCGTCGCCCCCGACGCGACACACGCCAGCACGTCCACCTCGCGCGGCGACAGCTCCACCCCGTGCCGGTGCTGCCGCTCCCGGCCGCGCCCCGACGAGGCCCTGGCCAGCCGGGAGCAGGCGGTGAGTATCTCCTCGCGAAGCTGGGGGTCGGGCACCCGGTGCGCCAGGGCCCGCAGATCGCCGTGGGCCTCGCGCACCTCTTCCCACACCGCCGGGTCGGTCTCCTCCGCCGACGGCTCCCACTGCGGTCCCGGCGGCTGCCCCCGCCGCTGGCGCGCCTCCGTCAGCAGCCGCTGCGCCTCCTCCCGCACCGCCAGCTCCTGCGCCAGTTCGCTCTCCAGTACGCGTTCCAGTTCGCGCGCCGACTCCACGGCCGCGCTCAGCGCCCGGTCACCGAGCACCAGCGGCTGGCGCAGCGCGCCGTACAGCACCCCGCGCACCCGCCCGCGCACCACCACCGGCACCGCGAGCATCGAGCGCAGCCCCTCCGCGCCCACCGCCGCGTCGTACTCATGGCTGATCGCCCGTGAAGTGGGGTAGTCCGCTACCGAGATCGGCCGGGACATGGTGAGGACCTTGCCGCCGAGGCCGTTGCCGGGTGTGATGGCCAGACCCCGCAGGGAGTTGGTCGTGGTGCCGGTGAGTTCCGAGATCCGGAACTGCCGTGAGCCCGAGAACAGCCCGCCGAACGCGACGGGCAGGCCACCACGCCGGCGCATCCGCTGCAGCGTGCTCCGTACGTCGACGGCCCCGTCCGATCCCGTCACGGCCACCTCCCGCATCCAGCGCCACCCCCGTCCGGGGGTAGTGAGACTCAGATCACCCGTCGCACGATGCTAGCGAGCGGTACGCCATTCAGGAGGACAAGTGACAGCAATGAATCCGGCTCACGACTTCCGCGAGGCACGGGACTTCCTGCTCGACCACCGGGAGGACTACGCGGCGGCGTACCAAGGGTTCGGCTGGCCACGCCCGGAGCGGTTCAACTGGGCCCTGGACTGGTTCGACGGGATCGCCGGACGAAGCGGCGACCGTACCGCCCTGCACATCGCCGAGGAGGACGGCAGCGAGATCCGGCTGACCTTCGAGGAGCTGCGCCGCCGCTCCAACCGGGCCGCGAACTGGCTGCGCGACCGCGGCGTCCGGGCCGGTGACCGCATCGTGGTCATGCTCGGCAACCAGGTCGAGCTGTGGGAGACCGCGCTGGCCGCGATCAAGCTGCGCGCCGTCGTCATCCCCGCCACCCCGCTGCTCGGCCCGCTCGACCTCGCCGACCGCATCGAGCGCGGCCGGGCGGCGCATGTGGTCGTACGGGGCGCGGACACGGAGAAGTTCGCGGAGGTGCCGGGCGACTACACCCGGATCGCGGTCGGCGGCGCGCCCGAGGGCTGGCTGGCCTACGAGGACGCCGGGACCGCGGGCATCACGGTGGCCCCCACGGCGAGCGGCGCCGGGGACGGCGCGGGGGACGACGAGCCCTTCGTCCCCGACGGGCCGACCCTCGCCACCGACCCCCTGATGCTGTACTTCACCTCCGGCACCACCGCCCGCCCCAAGCTGGTCGAGCACACCCACATCTCGTATCCCATCGGGCATCTGGCGACGATGTACTGGATCGGGGTCAGGCCGGGCGATGTCCACCTCAACATCTCCTCGCCCGGATGGGCCAAGCACGCCTGGTCCAATCTCTTCGCCCCCTGGAACGCCGAGGCCACCGTCTTCGTCCACAACTACGCGCGCTTCGACGCCACCCGCCTGATGGCCGAGATGGACCGCTGCTCCATCACCACCTTCTGCGCCCCGCCCACCGTCTGGCGGATGCTCATCCAGGCCGATCTCACCCAGCTCCGCACCCCGCCCCGGGAGGCCCTGGCCGCGGGCGAGCCGCTCAACCCCGAGGTGATCGAGCATGTGCGGCGCGCCTGGGGGGTGACCATCCGGGACGGCTTCGGCCAGACCGAGACCGCCGTTCAGGTGGCCAACACCCCCGGACAGCCGCTCAAGCCCGGCTCGATGGGACGGCCGACCCCCGGGTTCCGGGTCGTCCTGCTGGATCCGGTGACCGGCCGGCCCGGTGAGGAGGGCGAGATCTGCCTCGACCTCACCGGCCCCGAGGGCCGTCCCGTCGGTCTGATGACCGGCTACGAGGGCGACGGGGAGCGCACCGCCGAGGCCACCGCGGGCGGTTACTACCGCACCGGAGACATCGGATCGCGCGACGCGGACGGCTACATCACCTACATCGGCCGCGCCGACGACGTCTTCAAGGCGTCCGACTACAAGATCTCGCCGTTCGAGCTGGAGAGCGCGCTGCTGGAGCACGAGGCGGTCGCCGAGGCCGCCGTCGTACCGGCCCCCGACCCGGTGCGGCTGGCCGTGCCGAAGGCGTACATCGTGCTGGCGGAGGGCTGGGAGCCCGGCCCGGACACCGCGAAGGCGCTGTTCGCGCACTCCCGGGCGGTGCTCGCGCCGTACAAGCGGATCCGCCGATTGGAGTTCGCCGACCTCCCCAAGACGGTTTCCGGAAAGATTCGCCGGATCGAGCTGCGCGAACGTACGGCACAGGGTGGCGGTATCGAGTTTTATGAGGAGATCTGATGACTGACGCTCATATGATGACCCACCCGCACGAACGTGAAGGCGTACGTGACCGTGAAGGCGTACGTGCCCATGACCCGAGGAGCTCCCATGACCGACCTCACGTCTGACCCACCAAGCCCAGCGGGGCTCTCCTACACCAGCGGAGCCGGGGACCTCCCGCTGCTCGGCGACACCATCGGCGCCAATCTGACCCGTGCCGTCGAGCTGTACGGCGACCGCGAGGCGCTCGTCGACGTCCCCTCCGGCCGCCGCTGGACCTACGCCGAGTTCGGCAGGTCGGTCGAGGAGGTCGCGCTCGGGCTGATGGCCAAGGGGGTCGCCAAGGGCGACCGGGTCGGCATCTGGGCCATCAACTGCCCCGAATGGGTGCTGTTGCAGTACGCCACCGCCCGCATCGGCGCCATCATGGTCAATATCAACCCCGCATACCGCGTCCACGAGTTGCGGTACGTACTCCAGCAGGCCGGAATCTCGGTCCTGGTCTCCTCCATCGAGCACAAGACCAGCGACTACCGGCGGATGGTCGAGCAGGTGCGATCGGCCTGCTCCTCGCTGCGCGATGTCATCTACATCGGCGACCGGACCTGGGACGGGCTGGTGCGCGCCGGGGCCGGTGTGCCCCCCGAGCGGCTCGCCGAGCGCGAGGCCCGGATCAGCTGCGACGACGCGGTCAACATCCAGTACACCTCCGGCACCACCGGCTTCCCCAAGGGCGCCACCCTCTCCCACCACAACATCCTCAACAACGGCTTCTTCGTGGGGGAGACGGTCCGCTACACCGCCGAGGACCGGATCTGCGTGCCGGTGCCCTTCTACCACTGCTTCGGCATGGTGATGGGCAACCTCGCGGCCACCAGCCACGGCGCCTGCGTGGTCATCCCCGCCCCCACCTTCGACCCCGTCGCCACCCTGGCCGCCGTCGAACGGGAGCGCTGCACCTCGCTGTACGGCGTCCCCACCATGTTCATCGCCGAGCTGGCCCTGCCGGACTTCGCCACCTTCGACCTCAGCTCGCTGCGCACCGGGATCATGGCCGGTTCGCCCTGCCCGGTGGAGGTGATGCGGCGGGTGGTCGCCGAGATGCATATGACGGAGGTGTCCATCTGCTACGGCATGACCGAGACCTCACCGGTCTCCGCCCAGACCCGGCCCGACGACGACCTCGTCCGCCGCACCTCGACGGTCGGCCGGGTGCTGCCGCATGTCGAGGTCAAGATCGTCGACCCGGTGACCGGGGCGACCGTGCCCCGCGGCACCCGCGGCGAGCTGTGCACCCGCGGCTACTCGGTGATGCTCGGCTACTGGCAGGAGCCCGAGCGGACCGCCGAGGCGATCGACTCGGCGCGCTGGATGCACACCGGCGACCTCGCGGTGATGGACGGCGAGGGATACGTCCAGATCGTCGGCCGGATCAAGGACATGATCGTCCGCGGTGGGGAGAACGTCTATCCGCGGGAGATCGAGGAGTTTCTGCACACCCACCCCAAGGTGGCGGATGTGCAGGTCGTCGGCGTACCGGACGAGAAGTACGGCGAGGAGGTCCTGGCCTGCGTCATCCTGCGCGAGGGCGCCAAGACCCTCACCCGCGATGAGCTCGCCCGCTTCTGCCGGGGCCGCCTCGCCCACTACAAGGTCCCCCGCTATCTGCGTCTCATGGACGGCTTCCCGATGACGGTCAGCGGCAAGGTCCGCAAGGTCGAGCTGCGCGAGGCGGCCGCCCGGGAGCTGCTGCCCGAGACCCGCTCCGAGGCCGGTCCGGCCAGATCCGAAGTGCTGGTCGAGCGGGCCGAGCCGCAGACCGCGCCGAGCTGATGAGTTGCGGGCCCCTCTACTACAGCAGGGGCCCACACCCCCGCCACAGCAGGGGCCCACACCCCGCCCGTCACTGGACGACGTTCGGCAGGCACGACTTCGCCCCGGATCGCGCGCCGCGGCTGAAGTAGGAGACCCGCTGGGAGGCGTCGCCGTGGTCGGAGATGTCGGTCCACGGGGTCCTGTCGGCGAGTGCGGTCAGGGCGTCCGCCAGCTCCTCGGTATCACCCTCCTCGAAGGTCAGCGTCCCGTCCTGGGCGGCGCCGAAGAGGACCGCCCCGGCCAGGCAGTCGGCCTGCAGCTCACGGGCGAGGTCGACCAGGCCCGCGTCCAGACGATTCTGGACGGCGTGGCCCCACTCATGGGCGATCACCAGATAGACCCAGGCGTCGCCCCGCGCATGGCCCCAGCGCATCAGGTCCATGTCCCACGCTATGTAGTCGCCGTCCGGGCAGTAGACGGCGTTGTCGTCGGGGAGTGGCTCACTGCCGCACACCGGCGTACCGGGGGTGTCGCCGTCGTAGGCCCCCAGGATCCTGGGCGGGTTGTAGCCGCCGGTGAACAGCTCGGGCCAGTGGGTCTGCCAGTAGGTGGTGGTGACGGAGACCGCCGCGTCGATGTCCTCCTCCACACCTTTTCCGTCGTCGGTGCCATCAGGGCTGGTGAGCGGGGTGGGCGTGCCCGGTGTGGCGCCGGACGGCGGCCCGGGTGCGGCCGAGGAGCTCTCCACCGTGGGCGGCGGCACTTCGCCGCCCCCGCAGCCGGTCACCAGAAGCAGGGTCAGGGCGGCGACGAGCGGAGCCCATGACCTCGGGTACCACGGAGCAGCCATCGTTTCGGCCTCCGGCCGGTCGAGCGGATGGGACGGGTGAACGGTGGAGGGCGGTGCCTCAACGGAAGCGTTCCCCGGTCCTGAGCGCAAGAGCCGACCGGGGTCAGCCGTCCGGCGGACCCATCCGGATCAGTACGTCCGCCGGGTCGTTGACGGGCTGCGGGGTGCCGGTGAGGTCCATGATGAACAGCGGCAGATGGAGCGCGTCGGCGCGCGCCCGCGCCTCCCGCGCATAGCCCGCGAGCGAGAAGAAGACGCTCATGGCCGACTTCTGGAGCCCGTTCAGCCACAGGCATTCGATGTCCCGCAACCCGGTGGGACGGGTGGTCGGATCGACCTGGGCGACGACGCCCGTCCCGTAGAGGTCCACCCCGGACGCGGCCCGGTCCTCCGAGGGCCGCAGACTGTGGAAGCCGAGCCACTTCAGATACAGCGCGGCGGCGGTGACCGCGTCCCGCGCCGTACGGATCGTCACCGGCCGGAAGGCGGGGCGCCGTACGACCGGGCCGCCGTGCCCGGCCACCGCGCCCGGGCCGGCCGGGGGCGGCGCGGCGGCGACGGGGACGCGGACCACCGCGCCGCAGTCGCAGCCCAGTTCCGGCTGTGGCCAGTGGCCCTGGTGGCCGCAGGACGGGCAGTTCACCGCCACCCAGAGGTTCTCCCAGGTGCGGTGGCCGACCTCCGCCGGAGCCCCGTCGCGGAGGACGGGCAGGGTGACCGGCGCGCCGCACGAACAGGGGAAGGTGGGCGGCGTGAACGACTGCTCGCGACGGCACGCGGGACAACGCACCGGCACGTTGTCTGTCATCGGGGCGCTCCGTGGACGGGGGGCGGATGCGGTATGCGTCCATGCTCCCCGAAGCGGGCGGCCGCGGCGAGGTACTTGGGCGTTCTGTCCCCCGCGATGGGGGCGCCGTGTTACGGCCGACGCAGTAGGTTTGCGGCGTGAGATTGAGGGTTGAGTTCACCACCGAACCGTTCGACCTCGACGAGGTGCCGCCGCACGCCGTCGTGGCCCGCGAGACCGTCCAGGCCGCCCCGCTGGACGCCGTCGACGTCGGCCCCTTCGGCAACACCGCGGAAGGCGGGGCGGAGGCGGTGCTGGCGGCCGTCGACCGGCTCCTGCGCGGCTCCCTCGAAGCCGGTGCCACCCGGATTTCGCTCCAGGTCAACGTGATCGGGGAGGGCGAGGCGTGAGCGTACCCGCCGACCACCCCTTCGCCGCCGCGGTGCAACCGCTCGTGGACGCCATGGGCGGCGAGATGATCGCCCCGGACCGGGCCAGGGGCGACGATGTGGTGCTCTCCTGGGAGGGCCGCCCGGTGGTCGCCGTAAGGCTGCCGCATATCTCGGATTCGCTCGACCACATCCTCGCCGACCTCCAGCGCCGCCATGGCGTGCCGCTCTCGGCCCTCGACCGAAAGACCAAGCAGTCCGTCGTCCGTCACCTCGAACAGCGCGGCGCCTTCTCGGTGCGCCACGGCGTCGAAACGGTCGCCGGAGCCCTCGGCGTGAGCCGCTTCACCGTCTACAACTACCTCAACCGGGAGAAGGGCGGGGACTGACCGAGCCCCGCCGTTACGCGCATTTTTCAACAAAGTGTTGACGCCCGGCGAGGGCGCCTTCTAGCTTGCGAGAGTGACTTCCAGTGCTCCGCCGGGGCTGGCCCGGTTCAACGCGGTGGACGACCGCGACGCCGCCGGGCTGCTGCACGAGGTGTGCGCCGGCCGGGCCTGGGGCGCCGCGGTCGCTCGCGGGCGGCCGTACGCCACGGTCGGGGAGCTGCTCGCCGCCGCCGACGCGGCCATGGCCGGGCTGACCGCCGCCGACCTGGCCGAGGCGATGGCCGCGCATCCGCCCATCGGGCGGCCGGCGCCGGGCGACGCCGCCTCGGCCCGCGAGCAGAGCGGGGTACGGGACGCGGAGCGCGCGGAGCTGCTGGAGCTGAACCTCGCGTACCAGGAGCGCCACGGCCATGTCTTCCTGATCTGTGCCACCGGCCGCACCGGCGAGGAGATGCTGGCGGCCCTGCGCGCGCGGATCCACCATGACGCCGACACCGAGCGCGAGATCGTCCGCACCGAACTGGGAAAGATCAACCGCATCCGGCTGACCCGGCTGACGGAAACCCTTCGGGCCCCGCGGGCCCCGGCGGAAGGAGAGCGGTGATGGCGAGCGGCGCCACCTCCGTGTCCACGCACATCCTGGACACCAGCATCGGCCGCCCCGCGGTGGGCGTGGTCGTCGAGCTGTCCGTCCGCTCGGGGCCCGGCGCGCAGTGGACGGCGCACGCCGACTCCCTGACCGACGCCGACGGGCGCTGCAAGGATCTGCCCGACCTCCCCGAGGGCACCACCCACGCACGGCTGCGCTTCGAGACCGGGCCGTATCTGACCCACGCCTTCTTCCCGGAGGTCGCGGTCGCCTTCGCCGTCGAGCCGGGCGAGCACTACCACGTACCGCTGCTGCTCACCCCGTTCGGCTACTCCGTCTACCGAGGGAGCTAGCACCCATGCCCACGCTCGGCCCGAACAGTTACGGCAAAGCCGAAACCCGCGTCGTGCGGGTGGTGCGCGACGGCGCCGTGCACCACCTCAAGGACCTCAATGTCTCGGTGGCGCTGTCCGGAGAGATGGACGCGGTCCACCTCTCCGGCAGCAACGCCAACGTCCTGACGACCGACGCCACCAAGAACACCGTGTACGCCTTCGCCAAGGAGCACGGCATCGACACGGCCGAGGAGTTCGGCATCCGGCTGGCCCGCCACTTCGTCACCAGCCAGGAGCCCATCCACCGCGCCCGCATCCGTATCGAGGAGTACGCCTGGGAGCGGATCGAGACGGCCGGGAGCGCCGCGCACTCCTTCGTCCGCCGCGGCCAGGAGGTCCGTACCGCCCAAGTCGCCTACGACGGCGAGCGCTGGGAGGTGGTCTCCGGGCTCACCGGCCTCACCGTCCTGAACACCACGGACTCCGAGTTCTGGGGCTATGTCAAGGACCGGTACACCACGCTCGAGGAGACCCGCGACCGCGTCCTGGCCACCGATGTGCACGCCCGCTGGCGCTACGGCTGGAGCGATGACACCCGGCCCATGCCCGACTGGGACCACGGCCACGAGGAGGCGCGCGGCCATCTGCTGAGCGCGTTCGCCGAGACCTACTCCCTCTCGCTCCAGCAGACGCTCTACGAGATGGGCGCGCGGGTCATCGAGCGCCGCCCCGAGGTCGAGGAGATACGGCTCTCGCTGCCCAACAAGCACCACTTCCTGGTCGATCTGGAACCCTTCGACCTCACCAACGACAACGAGGTCTACTTCGCCGCCGACCGGCCGTACGGGCTCATCGAGGCCACCGTGCTGCGGGACGGCGCCGAGCCCCGGCTCCCCACCGACTGAACGGCTCACCACCGACCCACCCGACGGAAGGGCCACGCTCCGTGCACCGCATCGTCATCGAGAACTGCGCCGTCGCCACCGTGGACGCGCAGGACACCGAGTACGCGTCCGGCCATGTCGTCGTCGCCGGCAACCGCATCGAGTCGGTGGGCGAGGGGCGCGCGCCGCAGGGCCTGGAGGGCGTCGTCCGCCGGATCGACGGTACGGGGCATCTGGTCACCCCGGGCCTGGTCAACACCCATCACCACTTCTACCAGTGGCTCACCCGCGGCCTGGCCCAGGACAGCAACCTCTTCGACTGGCTGGTCGCGCTCTACCCCATCTGGGCGCGGATCGACGAGCCGATGATCCACGCGGCGGCCCGCGGCTCGCTCGCGATGATGGTGCGCGGCGGGGTCACCACCGCCATGGACCATCACTACGTCTTTCCGCGCGGCAGCGGCGATCTGCTGGACGCCGAGATCCGCGCGGCGCGCGAGCTGGGCGTGCGGTTCACCGCCGCCCGCGGCTCCATGGACCTCGGCACCTCCGACGGCGGGCTGCCGCCGGACTTCGCCGTGGAGTCCACCGAGGAGGCGCTGGCCGCCACCGAGAAGGCCATCGACACCCACCACGACCCGGGGTTCGACGCCATGCTGCGGATCGCGGTCGCGCCCTGCTCGCCGTTCTCCGTCTCCACCGAACTGCTCCGCGAGGCCGCGGTGCTGGCCCGCCGCAAGGGCGTACGGCTGCACACCCACGGCTCGGAGACGGTGGAGGAGGAGAAGTTCTGCCAGGAGCGGTTCGGGATGGGGCCGACCGACTACTTCGAGTCCACCGGCTGGCTGGGCGAGGACGTGTGGATGGCCCACTGCGTCCACATGAGCGACACCGACATCCAGACGTTCGCCCGGACCGGCACCGGTGTGGCCCACTGCCCCTCGTCCAACGCCCGGCTCGCCGCCGGGATCGCCCGCGTCCCCGATCTGCTCGCCGCGGACGTACCGGTCGGCCTCGGCGTGGACGGCACCGCCTCCAACGAATCCGGTGAGCTGCACACCGAACTGCGCAACGCGCTGCTGGTCAACCGGCTCGGCGGCCACCGCGAGAAGGCGCTGAACGTCCGTCAGGCGCTGCGACTTGGCACCTACGGCGGTGCGCGGGTGCTCGGCCGCCAGGACCAGATCGGCTCGCTGGAGCCGGGCAAACTGGCCGACCTGGTGCTCTGGAAGCTGGACGGCCTCGGCCATTCGTCGATCGCCGACCCGGTCGCGGCCCTCGTCCTGGGCGCCCCTGCCCCGGTGACCCTGTCGCTGGTGAACGGCGCCGCGGTGGTGGAGTCGGGCCGGCTGCTCACCGTGGACGAGGAGGAGATCGCGCGGGAGGCGCGCACCGAGGCGCGACGCCTGGCCCGTATCGCGGCGGACAACTGAACACCGCGCCGATTCATCGGATGGGTCGCCGTGACGATCCGCTTCTCGCGGTCACCGGTGGCCCATCGGTGCGTTCGGGCCCCGTTGACATCCCATCTTTACGGTTCTAGGTTCCCGTACGCGGCTGGCCAGCCCTCCTGTCCGACCACCCATGAGCACAGGAGCCGCCATGCGCACGTCCAGACGACGAGCCGTCATCCCCCTCCGAGCGCTCAGCCTTCTGCTCGGCATGGTGCTGGCGACGATCCTCAGCGGCCCTTCCGCCGCCACCGCGGCGCCGTCGGCGTTGGCGACGGCGCGGGAGCCCGGACCCGGCACCGACTACGCGACCGACGATCCGTTCACCTCCGACCGCACCGGCTGGTGGCGGCAGGACCGCTTCGGGATGTTCATCCACTTCGGCGCCTACTCCCAGTTGGAGGGCGAATACCAGCGGGCGGACGGGACCGTCTGCCGCGACGCGGAGTGGATCAAGCGAAGCTGCCAGATCCCGATGAGCGAGTACGAGGACGCCGCCCAGGACTTCAATCCCGCGTCCTTCGACGCCAAGGCCGTCGTCAAGGCGGCCAAGGACGCCGGGCAGCGCTATATCGTCATCACCTCCAAGCACCACGACGGATACGCGATGTGGCCGACCAAGCAGAACACCTGGAATCTGCGCGACCACTCCTCCTTCGACCAACGGCGGGACATTCTGGCCGAGTTGAAGTCCGCCGCGGACGCCGCCGGGATCAAACTCGGCTTCTATTACTCGATCTGGGACTGGCACGACCCCGACTTCGCCGACCCCGCCACCTTCCCCCGCTATGAGAAGCGGATGTACGCCCAGCTCAAGGAGCTGGTCGACAATTACCATCCGGCGCTGCTCTGGTTCGACGGGGAATGGGACGCGGACAACCCCACCAACACCTGGTCGGCGCGGGACGGCGAGCGGCTGCAGACGTATCTGCACGGGCTCGACCCCGATCTGATCACCAACAACCGGGTCGGCAAGCGGCGCGTCGTCGACGGCGACTACGGAACGCCGGAGCAGGAAATCCCGGACGCGCCCGTGGCCGGGCAGTTGTGGGAAAGCTGCATGACCCTCAACGGCCACTGGGGCTTCGCCAAATACGACCAGGACTGGAAGTCGCCCGCCACCCTCACCCGCAATCTCCTCGATATCGCGAGCCGTGGCGGCAATTACCTCCTCAATGTCGGCCCCGACAAACTGGGCCGCATTCCCCAGCCCTCCGTCGACCGGCTGCGCGAGATCGGCTCCTGGCTGCGGACCTCCGGCCAGGGCCGCGCGGTGTACGGGGCCGGGGCCACCGGGCTGGTCGACGAGCCGTCCTGGGGCGCGGTCAGCCGGTCGGGCGACCGGCTGTACGCGTCCGTCACCTCCTGGCCCGCCGCGGGGCAGCCCCTCCACCTCACCGCCCGGGCACCGTTCACGGTGACCGGCGCCCGGGTGCTGGGCAGTGGACAGCGGGTCGAGGTGGCCAAGGCGGGCGACGGTTTCGATCTCACCCCCTCCGGCGGACCGGCCGACCCCACCGCCTCGGTGATCGAGCTGACGGTGAAACCGGCCCCGGCCGCGCCCCAGGGCCGGGGCGAGGGGCTGCGGGAGGAGGTCTTCGCCAATGAGACCTTCACCGGGCCCCCGGCCGTCACCCGGACCGACCCGGCCGTCAACCACATCTGGAGGTTTGCCGGCTCCCCGGCCGCCGATGTCCCCGCCGACCACTTCGGCGTCCGCTGGACCGGTTTCCTCCAGCCCCGCCACAGCGAGACCTACACGCTCACGACCGTCTCCGACGACACCGCGCGGGTGTGGATCGACGGCCGTCTGATCATCGACAACACCACCCCGCATGAACCACAGGTCGACAAGGCGACCGTCGCGCTGCGCGCCGGAGCCAAGCACGCCATCAAGATCGAGTACACCGAGCAGACCGGAGAGGCGCATATGAAGCTGCTGTGGTCCAGCCCCAGCGTGCCCCAGCAGATCGTGCCGCGCTCCCAGCTCTACACGCCGTAAGGGCGACCGGGGCCCCGGACCGTATCCGCGCGGTCCGGGGCCCTCGCGGCCGAACGGACCGGCTCAGCCCAGCAGTTCGTACGCGGGCAGCGTCAGGAACTCCGTGTAGTCCGCGTCCAGCGCGACCCTCAGCAGCAGATCGTGCGCCTGGCTCCACTTGCCCGCGGCGAAGGCGTCCTCGCCGACCTCCTCGCGGATCGCCGCCAGCTCCTCGGCGGCGACCTTACGGACAAGATCGGCGGTGGCCTTCTCGCCGTTCTCGAAGACCACCCCCGCGTTGACCCACTGCCAGATCTGGGAGCGGGAGATCTCGGCGGTGGCCGCGTCCTCCATCAGGTTGAAGATCGCGACGGCGCCGAGGCCGCGCAGCCACGCCTCGATATAGCGGGTGCCGACCTGCACGGCGTTGCGCAGGCCGTCATGCGTGGGCTTGGCGTCGAGCGACGCGACGTCGATCAGCTCGGCCGCGGTGACCCGGACGTCCTCGCGCAGCCGGTCCTTCTGGTGCGGCCGGTCGCCGAGGACCGCGTCGAAGGAGGCGCGGGCGACCGGGACCAGATCCGGATGGGCGACCCAGGAGCCGTCGAAACCGTCGTTCGCCTCACGGTCCTTGTCGGCCTTGACCTTGTCGAACGCGACCGCGTTGACCTCGGGGTCGCGGCGCGAGGGGATGAAGGCCGCCATGCCGCCGATCGCGTGCGCGCCGCGCTTGTGGCAGGTGCGGACGAGCAGTTCGGTATAGGCGCGCATGAACGGGGCGGTCATCGTGACCGCGTTGCGGTCCGGGAGGACGAAACCGGGGCCGCCGTCGCGGAAGTTCTTGACGATGGAGAAGAGATAGTCCCAGCGGCCCGCGTTGAGCCCGGAGGCGTGGTCGCGGAGCTCGTAGAGGATCTCGTCCATCTCGTACGCCGCCGTGATCGTCTCGATCAGAACGGTGGCGCGGATCGTCCCTTGCGGAAGCGAGAGATGGTCCTGTGCGAAGACGAAGACGTCGTTCCAGAGGCGGGCCTCGAGATGCGACTCGGTCTTGGGGAGGTAGAAGTACGGCCCCTTGCCCTGGGCGAGCAGCCGGCGGGCGTTGTGGAAGAAGTACAGCCCGAAGTCGACCAGGGCGCCGGGGACGGGGCGGCCGTCGGCGGCCCGCAGATGGCGCTCGTCGAGATGCCAGCCGCGCGGCCGGGTGACGACGGTGGCCAGCACATCGTCGGGCCGCAGTGCGTAGCTCTTGCCCTCGGGGGAGGTGAAGTCGATCCGGCGCTCATAGGCGTCGATCAGATTGAGCTGGCCGCCGATCACATTCGACCAGGTGGGGGCGGAGGCGTCCTCGAAGTCGGCGAGCCAGACCTTGGCGCCCGAGTTGAGGGCGTTGATGGTCATCTTGCGGTCGGTGGGGCCGGTGATCTCCACCCGGCGGTCCTCGAGGGCGGGCGGGGCGGGGGCGACGCGCCAGTCGGGGTCGTCGCGGATGTGGGCCGTCTCCGGGAGGAAGTCCAGGGTGCTGGTGCGGGCGATCTCGGCGCGGCGCTCCGCGCGGCGCGCGAGCAGCTCGTCCCGGAGCGGGGTGAAGCGGTGGTGGAGCTCGGCCAGGAAGGCCAGGGCCGCGTCGGTCAGCACCTCCCCCTGACGCTCCAGCGGTTCGGCGTCGACGATGGCCAGCGGGGAAGGCGCTGGTGCGGACATGGGCTGTCACTCCTTAGACGAGTCTCAGCTGGACGCTCGCAGTGATTCTGTCTTGTGGATAATAAGTTTCTCATAGTGGAAGTTCAATCTTCTGTTGAACGCCGCGTCCGTTGCCCCCTCGACGTCTCATTCCAGCAGCGTCAAGTCCTCGGGGGTGTCGATGTCGTCCGTACGGGCGATATCCGAGCAGTCGACGAGCGTGATCGCGGACTGATGCGCCCGCAGATAGGCGCGTGCCCCCCGGTCGCCCTCCGCACTCGCCGTGATATCCGCCCACCGGTCCGCGCCGAACAGCACCGGATGCCCCCGCTCCCCGCCGTACGCGGCGGCCGCCAGGGTCGACGGCGAGCGATACGCGGCCACCACCCGCGCCACGGCCTCGGCGCCGATCCCCGGCTGGTCCACCAGCGCGATCAGCGCCGCCCGCGCCCCCGTACCGGCCAGTGAGCCGAGCCCGGCCCGCAGCGAGGAGCCCATGCCCTGCTCCCAGTCGGGGTTGTCGACCAGGACATACCCGGGCAGCCGGGCCCGTGCCCGTACGGTCTCGGCCGCGGCGCCCAGCACGATGTGCACGGGCGCGCAGCCGCCCTCGCGCAGCGCCCGCGCGGCGTGCTCCACCAGCGGCCGCCCCCGATGCGTCAAAAGGGCTTTGGGGCGCCCGCCCAGCCGCCGGCCGCCCCCGGCCGCCAGTACGATCCCGGCGACCTGCGCGGAGTCATCCGTTGTGCGATCCATGGGCCCTGCTTACCGCACCTGGGGGCCGTGCGGGGGCTTCATCCCAGCCGGTCTGATTTTCGCTCTCCGTATAGCGCGTCGTGCACTGAGTGGCGTTAACTGATCCGCGGCCCCTTGTGTCCGAATCCACGCGAGGTGGAGGGCTGGGGCGGCCATGCGGGAAGGGGCAGGCTGTGGGAGAGGGCGCGAGGGGGCGAAGGGCAGTGTTGGCCAACGATGGCGCGAGGCTCTGGGGTGAACCCGGTGCCTTGTCAGTGGAGGGCGCCGCAGTCGTGGAAGCCAGGCGAGTGGCGAGCACCGATGACGATCCGAGGGCGGCCGAGCTGCGCCGTGCCGTGGCCCGGCTCAGGCGTGATCTGGCCGCCCACCCGGCGGAATTACCGGACCGGGCGATCGCGGACGACGAGCTGGCCGCGCTCGATGCCATGGCCCGCACCGGCGCACCGGAGCTGCACCGCCTGCGCCGCTCGCTGCTGCTCATCGCGGGCGCGCTGGGCTCGGTCAGCGCACTGGGCTCCGCCCTGACGGGCGTCCGCGCGGCGATCGACCAGTTCAACAACGTGCCGCAGCCGGGCAGAGGGCGAGACTGAGCGGGGCCCGTGGTCCCGCCCGGCCGCGGGCGGCCCTGTGGCTTTGCCCCCGTTGCCCCGCCCGCCCCGGTGGCCAGCTCCCCATGGCCTTCCGCCGGGCGATGGGACGACGCGTGCGTCGAGCGGGATGCCCGGCCGCGCACCTGCGTCGAGTTGGGACGCCCGGTTGCCCGGTGGTGCTTCCGGTAGCGCCGACACCGCACTCGGTCCCGTGCGCCCCGCGCAGGCCGCACCTCATCGAGCCGCGCGGACGGTGGCCCGCCCGCCGGTCCCCTCCGCCGTCAGGCGGACCCGGTGCTGGCCAGCGCCCCCGACAGCTCGACCGCGACCTCCTTGAGGATCGGCACGATCTGCTGTGTGGCCTCGTCCGTCACCCGGCCCGCCGGGCCCGAGATGGAGATGGCCGCCGGTGCGGGGGAGTCGGGCACCGGGACCGCGAGGCAGCGCACGCCCATCTCCTGCTCGTTGTCGTCCACCGCGTAGCCCTGCTCGTGGACCTGCCGCAGCGCGTCGAGGAACTCGTCCGGCGAGGTGATCGTCTTCTCGGTCACCGCGGGCATGCCGGTACGGGCCAGCAGGGCGCGCACCTCCTCGGGGGGCGTGCTCGCCAGCAGCGCCTTGCCGACGCCCGTGGTGTGGGGCAGCACCCGCCGCCCGACCTCGGTGAACATCCGCATCGAGTGGCGCGAGGGCACCTGCGCCACGTACACCACCTCATCGCCGTCCAGCAGCGCCATGTTCGCGGTCTCGCCGGTCTCCTCCACCAGCCGCGCCAGATACGGCCGCGCCCAGGTGCCCAGCAGCCGGGCCGAGCTCTCGCCGAGCCGGATCAGCCGGGGCCCGAGGGCATAGCGGCGGTTGGGCTGCTGGCGTACATAGCCGCAGGCCACCAGCGTGCGCATCAGCCGGTGAATGGTGGGCAGCGGCAGCCCACTGCTGGTGGAGAGCTCGCTCAGCCCGACCTCGCCCCCGGCGTCGGCCATCCGCTCCAGCAGGTCGAAGGCGCGCTCCAGGGACTGGACGCCACCGGATCCGGCGGTGGTGGCGGCGGTCTTGGACTCGGCGGACGGCACGTCGGTGTTCCTTTCACAGCGGTCGGCACCGGCCCGCATACGGTGACGATCCGCTGCCGACCGGCCACGGGCAGCCTACCGGTCCCCGGCGAAGCCCACAGCGGGCTTGCACTGACGGTCCGCGCCGGTCACGGCGGGTGTGCCGGACCGGCCGGGGACTGGCCGCTCCCGGACACGGGGGCCCCTTGACCGCGGGGACATCGCTGGCTAGATTTCTGCGGCGCGAAATTACCTTTCCATTGTATGGAATCGCCAGGGGAGCTCCATGCGCATTCTCGTGCTGAACCCCAACACCACCGTCTCCATGACGGCAGCGATCCGGGCCATCGCGGAGGCGAGTGCGAGCCCCGGCACCGAGATTGTCGCGACCGAGCCGCTGTGGGGGCCGGAGTCGATCGAGGGCCACTTCGAGGGATGTCTCAGCGCCGCCGCCGTACTGGACCGGCTGGCCACCTGGGACGAACCCTTCGACGCCCTGGTGATGGCGGGGTTCGGTGAACCGGGCCGCGAGGCGGCGCAGGAACTCCTCGACGTGCCGGTCCTCGACATCACCGAGTCCGCCGCCCAGATGGCCATGATGCTCGGCCATGCCTACGGGGTCGTCACCACCCTGGACCGGGCCGTTCCGCAGATCCGGGACCGGCTGCTGGTGGCGGGGCTGCTGGGGCGCTGCGCGGCGGTGCGCGGCACCGGCCTCGGCGTCCTGGAGCTGGAGGCGGACCCGGAGCGGACCGTGGAGCGAATCGTCCGGACCGCGCGTGAGGTCGTGGAGCGGGACGGCGCCGAGGTCATCTGTCTGGGGTGCGGCGGCATGGCGGGGCTCCAGGAGCGGGTCTCGGCGGCGCTGGGCGGGGTTCCGGTGGTGGACGGCGTCGCCGCCGCGGTGCGTTTCGCCGAGGCGGTCGTCGGGCTCGGGCTCTCCACCAGCAAGGTGCGCGCCTTCGCCGCGCCCCGTCCCAAGGCCATCGGCGGCTGGCCCATCAGCGCCCGCCCGTCCTGAATCCGAGGGTTTTCCGATCCGCGATCCGAGGGTTTCCGATCCGCCGGGCGGACCGGGCCCACGGGCGACGTTCACGGCAACTCCCGCGTAATCGATCGGCAACACCTTCGCGGCACCGTCATGCGGAAAAGAATTTCCGTCCCAGTTCCCCGGAGGGCGCCATGGCATCACCCGCCACACCAGACCCCCGTCTCTATAACGAGGACCTCGCCCCCGCCGTGGAGCGCACCTGGGGGACGTACAGCATCTTCGCCATGTGGATGTCGGACACCCACGCGATCAGCAACTACGCCTTCGCGGCGAGCCTGTTCGTGCTGGGGCTGCCGACCTGGGAGGTGTTCCTGTCCCTGCTGGCCGGAGTCACCATCCTCTACTGGTTCATGAACCGCATGGGCCACGCCGGCCACCGCACCGGGGTGCCGTTCCCGGTCCTGGCGCGGGCCAGCTGGGGTGTGTACGGGGCCAACATTCCCGCCCTGCTGCGGGCGGTGATGGCGGTCGCCTGGTACGGCATCCAGACCTGGCTGGCCTCCGAAGCCCTGGTCCTCCTAGGCGTCCAGTTGGCGCCCTCGCTCGCCGACTACGACCACGACTCCATCCTTGGTCTGTCCACCCTCGGCTGGATCGCCTTCCTGGTGATGTGGCTGCTGCAGGCGGTGCTGCTCACCCGGGGCATGGAGTTCATCCGCAAGGTGCAGGACCTGGCCACCGGCCCGGTCGTCTGGCTGGTGATGCTCGCGCTCGCCGTATGGCTGATCGCCAAGGCGGGCGGGGACATCTCGCTCACCGACAGCCTGACCGGGCTCAGCGGGGGCGAGCAGCTCCATCAGAGCCTGATCGCGGTCAGCCTGACGGTCGCCACCTTCCTCACCCTCGTGCTCAACTACGCCGACTTCGCGCGGTTCACCCCGGACCACCGGGCCTACCGGCGCGGCAATCTGCTCGGGCTGCCGGTGAACTTCACCGCCTTCGCCGTCGTCTCCGTGCTGATGACGGCCGGCACGATCTCGGTGTTCGGTGCGGCGATCTCCGATCCGGTCGAGATCATCGCGAAGATCGACAACCCCGTGGTCACGGTGCTCGGCGCGCTGTCGTTCATGGTCGCCACCATCGGCATCAACGTCGTCGCCAACTTCGTCTCGCCCGCGTACGACTTCGCCAATCTCGCGCCGAAGTATCTCGACTTCCGGCGCGGCGGCATGATCACGGCGGTGCTCGCGATCGTGGTCATGCCGTGGAAGCTCTACTCCAGCCCGATCGTCATCCAGTACTTCCTGGGCGCCCTCGGCGCCTTCCTCGGCCCGCTGGTCGCCATCCTGCTCGTGGACTACTACCTGGTGCGGCGCGGCCATATCGACGTCGACGCGCTCTTCAGCGCCGATGCGTCGGGCGCGTACTACTACCGCAAGGGCTTCAATCCGGAGGCGATCATCGCCTTCGTGCCCTCGGCCGCGATATCGGCGGTGCTGGCCTTGGTCAAGGGGTTCGAGGACCTGGCCCCGTTCTCCTGGGTCTTCGGAATGGCCCTCGCCGGGGGTATCTATGCCCTGAGGTCCGCGAGGATCCGGACCGGCGGGACAGGGGTCGATGCGCCGATTCCGTCGCAGGTCGCGGTAGGTGGGGCCTTGACCGGGCCGTCCACCGAGTGAATCATTCAACGGAAAGTTGATTCCGTTTCGCGGAATCGGCGAGGGTGGAGGCGAGGAGGATATCGGTGCCCGACGTGGAGTTGGTGCTGCGCTCGGCCAGGGTGGTCACGCCGGACGGACTGCGCGCGGCCTCCGTGTCCGTCGCCGGCGGCCGCATCGTGGCCGTCGGGCCGTACGACACCCCGGACCCGGACGGCGCGAGGGTCGAGGACCTCGGCGACGACGTCCTGCTCCCCGGCCTCGTCGACACCCACGTCCATGTCAACGACCCCGGCCGCACCGCCTGGGAGGGGTTCGGCTCCGCCACCCGCGCCGGCGCGGCCGGCGGCGTCACCACCCTCGTCGACATGCCGCTCAACAGCGTCCCGCCGACCACCACCGTCCCGGCCCTGGAGGTCAAACGGGCCGTCGCCCGGCGGTCGGCCCATGTCGACATCGGGTTCTGGGGCGGCGCCGTGCCCGGGAACGTCCCGGACCTGGAGCCGCTGCACGACGCGGGCGTCCTCGGCTTCAAGGCGTTCCTGCTCCCCTCCGGTGTGGACGAGTTTCCGCCGCTCGCCCCCGACCAGCTCCAGACCGCCCTCCGCGAGATCGCGGGCTTCGGCGGACTGCTGATCGTCCACGCCGAGGACCCCCATCTCATCGACGGCGCCCCGCCGCCGACCGGCCCCCGCTACACCGACTTCCTCGCCTCACGCCCGCGCGCCGCCGAGAACGAGGCCATCGTGGGCCTCATCGCCCTCGCCCACGAGCTGGACGCCCGCGTCCACGTCCTGCACCTCTCGTCCGCCGACGCGCTGCCGCTGATCGCCGACGCCCGCCGTGAGGGCGTCCGGATCACCGTGGAGACCTGCCCGCACTTCCTGACCCTCACCGCCGAGGAAGTCCCCGACGGCGCCACGGAGTTCAAATGCTGTCCGCCCATAAGGGAGGCCGCCAACCAGGACGCGCTGTGGGCGGGCCTGGCGGCCGGGGAGATCGACTGCGTCGTCTCCGACCACTCGCCCTGTACGGCCGACCTCAAGGTGGACGACTTCGGGCGGGCCTGGGGCGGCATCTCCTCGCTCCAGCTCGGCCTCCCCGCCGTCTGGACGGCGGCCCGGCGGCGCGGCCACACCCTCCACGACGTGGCCCGCTGGATGTCCACCGGCCCCGCCGCGCTCGTCGGCCTCGACCGTAAGGGCGCCATCGAGGCCGGCCGCGACGCCGACTTCGCGGTCCTCGCCCCCGACGAGACCTTCACCGTCGACCCCGCCGCCCTGCACCACCGCAACCAGGTCACCGCCTACGCGGGCAGAACGCTCTACGGCGTCGTACGGTCCACCTGGCTGCGCGGCCGGAAGATCGCCGAACATGGCGCGATCGCCGACCGTGGCGCGACGAGCGAACCCACCGGCCGACTCCTGGAAAGGCAGCCCCGCACATGACCGCGCCGACCCCCCGCTTCACCGGCGACGCCGCCCCGTACGGCGGTGGCGATCCGTACGCCGACTACCGGACCGCCGACCTCCCCTTCACCCACCTCGTGGACCTGGCCGACCGGCGGCTCGGCGGAAGCGCGGTCGCGGCCAACGACGAGTTCTTCGCCGAGCGCGAGAATCTGCTGAAGCCCGAACCCCCGCACTTCGACCCCGCCGCCTTCGGCCACAAGGGCAAGGTCATGGACGGCTGGGAGACCCGGCGGCGGCGCGGAGCCTCCGCCGACACCCCGCATCCGGCCGAGGACGACCACGACTGGGCCCTGATCCGCCTCGGCGCGCCCGGCGTCGTCCACGGCATCGTCGTCGACACCGCCCACTTCCGCGGCAACTACCCGCGGGCGGTGAGCGTCGAGGCGACGGCGGTGGACGGCACCCCGTCCCCCGAGGAACTCCTCGCCGACGACGTCGTATGGACGGAACTCGTCCCCCATACGCGGATCGGCGGCCACGCGGCCAACGGCTTCCCGGTCTCCGTAGGCCGCCGCTTCACCCACCTCCGCCTCAAGCAGCACCCCGACGGCGGCATCGCCCGGCTCCGCGTCCACGGCGAGGTCGCCCCCGACCCGGCGTGGCTCACCGCGCTCGGCACCTTCGACGTGGTGGCGCTGGAGCACGGCGGCGCGGCCGAGGACGCCTCCGACCGCTTCTACTCCCCGCCCGCCAACTCCATCCAGCCCGGCCGCTCCCACAAGATGGACGAGGGCTGGGAGACCCGCCGCCGCCGCGACACGGGCCACGACTGGGTCCGCTACCGCCTCACCGCCCAGGCGTCCCTGCGCGCCGTGGAGATCGACACCGGCTGCTACAAGGGCAACGCACCGGGCTGGGCGGCGCTGTACGGCCTCGACGCCACCTCCGGCGCGGACCCGGCCGACCACACCTCCCCGGCCTGGACCGAACTCCTGCCCCGCACCCGCCTCCAGCCCGATACGGTCCACCGCTTCCTCCTCGACGCGGCCCCGCCGGTGACCCACGTCCGGATCGACATCTACCCGGACGGCGGCGTCGCCCGCCTGCGACTGCACGGGGCCCTGACCGAGCACGGCGCGCAGCGGCTCGCCGCCCGCCACGCGGAGCTGAGCGGCGCCTGAGCGTTGTCTCCCCTCACCGGTAGCGGACTCGGATGCCGGGGCCGAGGTGTTCGGTCCCGGTGACGGTCTGTGTCCTGCCCACCAGGACGGTGAGCTGTGTCGGGGCCGTGCGCCCGGCCAGGGATGAGAGGTCCAAGGGGCCGGGGTTCGGGCCCTGGCATGCGCCGAAGAACACGATTTCGAGGGAGCGGACGGCGTTGAGCGGGCTGAGGTCCGCCGGAAGGGCGCAGCGGTAGAAGCTCAGATCCGGGATACGCAGGGAGGATAACAAGACGGGGAGGCACGCAGTGAAGTCGAAGCCGCCCAGCCAAAGTTGTTTGAAGATGGGCGCCGCTGAAAGGCTCGCGAGGCTGCGCGGAGTCCCCGAGCCCGCCAGATACAGCTTGTCGAGTGACGGCAGATCGTGAAGAAACCCCAGGTCAGGATCACAAGGCAGATTTCCCAAGTTCAGTGTTGTCAAGGTCCCCGGCATGGGGATCTCGCTCACGGGAGGGAGAGAAGACCAGCTGGTGAGGCTCAATTCCTGAAGGTGTGTGAGCGCGTTCAACGGTGAGGCGTCCTCCAGGGCAGCGTCTCCGTTGATCGAAAGGGCGCTGAGCCGGGGATGGGCGGCGAGCGGACTCAGGTCGTTGTCGCCCACCAGCCGTGAGATCCACAGCGAGGAGAGTCCGGGGAGATCTGTGAGCGTCGCGAGGCCGGAAGTGAGCGGATGGCTGATCAATATCTTCCGTACGGATCGTAGCTTCCTGACCGCGGCCCACTGGCTGGGGTGGGAGAGCCTCAGCGTGACGCGTTCCAAGGGAAACCGGGCGAGCACGCGCTGGGCGTACTCGTCCGGGTCGAAATACTCCCAGGCGTCGGCGAGTTCTTGGTACGCACCGTCTCGTTGCGCCGCCGCGTAAGCATCCAGCACATCGAGCGCACTCTCGCCACCGATGAGCGCGGCGGTCCGCACGGCCGCCTTGGCGGCCGCGTCCGTCAGACCGTCCAGAGAGCGCGGCAGCCGGCTGAGGACCGGATCCCCCACAGCCGCGAGTGACACGGCGTCCTTCCGGCGCCTCGGCGGCACCAGCACCCCGAGGTTCTCGTCCAGCCGTGCCGCGAGCCCCTCCGGCACGGACTCCATCGTCTCCAGGCAGGACGCCGCCAGCAGCCGCAAACCCCGCGCATGGCGGCGTTCGGCCTCCGCACGGTCGAGGATGCCGGTGACGAGTTCCTGCCGCTGACTGCGGTTGGCATGTCCGGCGGCCATGATGATGGTCTCCCGCCAGGTGTCCAGATGGGCCCGCTCGACCAGATTGCCGATGCGGTCCTCCGCCGCCGCCTCCTCTGCCGCCAGGTACTCCTGGAAGCTGCGGTGCAGGAAGTCGATGCGGTCCTCGGCGGGGACGCGCAGCACCCCCGAACGCGACACAAGGTGATCCAGCACCGCCTCGCCCTGGGCGTCCAGGTGGCGCATCGACGCCACCTTGACGGTGACATGGACCAGCGCCTTCTCCGTAGAAATCTCACTGCGGTTGTTGTCCGAAAGCCGCCACGCCAGATCCCGCAGCACGCACAGCTTGTCGGTCAGGCTGAGCTGTATGTCCAGCGCGCTGGGAACCCCGCGCTCCGCGTCACGGCGCTGCACCAGCAGTTCCAGAGCTATGCGATACAGCTCCATGCGGTTGCGCGGCAGCCGCCGGCGCCGCCCCAGGTGCAACGCGCACAGCAGCGCGGCGAGCAGGGGGCTCGCTGCGAGTGTCCGCAGATGAGGGCGATCCTGGAGCGCCGCCAGCAATGCCCGTTCGTAGTGCGGCAGCTCCTCCAGGGCGCACGGCAGATCACCGCCCTGAACTCCCACCGCCTGATGCCACTGTCGTACGAACGCCCGCAGATCCGCGGGCGTCATCCGCTCCAGCCCCACCGGGGCGAAACCCTCCGCGTGCAGCCAGTCACCGCGCGCGGCGGTCGGCCGGGACGTCACCACCGTACGGGTCTGCGGGTAGGCGTTGAGCAGGAGCCGCAGCCACTCCCGGACCTTGCGCCGTTCGCTCGCGACGAGTTCGTCCACGCCGTCGACGAGCAGCAGCACCCGCCCCGCCTGGAACTCGCGGTCCATCCACGCCCGGGGCATATGGCCGGTCAGCGGCCCGGCCGTGGCGTCCAGCAGTTCCTCCGGGCGTGGCAGCTCGCGCGAGGCGTGACGCCGCAGTTTGACCAGGACGGGGACCAGGCTGTTCCACTCGGCCAGATCCCCGCTGAAGGTGCCGCGCGCCGCCGTGACGGCCAGCCAGTGGAGCAACGTCGTCTTGCCGGAACCCGCCTCCCCGCGCAGCAGAATGCGAACCGACTCCTTCAGCGCCGCCTCGACCCTTACGCTCGCCGACGACTCCTGTTCCGCGCCGTTCCAGGAGCTGATGCCCGTCCGCAGCAGATGGTCCGGCCCACCGGCCGACCTTGGCGCCGCCCGGCCGTCTCCGTCCGTGCTGACCCGCAGACTGATGTAGGCGACGGATAATTTGGTGCGCGGGGCCTGACCGGCCGTGAAGCTGAACAGCTCCACCTCGTCCAGGGTGCGGCTGAGGAACTCCAGGTACTCCCTGCGGAAGGCGGCATCCTGATCTGCCCCCTGCGGCGCGTACAGCGATCTGACCGGGAGCCGCTCCAGCACCCGGCTCAGCTCGGGGCCGAGCTCGCCGACTCGCCCCAGCAATTCGGCGATGCCGCGCTCGGTGAAGACCGGGAGCCGTTGCAGGATCCGCACATAGCAGTCGCAGCACTCGGATAGCAGCAGCTCGTAGAAGTGCGTGGCCGCCTCACCCAGCCCGGCGGGCGGGGGAGCGGAGGCCCCCACCCGGCGGGCGAGCTCGGCGGGGTTGGCGTCGGACCCGAGGATCGCCTCATCGGACAGGTCCGCGTGCGCGAAGGCCGCCGTCACGGCGTCGAGCGCCGCCTGCCGCCCGCCCTCCTCCAGATCGCGGAACTCATGTCCGCACATGGGCTCAAGCCGCGCAGCGACCGCGTCCGCGATCTGCTCGAACTGCCGCTCCACGCCCCGCTGCGCCCGCAGCCCCGGCACCCGCCGCCGGACCAGAGCGGACATCTCCATCCGGCTCTCCTGCTCGCGCCGACGCGGTTCGAGCCATAAACGCACGACGCGGGTCGCGACCGTCCGCCCGAGATTGATGGCAGCTGCCTCAGCGCTCACTCACACCCCTTTCTGGGCGCACCACTCCGGTTCCGGCTGGCCATCGCCGCCTGATGGCTCGGTGGGTGCTGGCGTCCCATCAGCTTATGAAACCGGGACCCCGCGGCGCGGCGGCTCCGCTTACGCCCAGTCAACTGGCCCTTGGGACAGTGAGAGCCCTGGAGCCCGTCGTGGGGTCTCCGGGGCTCTCTCATGTGCGGCGCCCGGGGGATGCCGCTCCGGGCCTCCGTGGGGCATGGGAGGCCGGGACGCCCTCATGCGGCGGCAGGCGGCTGTTCCTCCTCGTCGGCCGGGGGCGGCTGTTCGTCGGGCTGGGACGACTCGGGCTTCTTGAAACGCCTCCACGCGTCGCGCGCACGCTCGGCGGAGTCGATCACATCTGGGACCTGGTCGAGCAACCCCTTCAAGGAGAAGAGGAAGATCGCTGCCACGCCAGCGATGGCGAGAATGAGGAGGACTGCGCCGTCCACCGATCCTTACCTTCCCTGTCATGGGTCGGATCGGGTGCGTAGGCAGCCTCGACCCAAACCCTACGGTTCGGACCGAGACACCCACGCTGACGCGTACGCGAATGTTCTCGTGGTGGGCCTACTCTCCGGCCCGTTGCTCCAACTCGGCATTCTCCACTGAGTGTCTACCCGCCTGCGACGAGCCAGCCCGCGTCATCAGGAACAACGGCTGCGAATCGCCATGTCCAGCCAGCTCACACTGGCGGATAGTCCTGAATTCCCTGGTCGGCTTCGTCCCGGGGACGCTCAGGTGCGAGCGGGTAGTCATCCCGCTGAACGCAGGCTAGCGCATACCACCGCAGTACGTGTCAACACACAACTGAGCCTCACCCCGGTCGTGTTGGGGTGGGGCTGGCTGCGGTTCAGTTCGTGGTGTCGTCTGGTGGCGGTGCGCCGAGGAGGAGTTCGTCACCGGCCGGGAAGCGCGCCGTGCCGCCCTCCTCCCAGGTGACCACGACGGCTAACCCGCCCATCGGGCCCTGGGCGGTCGACGCTTTCTTGACCGTGCGCCACTCGCCGTCGTAGCCGATCACGTCACCCGGACCGATCAGGGCAGCGCGCTTGGTAGGCAGGCTTAACCGTTCTTGTCGGCGAGCCTGATGCGGTCCAAAGGGGCTTCCCACTCGAGGCCACCTCCCCTCGGCCGCATGAACGCCGTTTGGCTGAACAGCTTTCCGGTGCCTTTGACGCGCTCCTCAATTACGCCTTGCAGCTCGCCTGTGCATCCGGTCGCGGTGTCTTCGACGAGTGTGCCCTTTGGGTACGGCAGGTCGCCGTGGCTGAGCACCGTCGGTGGCTTCTCTTCTGTCTGTGTCATGATCCCTCGTCCCACCTGCGCGTACGTGTCTCACACAAGAGAACTGCCGCCGTGCAAAGCGGACTTGCACACCTCTTGCACAAGGAGCAAGCACATGAGTGCTGAGAGTGAGACGATGGGGCAGAGGTAACGCCAGTCGAGCGGGGAAGACGCACACTATGAGCGCGACCAAGATTCCCGGACCGGGTGCGAACGTGGCTGTCTGCCGCAAGGCGCGCGGCTTCAGCCAGGTTGCCCTCGCTCGGCGTGCAGGCGTGTCCGTCTCGCTGCTGAGCAAGATCGAGGTGGGCGACCGCGCGCTGACCCAGGGCATTGCCGCTGCTCTCGCCCAAGCCATGGGGCTGACGCTGGATGAGCTGCTGGGCACGGCCCCTGTCGAGCGCACCGACGAGAAGAGCCTTGCCGCCCTCAATTACGTCATTCGACGGTTCGACATCCCCGATACACCGCCGACCCACCCCGAGGACCTTCCGCGCAGCCTGGCCGAGCTGAACGAGCACCGCTATCGGACCGAGCTGTCGGCGGTGTTGCAGAAGCTCCCGGGCGTGCTGGCCGACGCGACCAACTACGCGCACGCCACCCAGTCGCCCGATGCCTGGACCCGCGTCGCCGATACATACTCGGTCGTCTACTGGCTGGCCGCCCGGCACCGCTGGATGCACCTCGCCGAGTTGGCCGTCATGAAACAGCGGCTGGCCGCCGAGCGTGCGCACCCCATCGCGGCCACGGTGGCCGCCCGGGACGAGGCCGGAGCCTTCCTGAACTCCGGAGACTTCGCAGGCGGGTTGGCCATTGTGGACCGCGCCGTTGTTGAGGCCGAGTCGACCTTGCGAGGCCATGACCGCGCCTATGGCCTGGGCATCCTGCACCTGCGCGGGCTGACGCTGGCCGGTCGGATCAAGGACAAGGCAACCGCCCAACGGCACATCGCGGCAGCGTGGCAGGTGGCCGAGGAGTTCCCTGAGGACATCGAGGACCACGGCATCCACTTCGGGCCCGAGAACACCGCTGTGCATGTCATCTCGACGGCCTCTGACATGGAGGACTACCGCGAGTCTCTCGACACGGCGGATGACCTGATCCGGGGTGGGGTGACGCTTCCGGCCACGCGCGTTGGTCCGCTGCACATGAACATCAGCCGGTCAAAGCTTGCCCTGGGGGACCGTGACGGGGCTCTCGAATCGCTCGAAGCGGCTTGGGACGTCGCGCCGGAGATGGCCCGGGTGCATCCGACCAGTCAAGAGCTGATGCGCGTGCTGACCTCGCTGCACCGCCGCAGCAACCCGCGTCTTACGAAGCTGGCCAAGCGGGCGGGCGTGCCCTTCTGAACTACCGGGGAGTTCCCGATTCGTCGAGGACGTCAGCGCCCCGTCCGGAACGCGCGGGGCGCCGCCCTCTCGGCTGGTCGCTCAGGCCGCCGGATTCGGGACCCCGATCGGGTTGGGGAAGCGCAGGGCGGCGGCGCAGGCGGTGGCCAGGGGGGTGAGGAGTCTTACCAGGGTCGCCACCTCGTCGGGGCCCAGCGGTCGCCATGGGCGTTCCGCCGCTCGGTCGGTCGCGGTCTCGGCCGTCCGGAGCAGCTCGCGTCCGGCCTGTGTCGCGGTGCCGTCCGGGGTGAGCAGGGCCCGGTCGGTCAGGCGCCGGGCGGCGGCGTCCCACTCCTGGTCGGTCCAGCCGCGGTGGGGCTGGAGTTCGGTGCGGGGGAGGTCGACGGCGGAACGGAGGACGAGGGCTTCGCAGCCGTCGAGACCGGCGGCGACCAGGGCCGCGACATGGCCGTCGCCGCGGTGCTCGCGCAGCAGGGTCGTCGCATGCCACAGCCGTTCGATCGGCTTGTCGGGGAAGTCCAGCGCGCCGTTCGCGGCGGCCAGTACCCGGCCGGACCCCTCCAGGCCCGCCGCGCGGGGGACCAGGGCCTCGGCGGCGCGCTCCACCTCGCGCTCGCGCCCGGCGAGCAGCCGGTCGAGGGCGGCCGCGGCGCCCGTACGGCGGAGCTCCAGGGCCCGCCCGGGCGTGGTCAGGGACCAGACGTCGGGCAGGGCGCGGGCGACCATGGCGGGCGCGAAGGTGAAGAAGGCGGCCACGACGGGCTCCGGCCCGACCGGTCCGAGGGGCGCGGCGCGGCCCGCGAAGTAGCCGCGCCAGAAGCCGCGCAGCCCGACGTCCTCGTACGCGGCCTCGGCCTCCGGTGCGAAGTACGCGACCGCGTGGATCGGCTCGAAAAGGGCCCACATCGTGCGGGCCGTCGTCGCAGCGCTGGTGTTCATCGCCATGCTCCCTTCAGCATCGCCCCCGGGGCCGGGCCGCGACCGGCATTGTGCCAAGCTCCCGGAACCCGGACATCCGGGTCGGACGTTGACCCGGATGTCCGATTACGGCATCACCTGACACCATCTGGCATCACCGGCGCCTGATACGACCTTCGAGGAGATCGGCTGTGACCCTGCGGCAAGAGATCGTCGGCAACGCCATGCAGATGGCGGTCTGCACCCTGCAGCCGGGGCAGACCGTCTACTGCGAGGCCGGGAAGTTCCTGTTCAAGACGGCGAACGTGACGATGGAGACCCGGCTGTCCGGGCCCGGCGGGGGCGGCGGTCAGGCCGCCGGGGGCAATGGCGGGAGCGCCGGGGGCGGCGGGATGGGCGGGATGCTGCGCCAGGCCATGGGCACCGCCATGCAGGTGGGGCAGCGGGCGCTGGCCGGGGAGTCGCTGGCGTTCCAGTACTTCACCGCCACCGGCGGCGAGGGCACCGTCGGCTTCGCGGGGGTGCTGCCCGGTGAGATGCGGGCGCTGGAGCTGGACGGGGCGCGGGCGTGGTTCGCGGAGAAGGACGCCTTCGTGGCGGCCGAGTCCACTGTGGAGTTCGGGATCGCCTTCCAGGGCGGGAAGACCGGGCGCAGCGGCGGCGAGGGATTCATCCTGGAGAAGTTCACCGGGCACGGCACCGTGATCATCTGTGGTGCGGGCAACTTCATCGACCTGAATCCGGCCGATTTCGGCGGCCGGATCGAGGTCGACACGGGCTGCATCGTGGCCTTCGAGGAAGGCATCCGGTACGGCGTGGAGCGCATCGGCGGGCTCAACCGCCAGGGGCTGATGAACGCGGTCTTCGGCGGCGAGGGGCTGTCGCTGGCCACGCTGGAGGGCAACGGGCGGGTGATCCTGCAGTCGCTCACCATCGAGGGCCTGGCGAACGCCCTGAAGAAGGCGCAGGGCGGCGACAAGCAGGGGCCGACGGGCGGGATGTTCTCCACCCACGCGGGGTGACGAGCGGCTGGGCCCCTGGGGCCCGGTCCCCCGCCTCTTACCCGCCCGCGACGTAGAAGAGGAAGAAGAGGAAAGCGGCGATGAAGTGGACGCCCACGAGGTAGATGAAGACCCGGACCGTGAAGCTCATCGGCGCCCGGTCCTCCTCGTTCGGGCCGGTCCGGGCATGCACCGTCGGGTCCGCCCGGGTATCGCTCGGGCTCATCTGGTGCGCGGTCATGTCGTTCCCGTCCTCCTTCATGGCGTACCGGGCCTTCCTCGGCGAGGGGCGTCGCCGAGGCACAGCTCGGCCGCGCCGCTCTGCAGCAGCGTGTGGACGAAGAGCAGATCCACGCCGCCGGGCGAGGCGGCGGCGATGCGGTGCGGGGTGAGCGAGTCGAAATGGGCCGCGTCGCCCGGGGAGAGGGCGTGCACGGCCTCGCCGAGGGTCAGCCGTAGCCGGCCGCCCAGGACGTAGAGCCACTCCTCGCCGGGGTGGACCCGCACCAGGCCCTCCTGGGCGCCGGAGCGCTCCGGCACATGCAGCCGCAGCGCCTGCATGGCCCGGCCGGAGCCGCCGGCCTGCCAGTAGGTCCAGCCGCCCGCCTCCTGCGCCTCCATGCGGTCGGCCCGCACGACCGGGTCCCGTTCCGAGGTCTCCTCGCCGAGCAGGTCGGATACCGTGGTTCCGTAGGTACGGGCCAGGGTCAGCAGCATCGGGAGCGAGGGCTGGCGGCGGCCCGTCTCCAGCCGCGACAGATGCGCGGGTGAGAGCCCGACGCGATGGGCGGCGGCCTCGAGCGTCAGGCCACTGCGCCGCCGCAGGTCACGCAGGCGGGGAGCGACGGTGGGCAGTTCGGCGGACGGTCCGCCGGGGTGACCGTCGGCCGGTCCGTCCGTGGGCCCCTCGTCGGGACCGTGGGGGAGCGGGTGCATGTCTCCGGTATAGCCAGTCTTGACCTCTCGGGCAAAAGTTTTGCCTGAGAGGCAAGAAGCGCGCCGAGGCGACGGGAGGTTACGCTTTCGTTACCTCCTCTGGCGCTTCGCGCGGTTCTTGTGAACTCCCGGCGAACGGCGGTCACTTGGCATTGACACGACAGCGTCTACGCGCGTCATGCTATGTCTATGACAATCCCCCCACGGATCGCTCGCATCGGTGCCCTCGGCGCCCTCGTCTCGACGCTGATCATCGGCGGCACGGCCACCGCGGCCACCGCCGTCGCCCCGGCGGCCTCGCAGACCGTGGTGTCGTCGCAGGTCATCGCGGCCGTCGGCGACATCTGCTACTCGGATCTGCCGTCCCAGGCCCATGACACCCTGGACCTGATCGAGCAGGGCGGCCCCTACCCGTTCCCCCAGGACGGCACCGTCTTCCAGAACCGTGAAGGCGTCCTTCCGTCCCAGTCCTCCGGTTACTACCACGAGTACACCGTGATCACCCCGGGCTCCGACGACCGTGGCGCCCGGCGCATCGTCACCGGTAAGCAGACGGACGAGGACTACTACACCTCGGACCACTACGCCTCGTTCGACCTGGTCGACCGCGGCTGCTGACGCGGCCCCACCGAAGACCGCCACCCCCCGCACCGCGGCCGCTGCCCCTCATCAGGGCAGCGGCCGCAACGCTGTCTGCGCCCGGCCTCAGATCCACCCTCGGACCCGCCCTCGGACCGCCCTTCGCCCCGTCGCCGCCCCGATAGCGGTCACCGCCCCGGGAACCCCGCGCGGGTCATTGTCGTTGCTTCCCGATACCGTCTCGGTTAGCAGCGGACGTGCGGGGAGGCATGGTGGCGAACGGTCCGGAAGTGGTCACGTGCGGGGAGGCGATGCTCCTGCTGCTCGCCGAGCCCGGGGTCCCGCTGGACCGGGCCGTGCATTTCCGCCGGTCGGTGGCGGGGGCCGAGTCCAATGTGGCCGTGGGCCTCGCCCGGCTCGGCCACGGGGTGCGCTGGCTCGGCCGGGTCGGCGCCGACCCCGCGGGGGAGGCGGTGCTGCGCGAGCTGCGCGCCGACTGTGTGGACGTCGCCCACGCGATCGTGGACGACCACGCCCCCACCGGGCTGCTGATGCGGGACAGCCATGCGCACCGCGCCATCGATGTGCAGTACTACCGCATGGGATCGGCCGCCTCCAGGCTGACGCCCGAGCAGATACGCCCCGAGGCCCTCGAAGGCACCCGGCTGCTCCATCTGTCCGGGATCACACCGATGCTCTCGCCGACCGCGGCGGCCGCGAGCCGGCGCCTGGTGGAGCTGGCCCGTGCGGCCGGGGCCAAGGTGTCCTTCGATCCGAACGTACGACACAAGCTGGGCGGCGCGGCGCAGTGGGCCCAGACGGCGGGCCCGTTGCTGCGCGACGCCGACATCGTCCTCGCGGGCGAGGACGAGTTGGAGCTGCTGACCGCCCAACCCGCCGACGAGGCCGCGCGGGAGCTGCTGCGCGGCGGGGCAGACGAGGTCGTGATCAAGCGCGCCGACCACTCCTCGACCGTCCTCACCGCGGACGGCGGCTGGGACCAGGCGCCCCACGCGGTGCCGGTCGTCGACCCGATCGGGGCCGGTGACGGCTTCGCGGCCGGCTATCTGTCGGCCCGCCTGCGCGGGCTGCACGAGCACCAGGCGCTCGCCGAGGCGGTGTGCGTGGCCGCCCTCGTCGTCCAGGCCGCCACCGATACGGACGGGCTGCCCACCGCCGCCGCGCGGGACCGGGCGCTCGCCGAGCTGTCCAAGGGCGGGGACGCGGTGTACCGCTGAGCCGACACGGACAACACGGACAACGCGGACAACGGAGATAGCGCAGACGGCGCAGACGGCGCAGACGGCGCGGACAGCGCCGGTAACACCGACAAGCCAGATATCGATCCACCAAGCGCATCACAGCACCGCACATCGTCCACCGCACACCGAAACCGCCGCATATCCCGGAGGCAATCCGGGGCGGCATCGCCAGCAGCACTTGGGAGAGGAAGGCGGCGACCGCCGTGTACCGCTGGGAGATCACCCGGGCCGCGCTCGCGCAGCGCGTTCTCGCCATCGTCCGTAGCGACAGCTACGACCACGCCCATGCCACGGCGGACAGTCTGCTCTCCGCCGGTATCACCAGCCTGGAGATCTCGCTGACCACGCCCTTCGCCCTGGAGGCGGTCACCACACTGATCCGGGAGGTCGGTGATGACGCGGTGATCGGCGCGGGCACGGTGCTCGATGCCGCCTCGGCCCGGATGGCGGTGGACGCGGGCGCCCGCTTCCTCGTCTCGCCGAGCCTGGACCCCGAGGTCATCCGCACCGGCCACCGCTACGGTCTGCCGGTCTTCCCCGGCGTGGCCACACCCACCGAGGCGGTGCACGCGATGGAGCTGGGCGCGGACGCCCTGAAGCTCTTCCCCGCCTCCGCCTACGGGCCCCGATGGGTCAGCGACGTACGGGCCGCGCTGCCGCAGGCCGCCGTGGTCCCCACCGGCGGGGTGACGCTGGCCGAGGCCCCGGACTGGATCGCGGCCGGGGCCGTCGCGTGCGGAATGGGCTCCGCGCTGTCCGAGGGCGACCGGGACACCGTGGGCAAGCGCGCCGCCGAGCTGCTGGCCCGCCTCGCGGATGTGGCACCACCGCTGGACTCGGCGCCGGAGCTGTACTGAGGGGGCGCGCGGGCTGTACGGACGGGGGGCGCGGGCCGTACTGACCGCTGTGCCCGGGCTGTACGGACGGCGGGGAGGGCCGTACTGACAGGGGGTGCGCGGGCTGTACGGACGGCGGGGCGCGGGTCGTACGAATGGCGGTGCCCGAGGCGTACGTCCGCGTATCCCAGCGGGCGGTCAACGGCTTCCCGTGGGGCGGGAGTTCTGCCACCCTGAGCGCGCTGTGATCATGCGGCTCGTACCGGCCGCCCGCTCGCGCCCAGGAGGTGCCGTGAGACGTACCGTCATACTGTCCGCCCTCGCCGCCGTGCTCGCCGTCACCGCCGCCGGTTCGGCGCTGGCCGTCGGCTCCACGTCCAAGCCCGAGTCGCCGCGGGCGTCCGCCGCCGACCGCGCCCGGCCGCAGCGCGGCACCCTGCTCGACCGGGTGCCCGAGCGCGGGGTGCTGCGGGTGTGCACCACAGGCGACTACCGGCCTTTCAGCCATCGTGACCCCAAGTCCGGCGCCTACACCGGCATCGACATCAAGATGGCCGGGGACCTCGCCAAGAGCCTGGACGCCAAACCGGCGTTCGTGCCCACCACCTGGGCCACCCTGGTGGACGACCTTGCCGCCGGACGCTGCGACGTGGGCATGGGCGGGGTGTCGGTGACCCTGGCCCGCGCCCGTAAGGCGTCCTTCAGCGAGCCGTATCTCACCGATGGCAAGACGCCGATCGTGCGCTGCGCGGACAAGGACAGGTACCGCACGCTGGAGGACATCGACCGGCCGGGCGTGCGGGTGGTGGTCAACCCGGGTGGCACCAATGAGGAGTTCGCCCGAGCCCATGTCAAACGGGCCACTCTCACCGTCCATCCGGACAACACCACGATCTTCGACGAGATCATCGCGGGCCGCGCCGATGTGATGATGACGGACGCCAGCGAGACCCGCTACCAGTCCGCGATCCACCCGGAGCTGTGCGCGGTCCACCCCGACGAGCCGTTCTCCTTCTCCGAGAAGGCGTACGCCCTGCCGCGCGGCGACGCGCAGTTCAAGGAGTACGTCGATCAGTGGGTCCATCTGGCCACGCACGACGGTACGTACAAGAAGTACGAGGACGAATGGATGAAGCGGTGAAGCGGTGAAGCCGCGAGGGGCGGATGGGGCGGATGGGGCGTTGAACCGGCGGCGGACGGGCGGCGGCTGAAAATCTGGGCATCGCCGTAGGACTCTTGCGTCCGCCGCCCCTCGCGGTGCCCGGAGCGGGAAGATGGCACCATGAGTCCCGCCCAGCCCGTGCGCCGCCGCTCGGACGCCGTCGCCAACCGCGCCGCCCTCCTCGACGCGGCCGAGCGGGTCCTGCTCCGCGATGGGCCCGCCGTGCCGTTGGACGTGGTGGCGCGCGAGGCCGGGGTCGGCATCGCCACGCTGTACCGGAACTTCGCCGACCGCGACGAGTTATACGCGGCCGTCGTCCACCGCGCCCACCAGCTCGTGGCCGACCTCGCCCAGGAGGCCGAGGCCAGCGCGGCGCCACCGCTGGACGCGCTGGCCGGTTTCCTGGACCGGCTCCTCGCCGAACGCCGCCATCTCGCCCTGCCGTTGCTCAGTGCTCCCGGCCCGCGCCCGCAGAACGGGGCCGACCCCCTCGGCCCGCATCCGCAGAACGGGGCCGACCCTCTCGGCCCGCGGATCTCCAGGTCGTTGGCCGCGGTCCTGGAGCGGGGCATCGACGACGGCTCGATCCGGCCCGATGCCACCGCCGCCGACCTCGTCGTCACCGGCGCGACGCTCGCCCGTGCCCAACTCCCGCCCGACGCCTGGGAGCGGGCCGCCCGCCGCATCGCCGCGCTCGTCCTGGACGGTCTGCGCGCCCGCTCCGGCACCGCCCCGCTCCCCGCCGGGCTCACCGGTGCCGAGCTGGACCGGGCCATGACCCACAGCGGGGGCGACAGGGCCGCCTACTAGCCTGTCGCCCACAGCGGGATGCGCATTTGCGCGAATTCGGGCGCGGCCCTTGCGCGGGTGCTACACGCTGACGGATGCCGGTTGTAATGCCCCGGACCGGTGAACGTTTCCTCGCATCCGGAGAGACGATATGAGCAGCCCCCTCAGCCACCCCCTCGTGCGGACCTTCCTGGCCTCGGTCGAGCGGCGGACCGCGGCGCTTCCCGCCGTGTGGCGGGAGGAACTGCTCGAGGATCTGCGCGAGGAGATCGCGGCGGCGCTGGCGGACGACGTCACCGAGGATCCCGCCGCGGACGACGTCACCGAGGATCCCGCCGTGGACGGGGGCCCGGTGATCAGCGAGGAGCGGGTACGGCGGGCGCTCGACTGGATCGGAACCCCGGAGGAGATCGCGGCGGACGCGCTGGCCGAGGAGTCCGGCAGCATTCCCCCCGAGCCGGAGAACCCCGGCGGCACCTGGCTGACGCTCGGCCTCGCCGTGCTGCCGGTGCCGCTGTGCCTGGTCCCGGGCGTGGGCATACCGCTGGGGCTGGTCGCCGCCTTTGGGGCGCTCGTCCGGCTGTGGCGGTCCGCGCCGTGGGTGCGGCGCGAGAAGCGGCAGGCCACGCTGTTCGTCCTGTCGCCGCTGGTGACGGTGCCGGTGCTGGCGGCCGCCCTCTCCCTGGCGTTCGACGGGATCAGCGCCCCCGCGTTCGTGGCCTCCCTCCTGATAGCGCTCGCCCTGCCGGTGGTCGGCGCCATACGGCTGGCCCGGTCCGCCGCCCGGCTGCGCGAGCAGGCCCCTCAGGAGGCGGGACGGCCCCTTGGCTGACAGCGTTGTCGGCCCCGGCGGGTCGACTGTGCGTAGTTTGTCCGGACAACAGAACTTCACGACTTCCCGTCATGTGCTCATCCGGATACCCTCGCCCCGTGGCTATGGAGGAAGAAGACTCTTCGGGCGGGGCTGAGGCGCTCCAGCTCAGCGTGGACCGCAGCAGTCCGGTCCCGCTGTATTTCCAGCTGTCCCAGCAGCTCGAGGCGGCGATCGAGCAGGGGCGGCTGGCGCCCGGCAGCCTGCTGGGCAATGAGATCGAGCTGGCCGGGCGGCTCGGGCTGTCCCGCCCCACCGTCCGGCAGGCCATTTCGTCGCTGGTCGACAAGGGGCTGCTGGTGCGCCGCCGGGGCGTGGGCACGCAGGTGGTGCACAGCCAGGTCAAGCGCCCGCTGGAGCTGAGCAGCCTCTACGACGACCTGGAAGCGGCCGGTCAGCGCCCCGCCACCCAGGTGCTGCTGAACACGACCGAGCTCGCGACCGCCGAGGTCGCCGCCGCGCTCGGCATTTCCGAAGGTGCCGAGGTGGTGCTGATCGAGCGGCTGCGGCTGGCGCACGGCGAGCCCATGGCCCATCTGCGCAACCACCTCCCTGTGGGCCTGCTCAAGCTGGACAGCGCCGAGCTGGAGGGCACCGGGCTCTACCGGCTGATGCGCGCGGCCGGGATCACCCTGCACAGCGCCCGCCAGGCGGTCGGCGCCCGCGCGGCCACCGCCGAGGAGGGGGAGCAGCTCGGGGAGCCGGAGGGGGCGCCGCTGCTGACCATGGAGCGCACGACCTTCGACGACACCGGCCGGGCCGTGGAATTCGGCTCGCACACCTACCGGGCCTCGCGCTACGCCTTCGAGTTCCAGCTCCTCGTACGACCCTGAGCCCTTCGCTTCCGCCGTACCGGCCGCTGTTCTCGCCCTGGCGGGCCGCCGTTCCCGCCGTACCCCGCCGCTGTTCTTGACGTGTCCCGCGTCCCCCGCTACAAGTCCTCCAGCCGGACGGGCACCGGGCCCGCCACGGGTTTCACCGTATGCGGCGCCGCCGAGCACCCCGGAAGCCCCGGCCAGGGCCGGTAACGGATACTTGGCGGCGGCCGGGCCCGATCATGCCGGACCCGGCCGCGAAGGTGACAGCGGGACGAACACACAGTGAGAAGGGCGGGTCTTCGTGGCGAAGGTGCGGAGAGGGGCACGTGCGATGACCGCCGCCGTGCTGGCGGCGGTGCTGGGTACGGCGTTGGCGGGCTGCAGCAGTACGGGCGGCAAGCGTGCCGAGGAGCGGGCCGCGAGGGAGGCGGCCGCCGGGGGGCGGGCGGCGGTCAACACCCCGAAGTGGACCTTCGCGATGGTCACCCACTCCGGCGACGGCGACACCTTCTGGGACATCGTCCAGAGCGGCGCCAAGCAGGCCGCGGTCAAGGACAACATCCGGTTCCTCTACGCCCACAACGAGGAGGGCAAGGAGCAGTCCCAGCTGGTCCAGTCCTACATCGACCAGAAGGTCGACGGCCTGATCGTCACCCTCGCCAAGCCCGACGCCATGAAGGCCGTGGTGAAGAAGGCGCAGAAGGCCGGGATACCGGTGATCACCGTCAACTCCGGCTCCGAGGTGTCCAAGGCGTTCGGCGCGCTCACCCATGTCGGCCAGGACGAGACCATCGCGGGCGAGGCCGTCGGCGACGAGCTCAACAAGCGGGGCCGCGAGAAGGCCCTGTGCGTGCTCCACGAGCAGGGCAACGTCGGCCATGAGCAGCGCTGCGACGGCGCGGCCAAGACCTTCGACGGCAAGATGGAGAAGATCTACGTCGAGGGCACCAACATGCCCGATGTGCAGTCCTCGATCGAGGCCAAGCTCCAGTCGGACAAGGGCATCGACACCGTGCTCACCCTCGGCGCGCCCTTCGCGGACACCGCCGCCAAGGCCGCGGACCAGGCGGGCAGCAAGGCCGAGATCGACACCTTCGACCTCAACGCCAAGGTCGCCGCGGCGCTCCAGGACGGCACGCTCGGCTTCGCCGTGGACCAGCAGCCGTATCTCCAGGGCTATGAGGCCGTGGATCTGCTGTGGCTCAACCGCTACAACGCCGATGTGCTCGGCGGCGGCAAGCCGGTGCTGACCGGACCGCAGATCATCACCAAGGACGACGCCGCCGAGCTCGCGTCGTACACGAAGCGGGGCACCCGATGAGCGCGGAGGCACCGCCCGTCGAAGAACTCGCGAGCCGGCAGCCGGTCCGTGGCTCGCTGCCGCGCCGGCTCGCGGGGCGGCCGGAGCTGGGCGCGGTCGTCGGCGCCGTCGCCGTCTTCGTCTTCTTCTCGATCGTCGCCGACGCCTTTCTCCAGTGGTCCAGCTTCAGCACCGTGCTGTACGCCTCCTCGACCATCGGGATCATGGCGGTGCCGGTCGCGCTGCTGATGATCGGCGGGGAGTTCGATCTGTCGACCGGCGTCCTGGTGACCAGCTCGGCGCTGATCTCGTCGATGTTCTCGTACCAGATGACGGCGAACGTATGGGTCGGCGCCGGGGTGTCCCTGCTGGCCACCCTCGCGATCGGCTTCTTCAACGGCTATCTGCTGGTCCGCACCAATCTGCCGAGCTTCATCATCACGCTCGGCACCTTCCTGATTCTCCAGGGCTGCAACCTCGGCTTCACCAAGCTGATCAGCGACACCGTCTCCACCAAGACCATCGCCGACATGGAGGGCTTCCCCTCCGCCCATAAGGTCTTCGCCTCGCATCTGACCATCGGGGACGTCGAGGTGCAGATCACCGTCCTGTGGTGGTTCGCCCTGGTCGCGCTCGCCACCTGGATCCTGCTGCGCACCCGCGCCGGGAACTGGATCTTCGCGGTGGGCGGCGCCAAGGAGGCGGCCCGCGCGGTCGGCGTACCGGTGGAGCGCACCAAGATCGGCCTCTATCTGGGCGTCGCGCTGGCCGCCTGGATCTCCGGCCAGCATCTGCTGTTCAACTACGACGTCGTCCAGTCCGGCGAGGGCGTGGGCAATGAGCTGCTCTACATCATCGCCGCCGTCATCGGCGGCTGCCTGCTGACCGGCGGCTACGGTTCGGCGGTCGGCGCGGCCGTCGGCGCGTTCATCTTCGGCATGACCAACAAGGGCATCGTCTACGCGCAGTGGGGCGCCGACTGGTTCAAGTTCTTCCTCGGGGCGATGCTGCTGCTCGCCACGCTGCTCAACTGGTGGGTCCGCAAGCGGGCGGAGGAGAGTAAATGAGTACGTCCCAGACATCTCGGGCGTCCCGGACGTCTCTGGTCGCGCTCAGTGACATCAGCAAGTACTACGGCAACGTCCAGGCCCTGGACGGCGTCTCCCTCGAGGTGCACGCCGGGGAGATCACCTGTGTCCTCGGGGACAACGGAGCGGGCAAGTCCACCCTCATCAAGATCGTCGCGGGGCTGCACCAGCACGACGGCGGCACCTTCGCCATCGAGGGGGAGGAGACCCGGCTCGGCTCCCCGCGCGAGGCCCTCGACCGCGGGATCGCCACGGTCTACCAGGACCTCGCCGTGGTCCCGATGATGCCGGTGTGGCGGAACTTCTTCCTCGGCTCCGAGATCCACAAGGGCCGCGGACCGCTCCGGCGCCTGGACGTGGCGGCGATGCGCGCCACGACCCACCGTGAACTGCTGCGCATGGGCATCGATCTGCGCGACGTCGACCAGCCCATCGGCACCCTCTCCGGCGGTCAGCGCCAGTGCGTCGCCATCGCCCGTGCCGTCCACTTCGGCGCGAAGGTGCTCATCCTCGACGAGCCGACGGCGGCGCTGGGCGTCAAGCAGTCCGGGGTCGTGCTCAAGTACGTCGCGGCCGCCCGGGACGCGGGCCTCGGCGTGGTCCTCATCACCCACAACCCGCACCACGCCTATCTCGTCGGCGACCGCTTCGTGCTGCTCAAGCGAGGTGCCATGGCGGGCAGCCACGCCAAGGACGAGATCGCGCTGGAGGAGCTCACCCGGCAGATGGCGGGCGGCAGCGAGCTGGAACAGCTCAGCCATGAACTGGCCCGCACCCCCGCCCCCGATCTCTCGGAAGGGGTCGCGAAGGGCTGAGCGGCCGGGCCGACGGCCGTGTTCCGGCGCCTCCGCGGGCCGCGCGCCGTAGGCTCGCCATGCGGCGTGAGGCACGGGTGAGGCACAATCGCACGGCGGGCCCCACCCGCCACGACCGACGCACCCGAGGCCGCGCGGCCTCCCGATACCCCCGCAGGGACGACGAACTCTTGCGAGCACGTACCCGCAGCGACCGTACCCCCCACACCGGCGAGGGGGCCGGCCGATGAGCATCTACCGCGAACGAGTGCACCGGGGCTCGGCCCGGGCCACCGTATTGCGGACCGTCGGCACCCGTGAGCGCCGCTCGCATCTCAGCGCGCCCCGGGTGCCCACGGTCGGCATCGACATCGGCGGCACCAAGGTGATGGCAGGGGTGGTCGACGCCGACGGCACCATCCTCGAGAAGCTGCGCACCGAGACCCCGGACAAGTCCAAGAGCCCCAAGGTCGTCGAGGACACCATCACCGAACTGGTGCTGGACCTCTCCGACCGGCACGATGTGCACGCCGTGGGCATCGGCGCCGCGGGCTGGGTGGACGCCGACCGCAACCGGGTGCTCTTCGCCCCGCATCTGTCCTGGCGCAACGAACCGCTGCGCGACCGGCTCGCCGAGCGGCTCGACGTCCCGGTCATGGTCGACAACGACGCCAACGCCGCCGCGTGGGCGGAGTGGCGGTTCGGCGCCGGACGCGGCGAGGACCATCTCGTCATGATCACCCTCGGCACCGGAATCGGCGGCGCGATCCTGGAGGACGGCCAGGTCAAGCGCGGCAAGTACGGCGTCGCGGGGGAGTTCGGCCATATGCAGGTCGTCCCGGCCGGCCACCGCTGCCCCTGTGGCAACCGCGGCTGCTGGGAGCAGTACAGCTCCGGCAACGCCCTCGTCCGCGAGGCCCGCGAACTGGCCGCCGCCGAATCGCCGGTCGCGTACGGGATCACCGACCGGGTCGGCGGCAACATCCAGGAGATCACCGGACCGCTGATCACCGAGCTGGCCCGGCAGGGCGACGCCATGTGTATCGAACTGCTCCAGGACATCGGCCAGTGGCTCGGCGTCGGCATCGCCAATCTCGCCGCCGCCCTCGACCCCTCCTGCTTCGTCATCGGCGGAGGCGTCAGCGCCGCCGACGATCTGCTGATCGGCCCCGCCCGGGACGCCTTCCGGCGCACCCTCACCGGCCGCGGGTACCGGCCGGAGGCCCGGATCGTCAAGGCGCAGCTCGGCCCCGAGGCCGGGATGGTCGGCGCCGCCGACCTCGCCCGGCTGGTGGCCCGCCGCTTCCGCCGCGCCAACCGCCGCCGTGTCGAGCGGTACGAGCGCGCCGGGTCCTCCTCCCCGCTGCGGCTGGCGCCGCGCGGTCAGGCAGGCCGCGAATGACCGCCGCCGAGCAGCGCCCCGGCGCCCCGATGCCCCTCGCCGCCGACGGCAGGCACCCCGACGGGCCCACGCCTGGTGGGTCCACGCCTGGTGGGTCCACGCCTGGTGGGTCCACGTCCGGTGGGTCCACGCCTGGCGGGTCGATGTCCGGCGGGTCGATGTCCGGCGGGTCCACGCCCGGTGGCGGCCGCCCGTCCCGCCGCTGGCTCAAGGCCGTGATCGTCTCCCTGCTGATCGCGATCCCGGCGGGCTATCTGGTGATCTCCGCCATCCAGAGCCGCAACGGCGGTGAGGACAAGGCGGCGGCGGCGTCGGCCAAGGGCCTTGAGGCGGGCTATCCGACCCGGGTGCAGCGGCGCATATACGACGTGCCGGTGCCGCCCTACTCCAAGAAGGTCGCGTTCTACGAGACCAACTCCTGGAAGGTCAGCTCGCTGTACGTGCAGTTCGTCACGGATCGCGACGGACTCGACTCGTTCCTGCACCGGATCGGCACCGGCCGCTCCGCCCTGGACAAGGGCAAGGTGACCATCACCGGCGACCAGGCGAAGAAGGTCGGTTGGCAGGTCGGGGAGGCTGGTCACGACTGGGCCGGAATGGAGCTCAAGCAGAAGGATCCGCAACCCAAGTTGAGGATCACGGTCAAGTTCGACAATCCGGCGCATCCCAAGGTTTACGTGGTCTCCACGGTCACGCCGTAGGTCCTTCACATCCTGGGTGCATCACGCCCGAAACCCCCGCCACCTCTGTCGGATACCGTTTTCGGGTGAGCGAGACGAAGACACTTCAGTACCGGACCGATGGACCCGAGGACGGGCCCCTGCTCGTCCTCGGACCGTCGCTGGGCACCACCTGGCATATGTGGGACCGCCAGATACCCGAGCTCTCCCGCCACTGGCGCGTCCTGCGCTTCGACCTCCCCGGCCACGGCGGCGCGCCCGCCCATCCGGCCCCCTCCGTGGCCGAGCTCGCCGCCCGGCTGCTGGCCACCCTCGACCAGCTCGAGGTCGAACGCTTCGGCTACGCGGGCTGTTCGATCGGCGGGGCCATCGGCGCCGAGCTCGCGCTCCGACATCCCCGGAGAGTGGGCTCACTCGCCCTCGTGTCCGCCTCCCCGCGCTTCGGCACCGCCGACTCCTTCCGGCAGCGCGGCGTCGTGGTCCGCACCAACGGCCTCGACCCGATCGCCCGCGCCACCCCCGAGCGCTGGTTCACCCCCGCCTTCGCCGCCGCGCAGCCCGCCATCGTCGACTGGGCCGTCCAGATGGTCCGCACCACCGACCCCGGCTGCTACATCGCCGCCTGCGAGGCCCTCGCCGCCTTCGACATCCGCGCCGAGCTGGGCCGGATCGGCATCCCCACCCTGGTGGTGGCCGGCGCCGACGACCAGGTCACCCCGGCCGCCGACGCCCGCGTCCTGGTCGCCGGCATCGCCGACGCCCGGCTCGCGCTCGTCCCCGGCGCCTCCCATCTCACCCCCGTCGAACAGCCGATGGCCGTCACCGATCTGCTGGTGCGCCACTTCTCCAGCTCCTGGCAGTCCCCGGACCACCCGACCGGGGTGACCGCGATCCCCGCGCCCCCGGTCAAGCCCGTGCTCTCCCCGGTACCGCCCGGCGCCGAGATCGTCAGTTACGGCCACAATGTGCCCGAGCCGCTGCTGGACGCCCACTCCGACGCGTACGACCAGGGCATCAAGGTGCGCCGCGAGGTGCTCGGCGACGCCCATGTGGACCGCGCGCAGTCCCTGACCGACGAGTTCACCGGCGACTTCCAGGACTTCATCACCCGCTACGCGTGGGGCGAGGTGTGGACCCGGCCCGGAATCGACCGGCGCACCCGCAGCGTGGTCACCCTCACCGCCCTCGCCGCCCGCGGCCACCTCGACGAACTCGCCTTCCACACCCGCGCCGCGCTGCGCAACGGGCTGACCCCCACCGAGATCAAGGAGGTGCTGCTGCACACCGGCGTCTACTGCGGGGTGCCGACCGCCAACTCCGCCTTCGCCGTGGCCCAGCGGATCATCCGCGAGGAGACAAGCCCGGAGGGCTAGTACGGTCACCGGGCCCGCGGGAGCACAATGATCTCCATGAAGCTCACCAAGAAGGGCCATGCCTGCGTCCGGATCGAGAAGGACGGGCAGGCGCTCGTCATCGACCCCGGGACCTTCAGCGAAGAGGACGCCGCGGTCGGCGCGGACGCGATCCTGGTCACCCACGAGCACTTCGACCACTTCAACGAGGAGCGGCTGCGCACGGCGCTCGACGCCAACCCCGCCGCCCACATCTGGACGCTCTCCAGCGTCTCCGGCCAGATCTCGGCGGCGTTCCCCGGGCGGGTGCACACCGTCGGGGAGGGCGATACCTTCACCGCCGCCGGATTCGACCTCGAGGTGCACGGCCAGCTCCACGCCGTCATCCACCCCGACATCCCGCGGATCACCAATGTGGGCTATCTCGTGGACGGCACGCTCTTCCACCCCGGCGACGCGCTCACCGTGCCCGCCGGACGGCAGGTGGACACGCTGATGCTGCCGGTGCACGCCCCCTGGAACAAGCTCGCCGAGGTCCTCGACTACGTCCGCGCGGTCGACCCGCGCCGGGCCGTCGACATCCACGACGCCCTGCTGTCCGACCTCGCGCACATGGTCTACGGCCGCATGCTCGGCCCCGACGGACCGGGCACCGGCGGCGCCGAGCACCTGCGGCTGACACCGGGCGAGTCCCTCACCCTCTGAGGGCCGGGACCCGGCCAAGAGCGGCGCCCTGTGCGGGCCGGGCGGGCTGTCATAGCCGGGATGTAGGTTGTCCCCTATGCGCATCGCGACCTGGAACGTCAATTCGATCACCGCCCGGCTGCCCCGGCTGCTCGCCTGGCTGGAGAGCAGCGGCACGGACGTCCTGTGCGTCCAGGAGACCAAGTGCGCCGAGTCCGCCTTTCCGTACGAGCCGCTGCGCGAGCTCGGCTACGAGTCCGCGGTCAACGCCACCGGGCGGTGGAACGGAGTGGCGCTGGTCTCCAAGGCCGGTCTCACGGACGTCACCGTGGGCCTCCCCGGCGGCCCGGACTACGACGGCGGCCAGGAGCCGCGGGCGATAGGCGCCACCTGCGGCCCGGTCCGCCTCTGGTCGGTCTATGTGCCCAACGGCCGGGAGATCGGCCACCCCCACTACGACTACAAGCTGCGCTGGCTGGAGGCGCTGCGCACGGCCGTCGCCGGAGACGCGGCCGGTGAGCGCCCCTTCGCGGTCCTCGGCGACTTCAATGTGGCGCCGACCGACGAGGACGTCTGGGACCGCTCCGCCTTCGACGGGCTGACCCATGTGACCGACCTGGAGCGCGAGGCCCTGGCGGCGCTGCGCGAGGCGGGGCTGTCGGACGTGGTGCCCCGGCCGCTGAAGTACGACCGCCCGTTCACCTACTGGGACTACCGGGAGCTGGGCTTCCCCAAGAACCGCGGTATGCGGATCGACCTGGTCTACGGCAACGAGGTGTTCGCCAAGGCGGTCGGCGACGCGTATGTGGACCGCGAGGAGCGCAAGGGCAAGGGCGCCTCCGACCACGCCCCGGTCGTCGTCGACCTGGAGGTGTGACTCCGGGGGCGTGCTCCACGGGGAGCCCCCATACGCGGGAGCCCCCCGAGGCGCCCCTTTACCCCACCAGCTTCCGCAGGTCGATCGACTCCGCCATCGCCCGCAACCCCGCGTCCCCCGGGTGCAGATGGTCCCCGCTGTCGTAGGCGGGCAGGATCCGCGCCGGATGCCCGGGGTCCCGCACCACCGCGTCGAAGTCCAGCACGGCGTCGAACGCCCCGCCGCTGTCCCGCAGGAAGGCGTTGACGGCCGAGCGCCGCGCCTCCGCGTCCGCCGTGCACAGCGACTCGCCCTCGCACGGGGCGATGGTCGCCCCGACCACCCGCAGCCCGCGCTCATGCATACGCGCCGCGAGCGACCGCAGCCCCGCGATCAGCTCCTCGGCCGAGCTGCCTCGGCGCAGATCGTTGATGCCCTGGAAGACGACGACCGTACGGGCCCCGGTCTGGGCGAGCACATCCCGCTCCAGCCGGTGCTGTGCGCTGACCCCGCCGGTGTCCGTGGAGACGCCCTCGCCCGGATAGCGGTCGGCGACCACGCGGTTGGCGGAGATGCCCGCGTTGAGCACGCCGTACGCCGGGATCTCGGACTGGCCGCGCAGCCGGCGCGAGAGCACATCGGGCCAGCGGCGGTTGGCGTCATTGGTGGACTTGGTGCCGTCGGTGATCGAGTCGCCGAGCGCCACCACCGAACCCGGCCCGCCCCGCACATCGACCCCGGTCAGAAACGGCCAGGTGGTGAGGGTGCCGGTATAGGACTCGGCGCCCGGCTCACCGGTCCGGTCACCGCTGCCCGCCGCGCTCAGATACGACCGCTGGGTGGCCTGGCTGTGCACCGGCACCGCCGCGACCGGACCCGGCAGATGGATGCTCACCAGCAGATTGGCGTCCGCCGGAACCGGGAAGTCCACCGGATCGCTGAACACCTGCGCGCCCGCGGGGACCGACGTCCCCGGCCGCCCGCCGAAGGTCAGCGGCACCGGTGCGCCCTGCGCCGCCGCGCCGCTCGCCTGGAGCGCGACCGTCGCATGGCCGATCTCCACGGGCGCTGCGGCGAAGGTGTTCTCCAGCCGGACCCGGGCCCTCGGCCCGCCCGCGCTGGTGTGCACCACCAGCCGCAGCGTCTGATCGGTCCACGGCCCGACCTTGGTGTACCCGGCGGTGCTCGCCGCCCAGCTCCCGGTCCAGCCGTCCGCGGGCTGCCGCACCGCCGCGGCGAAGACATGGAGATCGGCCGCCGGGCCCGGATCCCTCGGCAGCACCACCGAGGCCACATCCCGGCCGCGCTCCAGCGGCACCGTCACCGCGTACAGCCGGGCCGTCTCCTGCCGCTGCCCGGCGGCGGTGTTGAGATGGGGGAGCCCGACGGCCTTGGTGGCGGCGGGGCCCGCCCGCCAGTCCGGCGCGCTCAGCGTGTACGGGCGGCTCGCCCCGTCCCGGTAGCGCACCGTGCCGACACCACTCGCCCCGGCGCCGAGCCCGTCCGGTGAACTGCCCGCCACCAGGAAGGTCAACGCCTCGCCCCGCCCGCGCACCCGCACCGCCTGTCCATCGGCGATCACGTTGTCGGGCCGTGTCCCCGCGCTCCGCGGCCAGGCCAGCCTCGCCGCGTCCAGGGCGATGTCCCGCCCCGGGGTCCAGCCGGCGGCCCGCAGATCCTGTGCGGAGAGCGAGGCGCCCGCGCCGTCGAAGTCGGCGTCACCCGGCCGGGCGTCATCGCTGACCGCCCGGTTGTCGAAAAGCCGCTCCAAAGGGAGCGGCTTCTGGGTCGGCTGGGTCGGCACGCTGGCCGGTGCGGCGGAGGAGGGCGCGAGGAGTGCGAGAGTGACACCTCCCGCGACGATCCCGGCGGCTGTCCAGGGTCTCGCGACGCGCATAAGTGTCCCCTCTCGCAACCAACCTGACCGGTGATTCGACAGGCGCGGGAAGAACGTAGAAAGGCGGGTGGGTGTCGTCAAGACAAGCAACGGGTCACGTCTCGCGCCGCGCCGCGTCGCTTTCGCGCCGCCCAACAAGCATCGGGTCACAGCTCACACCGCGCGCCCTGTGGTGCGCCGGTGGCGCGGATGCCACGCTGAGTCGTATGAACATCTCCTTCTTGGGCAATTGGCGCAAGCGACGCGGCCCCGCCTCGGGCACGGCCCTGATGGGCGCCCAGGAGGAGGACCCCCAGGGCGTCGCCCAACTGCTCTCCGAATGCGAGCTGCTGCGCGCGCGGGCCGCGGCCGCGGGCATCGGACTTGACGACTCGACAGCCTCCCTGGAGGCGCTGGACCAGATGGCGCCGCGCTGGCGCGACGACCCGGACGAGCTCCCCTGGCTCGGCAACGACGCCGGTCTCTACCTCGGCACGGTCATCGTCCGCACCGTCCCCGGGGCCGTCTGGCAGGTGTGGCCCAACGGCCGGCCCGTCGTCCTGCTGGCCTCGGGCCGGGAGGTCGACGTCGTGGAGGCCGGTCAGCAGTGGGCCGCCGACGGCGCCCCCGAACTGTGCCAGCGCTACGCCGAGGTCGCCGAGGCGTAGCGGGGTATCCAGCCCCTCCGGCGTTTGAGGAGCGGGGTCCGGGGCGGAGCCCCACCGGCGGCCCCGTGAACCCTGTCGGGCGGTATCCGCCCATCGATGCGTGTCCGTACCCAAAGCTCCCTAGCTGTCCGGGTAGCTTGCGCTGATCGGGACACAGCGGAAGGTGGGTGGGGCCGGGTATGGCCGTCGGTGAGCCGTTGATCGAGCTGCACGGCGTCAACAAGCACTTCGGCGCGCTGCACGTTCTGCGGGACATCGATCTCACCGTCGGGCGCGGCGAAGTGGTCGTGATCATCGGCCCCTCCGGCGGCGGCAAGTCCACCCTGATCCGGACCATCAACCGGCTGGAGACCGTCCAGTCCGGCTCCATCGTCGTCGACGGCCGGCCGCTGCCCGACGAGGGCAAGGAGCTGGCGCGGCTGCGGGCCGAGGTCGGCATGGTCTTCCAGTCGTTCAACCTCTTCGCCCATCGGACCGTGGTGGCCAATGTGATGCTCGGTCAGACCAGGGTCCGCCGCCGCGGGAAGCAGGACGCCGAGCGGCGCGCACTTGACCTGCTGGACCGCGTGGGACTCGCCGACCAGGCCGGGAAGTTCCCCGCCCAGCTCTCCGGCGGTCAGCAGCAGCGGGTGGCCATCGCCCGCGCACTGGCGATGGATCCGCAGGTGATGCTCTTCGACGAGCCGACCTCCGCCCTCGACCCGGAGATGATCAACGAGGTGCTGGAGGTGATGCGCCAGCTCGCCCAGGAAGGGATGACGATGGTCGTCGTCACCCATGAGATGGGCTTCGCCCGCTCCGCCGCGAACCGGGTGGTCTTCATGGCCGACGGCCGGATCGTCGAGGACCGTTCGCCGGAGGAGTTCTTCAGGGCCCCGGAGAGCGAGCGGGCCAAGGACTTCCTGTCCAAGATCCTCAAGCACACGTTGCGCACCGAGCGGAGGCCGAAGCGTACGTCGTCGCTGAGGGCAGGGGAGCCGGTCCGCGTACTGGACCTGACTCCCCGAACCGCAGCAGCGGACACTTTCGCGGCCCGCCGGATGAGTATGTAGACGAGTTTCAGGAACGTTTGTCGTTCAGTATCTCGATCGGGTTGGCCTGGCCACCGGGTCCGGGGCATGGAATGTGCATCGGCCGAGCTCGCGCATCGCACGGGCCAGGCGCCACCGCCGCGACTGACGGTCAATGCGGCTCGGCTCGTGACGGCCTGGGCAGCCCGGAATCGCCCGGGTACGCCTCAGCCCGCTGCTTCCTCGCCCACCGGATGCTCCACATCAGAGGAAGCCGCCGCGGTGGAAGGCGCCTCAGTCGCCGTGCGCGGGGTGCGTCCCTGCGGCGAGAGTAGGGCGGCCATGGTGGCCAGGGCGATCAGGGCCGCACAGCCTGCCAGGGCCAGGCCGGTGCCCACGGCGGCGGCGACGGGTCCGGCGACAAGCAGCCCGAGCGGGGCGAAGGCCAGGGAGCCGAACCAGACGTAAGAACTGATGCGGGACAGCGCCCGCTCCGGGATCTCCCGCTGCATGGTGGTGACCCACAGCACGCCCAAGACATCGCTCCCGATCCCGGTGCCGAACATGGCTGCGGCGAGCCATACCGCCTGAAGGCGGGGTGCTGGCGGCGGGCCGGTTGCCGAGGGCATGTCCGCGACGCGAGTTCGCCTGCGGAGAATTAAGTTGATGTGTCATCTGAAGGGAGTTAAGGTGATGTCCTGGCTGACCGGACCTCCGCCGAGTTGAGCGGGATCGGACCCAAGAGGAGGGCACATGGCGGTCGAAATGAGCGACGTGCCCGAAGCGAAGCGTTACGAGGCCCGCGGACGTCGCTGTGGTTCAAGTCTGCGCCGTGCCGATCTTCCTAGGCTGCGGAAGCAGCGCGAACCCGGACGGTTGTAGGCCCGACGTACTTGAAAGACGAGAGATCCGTGAACCAGGAAATTTCGGCCGTGTAGCCGTCATCACGGGTGCCGGTGCCGTCCTCGTGGGGCCGCTGTTGCGCACAGGTTCGCACCGACGGGTGCACCGGGGTGCTCGTGGTCGCGTGAGGCGGCTGTGCGGGAGCCCCGGCGCACCGCCCGCCAAACGGTCTGGGGATATCCGTGACCGATCATCGAAACTTTCGTGTCAGATGCACAAGTATCTGACTGTGGCAGGACTGGCGTTGGCCAACTGCCGCGGATGAGCAGCCAGGTCGGCATGAGTTCGGCCGCCTAATTGCGCGAGCCGGACCAGGCCTGGCGGGTACCACAGAAATGGGTGTACATGGCAGCTTCGGCAGAGTACGACGGCAGCGGCGTGACAGCGGCTCCCTTCCGGGTGCTCGGGCCGCTTGAGGTGAGCGGCGAGCTGGGGGCCGTGTACGTGGCACCGGGGCGGCAAGAGATCGTCCTCGGGGCTCTGGTGCTCGAATTGAACCGGGTGGTGGAGACCACCTATCTGGTGGATGTCATCTGGGATCACGATCCGCCGAAGACCGCACGCACCCAGGTGCAGATCTGCGTCTCCCGGCTCCGCAAGGCGCTGGCGGACGGGGGAGTCGACGCCACCATCGAGACCCGCGCTCACGGGTATGTCCTGAGGGCGCCGGAGGATGCGACCGACCTGGGCAACTTCCGTCGCCTGGTAGCTGAGGCGCATGCCCTGGCCCGGGATGGTCTGAAGGTGCATGCGGTGGACGCGCTTCGCCCGGCGATAGGCCTGTGGCGGGGCCGGTGCCTGGCCGGTGTGCCCAGCGAATTCCTGGCCGGTACGGCAGCGCAGTTGGACGAGAGCCGCCTGGAAGCGGTGGAGACCTGCATGCGGCTGGAGCTGGAGCTGGGCCGTCACGAGCACCTGGTCGGCGAGTTGCAGCAGCTTGTCGCCAGCCATCCGCTGCGCGAGCGGCTGCGGGGGCACCTCATGGTGGCGCTATACCGCTCGGGCCGGCAGGCGGAGGCGCTGGACGCCTACCACCAGGGCCGCGCGATGCTCAGCGAAGAACTGGGCCTGGACCCGGGAAGGGAATTACGCGATCTGGCGCAGGCGATCCTGACCGACGACGCCGACCTGGCACTGGCCGAACCGGCCGAACCACGTTCTCTGGTGGCGACGCCGCTCTCTGAGGCGGTGCAAGAGCGTGGTGCCGATCCCAACCCGGTCGTAACCCCAAGGCAACTTCCCGCCGACATCGGCGACTTCGTAGCCGACGACGTGATTGTTTCAGCGGTCTGCGACGCCGTCACCGAGGGACGGGAAAAGGGGCAACTGAACGTGGTCCTGGTGCTTGGCGGACCTGGTGTCGGCAAAAGCACGTTGGCCAGGCACGTGGCGCACCGACTCGCAACCGAGTACTTCCCGGACGGACAGCTCTACTGCGACCTCCGAGGGCCGGACGGACAACCGATGCTCCCCGCTCAGGCGTTGGGGCGGTTTCTCCGAGCGCTGGGTGTACCGGGCCAGGCCATACCCGATGCGCTTGACGAGCGCGCGGAGATGTACCGCAGTCTGCTGGCCGATCGCCGGATCCTGGTTTTGCTGGACGACGCGGTGAGCGAGTCGCAGGTGATGCCGCTGCTGCCCGGAACCGGCAGCAGCGGCGTGCTGGTCACCAGCCGCGGCCAGCTCACGGCGCTGCCGGGCACCCGTCGGTTCGACTTGGAGCCGCTGAGCCCGGAACAGGGCGTCCAGCTCCTGGGGCGGATCATTGGAGAGCGTCGTGTGGAGAGCGAGCGGGAGGCGGCGCGGGCCCTCATACGCTTGGTGGGCGGGCTGCCCCTCGCGCTGCGTATCATCGGTGCGCGCCTGGCCGCGCGTCCGCACTGGTCACTGATCTCCATGTGGCACCGGCTTGAGAACGAGCACCGCCGGTTGGACGAGCTGGCATACGGCGAGCTGTCGATCCGGGCAAGTCTTTCACTCAGCTACGACGGCCTGGCGGCGGCCGACCGTCGCCTGTTATGCCTGATCAGCCTGGCCGAGGGGACGGAGATTCCGAGCTGGCTGGGTGCCGCCCTTATCGACGACCGCACGCCGAACCCTGCTGACCTGCTGGAACCGCTGATCGACAGGCGGCTCCTCGACATCACCGCCATGGACCAGGGCGGGGAGTTCCGATGCGGACTGTCGCAGATGGTACGGACGTTCGCGCACGAACGGCTGCCCGCGGAGATTCCCGAGGCAGAACGCACCGGAGCGGTGCGGCGTATGGTCGGTGGCTGGATGGCGCTCGCGGAGAGGGCACACAAAGAGATCTACGGCGGTGCGTACACCATCGTGACGGGCCGGGCCGAACGGTGGTATCCGCCGGAGGACTATGTCCGGCGGTGCCTCCGCGACCCGCTCGGGTGGCTGGAGAGCGAGCAGACCAACCTGTTGAACGCGGTCGAGTTGGCGGCCCGGTCCGGGCTGGACGAGTTGTGCTGGGAGCTGGCCACGACTCTGGTGACGCTCTTCGAGGCCCGTGGCTATCCCGAGCTCTGGGAGCGCACCCATCAGGTAGCGCTGACCGCGGTACAGGAGGCCGGCAACGAACGGGGCCAGGCGGCGGTTCTCGGCTCGTTGGGGACCCTGCACCTGCACCGGGGCGAGCATGAGGCAGCAGGCCCTTACCTCAGCGCCGCTTTGGAGATCTTCGAGCGGATCGGGGAGCTGAGAGGTCAAGCACTGTGCCTGCGTGACCTGGCGCGCATCGAGCGGCACCATGGTGACGACGATCGGGCGCTGGCCCTTTACGAGAGCGCCGAGCGAAACTTCGTGCGGGCGCAGGACGTCATCGGCCGGGCGCATGTGCTTGGCGAGATGGCACACATCACGATGCGGCGAGCGGACTTCGCGCGAACCCGTTCGTACCTCGACGAGGCTCTCGGGATCTGCCGGTCAGCCGGCTTCGACCGGGGCCAAGCCCTCGCACTGCGGCGGTTGGGCCAAATGCTGATGTATCAGCAGCAGTACGAGGCGGCGGAACGTACCCTGCTTGAGGTCCTGGCCATGGTCAGAGCGAGCGGCGACCTGGTCGGAGCAGGGTATGTGCTGCACGACCTCGGCCGGGTCAATGCCCACCTGCGTCGCGTGGGACAGGCGGTCGAGTACTACTCGCAAGCGGCCAGGATTCGGGAGCGGATCCTGGACCACAGCGGGGTCGCTGCCGTGCGGGCTGACATCGTTGCCATCCTGGGCAGGCCTAGGACGTCGGTCGGCTGATACCAGGAGGCATGCTGGTCCATCACGTCCACGGCGTGTTGCCGGGTGTTTCGTCGGCCGGCGTCACGGCGACCGGGCCCTGCTCCACGCCGTGCTGATTTCCCACGGCGCCCAGCACGACCACGGCCCCCGCGGCAGCCGGCAACTTCTTGATGGCCATCTCAGTTCTCCTCCCTTCGCAATCCGTCCGGGCGTTGCTGAAACCAGCGTGAACCAGGTGTCCATCGCGGCCGCATGCTCGCGCTACCACCGCCTTATCCCGGACCCGTCCCGCCGTGGATGCGCCGTGATGCCGGGCCGATAGGGCGACACCGGAGATTGGGTCTTGCACAACCTCGGCGCCCCTTCGGGGGACGGCCCCCAAGGAGTGGTCCGAATGACCGTAGTGACCCGGGACGCGGTGACGCCCGCCGCGTTCGGCGTCCCGGAAACCGAATCGCAGCGCGGCACAAAGACCCCCGCGACAGCAGCGGTAGACCTTGTCAGGGAGTTCCCGCGGAAGAGGAAGGAAACTGGTGCATGCGCACCACGGCCTCTCCTTGACCGTGACTCAGGGGAAGGTGCACGGCCGATGACGATGGACGCGGAGTTCTGCTCCCGGGTGGCCGAGCGGTTCGGCGGCTTCAGCGATGCGCGGAGCACCGACGCATTCCCCGACGGCCGCCCGGGCGCCGTCTTCGATGAACTGGTGACCGCACTGGGAGCACCGCGGGCCCGACTGCTGGCTGTCGGCCGCGCCGACGGGCGTAGTTTGTTGCGCGTCTCTCCTGCGTACGGCGCCGTGACCGGGACAGATCTGTCGGCGTCGATGCTGGAATGCGCCGCGCGGTATCGAGCGGAGGCAGGCAGGGCTGGGCGCACGTCACGTTCGAGCTGTGCGATGCCGCCCATACGGGGCTGCCCGATGGGTCCGCCGATGTGGTCACTTCCCGCCGCGGTCCGTTGATCACCCGAGAGTTCGAGCGGGTGCTCCGCCCCGGCGGTGCCATCGGCGTAGGTCTGCTCGACCGCGTACTTCTCGTGGGCGGCATGGCCGTGATCGGTGATGACCATCCAGTCGAGCCCGTGCTCCGCACCTGCCTCCACCTGCTGCATGACGGTGTGCATCGCGTCATAGCCGTACTGGGTGTGGACATGGTGGTCGCCGGCCGGTCACTGATACCGCCGGGGGCGACACCCGACAGCGGTTGCTGCGACGGGGCCATCGCCGGACCTGCCAGAGGGCCACCGAAGACACCACCGCCCGCGGCTGCGGCACCCACCAGTCCCAGTCGGCGCAGGAACTGGCGGCGGCGCAGGTCCACCGGGCGCAAGTCGCCGTCCGCAACGGTCGAGTCGGCTACGGCAGCCGGTCGCGCGGCCGGTCTGCGGCGTGGTGATGGTGGTCCAGGGTGGTGCTGTCCCTTTGGCGCCCGTCACCAACTGGCTCTGCCGGGACGTCCGGTGATCGACCCGGCCCACTGTCCCGACCATCCGCAGGAGAGTGACGGCTCTCCCGAGCCGCCGCGGCCGAAGTCGGCCGACGACGCCGAGGCCGGCGCCTTCCTCGCGCCAGGCGATCAGGCCGGGGCGTGCCCGACTGGCCCGTCTGCCGGAACCTCGTCAGGCGCGCCGAGTGTGCCGCGGGAGGCAGCGATGGCCAGACAGACCCGATCACGCGTCATCGGCATCGTGCCGAGCCGAACCCCGGTGGCGTCCCGCACCGCGTTGGCCAAGGCGGCAGCGACCGGGAGGAAGGGGCTCTCGCTCATCGACTTGGCGCCCAGGGGACCGAGGGCGTCGGCGGTGTCGGCGAAGTACACTTCCGTCCGCGGCACATCGGCGAACTCCGGGATGTGGTACTCGCGGAAAGTCGCCGTGGTGACGTGTCCCTCCTCGTCCATCACCAACGACTCGTACATGGCCGCGCCCAGGGCCTGCGCAACACCGCCCTCGATCTGTCCACGGCACTGCATCGGATTGACGACCCGGCCGGCGTCGCCCGCTTGGACGCTCTGCAGGATCCTGATCTCACCGGTACCGGTATGGACCGCGACCCGGAAGCCCTGGACGTTGAAGGCGACCGAACGCGGGGAACCCTCGCAGGTGCCGGTCGCGCGCAGCTCCCTGCCGGCGGCCTGGGCCGTCGCCCCGAGCTCGGCGAGCGGGATTCGCACACTGTCGCAGCACACCTGGTCCTCGTCGAGCTCACCGGCTGACCGCTCGCCGCCCACGTGGTCGGCAGCGGCAGCGATGATGCTCTCACGCAGTGACTCCGCAGCACGGGCGGACGCCAGGCCCGCGACCACCGTCCCGGTCGAGCCGAACCCTCCGGTGTCGTAGCCGACCTGGTCCGTATCGCCCTGCGCAATCAGAATCCGGTCGGGACTCGTGTGGAGCACGCTCGCGGCGAGCTGCTGGTGCACGGTCGTCGTGCCGGTGCCGAATTCGACGGTGCCAACGGCCAGTTGGTAGCGGCCGTCCGGCAGCAGTCCGATCCGCGCCTCGGCTCGATGCCCGTGGGGCGGACTTGTAATCATCATCGCCAGTGCCGTCCCCTGCCCGACGAGCCATTCCTCGCCCGGCGGCGCCTGAACGTCGTTGCCGCGGCGCAATGCCGTGTCGACGAGGGTCAGGCACTGGTCGAGGCCGTAGCTGCCGATCTCGACGTCATCCGGCTCGGTGCTGAAGCTCACCATGGCGTCGCCCGGCCGGATCACGTTACGTTCCCGGAAGGCGATCGGGTCCATGCCGAGCGCGCGGGCGAGTTCATCCATCGCCGACTCGACGGCGAAGATCGTCTGGCTGAGCCCGTACCCGCGGAAAGCGCCGGAGGGCATGTGGTTGGTGTACACGGCGTACCCTTCGACCTTCTTGTTCGCACAGCGGTAGACGGCGATCGACTCGTTGCACGAGCGGGACACGGTGCAGGCGTGGTTGCCGTACGCCCCGGTGTCGGAGACGACCCGCAACTGCACGGCCGTGAGCGTGCCGTCGCGCCGTGCGGCCACTTTGACGCGGACGCTGACCGGATGGCGGGTGACGGTCGCGGTGAACTCCTCCTCCCGCGTGAACTCCAGCGCCACGGGGCGCCCGGTGCGCAGCGCGGCCAGCGCGACGACGTCCTCGGTGAGCATCTCCTGCTTGGCCCCGAAGCCGCCGCCGACACGGCCGCACACCACCCGTACCTTCTCCGTGGGCAGGTCGAGGAGAGTGCACAGTGCCCTCCTGGTGAGGAACGGCACCTGGCTGCTCGTCCGTACGGTGAGGCAGCCGGACTCGTCCAGCCAGGCGATCGAGGCGTGGGTCTCCAGGTGCGCGTGTTGGATACGTTGGGTGACGTAGGTGCGCTCGCACACCACATCGGCCTCCGCGAAGGCCGCCTCCACATCGCCGATGTCACCGTGCACCTGATCGGCGATGTTGCGTTTCGCGTGCGCGATGTACTGTTCGGCTCCCTTGTCGCCGTGGAGCACGGGGGCGCCCGGCGCCATCGCCTCCTCGGGGTCGAACACGCTCGGCAGCAGGTCGTAGGTGACGGCCAGCCTGCGGCAGCCCTCCTCCGCGGCTGCCACGGTGTCGGCCACGACGGCCGCGACCCGCTGCCCGGCGAACCGGACGACGTCGTCGAAGAGCCGTGTGTCGGCGGGATCGCCCTTGGGGTCCTCATGCCGCCCTGTCGAGTACAGCCGTGGCGGTGAGTCCTCGTGGGTGAGAACAGTGTGCACACCGGGAACGGCACGCGCGGCGCTCGTGTCGATCGCCGTGATCCGCGCGTGCGCGTGCGGGGAGCGCAACAGCTTCACATGCAGCAGGCCATCGACGGGGACGTCCAGGGTGTAACGGGCCGTACCCGTCACTACCTGCCGGCCGGCGGGCGTCGGCAGGTTCCGTCCGAACGGCTCCCCTCCCGGATCCTGCTCCACTTGTACGATCCCGTGGACGGCGTCCTCGATCGAGCGGTAGCCAGTGCACCGGCAGAAGTTTCCCTTCAGCGCCCTGGGGAGATCCCGCATCTGGGCGGGGTCGAGAGCGGCCACCGTCGTGATCATGCCCGCTGTGCAGAAGCCGCACTGGAAGCCCTGGGCGGACAGGAAGTCGCGCTGGACCGGATGGAGATCCCCGGCGCGGGCGAGTCCTTCCACCGTGGTGACGCGATGGCCGGCCGCGCGAAACGCGGGATAGAGGCAGCTATGCACAGGCCGCCCGTCGACGTGCACGGTGCACGCGCCGCAGTCGCCCGCATCACAGCCATTTTTCACCCCGAACCAGCCGAGATCCCGCAGGTAGCTCCGCAAACACTGCCCGGGCCGCGCTGGTTCGCTGAAGATCTCACCGTTCACCTCGATCTTCATCGGCCTCGCCCCTCCCCGAGTGATGACAGTTCTGACCGAATCTCCTCGGCGAACCGGAGAGTCATGTGGCGCCGCCACGCCGGTGCTCCGTGCACGTCGCGGTGGTAGAGCTCCGGCGGGATCGCCTGGTCGAGGGCGGCGTGAAGCTCGCCCGGCCCGGGTACCCCGGGGAAAGCCAGCCGGACCGGACGCACGGTCGATGCGGTCACTGTCAGCACGAGCGCACCGTCGTCGGGTGACCGCCTGCCGATGACCAGTGCGGCGGACCGGCCCTGCGGGGTCGGCGAGATCCGACGGAAGGCCGTGTGGCAGCGCAGCGCGGACGCCGGCAATGTGATCGAGCGCAGCAGCTCACCGGGTCTGAGTACGTTGCGTTGCGGACCAGTGACGAAGTCGGCGGCCGTGACCTGCCGGTCGCCGCCGTCGCGGGTCCAGATGGTGCAGACGCCGTCGAGAGACGCCGTGAGCGAGATCATCGGGCCGGCAGGCAGTGACAGGCAGAGGTTGCCGCCCACGGTCGCCTCGTTCCAGACCTTGAACGAAGACAGCAGCGCCTGACGGCACTGGTCCAGGAGCGGGGTCGCAGTCCACTCCGCGGGTGTCGGGATTTCGACGAGCCGCGCCAGCGTGCACGTCGCGGCGATCTCCAGCCCATCGGCGTCGGTCTTGAACGGTGCCCAGCCGAAACCTCTCACGTCGATGAGGCGGCGCAATTCCGGTTGCGGCTCGGAGAACAGCCACGTGCCGCCGGCAAGCCAGGCGTCGCCCGCCTGCCACACCGACTGCTCGGCACGGGTAGGTGCCTCGACGACCGCCTCGATGGTGTTCAGATCCATTCGGAACCCCAGGGCGCGGGGAAAGGATGTCAGTACGGATGCCGTTGAGCTTGTCCGTCCACGCCACCCCAACGTGAGGTGCATCTGCTCGACGGTGATGCTCCGCGCGCTGCGCATGCTGAGGGCATCACCGAACCCCTGTCCTCGGTGCCATTCTAGTCGCAGCCTGGAGTAGAGGCGTCGATCCGCGACCAGTAGATGGCGCGCATACACATCGGACAAAATGCGCCACTGGTGCAGACCGGGAATCCCTCGTGAGTACGTTCCGTCCGCGCCGAGCAGGCCACCGGCCGGTGGCAGGTCGAGTACGCCTTGCGTGTCGGCGTCGAAGGCATGATCAACGAGGTCCTCGATGTCACGGGCCTGCGCCGAACCCGCTATCGCGGTCTGTCGAAGGTCACTTATGGTAAAGGAGCCGGAGCGTGACATCTGATCCAGAACCGACCCACATTCACCGAATGCCGTGTTTGCCAGTCGGTGAGATGCGCGTTCACAGTGGCCGGTGCAAGGATTTGAAAAACAGGCCCACGCCCGTCTGGGCAAGATCAACCGGATGCGCCAACCAGCCTCACGGACACGATGGCTTCGCCGCCACCTCGAACCACACCGTTTTTCCCCGGCCGCTGGGCGAATTGCCCCAGCGGTCTGCCAGCGCATCCACGATGAGCAACCCGCGGCCGCTCTCCGCGAGATCGCCGTCCTGTAGGGGCGAGGTGTCCGGCCGTGCCGGGTGCACGTCACTGTCCCGCACCTCGACACGCACGCAGCCTGAGTATCCGCGCACACACACATACACGTCGGTGGCGGCATGAATCAGCGCATTGGTGACCACCTCGGATACGAGCAGCTCCATCTTTTCGGCTATATGGCCCATCTCCCACTCATGCAGCCAGCCATGCACGGCAAAACGAGCGCGATGAGCACCTCGCAAATCATTCTGCGTGATTTCGAGCTGGCGAATGCGTGCATACGCGGGAGGACCCTCAAATTGCAGCAGTAGCAGCGCTGCGTCATCGGTCATGCGATTACTGCGGCGGCGGATCAGCTCGTCTGCCAGAGTTTCCAACTCGTCGGCACCGGAGGATTTAATCGCGGCCTCCATGATGTCCGACTGTGTTTCCTCTGGATTGATCACTCCATCGGTGTGGAGGGCCAGCAGTGTGCCCGGCTCCAAAATGGCCTCGGTCACCATGTATGAGCTATCGGGATCGACTCCCAGCGGTACGCCTATATCCAGGTCGGAATTGGAATTCCAATAGCAACCCGCAGGATTACGGATTATAGGCGGTTGATGGCCGGCGGTTGCGAGTTGAGCGACGCCGGTATCCAAGTCGATTTGCATGCATGCGCATGTGCACATCAAATGACTGCTCTCCCAGAGAAAGCGGTTTATCCGTCCCAGGATGGCGCCGGGGTGGTGGCCCTCGGTGGCATAGGCTCGCGCGGCCGCCCGGAGCTGGCCCATCACCACAGCCGCCTGAATGTCGTGCCCCTGGACGTCACCGACCAGCGCGGTGACGCTGTGCTGATCAGCCAGCGTCACCAGGTCATACCAGTCGCCGCCCAGGTCGATCCCGCCGGTCGGCACGTATCTGGACGTGCTGCGGATGCCTGCACACTGCGGCAGCACCCGCGGCAAAAGGGTCCGCTGAAGCTGCTGTGCGAGGGCGTGTCGGGCGCCGTCCGCCGCCGTGCGTTCCAGTGCCTGTCCCAGCAGCGTGGCCAGCGCAGGCGGAGCGGTCTTCGAGATGCCTGGCTGCTCGCTGCCGATCGAGCAGGTGCCCACCACGACCCCGCTTCCCCCTAGGAGCGGCAGCACCACCCAGGCGTAATCGTCACGGTCCCCTGCCCCCACCCGGCCGCGTGTCAGTGCCGCTCCCGGTGCATAGGTCAGTTGCCGCCTGTGCGCCACCGCCCTCGCCTCGGGCGTTGAAGCACTGATGAGCAATTGCCCTTCCAGCTCCCGCAGGAACAAGCGCGAGCAACCCTCGGCAGCGGCGATGACGAGCCGGTCGCCCTTTACCTGGGTCACTGCCATCGCGTCCGCGTCCACCGCGGACATCACTCGCGCGCAGGCCAACGCGGCAGCTTCCCGGCCGTCCGACACGTGGTTGAGCTGCACGGAGAGCCGATGCAGGTGATAGACGAGCGGCGCGTTGTCAATGGCCGCTGCTCCTTGGCCCTCAGCCAGCCCCGACTCCGCGGCGTGTACCCGTGGCACGGCCGGAGGGGTCATGGGCACCCGCTGGGCAGCTAGCTGCTCCAGCTCGCGCCCCAGCCTGCCGGACACCTCCGTGAGCTGCCGCCTCTCTTCTGCCGTCGGCTCTCTGGGGCCATTGATCCAAAACGCGGTCATCACCCCTACCCCGCCGACGGCGGCCGAAAACGCGGTAAAAGGAAACGGCACGGAAACCGCCTCCTCGGGATGCTCTCCTAGGAAATCGATCGAATGCGCCGTCGCCGTACCACCGGACCGATAAGCGGCCGCCGTCGCATATACCGGATCATCTGCCGGAATATGTTCAATAGGTCCCACTCCGAGGGGACTAACCACCACTGCCGTGGCTATCAGCATCGATTTCAGTGGTTCCGGGCGCACAAGATACACCGTCGCCGCCGAAGCTCTCAGCGCATGTACGACATCCTGTGCCGCGGCGGCGAGCAGCCTATCCCGTACATCCACACCCATAGGTGTCTCCAGGGAACCCATGAGTCCTCCCAGTCAAAGCCCGCTTCACCACAAACAGTACGCCCATATCGCGTCCTGGTCCTCGGCCTCAAGTTCCCCCGCTGATCTGGACAGCCTTACTGGGACGGATGAGTCCCGGAGGAAGCTGTTGAGGTAGTGAGTAGCAAGAACAACATGAGTAAGGGGTACTCGGTGGAGTTCACGCGTGTGTCGTCGATCTGGCCCTGGGATGAGGAGGAAGTGAACTACTTCCGGGACCGGTTGGAGGGCCCGCGCTCATAATTGCGGGGCAAGACACCTGCCGGGCCTGTCGTGTGTCGGACCGCGCTCCCGAGCGTGCTCCCACGGGAGCACGTACGTCCAGGTTCCGGGCGGTGATACCGGTCCGGTCATCGAGCAGGAGACCCGATGTCCGCCGCCGTCTGGCGCTGGGCGTGCTCGATGCGGCCGAGGCCGTGGCCCTCGGCGTGCTCGAGGGCCTGGATGCCTGCGAGGGCGACTATGACGGCGACGAGGTGCTTGTGCTACGCAGGGGAGGGCCTCGCCGACACTTACGGGTACAGAATCCGCGAACTGATGCGCACCGCAGGCCGGGCCGTGGAATAGGCCCGCCGCTCGGGCCTGGTGACGGCGTAGCCAGGCGGACCAACGGAGCCGGTGGGGCCGGGTGGGGCGCGGTGGTGCGGTGGTGGCGCGGCCTGGGTAGCCCGGCTGTCTACTCTGGGTATGCTCCCGGCGCCGTCCGGTGGATCGGAGGCGGAGGTCATGGGTCATGGGGACGGGCCAGTCCCGTTTGGTAGGCGATGACCACGATTACCTGGCTTTCAACCTCGCTCAGGCGCCACAGAGCTGCTCAGGCGGCTCTTCGCCACCACCCAGCTCAGTGTGCGGCTGCATGCACACAGTGACGACGTCACCCTGACGGTCACCCTCCCCGCCGACTACCTGCCCGAGATCGCCGACGCCGCAGAGAGGATCAACGACACCATGCCCGCCCACGCGCAGAAGCCCATGACCCGGAACCGGGCCACGGGCACACGTGTGGATGCTGTCTGTGCCCCGGCGGGGCACAGACAGATGGGAATGGCGGCGGGTGGGTGGTCGCTGGGACCACGCCTCACTGTCGAGTCGACGCTGCACCTATGAATCAGCGCGGCCGTTGGCCGCAGGTTCGAGTGCTGGGCAGGGCGCCACACTGAGGTTCCCGACTTGTATTGGTCGTAGCGGTGCGCGGTCGGGTTGGCCGCTCGTAGCGTGCCGTAGGACGCTGGGTTGGATGGCTCGTGAGGTTCCTGCCGCCCCTCGGGGCTGGCCCGCTCGGGGTGTGCCGCCGACCCGGTGTCCGGCCACGGTCTGACTCAACAGAGGCGTGTCCCGACCAGCGGTTCCCGAAGTCGGCGTGTCGGCCGTGGACGTCCCGTCTTCCGGCTGTGAGGAACGAACTCCCGTGATACTGATCGGCGTTGATCCGCACAAGTCCACTCACACTGCTACCGCCGTCGACCCTGTTTCGAATCAGCAGAGGGGTTCGCTGAAGATCGAAGCGACCCTGGCGGAGTACCGGCGGCTCCTGACCTGGGCCCGCCGCTGGCCGCAGCGCACGTGGGTGGTGGAGAACGCCAACGGGCTCGGCCGCCACCTGGCGCAGTGGCTCATCGCCCGCGGGGAGAGCGTCGCCGACGTTCCACCCTCGGCGACCAGCCGCATCCGTCGGCTCACCCGTGGCGGCGGCCGCAAGAACGACCGGATCGACGCCGCCGCCACGGCTACGGCCTACGTGCACGGGGACGGCCGCGAAGTGGAGGCGGAAGGCCACACCACGGCCCTGGCCTTGCTCGACGAGCGACGTGTCAATCTCACTCAGGCCCGGGTTCGCGCCGTCAATCAGCTGCACGCGGTGCTGCGTGATCTCCTGCCCGGCGGGGCTCCGCCACAGCTGTCAGCGGACCAGGCCGCCACGTTGCTGCGCACGGTTCGCCCTGCCGGCGACGTCGAGCAGGTCCGCAGGCACCTTGCCCGTGACCTGGTCGCGGAGATCCGCGCGCTGGACAAACGGCTGGCCGAGAACGCCGCACATATGGAGGAACTCGTTGGGTCCTCGGGCAGCACGCTGACAAATACGCCCGGTGTCGGGCCGGTGCTGGCGGCGCGGCTCGTCGGACGCGTCGGACGAGCCAGCCGGTTCGCCACCGCCGCGGCGTTCGCGAACTACACCGGCGCTGCCCCGATCGAGATCGCCAGCGCGGACAAGGCACGCCACCGGCTCTCACGCTCCGGTGACCGTCAGCTCAACTCCGTCCTCCACACCATCGCGGTCGTCCAGATCAGGATGCCGAGCTCCTCTGGGCATGCCTACTACCAGCGGAAACTCTCGGAAGGGAAAACACCCAGGGAAGCCAAACGCTGCCTGAAACGCCGGCTCGCCGACCACGTGTGGCGCGTGATGACCGCCGACGAACGCAGGTCCAAACAGCAGCTATCTCAGGTGACTTGACAAGACACAGAGGCACCCCGAGATGCGGGGAGAGGTGACAGCAGGTCAGATGGGTCTCGAGAGGAGACCAGACGATGCCTGCCCCGAGGAAATACCCGCTGGAGTTGCGTGACCGCGGGGTCCGCATGTATCGCGCCGCCGAGCCGAAGCCCGTCATCCGCCGCATGGCCGAGGAACTCGGGGTGCACCACGAAGCCCTGCGCACCTGGATCCGGCAGGCCGAGGCCGACGCCGGCGAGCGGGAGGACCTGCTCACCACCGCCGAGAGTGAGGAGCTGATGGCCTTACGTAAGGAGAACGCCCAGCTCAAGCGGGCGAACGAGGTGCTGCGGACGGCCTCGGCTTTTTTCGCGGCCCAGCTCGGCCCGACCCGGCCCAGGTGACGGGCGGCCACCGGCCTGCGACCAAGACAGATCAAGGACCAGTGATCGCCTTGATCGTGTACGGGTACGACTCTTGCTGCCACGTGGTGGTGAACACGGCCGTCGGACGCGCTGCGACCTGTGGCACGCGGCCGTCCGTCGTGAGCGTCTTCGCGCTGCCGAAGGTGCCGGAGCGGCTGATCAGCCGGGCGGTGGCCTTCGTGACGCTGTACGGCGGCGTGGAGATGGCCGTGGTGGTCTGCGACACCAGCATGCCGTCGCCGTCGTCGTCCAGGGCGAGGTCGGGGCGGTCGCCGGCGCCCAGCGACGTGATGGCGCCGAGGGTGCCGCCGGCGGAGAGTTTGCGGCCGTACAGCTCGCGCTTGCCGGCGTTGTTGCGGACCCACACGATCATCGAGTCGCCGTCCAGGTCCGTCCCGAGGGTGTGGTGGAAGTCCACATTCTCCGTGGATGTCGAGATACGCAGCGGGTTCGACAGCGTGCCGGTGTGGCTCCAGCGCGAGGCCCAGACCTGCGCGCGGTCGCCGCCGCCGGAGTGGTAGCTGATCACCGCGTCGCCGTCCCGGTCCACGCCGACCCGAACCATGCCGAAGCCGCCGTACGCCGCGATCGGCGTGGTGAGCACCTTCGCCGCGGAGATCGAGGTCGCGGTCATCCGCTTGGCCACCACCTCGGAGCCGCGTACCCAGGCGACGACGAACTGGCCATTGCGGTCCACGCCGATGGCCGGCGGCTCCGCCGAGCCCGAGCCGAGTGTGTGCACCGCGCCGAGCGTGCCGTCGAGCTTCAGCCGACGGGCCACCGCGTACCAGCTGCCGTCGCGGATCTCCGTCCACGCCACCATCGAGCTGCCGCCGGGCGTCACGGCGACCGAGGGCGTGGTTGCGGGCGACCCGGGGGTGGAGAGCATCTGGAGCGAGCCGACGAGACTGCCGGAGGACGCGACCCGGCGGCCGACGACGGTGCTGTCCTGCTGCCACACCACCGACGAGTCGCCGGTGTCATCGGAGTCGGCCTGCACCCAGCTGATGGCGCGGCCGTCCGGGGACAGGGTGCGGGTCGCACCCAGGGTGCCGTTTGCGTACTTCACCCGGGTCTGTACGCGGAAGTAGGAGCTGTTCGCATTGTCCATGGCCGCCCAGGCGAGCAGCGCATCGCCGGAGCGGTCGATGGAGACCTGGGGGTCGTCCTGGCCGGACCAGCCGGACGCGGTGACATTCCACGTGGACGTCCACGCGGCGTTGGCGTTCACTACGAGCGTCGCGGTGAGCGCGATTCCGGCTGCGGCCGCCACGGCGCCTGCGCCGATGAGGCGGCGCTTTGCCGAATGCCGGTGACGTGCTGCCTGAGGTGCCACTCTTGTGTCCTTTCCAGGGCTGCCATGAACTCCACGGCAGCGAGGCCGTCCCATACGGCTGCTCAGCAGGTACAGCGGCGTTGCGTGCGTATGTGTCACACGAGCAACACAGGCCCCCTGCCTGATGACCTCCGTACCCTGTAGCCGGGCCAATGAGTGTGTTCATCTTGAACGTGCAGGTCACGGGGGTGGCATGGGTGGGTGAGGTCATGCTCGTGCTGGTCGTCGGCGGCTGTCTGCGGTGAAGATCGTCGGTCAGCGGGCGATCTCGTGCCAGTTGAGGACCATCAGCGCGCGGACGAGCCGGGTGGCCCACTTCACGTCGAGGCGGAGCCGGGTCAGTACGCGCCAGACACTTCAGGTGTGCGAAGGCGTGTTCGCAGACGGCTCGTTCTGCGGCGATCAGCTGGTTGACCTTCTTCTTCGCGGGCGGGAGTTTCTTGCCCTTGGGCTTCTTGTAGCCGGTGATGACCACCGGGTCGCTGCTGTCGTCGCCGCCACCGTCGAGGCCGACGAAGCCGAGGTCGGCGATTGCGGCGAGGCCGGCCACGCGGAGTCGGCCGACCAGGTCGTCGTGGCGGCAGGCGGTGACCTCCGAGCCGCGCGCGGGTCGGGCGGTGGAGGTCCACAGCAGCCGCCCCTTGACATCGGTCAGGGCGATGACCAGCAGCCCGTGCCGTTTGTGCTTGGCCGACCAGCGGCGTCTCCTCGGGTGGCCGGTGCGGCGCTGGGTGGGTATCAGCGATCCGTCGATCAGGACGACGCTGCCACCCGCCCGGGCGATTTTCGCCAGCACCCGCTCCAGCCTGGGGCCCGCGCGGCCAGCAGGTCGAGCATCTCCTTCAGCCAACGGTCCACGGTGGTGCGCGAGAGGCCGTTGCCGCCGGCGAGGTCGGCAAGCCGCTGGTCATGCCGCAGCGCGGCCAGCACGATCACCGCGATCCGCCCGGCCGGACGCTTGCGCCATCGCGAGCGGATCTTCTTCAGCTGGGCGGACAGCAGCCCGGTCAGGAAGGTGAGGGTCTGCGTGGACAGCTCCAGCCGACACTGGTGAGCGTGGCCGCGGCGTCGTCGTAGTCGCCAGAGCGGGCGGTAGTGATCGGCGCGTGTCCCGTCGGTCAAAAGCCGGTGAGCCTCGTTGCCAGTCGGCGTCCCAGTGCGCGGGTCGTCCGATCCGGCAGGCGTTGGACCAGGCGGGCGAACAGCGCGTTGCGGCGGCCGTCGACCACCAACGCCTTGCGCGAGCCCAGTGCGCGGAAAGCGGTGGTGACGACTTGCTCCGGCTGCCGCAGCCCGCCCAATCTCGCCATTGCGGGCAGGATGTCCTCGGACTTCTGCCCTGTGACGGTCACTCCCGGGGAGACCGCCAGCACCCGGACGCCCGCGTCGGCGACCTCGGCACTGACCGCCAGTGTGAATGACTGCGCCATCGCCTTGCTCCCGCCGTAGGCGGCCAGGTAGGGCGTGGGCATGAACGCGGAAGCGCTCGTGACGTTCACGATTGTTCCACGGCCACGTGAGACCATGCCCGGCAGGAAGCGGATCGTGTTTTCCACCACGGCTTGCCCGTTCAGGTTCACCATCGCTGCGACGACCGCCGGGTCGGCTTTCGCCGCTGCCCCGCCGACACCGCCGCCTGCGTTGTTCACGAGGAAACCGATCTCTAGCCCGTGCTCGACGGTCCACTCGAACATTGCCCGAGGCGCCTCGGGCTCGGACAGGTCCAGCTTCTCCGTCAGCACGCGCACTCCGTGTGCGGAGCGCAGGGACGAGGCGAGCGTCTCCAGTTTGTCGCCCGATCGGGCGACGAGGATGAGGTCCGCACCACGCTGGGCGAGCCTGGCGGCGAACTCGGCGCCTATACCGCCCGACGCCCCCGTAACCAGCGCCGTGGTACCGGACAGACGAGACAGGTCCTGCATGATTCTCCTCGGACTGGAGGCCGATAGGCTTGGTTCGTTCACGCTAACCACGTAAGTGGTCGGCACCATCCAATTGGCCGGCAAGTGAGAAACATGCCGGACGAGATCTCTCATAACGCGGACGATCCCGCCTCAGCAGCGCCCCTGGGAACGGCCGTAGGCACGCCTTCCGCGGACCTGCGCGCCGACGCCCGCCACCAACTCGCCCACCTACTTGTCTGAGATGACCGGCGCACCTGCGGGTGCCGATAAATCATCCGCGCAGCTCGGGCGGTGTGCTGATACTGGTGGAGGGTTCCGCCGAGTCGGTCTCGTCTGTGGACTTCCAGGTGGGTGAGCTGGGCTTGTTGGGGGATGGGTGTGGGTAGTGGGCGGCATGGGGCGGCGTTTTTCAGTGCCCGGTGCGGGCGGTGTTCGTTGTAGAAGGATTCATACTCGCGCAGGGCGTGGAGGAGGTGGCCCTGGTTCCAGATCAGGGTCCGGTCCAGGAGTTCGGTGCGGCAGGTTTGTATCCAGCGCTCGATGAGCGGGTTCATCCGGGGTATCCGAATGCCGGTGGTGACGACATTGAGACCGGCGTCGGTCATCAGGGTGTCGAAGGCGGTTGTGATCTTCGAGTCGCGGTCGCGGATGAGGAACCGTGCCCTGCTGCCGGCGTCTTCGAGGTCCATGAGGAGGTTGCGTCCGAGCTGCACGATCCAGTCCGCGGTGGGGTGTGCGGTGGCGCCGAGGATCCGGATGTGCCTGGTGGTGTGCTCGATGACGGCGAAGACGTACAGGCGCGCCCCTGTCAGCGTTCGGACTTCGAAGAGATCGCAGGAGAGAAGGGCCTTGGCCGGGCTGCGGAGGAAGTCGGCCCAGGTGGTGTTCTGCCGTTCGGGTGCGGGTGGGATGCCGTGCTCGCGGAGGATCTCCCAGACCGTTGAGGCGGCGACCTTGATCCCCAGCGCCGCGAGTTCGCCGTGGATCCGGCGATACCCCCACGAGGCGTTCTCTCTGGCCAGGCGCAGGACGAGGGCGCGGATCGAGCGGATGGTGCGTGGGCGTCCACGCCGCTTGGGCATGCAGGTTGCGGCATGGCGCTGCCTGAGCAGCTCCCGATGTCAGCGCATGACCGTCTCGGGGCGGACCAGCAGCAGAAGGTGCCGCAGTCTGTCTTTGGGCAGGTGGTGGAGCAGTCCGGCGAGGATGGCGCGGTCGCTGTCGGTGAGGGCAGGCTTGCCGATTCGGCTTTGCAGGAGCAGCAGTTGGTGCCGGAGCACGAGGATCTCGATGTCCTTGTCTCTGTCGCTCATCGGCAGAAGGCGTAGGAACGCCCGGGTGTTGCTCACGGCGAGATAGGCCAGGCGCGGCAGCACGACAAATCATGATGCCGTCGGGGCCTTGTGCAGGTGAAGACGCCGGGGTGAGCATCGGCCAAAGTCGAAGATCTCTGATCAAGCTCTCACCTGCGTGGATGATTTACCGGCACTCGCAGGGCCTCAGCGGTAGTCGGCCAGGCCGTCCGCGAGTTCTTCTTCGTCGCCGTCGCGGATTGCGTAGAGGGCTTGCTGCAGGGCGAATGTGCCGCGGATCGCGGCTATGCGGGTGAGGAGTCCGTGGTTTGACCAGCTGCCCAGGGCGAGCACCCGCTCCAGGAGCTCAGGGACGTAGCTGGCGCCGATGGCTGCGAGGTCCTCGGCTGGGTCGCTGAGTGTGACGTCGTTCCAGTCGAGTACTCCGGAGAGGTGCGGCAGGCCGTGCGTCCACTCCCATAGGACGTTTTCGGCACCGAGGTCGCCATGCACCACTGCTCGGGTGAGGTGGGGAAGGCTGTCGAGTGCTGTAAGTTCCCGCTCGGCCCGTAGGCGTCCGCTGTCGGACATGTGCTGGAACAGCGCCGCGCGCACGTTCTCCGCGAACCGCCGCCACTGGCCTTCTGATGCCTGAGGGAGAGCTGCTCGTACCGTCTCTTCGGTGCCGGCACGGGCCAGAGCGGACAGCAGCATGGCGTACTGCGCCGCCACGGTGTTGACCACTTGGGCATCGTTGAGTGCGTCGGTCTCCAGCGGTTCCCCGGGAATGCGGCTGAGTACCAGGAACGGCGCCTCGTCGGTGCCGTGGGCGCCGCCCTGGAGCAGCGGCTCAGGTGTGCGGAAGCCGAGGTCGAGGCCGGCGAGTGCGTGTAGTGCGGCCGCCCGCTGGGGCACCCGGGCGGCCGCTGCCCGGGTGCGAGGCAGGCACACGACGCGGTCTGAGCCAATGACTACGTTGTGGAATTGCCCCTGACGTACTGCCAGGTCGTCCGGTTTGTCGTCGGGCAGCAGACGGCTCAGCAGAGCGCGATGCGTCGTGAGGATGCTCACGAGTGTCCTCTGGATCCTTCGATGGGTCGGAGGCGATGCGGTGCCCTTGCGGCGCCGGTTGACGCCCCACAGCCGGTCGTCGCCCACGGAGTAGCAGCCGTGGAAGTAGGTGACGCCCTGGGTGCGGTGGTAGGTCGCCGGCAGGCGGTCGGGGCTGCCCTGCTTCGCCCAGCAGGAGCCCGCGGTGGGCCGGATCCCCAGCGGCCCGAACTCGTCGAAGGCGAAGACCCGGTCCGGGAAGTGCTCCAGGACGTGCTCGATCCGGTCGAGCTTGGCGTCGCGTTCGGGGTCGGGGGACTCCTTCCAGGTCTTGGTGCGCTGGAAGGTGATGCCGCGGCGGCGGAGCAGGCACCGTAAGGCTTCGCGGCCCGATGCGGATGACGCGTCCGTGCGCGCGGCGGAGGTAGGCGTCGAGTTTGCGGATCGACCAGCGGGTGAAGGGCTGGCCGAGCTTGGTGGGGCGGGTGGTGGCCGTCTGGACGACGAAGTCCTCGTCGTCATCGCTGAGCAGGCGGGGACGGCCTCCCGCCCACCGAGGGTCCAGGCAGGCCAGGCCGATCTCGTTGAACCGGTGGATCACCTCCCGCACCGTGTCCTCGTCCGCCTGGACCAGCTGGGCGATCACCGGGACCCGGTTCCCGCCGGCGGACGCCAGCAGCATCATCGCCCGGCGATAGCGCACCGAGTTGGTGCTGCCCCGGCGCACGATCTGCTGCAGCTTCTGCCCTTCATGGTCGGTCAGTCTGCGCACCCGCACAGGCTCGGCCACCACACCTCCAGCGATCGGAACGGACGTCACTGCCTATCCAACCGCTCCAACCACCAACCCGGCGAACCTATTCGGTCACAGCACTAGCTCGCGTTCGGAGGGGTCTGAGCCGCCTTCTTGGCGGGGCGGCCACGCTTCTTGGCGGGGGGCTCCTCCGCGGGCCGGGACGCCGCGGTGAAGGGCTCCAGCGCCTTTTGTAGCGCCTTCAGCCCGTCCGGGCCCAGGTCCACGGTCCGGCGCTCATTCCTCAGAGCCTGCCGCACGGCAATGGTGTTGCTGCCGTCCTCGTTCTGCTCCCCGGTTTCGTATTCCTCTTCGACCCAGGTGGGCACGGATATGTCCACCGAGTGCACATCCGCGGTGATATCGGGTTCGAGATCGCAGTGAATAACCGTACGTCCGTAGATTCGCGTTTCCACCGTCTGTCCGTTGACGACGACGGTCGTGACGGTTTCCTGAACCCCTTCCTCGTTCTTCTCAGTTTCCGCAACCTGTACAAAGCGAACTGCCACTGCTTCCCCTTTTTTTGGAACCGCTCAAATCTTAGCGGGACAGCGGCTGTTGGCGCCAATCCAGAAAGTCCGAAAGCCCCTTCCGACCGGAAGGGGCTTTTCCGGGGCGCACGGCGGGAAATGCGTGCGCGGGACCTCAGGTGCAGCCGTTGCGGGCGGTGCTCACGGCGACGTCGTACACGCCGCCCGTGGGTCGGGCGACAAAGTCGCACACGCACAGGGCCTGTGGTCAGGCGGCGTGGCCGATGGTGATGTGGAGAGGCTGGCCCATGGCGGTTGCCACGCGCAGCAGGGTTCGGGTAGAGGGGAGGGTGAGGCTGGTCTCCAGGCGGGCGATGGCAGGCTGGGTCATCCCGGCGCGGCGGGCGAGTTCGGTCTGGGACCAGCCCAGTTCGGTGCGGCGCTGGTAGACGGTGCGGCCGATTTCGATGGCCAGCCCGGTTTCGTCGTAGATCTGCTGAGCCTGAGGGGCGAGGCCGGTCTCCTCGTCGGCCAGTTCCTTGGCACGGCGGGTCTTCCACGCGGAGTGCTTCACAGTTCTTCCTCCTTCACGTTGCGGTCGTAGATCTCATGGCTGTTCGCGGGACGGTGTTCGGCTTCGCACTGCTGCTGGGCCGCATGTGCACGATCGACCTCTGCGGTTTCGCGCATGCGGGTCTTGTGGAACACGGTCAGCATCACGATGCGCCGAGCGGGGGCGAAGCCAGTACGTGATGCGCTGTTCACGACGGTGTAGGGAGAACCGCGGCTCGCGTAGCTTGCCGCGCAGGTGGCGGGTCTGGGGCTCGCCGAGTATCTCGGCGTGGTCGGCGAGGAAGTCGGCCAGCTTCATCACGCGCAAGTAATCGGCGGGAGGGAGCGAGTCCAGCCACTGCTGGACTTCTGCTTCAAGCTCGATTTCGTACCGCTCACCCATACCAAAAATAATATACCGGTACTGTGAGGGAATCCATCGGGTCGCCCCGCATTCCTCTCTGCGGGAATGGGCTGAGTGCCGACGGTGATCACGCGCGTTCGGTGCTCCCTCCGTGGCTGGTGGTCTACCGTCCCGTACGGGTCCGAACTGGCGGCTACGGTGCGGAATGGATCGTCGCGGAGAGTGGTCGCTGGGCTGTGGGGGTCAAGGGGTCGCAGGTTCAAATCCTGTCGTCCCGACCAGCGTTTTCGCAGGTCGAAGGCCGTTTCCGCGGACAGCGGAGGCGGCCTTAACCGTTTCCCGGCTGGGAGCAATGGGGGGCCCTCTGGGAGCCCTCGTGCTCCCAACTCGCAGACGTGTCAACGCCGCCCGGTTTGTCCGTCACCCGATCCGGTAGACGTGCGGTGCCGTACCGCGCCCCTGCGTGCCGTCGTCAACCGTAGGCCCCTGGGATCACCCCATCGCTTCTGATGTTCTCTGCATCGAGAGGCATAAGGACCCCTTGTCGGCTCTCGGCCCCCTTTCGTGGTGGGAGCAGGATGTCGCGCTCCCCAGGCGACAGGGAGGGGCTGTGGGCTGACAACCTCGGCGGGCCCGTTTCCGCAGGCAGGCGGCGCTCGGGTGTCCCGGCCGAGAGGTGCCTGCCACGTCAAGGAGGTGTAAAGCCCCTTGGTGTCTGCCGGCGGATGGGGCACTTCCAGGCCGTGAGCACGGTATCGGGCTGTACGGCGCAGTAGCGAGAGGGGCGGCTGGGGGCTCGACGTAGAGAAGTGGCGTCCGTGCGTACACGTCCGCCCGCGCGCAGGAAACCCAGCCCGGACAGCCGGGACAGCAGCCGGTCCAGGACCACCTGCTCGCGGCTGTGCTCAACCAGGAGTGTCCGGAAGCCGGAGAGGACGGAGAAGTGGAAGCCCTCGTCCTCCAGCTTCAGCCCCAGCATGTACTTTCAGTCGATCCTGGAGCGGACGGCATCAGCAGCCTGGCGATCCGTCAGCCGCTCAGCGAATTGCATGACCGACACCACGGCCGGCATCCCCGGAGCAAGACCCGGCCCGCCACGGCCGGGAACGCTGCCGCGAAGTCCGCGTCCTGGAACAGCACACCCAGTTCGTCGCGGACCCTCATCGCCAGACAGCCTTTGGGAAACGCCGCCCGGGCCACCCGAGCGGTCATCTCAGGGATCTCGGGAGCGGGGACAGGACGCAGCGACACCGCCGATCCTCCTCACTTCCCCGCGAACAGACCGATCCCCAACACCATCCCACCCCGAGAACCCACAGGTCAGCCGATTCTCGAGAATCGGGCGACAGAGTCGCACAGGCTGGATCGTTGACTCGTACTACTGGGTTGTGAGGGTGTCGAGCCGGGCGGCGAGGTCGGGGTGGGCGGCGGCCAGGTGGGGGCGGGCGGCGGTCAGGGGGGCGATGAGGTCGGCGGGGTCGTCGTGGGCGAGGGCCGCGTGGAGCTCGCTGACAGGGCGACGGGCGGCGGGGGGAAGGTCGGTGAGTGCGGTGATCTGGCCGGCGAGGCGGCGCAGGTCGGCGGCGTTACGGCGGGCCCAGGTGGCGGTGCTCCGTTCGGCGGCCCGGGCCTGGCGGGTGGCCGTTACGCGCTGCTCGCCGGTGGTCCCGGCGGCTCCGGGGCGGCCGCGCAGGTAGCGGCGCTCGGCGGCTTGACGGCTGGCGACACCGAGGGGCTGGGCGAGGTCGGCCCAGCTGGCTCCCGCGTCGCGGGCCGTTTCGATCAGGCCGGTCTCCCATCCGGCGAGCTGCTCGCGGACCTGCCGCAGCAGCATCAGGGAGGCCAGGGCCTGCTCTGGGCCCGGCCCGGTATCGGGGGCGCTCGGGGCCTCGTGCTGAGCATTGCGCAAGGCGTCGTCTATGGCGTTAAGGGCCGCCGAGGCGGCGAGGAATGACGCCGGGCTGTGGGTGTCGGTGCTGATCGTGGGCGGCTGGTCGGCTGCGGTCACGGGCACCTCACTCGGGTTGTCATCACGTTGACGACATCATGTTTGTCATCCATTGGATGACATGTTACAACGGTGTCAGTGAAGCGCATTGGCAGTAACTGCCAGAACCTGCTGGAGGTGTTTTCACGATGTTGATGCGCACTGACCCCTTCCGTGAGCTGGACCGGCTGACGCAGCAGCTGATGGGCCCGGGTACTTGGTCGAGGCCGTCGGCGATGCCGATGGACGCCTACCGCGAGGGCGACGAGTACGTCGTGGCCTTCGACCTGCCTGGCGTCACTGCGGACGCGATCGACATCGACGTCGAACGGAACATGCTCACCGTCAAGGCCGAGCGACGGCCGGTGGCGAAGGCCGACGACGTGCAGATGGAACTGTCCGAGCGGCCGCTGGGCGCCTTCTCCCGCCAGCTCGTGCTCGCCGACACCCTCGACACTGAGCACATCAAGGCCGACTACGACGCGGGCGTGCTCACTCTGCGCATCCCGATCGCCGAGCGCGCCAAGCCCCGCAAGATCTCCATCGGCGTCGGGACCGGCCACAAGGAGATCTCCGGCTGACACCGGCCGGACAGGTGCGGAGGACGGGCACCTGATCTCCCCCTCTCCCCGCCCTCCGCACCCCCGTGGGCAGTCCGAAGAAGAAGGGGTGGCGGCCGAGATGACTCTGCGACGCGAAGCGTTCCTCGACCACGTGAAGGAACGCGGCGAGTACGGCACTGTGGAGGAAGCCGAGCGAGCGGCCCGCGTGGTGATCGCCCTGCTCGGCGCGCACCTGGTCGGCGAGGTCCGCGCCCTGCTCGCGGCACGCCTGCCGGAGGACTTCGCCCTGATCCTGCTCAACCCGCTGCAGAGAGCCGAGCCGCTGCCGCCGGAGCGGTTCGTGCGGGCGACCGCGGCCTGGATCGAGGGTGCCACCGAGCAGACCGCGACGTGGGACGTCAGCGCCGTGCTGTCCACGGTCGCCGACACGGCCGGCGAGGACCTGATGGGGCAGATCCTGCTCCAGCACCCCGCTGGCTACGACCTGCACTTCGGCCGCCCCCAGCCCACCTGACCACCGGTGCCCCCACCGGCACCACCCAATCCTGACTCCACGAAAGGCACGCACCGCAGTGATCACCGACGTGCGCATACCGCTTGAGCAGCAGCAGCCGTACGGGACGGCGTATGAGCAGATGCTGGAGAAGGTCCGCTACGAAGGCGCCTACCCCACCCGTGAGAGGGCCGAGGAAGCCGTCCGCCTGGTCCTGGCGGGGTTGGGACGTCAGCTGACCGGCGACGAGCGCGTCGACCTGGCCGCCTGCCTGCCCGTGGAGGCCGCACGTGTCCTGACCGCGCAGATCCCCGACACGCGGCCGCTGACCGGATGGGCCTTCGTCAAGGACCTCGCCGCCCGCTCCGGCGCCTCCCTGGCCACCACCCGCTGGGACACCGGCTCCGTCTTCTCGGCCGTCACCGCCCACGCCGACCCCGACCTCATCACCCGCATCCTCCAGCAACTCCCCACCGGCTACGCGCTGCTGTTCGGCCGCGCCCAACTCACCCCGGCCGCGTAAACGGGCCGTATCCGGGCGACGCGCGCACGGGTCGTCAAGACCCCCTCGGCACCCGTGCCGTCGCCCCCGGTACGCACCGGCACCCGGGGCCGTAACAGGGGCCGCTCGTACTGATCCCCTCCGGCCGGGCTCGTAATGGTGAAGTCCCCGATCCGCGCGATCGGAGACTTCACCTTTGCTGGTCACCGTCCCGGCCACACCAGCCATTCCTCGACGCGCTCCCCCGAACGAGCCAGGCGTACCACTGATGCGCGAGCTCGGGGAGAATGGAGCGCTGGTTGGCCGGCGGAGCCGAGGAAGCCGGTCGGGACTGGACACGGCTGCCGATGCAGTGGCTGTCCGAGCACCAGCGGGCACGCAAGTACGACCGTGCCGATCTCTGCTGCGGCATGATCCCGCTGCTGGGCGGACAAGTCGTACGCCCCGCCTACCGGTGGCTGCTGCGGCAGCGACCTTCCCAACTGCTGGCGCACATCCGCAGCGTCCCCGCCGGTCTCACGGCGCTCAAGGACCAGTACACCGCCACCGGCCACGCCGGGGCCAACGACTGCAACAACGCGCTCAATCGCGTCACCTGGATCGTGACCGCCAAGGGCGGCACCGTCCACGACGTCACCATCGGCGACTGCGTCGAGCTACAGCACGCCATCGGCGAGCATCAGACCAACGGCTACCAAGGCGAGCACCTCTTCTACGCGCTCCTCGCGGGGCTCGGCGTCTTCGGCCCTGACGCCCCCCACGGCTGAAGACGGTCATGCTGCCAAGGCAGTTGACACCGGCAGCCCTGGTCGACCGGCACGGCATCACCTGCACCGCGATACGCGGCCTCCTGGTCGGCTACCTCACCGAGCGCGGTCATGCGGTGCGCCAGGTCGGTGCGGCGGCCCCGGTCGGCCGGCGCTGTATCATCGCGGTCATCGCCCAGTACACCCGCGACTCGGCGGTGCGGAGCTGGTACTCGTAGTCGCGCACCAGCTCCACGATCCACCGCTTGGCCTGGGGAACGAACCCGGTCTGCGCCGGATCGCGCTCCTCGGCCTCGACCTCGATGCCCACCTTCTCCCCGTGCGCGACCACGGCGTTCGTGAAGCTCTGGTCGACCAGAGCTTTCTTGACGGCGCCGGTGTCGTCGGCGACCTTCTCCAGCAGCGTGATGCCGACGGCGTTCTCGTGCGCCGTCGCGGCCGCGACGACCACCGCGATCACCAGCCCAGGACGTCAACGGCCAGGCCGCGCTTGGCCCGGTACCTTTTTGCCGCATCGCGCCTCGTCGTCTGCGCGGGGCATCCCGACCGCGGCGTGCACGCTCTTGGTGTCGAGCACCACCAGGCTCGGGTCCGCCTTCCGGCGCGCCTTCAGGGCGCCATGCACCGCGCAGGCACTGGCCGTCCACCGCGATCGCCTGGCGCCGGCGTTGGACCGGATCGGCCCGGGCGGCAGCCTGGTCGCGGGCTCGCTGGGCGGCTATGGCCGCGGCTGGGTGAACAACCCCTGTTCGGTCTCGACCAGAATCCCGCGCTCGACCAGCCGCTTGAGCTTCAGGCGGACGTTGTTGCTGTTGTTGGGCACGATCTCCACGTCCATCGCCTTGCACACCGCCCGCGCCCGCAGCGGGGTGTCGGCCGTAGCGAACACCGCCATGATCTGCTGGTAGACCGGATGGCCCGGCAGCTTCGCAGCCGGCGGCGCTGCCGGGGGCGGATCGGGCAGCTCCAGCAGCGCGATCACCAGACCCAGAACGTCAACTGCCAGGCCGCGCTTGCGGCCTGGCGCTTTTTTGCCGCATCCCGCCCGGTGGTGACCGCGGGCACCCCGGCGGCGGCGTGCAGGCTCTGAGTGTCGAGCACCACCAGACTGGGGTCGGCCGTCCGCCCCCTCTAGTACTTCACCGCACCGGCAGGGGGCAGGTCGTGGGGGAGTAGTCCCACTGGCAGCCGGTGCGGGACTGGTACAGCAGGGCGTTGACGATCTCCCGCATGTCGTAGTTGCCCTGGTGGCCGTTGACGGAGCGATGCCGGGGCTGCCAGGCGGTGATCACGGGCTCGATCAGGGCCCAGCGCTCGTCGGACAAGTAGCTCTTGTAGGGCTGGCGCTCACTCACGGAGACACTCCAGCACGGTCAGGCTCTCTGGTCAGCGCTGATGCGGTGGTCCCACACGTTCCGGTAACGACAGATACGACATCACGTCACATACCGCTCTCTCGGGGGCGCCCTGACTATTTTCGCTCGCTCCGCGTCACTCGCCTCGGAGGGGGAACCCGGAGATGAGCCCTGAGGGGGGAACTTAACTCCCTAAGGAACCACTGTCATGATCAAGAAGCTGCACGACATGGGCCTGCGCAGCGAGCACGCCTACACCGCCGCTGTCGCCTCCATCGGGCTCTCCATACTCACCTGGGCCGCCTCCCTGCGCGCCGAACCCGGTGCCGGGCTCGACCGTGCCGACCGCTGGGGCATCTACGTCGGCGAGTGGGCGCCCACATTCTTCGGCCTCGGCCTCGCCCTGTCGCACTACGAGCAGGAAGAAGGCTCGCTGATGGGAGAGGCGCACACGAATGGAGAGCGGAAGCGGCAGATGACAGGCACTGCGTAGCAGGGCCCCTCGGCTACACCAGAGCCAAGGCGGCAGGAGGCCGGTCACCGCGGCGACAACGTGTGGCCGACATGAAGCGGCGACCTCGGACGCACCGGACAGCACAGGCATCCCCCTCCGGCCCGGCCCGTCGGCCACGGCAGCAGCTGCCCCGAACCGGTCGGTGTTCTCCGAGACGCCGGCGGCGATGATATACACCGCTAGGAGCAGACCGGGGGCATCGCCGCCGGTGACGCCGATGTGGTGGCGCCTATGGTCTTCCGCAATCAGCGAGGCTCTGCCACAAACTGTCCGTGGAGGGGCTGCTCACGTTGGGCGTCAACGGCGGCCGGCCCGCACGGCCGTCAGCCGAGCGGCTCATGCTGTGGCGGGCGTTCAGGCGTCGAGGGTGTCAGTGGTGTCCGTGGGCGGTGTCCGAAGCGTCCCCGAAGAGCCGCGCCACGGCGCGGAAGGGCAGGGTGACGACGGTGGCGATGGCGCCACCAACGGACCGGAAGACATCTGCCAATGCGCGGAGTATGAGGGCCTCCATTGTGGTCGGAACCGCTCACCATGCGGTGGCCACGGCTGCGGCTGGCACAGCTTGTCACCGCCCGAGTTCCCGGGCGATGGCCGAGGAGACGGGCCATGCCTCCGGGGAGGGTCCGCCGCCGTGCTCGTGGCCGAAGTGATCTTTGCACCCACCGGCAGACGGGCCGTACCCATGGCCTCGACACGGTGATCGAAAGCTGGCCGATATGCGGCGTGACGTGCAGCAACGACGTTTCGAACGGTACACCGCTCTGGAGCGGTAGCCGATCGATATGGGGGCACCCGGATCGGGACCGCAAGCCACAGGAGCAGAGCGGGAGAGGAGCTGGCGATGACGAGTCTTCCCACCGGGTACGCGCCCTCGTCGTACTGGATGTCATCGGCACCGGGACCGTCCCACCCGGCCCTGGATCCCGGCGGGGAAGGCAGCGCTCCTGATGTCGAGGTCGCCGTGGTCGGCGGGGGCATTGCGGGTATCTGCACGGCCTGGGAACTGGCCCGTGCCGGGCGCCGGGTGGCATTGGTGGAAGCGGCCCGGCTGGCCGCCGGGATTACGGGGCACACGACAGCCAAGCTCTCCGCCTTCCAGGGCCTGGCGTACCAGGAGATCCGTGGCGTGCGCGGGGAGGAGGCCGCCCGGCTCTATGCCAGGTCACAGGCCGACGCCGTGGACCGGGTACGGCAGGTGGCTGACGAGCTGGGAATCGACTGCGATCTGGAGGAGTGCCCCGCCTTCACCTATGCCGAAGGCGAGCAGGCCCTGGAGCAGGTGCGGGCCGAGGCGGAGGCCGCGTCGTCGGCCGGGCTGGACGCCTCGTTCACGACCGGGACCGATCTGCCCTTCCCGGTCGCGGGAGCGATAGAGGTGGCGGGGCAGGCGCAGTTCCACCCCCGGAAATACCTGCTGGCGCTGGTGGAGGACCTGGTCGCGCGAGGCGGCCTGGTCTTCGAGCACTCGCGCGTGGTGAGCCTCAACGAGGGCCATCCGTGCCGCCTGACCACCGACCGCGGAGCGCGGTTGCGGGCCCGCGACGTGGTGGTGGCGACGGCCTACCCGATCTTCGACCGGGCCTTGCTCTTTCCCCGTCTGGAAGTGAAGCGGGAGCTGGTCGTCGCAGCCGTGCTCCCCTCCGACCGTGCTCCGCACGGCATGTATCTCACGCCCGAGAACGGCACCCGCTCGGTGCGCACCGCGCCGTACCGGCCTGGGCAGCGGTTGCTCATCGTCACCGGGGAGAAGTTCACCCCCGGTGTCGGTGGCGTCGAGCAGCGCTACGCGCGGCTGATCGACTGGACGCACGACCGTTTTCCCGGCGCCGAACCTGCCTTCCGCTGGGCGGCGCAGGACAACTGGACCACCGATCACGTGCCCTATGTGGGCCCGCTGCACCCCGCCTCCCGCCATGCCTTCGTGGCCACGGGGTTCGCCGGGTGGGGCATGACCGGCGGCGTGCTGACCGGCAGGCTGCTGGCCGGGCGGCTCACGGGGCGGCCGGTGCCGTGGGAGGGTCTGTACGATCCGCGGCGGCTGAATCCGGTACGCGAGGCACCCGCACTGCTGAAGGTTCAGGCCACTGTCGCACGCCATTTCATCGGCGACCGGCTGTCCGGGGACGGCACCGACGCGGTACGGGACATCCCGCCCGGTGGCGGGGCGGTCGTCCGCCTCGGCGGGCGGCAGCGGGCGGTCCACCGTGATGAGGGGGGTGAGTTGCACACGCTGTCGGCCTGCTGCACTCACCTGGGCTGCCTGGTGCGGTTCAACGACGCCGAGCGGACCTGGGAATGCCCCTGTCATGGCTCGCGGTTCGCCATCGACGGCAGTGTGCTTCAGGGCCCGGCGGTGCGCCCGCTGAAATGGATCGGGGACCCCGGGCCCGGGGGGCGCGAGCCCGGGGACGACATGGAAGACACGGGTTGAGTTCTGCTCCGCCCTCCGGAACCCTGTCCCGTCCGCTCACCTGTGCGGAATCCGTGTCAGGCCGGCGGTCTGCCACTGAGCATGGGGGTGGTGCTGAGCCATTCGCCGAACAGGACGGTGGCATCGTCCTGCGGTTCTCCACCGTGGGGTACACCGCTCTGGCGCGGCAGCAGCGGCTTGACCTTCGCCTTCCGCCGCGCGAGCGCGGTCAGCTTCTTCACCGCCGCCAGCACCCGCTGGCTCCAGGACGCCGGCCTCAGCGCCCACGACTCCCGAGCAGGGACAGGAACGGGCGCACGGCGTTGTATCGGGTGGCCAGCAGGCGCCGCACCTCCGCCTCGGCCTCCTCGTCCGCGGGCCCGAGCAGCTCCCCCAGCGTGGAGGCGGCCATGACCCTGTGGGTGCCGGAAACTGTGTCCCCCTATGCGACCTGCGCGTATTCGTGGATGAGGCCGCCGAGTCGATCGCGTCGAGAGAGGGGAGTGTTGTCCGTGGCGGTGGGCGGATCGGGGTTGGTGAGTCGGTCTGGTGCCCGTTGTCCGAGGGATCGGTGCGGCCGGTGTCCGTTGTAGTGCTTCGCGTACTCGCCGATGACGAGGTGGAGGTGGCGCTGGCCGGTGGTCAGGATGTGGTCGGTTGCCTTGCGTCGGCATGATCCGATCCAGCGTTCGGCGATGGCGTTCATCCGTGGCACTGCGGGCAGGGTGGGTATCACGCGTATGTCGGCCGCTTGGAAGACGGCGTCGAAGCTGTCGGTGAAGTACGTGCCGCGGTCCCGGATAAGGAACCTGATCGACTCTGCACGGTCCCCGAGGTCCATGAGGTAGTTCCGTGCTTGCTGGGTGATCCAGGGGCTGGTCGGGTTACGCGTGGCGCCGGCGATGTGCACGTGTCGGGTGCTGTGGTCGATGAAGAAGAGCACGAACCAGCGTCGTAGGAAGACCGTGTCGATGTGGAAGAGGTCGGTGGCCACGATCGCGGCCTGCGCTTTGGGGAAGGCGGCCCAGGACTGGTCCGTGCGCTGGGGCGCGGGGTTGATCCCGGGCTTCTGTACCACCTGCCCAAAGACAGACTGCGGCACCTTCTGCTGCTGGTCCGCCCCGAGACGGTCCTGCGCTGGCATCGTGGCCCGCTCAGGCGGCGCAATGCCGCAATCTGCGTACCCAAGGCGGACGCCCCCGTACCATCCGCTCGATCCGCGCCCTGGTCCTGCGCCTGGCCAGGGAGAATGCTCGTGGGGATATCGCCGGATTCACGGCGAACTCGCCGCGCTGGGGATCAAGGTCGCCCCTCAACCGTCTGGGAGATCCTCCGCCGGCACGGCACCCCACCCGCACCCGAACGGCGGAGCACCACCTGGGCCGACTTCCTCCGCAGCCCGGCCGAGGCCGTTCTTGCCTGCGATCTTTTCGAAGTCCGCACTTTGACGGGGGCGCGCCTGTACGTCTTCGCCGTCATCGAGCACACCACCAGGCGCATCCGGATCCTCGGCGCCACCGCACACCCCACCGCAGAGTGGATCGTGCAACTCGGACGCAACCTCCTCGTGGCCCTCGAGGACGCTGGCAACAGGGCAAAGTTCCTGATCCGCGGCCGCGACTCGAAGTTCACAGCCGCCTTCGACGCCCTGATGACCGATGCCGGCGTGAAGGTCGTCACCACCGGCATTCGGATACCCCGGATGAACTCCCGAAGCCCAACGGGCCGGACCGAGCGCTGCTCGCCGCACTCGCGCGGCTCCTACCCCATACCCGCGCAGCCACGCCTGTCGGCGCAGCACCTCGACCTCGTGCCGGAGGATGAGTATCTCGGCGTTGCGAGCCGTGGTGTCTGAAGTTCATCCGGCCCGATTGCGGTTGAGCAGTCGGTTCGCCGTCCTACGGCAGTGAGTTGGGTTCCATGTCGTGCCGCTCCTCTCATGACGAGACGGCCGATGCCCAACTCTACGAGCACGTCGATCGCCTCCAAGGGGCGGCCGACTTCGTCTGCCCGGTGCTTGTGTCCCGGCGCGCGGCGCGTTAACCGCTCGAGGTCCCGGCTGTGGAGCGTGCCTGGCCGATCATCCACGCAGTCGGGCGGGGAAGCTGTGGGGTTCGCGGTATCAAGGCCGGCGCAACGGCGCTGGTCAAAGCGGGTGTCCCCGGCTGGAGTGGGGCCACCGCACGCCCTTCTGTGATCGAGGACGACTATCTCTCTGACTGGCACGCGGAAATCTGTGTCGGCCGGAGTAGACATTGGGCGGTGGTGTGGTTATGGTTTCTCTCGTAGCCGAGATCAAGCAGGGCCCGGCAGAGACGAACTGCCGGGCAGCAGTACCCGCGGGTGCAGTTCGTAGGACGGTGCGGTGGTGGAGTTTCGAAGCCAGAGTTGTTGCAGGACGGCGACGAGGCTGACGACCGGACCGGGTGGCCCGCAGTGATCAGGGGCCGCCGTGAGCAGTACCGCAGTAGCAGTTCAGTAAGCGCGGTTCGCAGTACCAGCAGTACGTAGTTCCCGTTTGGTAAGTAGTTCATCCAGAGGGAAAGAACGGAGGAGCCCCGCGCCATCAGGATCGCCCGGGCGGAAGTCTTGAGCCCGGGTACCGCAGGACATCGATAGTGAGGTGGTCTTCGGTCAAGCAACCGCGATCCCCGCACCCCCGACAGCATTCAGGTCGGGTCTGCGGAAACAGAAGGCCGGCGCAGTACCAGGGTCGGCAGATGGTGTAGCAGTTCCTTCGGGGCTCTGGTGCCATATGGCACCAGAGCCCCTCCACGCGTTCCACAGAGAGGTGCGATGACAGCAGAGGACTCGTACAGCCGTCTCGACGACGACTACCCCGCCTACACCATGGGCCGGGCCGCCGAGATGCTCGGCACCACCCAGGGCTTCCTCCGCGCCGTCGGGGAAGCCCGCCTGATCACCCCGCTCCGCTCCGAGGGCGGCCACCGCCGCTACTCCCGCTACCAGCTGCGCATCGCGGCCCGCGCGCGTGAGCTCGTCAACCAGGGCACCCCCATCGAGGCCGCCTGCCGCATCATCATCCTCGAAGACCAGCTCGAAGAAGCCCAGCGCATCAACGCCGAATACCGCCGCGGACTGTAGCGTCTGAGTCAGCTGTCATGGTTCGGAAGTTCCCCTTCGCCCACGTCCTCGGCGTGGGCGTTCTGCTGTGCTGTGCCGCCGGAACCAGGGCGATCACCTCCGCCTTCGACACGTCGTGGGAGGCGTTCATCGACCGGAAGGCATAGGACTGGCTACGGGAACTGTGAAGTGGTTCGACGCGGGGAAAGGCTTCGGCTTCATCGCCCAGGACGGCGGCGGCGCGGACGTCTTCGCCCACTACTCCGCGATCAACTCCTCGGGCTTCCGTGAGCTTCGGGAAGGCCAGGCCGTGACGTTCGACATCACCCAAGGCGGCCTGCGCGTGAAGGGTGTCTTTATTGCCGTACGGTGGTTGACCTGGTGCATTGCGATCGCCTGCGTGTGGGCATGATCAATGATTGTGGGTCTGCGACTGCTCTACCTGGTCTTCTGTCGGCTACTGGGCTGCTTACTCTTGCTGGGCCGATCGACCGCCGCGAACAATGCTGAGATCCTCGTGCTTCGTCATGAGGTCGCTGTGCTTCGCCGGCAGGTCGAGCGGCCGCGGCTCTCGTGGGCTGATCGTGCCGTGCTCTCCGCTCTCGCGCGGCACCTTCCCCCGGTCTTACGTCGCCATCGGCTGGTCACCCCGGGCCCGCTGCTGACCTGGCACCGGCGTCTGGTGCGCTGGAAATGGCGCCAACCCCCGACCGGACCCGGCCGACCACCGCTGGCGGAAGAGACGGTCGCGCTCATCCAGCGCTTGGCGCGAGAGAACCCGACCTGGGGCTACGTCAGGATCCAAGGCGAGCTACGGCGGCTCGGTCATCGGGCCGCGGCCGCCACGATCCGGCGCGTCCTGCGCCGCCTCGGCCTACCGCCCGCACCGCAGCGCGCCTCCCAGCAGACCTGGCGTTCCTTCCTGCGCTCACAGGCACACGCTGCTCGCCTGCGACTTCATGCACGTGGAGACCGTCTTCCTCAAGCGAACGCATTGGACCGGGGACTTTGCGGCGGAGTCGGGATGACAGCTGTGCCGCTGCCGGCGAAGACGGCATCGAACGCCGGTCGGTGCACTCGGTACGGACTGTGCGTATCCATCGTTCGGCGCGGCGGTGAACTTGCTGTCCCGGTCCCGGATGAGAAACCGGAAGCACCCAGCCCTGTCCTCTAGGTCCATGAGCAGATTGAACGGCACCTGCGTACGGTCCTCAACCTGTACGCCGAGCACTACAACGCGGGGCGGGCCCACCGAAGCCTTGGCCTACGTGCCCCTGACGACGACCCGAACGTCATTCCTCTTCCCGTTGCCACGGTCAGGCGCCGCCAGGTACTTGGCGGGCTGCTCAACGAGTACCGCACCATGTCACCCCGGTTGCCTCATCACCCGCAGGAGACGCCCAGCTCAGCCTCCTGATCGGAGTATTGACACCCTTCAGGCTCTGCCGACCCGATTTCGAACAACTCAATTGCGTCGCCGAGGAACTCCCGCTCCGGCTCCCGCTGGAGACCACCGAGGCCACCCTCGACCGACGCGACCTCTTTGGCCACGGCGTCCGCGCAGCACTCGACGCCTTCCGCGAGAACGTCTGCGAAGACGTCGACCATGAGTTGCTCTGCGACCCCGCGATGGACGGCATCGACCAAGACCCGGCCGTTACCCACCTCGGCATCGCCCCTACGGGCATTGAGGGCTGGTTCACCCCCTTCAGCCGTGACTGCCCCGTCCACCCTTATGCTGCCAACCCCGCCGACAACGAGTAAGAGCTCCCGGGAAGCCCGATCAGCTCAGGGCCGTCGTCGGGGCTCGCGGACCGGGGACGGGCCTTCATTGCTCGTCGATTGCCTGGTGGCGGTCGGGGCCGGTCGGGTTCCGGCCCTTGCCGGAGGCCGCCAGGCTTCCCAGGATCGCGAGCAGTTCGGTGCTGCGGCTGCGGGGTTCGGCGTGGAAGACCTTGAGGATGAGGCCGTCGGTGCCGACGATGGCCAGCTTGCTGGCGTGCAGTTCGAGATCGCCGACCTGTGGGTGGTGCAGTCGGTTGACCCGCGGCCGCTTGGGGTGCACGTCGTGGCGGCCCCACAGGCGGCGGAAGTGCTCACTGCGCACGGACAGTTCGCCCACGAGCTCGGTCAAGCGCGGGTTGTCGACGTCGGGTCCGACGTTGGCCCGCAGGGAGGCGATCAGCGCCTCGGCCAGTTCCTCCCAGTCCCGCAGCAGTTCGCGTTCGCTGTCGTCGAGGAGGACGGCGCGCAGGAGGTTGACGCCGGCGGAGTAGTTCGGGGAGACGGCCGTGGCCAGCGCGTTGGCGGCGAGCACGTCGGTGAATTTGTTCTCAACGTAGGCGGGATTGGTGGTCCAGCCCTCCATGAGCTGGAGGATGCCGGGCGGCACGGTCTCGGGTTTATGCGCAGCCCGTGCACGGCCTGTGGAGCGGGGTGCCCGGTGGGCTCGGGAGGGGCGCGTCTGGGTCAGTCCGATGAGGTGAGCGGTGGCGTCCGCGTCCAGGTTCAGGACGTCGGCCAGGGCTTCGAGGACCTGAAGCGAGGGGTTGCGGTCGCGGCCCTGTTCCAGGCGCAGGTAGTAGTCGGCGCTGATCCCGGCGAGCATCGCGACCTCCTCGCGGCGCAGCCCCGGCACGCGCCGGAGCCCGCCGCCGCGGATTCCGGCGTCCTCGGGCCTGACCAGTGCCCGGCGGGCGCGTAGAAACTCGCCGAGCGCGTTGGTGCCGTCCATGCCCCAATGCTAGGTCCGTACCGGCGCGGGTGCCTGTCCCTGTCACTCCCAGGAACAGCGGGGTACTGCCGTGCCCGCCCGGAAGCGCGCAGAGTCGATACGAGACAAGCTGTCTACACAGCCGTACAACGGAAGGCGCACCATGACCGGCACCACCCCCGGCGGAACTCTCACCCTCGCCGACGACCTGACCATCAGCCGCATGGGATACGGAGCCATGCAGCTGGCGGGACCCAACGTGTTCGGGCCGCCCAAGGACCGGGGTGAGGCTGTCGCGGTGCTGCGGGAGGCCGTCGAGCGGGGCATCACGCACATCGACACCAGCGACTTCTACGGGCCCGTCGTCGTCAACGAAATCATCAAGGAGGCCCTGCATCCCTACCCCGCGGACCTGCGCATCGTGACCAAGGTCGGCAACCGTCGCGGCGACGATGGCAGCTGGAACGTCTCGCGGGACCCCCAGGACCTCAAGGCCCAGGTCCATGAGAACCTCCAGCACCTCGGCGTGGACACGCTCGACGTGGTGAACCTGCGCCTGGGCACCAACGAGGGGCAGACGGTCGAGGAGCCGATCGGCGACATGTTCGGCGCGCTGGTCGAGCTGCAGCAGGAGGGCCTGATCCGCCACCTCGGGCTCAGTGCCGCATCCGATGCCCAGCTCACCGCGGCGCAGACCATCGCCCCGGTCGTCACGATGCAGAACCTCTACAACCTGGCCATCCGCCGAGACGACACTCTCGTCGAGCGGTGCGCGGCGGAAAACATCGCCTTCACCCCGTTCTTCCCCCTGGGCGGCTTCTCCCCGCTCCAGTCGCAAACCCTGACCGACGTCGCCGCACGCCTGGACGCCTCACCGCAGCAGGTCGCCCTGGCCTGGCTGCTGCAGCGCTCGGCCACCATCGCCCTCATTCCGGGCACCTCCTCGCGCGCCCACCTGCGCCAGAACATCGCCGCTGCCGACCTGACGCTGCCGGCGGACGCGGTCGCGGAACTCGACACGATCGGCAGCTGACACCGAAGCAGGGAAGACCCCAGTCGGCACCGGATTCGCGGTGCATGCGAGTCCGATGCGGCGGCGACCTCGGCGCGATGGTGATCATCCCTCACGTACCTGATCACTTCGCGGGGTGCCGGATCGCTCCTCGTTGGCGGCCTGGCCGCGGGGGCACGTGCAGTAGGCCGAGAGGGAGACGAGCAAGGTCGACGGCGCTCACTCGTACTGGCCGGGCTCGAGTGTGGGCATGATCAGTGATCGTGGGTTTGCGATTGCTCTACCTGATCTTCTGCCGGCCGCCGGGCTGCTTCCTTTTGCTGGGTCGCTCGACTGCCGCGAGCAACGCCGAGGTCCTTGCGCTTTGTCATGAGGTCGCTGTGCTTCGCCGACAGGTCGAGCGGCCGCGGCTCTCATGGGCTGATCGTGCCGTGCTCTCCGTTCTCGCGCGGAACCTGCCGTCCGTCTTGCGCTGTCATCGGCTGGTCGCCCCGGGCACGCTGCTGAACTGGCACCGGCGTTTGGTGCGCTGGAAGTGGCGCCAGAGGGCGGTCGGACCCGGTCGGCCATCATTGCCGGAAGAGACGGTCGCGCTCATCCAGCGGCTGGCGCGAGAGAATCCGACCTGGGGGTACGTCAGGATCCAAGGCGAGCTCCGACGGCTTGACCATCGGGATGCCGCCGCCACTATCCGCCGTGTTCTGCGCCGCTGCGGTCTACCGCCCGCACCGCAGCGCGCCTCCCAGCAGCCCTGGCGTTCCTTCCTGCGCTCCCAGGCTCACACGCTGCTCGCCTGCGATTTCATGCATGTGGAGACCGTCTTCCTCAAGCGTCTCTACGTCTTCTTCGTCATGGAGATCAACACTCGGCGCGTCCATGTCCTGGGCGTCACCGCACGTCCGACCGGTGCATGGGTCACCCAACTCGCCCGCAACCTGCTCATGGACCTCGAAGACAGGGCCGGGTGCTTCCGGTTCCTCATCCGGGACCGGGACAGCAAGTTCACCGCCGCGTTCGACGCCGTCTTCGCCGGCGACGGCACAGCTGTCATCCCGACTCCGCCGCAAAGCCCCCGGTCCAACGCATTCGCCGAACGCTGGATACGCCAACCTGCCCTGCCCAGGCGGAGTGCACGAGCAGACCACTCCCTGAACGCCGAGGACGCCCTTAGAGCCGCCCACACCGAGATCCTCGCCCAGCGCACTCAGATCGGCGAACTCCTCGGCCAGATACGCGACTTGCAAGCTGAGTGGACCGAGGGCGCCATCCAGCGGATCACCACCGAGAACACCACCCTCAAACAGCGCGTCCGCCAGCTCACCACCGACAACCGCACCCTCCACGAGCGGCTCAAGGCCGCCCGCTCGAACCTGCGCTTCCAGGACCGGCGCGTCGCCGACCTCGAAGCCCGTATCGCCGAACCGGCACCGAAGTCCTGATCCCTCCCTCCCCACTCTGCGACCCCTTGCCCCCCGCGTGTGATGGGCCCGTGAGCCCTCACTGGTACAGCTCGCCTCCCGGGGGCCCGGGGCCCCGACTCACGGAACCCGGGACGTGTCACCGGCTCCCCGTGCGGAGGCATTCCATCAGCTGCCCATCCCCAGCCGGGCACCACCGGCGACATCCAGGCTCAGGCCGGTCAGGTAACGGTTTGTCGGGTCGGTGAGGAAGGCGATGGTCGCCGCCACCTCCTCCGGCTCGGCGAACCGGCCCATCGGGATCTGCGCGGCTCGGGCTTGGCGGGCGCGCTGGTCCCCCTCGGGGTCGCCGCCGCCGGCGCGGGTCGCGAGCTGGTCCCACATGGCGGTGTTGACCGGACCGGGGCACACACAGTTGACCGACACGTTGTCCGGGCCGAGTTCCAGAGCGAGCGACCAGCAGATGTTCAACACGGCCGCCTTGCTGGCGTTGTACGGCACGTACGCGCGACGGGCCTCCTTCGCGGCGACCGAGGCGACCGCGACCATGGAGCCGGAGCTCTGGGCCTGCATGATCAGCCCGACTTCGCGCAGTACGGAGAAGGCGCCCGTGGCGTTGATCGCCATCACTCGGGCGAACTCGGAGCTCGGGGTGGTGAGCAGGTCCGGCTCGTTGCCGAGAACGCCGGCGGCGTGCACCAGGACATCGATCGCCCCGTACTCCGCCTTGATCTCGGTCACGGTGTCGCGCACCGACTGCTCGTCGGTGACGTCGAGTTCACGGAAGTCCGCCAGCCACTTCGGGCGGCTGTCCGATGCCGTGCGGTCGCAGCCGATGACCACCGCGCCCGCTGCGTGCAGTCGTTCGGCGGTAGCGGCTCCAATGCCTCCGCTGGACCCTGTGACCAGCGCGATCTGGGACGGGGCGGTCATGGGGTGTCCTCCGTGGATTCCGTGGACTTCGTGGATTTCGTGGATGTGGAGCTGTGCTCGGCGTCGGATACCGCAGCAAGGGGCGTGGTGGAAGTGGTGTGCGTGCCTGCGCTGCCCGTCTCCGGCAGGGTCAGGTAGACGATCAGGCAGAGCAGGACGATGGCCGTCATGTACACCGCTACGCCCATGGGGTGGCCCGCCTCGATGAAGGCGCTGGCGATGAGCGGTGCCGTCCCACCGAGGGCCGCGATGACGATCTGGTGGGCCACACCGATGCCGGACACGCGAACGGCGGCGGGGAACAGTTCGGCCTGGATCGTCGGGTAGACCCCCTGCCAGATCGCCAGGACTACCCAGCCAGAGACGGTCACCGTCACATATACGCCGAATCCGGGGTGCTGCAGCAACAGCAGCAGCGGATAGAAGAGCACCACCATGCCGATGGCCCCGATGATGGGGAACGGCTTGCGCCGGCCGATGCGGTCGGACAGGGCACCGCACAGCGGCACGATGATCACCAGCAGGCCCAGCCCGATGGCGTTCCCGGCCAAGGCGGAGTCCAGGTCACGGCCGGTGGTCAGGTGCGCGTAGGTGGGCAGGAAGGTGGCCCACGTGTAGTAGGCGACGGCGGGGGCCGACAGAGCCGCGGTTTGCAGCAGTGCCTTGGGGTGCCTGCGCAGCAGTTCCCGTAGTCGCAGGTTCTCGGGTTGCCGGCCGGCGGCGGACTCCTCGACGGCGGCCTCGAACTCCGGGGATTCGTCGGCGCGCGAGCGCAGCAGCAGACCGACGACGCCGAGGAGGCCGCCGATGGCGAACGGGATGCGCCAGCCCCATGTCTCCAGGTCATGGGTGTTCAGCGTCGAGGTGACGATCGCCCCCATGCCGGTGGCGGCCAGCGTCGCCAGGCCGCTGGCCACATTCGACAACGAGCCGAACAGGCCGCGCCGGTCGGTCGAGCCGTTCTCCACCATGTAGGCGATGGCGCTCTGCATCTCGCTGCCGGCCGAGATGCCCTGCAGTACGCGGGCGAACAGGAACAGCAGCGGCGCCGCGTAGCCGATGGCGGAGAACGGCGGGGTGAGCGCGAGGATCAGGCTGCCCGCAGCCATGCCGCCGACGGTGGTGGCCAGGACGACACGGCGGCCGTAGCGGTCGGCCAGGGGGGAGATGATGATGCCGCTCAGCGGCCGCACCACGAACCCGACCGCGTAGGTCAGCAGGGCGCCGATCAGCGACATCGCCGGGCTGCCCCCGGGAAAGATCTGGCTCGAGAAGACGGCGGCCAGGAGGCCGTAGATGTACCAGTCGTACCACTCGATGAAGTGGCCGACGGTGCCCGCCAGGATGTTCAACCGCCTCCCGCGGGGCGGGGCTTCCGCGTGGCCGGTGGCGGAGGGGGACTTCGGTGAGGCTGTTCTTGGTGCGTTCGCCATTGAGCGCTCCTCAGCGCAGTGAGGGATGGGGGCTGTGCGAACAGTCGGCGGTCTGGGGAACCGCGGACCAGGGGGTTCCGGTCGATTCCGGCCGACGCTGTCGGCGGTTCCGGAAGCCTTCTTCGAAAGTTGATGCCACCGACGCCGGCCGCGATGAGGGGCCGGTCGGGGCTCGCGGAGGGTCAGCGCGTCGCGTGACTGGACCAGGCGCGGCCCTCCTGCTCCTTCACCGGGAGGCCGGCGGCCAGCAGGATCCTGTCGAGGAGCGCCTGCGTGCGGGCGGCTTCCCGCCCCGACGTCAGCGGCGCGCCACGGTCTCGTACGCGGTCGAGAAAGTGGTGAACGGCGGCGGCGAACCCGAAGGTGTTCGTCGCCGTGGCCCAGCCGAATGCCTCGGGGCTCATCGAGCGCGCGAGCGCACGGCCCGCTCGTCCGCCTTCACCCGGGCCGTCTCGGAAGCGACGAAGGGGGCGTCCGGGTCGGTGAAGACGAGGTCCTTCACGTGGACGTGCCCGATCAGGTCGCCCTGCTCCCGCAGCGCCTCCGGCCATGCCTCGTCGTGCGTGAAGGTGAGGTTCGCCTGGTCGTAGAGCACGCGAACGGCAGGCGAGTCCACCTCACGTATCAGCCGAGCGGTCTCCTTGGCCGACTGCGTCATGGTTCCGAAGTGGTTCTCCACGCACAGGCGTACTCCGGCGTCCCCGGCGAGCGGCGCCAGCTCCGAAAGGCTCGCGCGCAGGCGCTCCCAGTGGCCGGCGTGGTCGGTTCGATCGGCTCCCCAGGAACCCGCGTACACCCGGATCCGGGTCGCTCCCACGCGATGAGCGCAGTCCACCGTCGCCCGCAGCTCGTCGAGCGCGGCCCGGCGCTGCGCCGGGTCCTCATGGTTGAGCCCCGTGGTGTACGGAGCGAGCCCCACCACCGGTACGCCGAGATCGTCCGCCACGCGGGCCGCCTCGGCCGCTGCTGCGTCGTCCCCGACCGGCAGTCCGCTGCGGTAGTCGTTCTGGTAGATGACCTCCGCTCCCTCCAGACCGGCGGCGGCGAAGAGCTCCAGCGCCTCGAGGAGGGTCTGTTCCGGTGTGCCGAGGGTGTGGCCAATGATCCGCACTACAGGTCCTTTCCAGTTCGGGAGGGGGCGGCCCAGTCGGCGGGACCGACCAACGGTGGCGGGTGGTGGACTCGGGACCGGTCGACCAGTTCGATCAACAGGCCCCAGGGCGCCCGGAGATAGGTCCACCGGTTGCCCGCGACGAGGGGGCTGTCGGGGCCGACCTCCTTGGTTGCGCCCAGAACGCTGGCGCCGTGCGACCGGAGATGCTCGACGGCCGCGTCGACATCCGCCACGGTGAAGCACAGGTGGTGGCCACCGGGATCGCAGTGGCGCGGGTAGTCGCGCCGCTGGTCCGTGCTCCACCACTGGAACAGCTCCACGTTGAGGTTGGGCGGCATGCGCAACATGGCGAGTTCCAGGCGCGCGTCGGCCGGGACCTCGAAATGTTCGGGCATGAAGTGGGCGTCGGGCCCGCGCGTCGAGCGGTAGAGCTCCTCGGCGCCCAGCGCGTCGACGAAGAAGGCGACCGCTTCGCCCAGGTCGGGCACCGTGAAGGCGACATGGTCGACGTATTGGAACCCTGCGGGCAGGCTCATCGGGGCACCTCCGCGGTCGACTCACGGACCAGCAGGTCCGGGGCCAGAACGACATGGCTCGTCTCCCCGTCCTTAAGGAGTTTCTCGGCGAGGTCGATGGCGATCACTCCCATGTCGGCGATGGGCTGGCGGACGGTGGTCAGCCGTGGGTTGAACCGGGCGCCGAACTCCAGGCCGTCGAAGCCCATCACCGACACCTCGTCCGGGACGGACACACCGCGCACACCCAGAGCGGAGATGAGGTCGAAGGCGACCATGTCATTGGCCGCGATGACCGCTGTCGGACGCTCTTCGCGGGTCATGTGCACGAGGCGCTCGGCGGCCCGCTCACCCACGTCGGGCCCGGTGCCTCCGTCCAGGACCACCGCCGGCATGTCCAGCTCCGCGGCCAGCCCCTCGTAGGCGGCCAGGCGGTCCCTGGACGTGTACGCCCCGGAGATGCCGGATACGTAGGCGATGCGCCGGTGCCCCAGGCCGCGCAGATGGTCCACGGCGAGTGCGATGCCCTCGGCGCTGTCCACCGTCACGGTCGGCACCTGTGCCTGTTCGACACGGTCGACCACAACGACCTTGCTGCCGAGCGCGACGTTCTGCAGCTCGTCGAGGTCGACAGTGGTCGACGGCGCGACGATCCCGAAGGGCGCGTACATCTCCTGCAGCGATGTCAGATACGCATTGGTCTGGGCCACCTCGCCGCCGGTCACGCACAACACCAACTGATAGCCCCGGTCGGCCGCCGCAGCCGCCATGGTCCTCGCCAGCTCACCGTAGAAGGGGTTGGTGATGTCCGGGACGATCAGTGGAACAAGCTTGCTCGCACGGCGACGCAGGGCCTGCGCCAGCGGGTTCACCCGGTAGCCGAGACTCTCCGCCACCTCCAGGACATGTTTCCGGGTCGCCGCGTTCACGGCTTCCGGCCGGGAGAATGCGCGGGAAACCGTAGAACGATGGACCCCCGCTCGGGCGGCGACGTCGTCGATGCTCACCTCAGCCATGGCTGACCTCCAGGGACGCGATGGGAGACCGCTGGTACGCGGTCCAGATGAGGCTCATTGTGTCGGCGAGGTCGGCCAACGTAGGCAGCCCGGCGAAGCCGTCCGCCCATGTGTCGGCCACCTGTCGGACGAACACGTCGTACAGCGGGTCGCTGTCCACGTCGATGGTGCTCGACTCGGTGACACCGTCCACGGCGCGCGTGAACGAGACTTCTCCGGAGGTACCCACGTCGACGTATCCCCCCTCGCCGGCGCTGGTGTAGGAGCAGTACCGCTTCGCGGGACTCGACGGGAAGGCATAGCCGACCTCGATGATGGCCTCACTGCCGTCGTCGCCCGCGAGCACCAGCGTGGCGTGATCCTCAACGGCCTCGCCGTGCAGGCTCGCGGAAAGGTTGGCGGCCACAAGCTCCACGCGCCGGGCCCGGCTCCGCTGCAGGAAGAGGTCGACGAAGTGCGGCGCCAGGTTCACCAGACACCCTCCGCCCGAGCGGGCGGGCACGAGCATCCACGAGCAGCCTGCCGCGTGATAGCGCTCCGGCGGGCCGGCCACAAAGCTCGCCCGTTGGTACGTCGGCGCGCCGGCCAGGGACAGCGCGTGATCCACGGGGCCGCCGCGCTGGACGAACGGGACGGTCGCCGCGATGCCTGCCGAGGCGGCGGCATCCCGAATCCGCTCCACGTCTTCGGCCCCCAGGCCGCCCGGCTTCTCGACCACGAAGGGGATGCCGCGCTCGACCAGGGACAGGCAGGTGTCCACCATGCGGTCGTGTGGCCCGAAAACGTAGGCCAGGTCCAAGGGGCCGGCGTCCAGAGCTGCCTCGATGTCCCCGTACACGGACGCGTCGAGCCGTCGGGCCATGTCCGTGATCTGATCGGGCTCCTCGTCCTGGACCAGCACGACATCGTGAGTGTCCGCCCAGGCACTGACATACAGGGGTACGTGCCAGTGGCGGGCGCCTAGAACTGCTGTGAGCGGACGTCTCACGACGCGCCTCCCAACTTCGGTATGGGGCAACTACTGCCGATCTCCCTCTCCGAAGCCGGACTGCAATCGAGTGCTGAGATCGATTGCTGAGATCGGTTGCATCACCGAAGCAGAGGGTCCTAAGCTCCGTCAACACCCCCAGCCCACCGATTTCCCTTGAGGTGACCGATGCGCAAGCTGCGCACCCTGAATGCCGTGTACGAGACCGGGACGGTGCTGATCGTGCGCCTTCCCACCGCCGAGGCGTCGTACGAAGTGGCCTGCGAGGCCATCGCGGGAGGGATACGAGCGGTCGAGGTGACACTCACGACGCCGGGTGCCCTGGACGTGATCCGCCGGCTGGGCTCGGAGTACCCCGAGGCCGAGATCGGCGCCGGCAGCGTGCTCGACGCGACATCGGCGTACGCGAGCATCCAGGCCGGCGCGCGTTTCCTGGTAAGCCCCCACGTCGACCTCGGCATGCTGGAGACCGCGGGCCGCTACCAGGCCGTCAGCATCTGCGGAGCCGCGACACCCACGGAGATCGTCCAGGCGGCCACGGCAGGAGCCGACCTCGTCAAGCTGTTTCCCTCGTCGGTCCTCAACCGCGACTACGCCCGTGCGGTCCTCGAACCACTCGGCCACATCCCCCTGGTCCCGGCCGGGGGTGTGTCCCCGGACAACGTGGCCGAGTGGTTCGACGCCGGAGTCGCGGCGGTCGGAGTCGGAAGCTTCATCACCAAGGCGACACAGCGGGAAAGCACCGAGCGGCACCCGGTCGGTGCGGCGGCCCGGACATTCCTCGAGGCGGTGGCCGATGCCCGCGCCTGACCCGTTGCCCCCCGCCTCCGGAACGCCACCAGTATTCGTCGCGATCGGGCCTGCGGGATCGGGAAAGTCCCATGTCGCCCGCGAGCTCGCACGCCGGCTCCGCGCGGTCTACCTCGACAAGGACTCACTGACCGGCGACCTCGTGGACGCCGCGCTCGAACTGGTCGGCCGACGGGCCGGGGGCCGCGAGGATGACCCGACGTACATCGAACGGTTGATGCCGACCGAGTACGCAGCCCTGTTCACCACGGCGGCGGACAACCTGCGGCTGGGTCTCCCTGTCGTCCTGGACGCACCGTTCGCGGCGTACCTGGCCGACCCCGACTTCTTGACCGCCTCCGCCGACCAAGCTTCCTGGCCCACGGGGACACCCGTCGTCGTGGTCGAGGTACGGACCTCCGCGGAGACCGTTCGCACGAGACTGACCCAACGAGGCCTGCCTCGCGACCGGGTCAAACTGGCCGACTGGCCCGCATTTTGGCAACAGCTGGGGACCCAGGACTGCACCTGGTCCGGCGCTCGGCACATCGTCGTGGACAACGACGGGGAACCGGACCTCGATGGTGTTGTGGGGCTCGCGGGCAATGCTGACGCGGGCAGCAGGGACCGGTTCCTGATACGCGACCGCGACTCGAAGTTCACAACCGCCTCGACGCCCTGATGACCGACGCCGGTCTCAAGGTCGTCACCACCGGCATTTGGATACCCCGGATGAACTCGCTCATGGAGCGATGGATACAGATCTGCCGCACCGAACTCCTGGACCGGACCCTGATCTGGAACCAGGGCCACCTCCTCCACGCACTGCGCGAGTACGAATCCTTCTACAACGAGCACCGCCCGCACAGAGCCCTGGAACAAGCCGCTCCCTGCCGCCCGCTACCCACACCCATCACGCAACGAGCCCAGCTTGCCCACCTGGACGTCCGCAGACGAGACCGACTCGGCGGAACCCTCCACGAGTACCAGCGAGCGGCCTGAACTGCGCGGATGATTTATCGGCACCCACAGCGTCGACTGACTGTGTTCGCCCGGCCGATCAGCGTGGAGGAAGGCCGCCGCTTGCAGCGGATCAGCCGGACGGCGAAGGAGCCGGTGCGGCTGCGGCGGGCGATCGTGGTGGCGTTGTCCGCCCAGGGCCAGACGGTCAAGGACACTACCTCGCTGATGCAGGAGCGTAGAGCTGCCAGTTGCTTGATCGGGGCTGTCGTTGGGTGGCCGCCCTCCTCATCCGGGTTCAAAGACGTGTTGCCACGCGGATCAGGCCGGCAACTGTACGAAGGCGGCTGTGCGGCGGCCAGGCGATCGCCGTTGTCACGGGCGGAGCGTCCAGGACCGGTACGGCGGCGAGGTTCCGGCGCAGGTCGGCGCTGGCTGACTCGGGAATGACCACGGTGGTACGGCCGAGCGCGATCAGCTGGAAGAGCTGTGTCAGGTTCCGTACCTCTGCGCCCGGTCCTTCTGGGTAGCTGCCGCTCGGACCGGGCCAGCGGGCCATGGGGAGCGTTGGCAGGGTGGTGATGTCGGCCATCCGGATCTGAGAGCGGCCGGCGAGCGGGTGTGAGGCCGGCAGGATCGCGACCTGTCCCTCTGTGTACAGGGTTTCGGTGTCGAGCCCGGCTGCTGAGTCGAAGGGCAGGTGGAGCAGAGCCACGTCGGCCTGCCCGTCCTGTAGCAGCTGCTGGTGCTGGTGTGCCTCGCAGAGCAGTAGCTCGACGGTGGCTGCGCCGGGTTCCGCGGCGTAGGCGTCGAGCAGTTTGGTCAGCAGCTCGCCGGCGGTGCCGGTTTTGACGGCGAGGACGAGGCTGGGGTGTGCTGTCGCGGCCCGTTGGGTACGCCGCTCAGCCGCGGTCACTGCGCTGAGGATCGCGCGTGCTTCGGCCAGCAGCACGGCTCCGGCCTCGGTGAGTGTGACCTTGCGGCTGGTGCGTTCCAGCAGGGCGACTCCGAGCCGCCGTTCGAGCTGGGTGATCGTGCGGGACAGGGGCGGCTGGGCTATCCCAAGGCGCTGGGCGGCCTTGCCGAAGTGCAGCTCCTCGGCGACGGCGACGAAGTACCGCAGCTCGCGTATTTCCATGCGCCCAGGCTAATGACGGCTCACGGCTGATCGATATCGTTCGGGTATTGCTGCACTACCGAGAGGGTGTTGGTGCCCGACCGCGGGGCGGGCATGCTCGCTGTCGTGAACGAGAAAACGATCGCGCTGGTCACTGGCGCGAACAAGGGAATCGGGTACGAGATCGCGGCCGGGCTCGGTGCGCGGGGCTGGAGTGTCGGTGTCGGCGCCCGGGACGAGCAGCGCCGGGAGGACGCCGTGGCGAAGTTGCGCGCGGCTGGTGCCGACGCCTTCGGCGTGCCCCTGGACGTGACCGACGACGAGAGCGTGATCGCCGCGGTCCAACTGATCGAGGAGCGTGCGGGGCGGCTGGACGTACTGGTCAACAACGCCGGCGTTGCCGGCGGCTGGCCGGAGGAACCCACGACCATTGACCTCGACACCGTGCGGCGACTGGTGGAGACCAACGTCATCGGCGTCATCAGGGTCACCAACGCGATGCTGCCGTTGCTGCGCCGTTCGGCGCACCCGCGGATCGTCAACCAGTCCAGCCACGTCGGCTCCCTGGCCCTGCAGACCACGCCTGGTGTCGACCTCGGGGGGATCAGCGGGGCGTACGCGCCGACGAAGACCTGCCTCAACGCCGTCACCATCCAGTACGCCAAGGAGCTGAGCGGCACCGGCGTCCTGATCAACAACGCCTGCCCTGGTTACGTGGCCACCGACCTCAACGGATTCAGTGGGACCCAGACCCCCGAGCAGGGCGCGGCGATCGCCATCCGGCTGGCGACCCTGCCGGACGACGGCCCGACCGGCCAGCTTTTCGACGACAACGGGGTTGTCCCCTGGTGACCTGACCCTCGGATGCGTTCCCCGTCGATCAGGCCGTAACCGCCCGTCGGACCCACGTGCACCCCGTGAAGATCGCTGTCGCTGGGCTTTGTCACGCAGCCTTGGCCGGGTACTCGGTCCACTGCCGGATGGGTGACTCGGGTGCGAAGCGGTTCTTCGGCTCGGCGCGGGCGTTGTACGGCGTTGTACCAGCGGATGTGGGCGGCGATGGCGGCGTTCCGCTCGTCGTGCGTTTGGTGGTCTACAGTCGAGCGCGGGCTGCTGCAGGCGCTCCAGATCGATGGGCGGGTCGCGTTCTCGCTGGTCGGTGCGGTGCTGGGGGTTTCGGACCAGACAGTGGCGCGCCGGTACGCGCGGCTGCGGAACGAGGCGGGCGTTCGGGTGATCGGTGCGGTGTGGCCGGAGGCGGTGGGGCGGCAGTTGTGGCTGGTGCGGGTGCGGTGCGTACCGGAGGCGGTGGCGGGACTCGCGCGAGCGCTGGCGAAGCGGGCGGAGACGTCGTGGGTGCAGATCGCCTCGGGCGGCGCGGAGGTCCTGTGCATGGTTCAGGCGGTGACGGACACGCCGGCCGCGGAGTCGACCGTGCTGTCTCGCCTGCCCCGCACGCCCCGGGTCACCGGGGTGAGTGCGCACCGCGTGCTGCACCCGTTCTTCGGTGGAAGTGAGAGTCCACTGACGAAGAACGGGCCGCTCACGGCGGAGCAGTGCGCGCAGCTGTCGCCGCCGACGGCGAAACGCGTGACCGGGCCGGTGGAACTGTCGACGCAGGACAACGCGTTGCTGAAGGCGCTCGCGCTGGACGGGCGGGCGGGGTTCCGGTCGCTGGCCACGGCGACGGGCTGGTCGCAGACGACTGTGCGGCGGCGGCTGGCGGAGCTGCGTTCGGGCGGGGTCGTGTACTTCGACGTCGACGTTGACCCGGCGTTGCTGGGGTCGTGGACGTCGGCGGGGTTGTGGCTGACGGTCGCGCCGGGTGAGCTGGCGGCTGCGGGTGAGGCGCTGGCGGAGCATCCGCAGGTGAGCTTCGCGGCTGCCACCACCGGTGTGTCCAACCTGTACGCGAGCGTGCAGTGCCCCACTGGCACGGCGCTGTACGAGTACCTGACGGGCCCGGTGGCGGCACTGCCCGGGCTGCTGTCGGTGGAGACCGCGCCGAGTATGCGGGTGGTCAAGGGGGCGTCTCCGATCGTCGGATAGCGCCGCGTACGAGGCCCTTCGTGTCGGATAGCGCCCACTGGGACGGTGTTCCTGCCGCGGGGCTCAGCGCGAGGGGATTGTGGCGGGGCACGAAAATACATCGCTCCGAGGAAGAACTCCCGATGCCCAACGCATTCGACCCGATCACCATCGGACCGCTTACCCTGCCCAACCGCGTCGCCATGGCCCCGCTGACCCGCCGCCGCGCCTACGGCGACGGCCTGTCAGCGACCCCGCTCATGGCCGAGTACTACCGGCAGCGCGCGACCGCCGGGCTGATCGTCGCCGAAGCCGCCCAACCCAGTCGCGTCGGCCAGGGCTATACCGACACCCCCGGCCTGCACGACACGGCGCAGGTCGCGTCCTGGCGCCCGGTCACCGACGCCGTGCACGACGCGGGCGGCCGGATCTACACACAGCTCATGCACGCCGGCCGCAACAGCCACCCCGAACTCCTCGGCGGCGGGCTGCACCCGCTCGCGCCGGCCGCGTGTGCCGCCGAAGGCGTCGTGCGCGTCCACGGCGGCGAACCGGCCGTGCGCAAGCCGTACCCGGTACCGCAAGTCCTGACCTTGCAGGGCATCGCGGATACCATCGCCGACTTCGCCGATGCGGCCGCGAACGCGATCGACGCCGGGTTCGACGGTGTAGAACTGCATGGAGCCTACGGTTACCTCATTCAGCAGTTCCTCTCCGGCAACGCCAACCACCGCACCGACCGCTACGGTGGCAGCGTCGCCGGGCGCGTCCGGTTCCCGCTCGACCTCGTCGATGCCGTCGCCGCGCGCATCGGATCCGAGCGGCTCGCACTGCGGATCTCCCCTGGCTGCACCGCGTTCGGCCTCGACGAGCCGGACCTGCACGAGCTCTACCTGACCCTGGTCGACGGTCTGCCACGCGACCTGGCCTACCTGCACGTATTCGAGTTTCCGGGCCACCGCGACCTCACGGTGAAGCTGCGGGAGAACTGGGCAGGAGTGTTCATGCTCAATCCGCACGAGACCCACCATGACTGGCCCGCCGGCCCCCGGCAACTGCGTCTGGTCGACGACGGGCTGGCGGACATCCTCTCGTTCGGGACGCTGTTCATCTCCAACCCCGACCTCGTCCACCGCCTCCGCGTCGGCGCGCCGCTCGCCGAGGCCGACGAGACCACGTTCTACCGCGGCGACCACCGCGGCTACACCGACTACCCCTGCCTGGGGGAAGTCCTCTCGTGACCGCTGTCCTGCGCAGCGCGATCGTCGTGGTCACCGGTGCCGGCAGTCGCATCAGCCTCGCAAACGCCGCAGACTCACCCTTGCCGACGGGCCGGCCGCGCGTGGGGGGCGAGCCTCGCTGTCCCAGCTCTCTGCTCGCTCAGTGACCGCAGCGTGAGGGCGGTCGCCGATCCGGTCAGATCGGGGCCGCCCTCAGTCGTGCCGCCCCGCCCCGCAGCAACCAAGATCACCGGGTGGCAAAGGGAAGGCTGGGCGTTGGTATCCGGCTCTTGGCACGAGGGGTGGCTCGCGGGAGGGGGCCCTGGCGCAGGTGGCGCTCTCCGGTGATCAGGATGTGGTCGGTTGCCTCGCGTCGGCATGATCCGATCCAGCGTTCCGCGATGGCGTTCATCCGGGGCACCTGGGGCAGTGTCGGGCCGGTCGGGTGCCGGGTGACGCCGGCGATGTGCACGCGGCGGGTGCTGTGGTCGATGAAGAACAGCACGAACCAGTGCCACAGGAAGACAGGGGCGATGTGGAAGAGGTCGGTGGCCACGATGGCGGAAGCCTGGGCTTTGAGGAAGGCGGGCCAGGACTGGTTGGTGCGCTGGGGTGCGGGGTCGATCCCGGCCTTCTGCAAGATCTCCCAGACGGTCGAGGCGCCGACCTTGCGTCCCAGACCGAGCAGTTCGCCGTGGATCCGTCGATATCCCCACCCCGGGTTCTCCCGCGCGAGGCGCAGGACCAGCTGCCGTAATGCTTCCGGCTTCGGTGGTCGGCCCGGACGGCGGTGTGGACAGGTCCACTTCCGGGCCACGAGGCGTGCGTGCCAGCGCAGGACTGACCGTGGAGTGACCAGCAACACCAGCTGTGCACGCTGCTGCTTGTTCACCATCCGGAGCAGCGCTGCCATGACAGCCCGATCGCTCCAGGAATATTGAGGTCGTGGCTGGGTGCGTTGCGCGACACCGAGCTGGTGCCGGAGCATCAAGATCTCGACATCTTTCGCCGCACTCAGGGCACCAGTGCTGCCGCAGGGTTCGAATGGCACATTGTCAGTCGCAGTAGCACGATCGATTTTCATCTCGCGTGGACCACCGGCCACGCGAGAGCGTCTGCACGACCGACTGTGGCCGACGATCGTCGGGACTCGGTGCACCCGCTCCGATCCGGGCTGATGGCATTCTCGGCAAGCACAGGCGTGCCACCAGGCTGCGGTGCCAGCGCAGCACCGTGTCGGGTCGGACCACCAGGCGCAGTCTGCGCAGCACGTCCCGTGGCAGCCGGTGCAGCAGAGCGGCCAGGATCGCCCGGTCGCCCGGAGTGAACCGCGCCCTCTCCTTGCCGAGTTGCCGCTCCAGCACCATGAGCTGATGGCGCAGAGCAAGGATCTCTGCATCCTTGTGGTGATCGCTCATCGGTAGCAGGCGCAGCAAGGCGAACGCGTTGGTCACAGCCAGGTAGCCCAGTCGCAGCAGCACGGTCGACCATCATGCCGCGGCGATCGACAGCTGCGCGAGGGCACGGGTCGAGCGACCTCAGACGAGGTTCCTACATCTCCACACCGCCTCTCACCAGGGCGGATGGGTTTTCCGGCAGGCGCAGGGCCAGCAAGCGCCCCAGACGCCCGGCGTAGTTGGGGCTGGCGGGGTCCATGTGCCAGTTGGGCTGCCCGGCGTTGGTCAGGGTCAGACCTGGGGCGCCGGGCAGGGCCGGGTAGGCGATCAGTTCGGGGAAGCCGACCTGCCAGTCGGGGACCGCGGCGCCGTCCTCGGCCAGGACGGGGGCGACCAGGTTGAGGATGCGCGTCTCGGTGGCCATGCCCTCGGAGACGTCGGCGCGGCGCGGTACGCGCAGCACCCACCTCTGGCCGGTCGCGTCGGAGGCCATGATGACGCGGTAGTCCAGGCCCGCCTCGTTCACGGTGGCGTCCTTCGCGGACAGGTGCGGGCCGTGGGTGGCGGCCAGGGAGATGACGTCACCGATCGTGCTCATGGGACCACGCTCTCACCCGCGCCTACGCCACCTCCAGCAAGCGGTGGTAACGGCTGCGGGTCGCGACGGTGGCGGGTATGTCGGGCGAGCAGACTCGGCGGCTGTCAGGTCGAGGCGGCTAAGGAAAGCCTCCACGCCGAAGGCATGTTCCGTGTAGCCGGCACGAAGCCTCGCAGCTCAAAAGAAACGGTTGCCGTTCACAGTGCGAGGTCTGGGGATGTGCAAGATGTGAGCCCATGGCTGGTTTCCGCAGCAGGAGACGGTCACAAGAAGACTCGCTGTCAGTAGTCGTGCCTAGCCTGATGTCACGGATCGGCTTCTGCGCAGGGGGCGTTGCGAGGCGTTCGATGGTGGGCGGGTTGCTGCTCGGGGGTTTCGGTACCAGTACCTGCGCACGGTGCAGGCGCTGCTGGCCAGGCACTGTCCGGCGGACATGTGGCCGTGATGGCACCAAGTTAGTTCTCGCGGGCCGGACTGCGCCCGGTTGCGAGGCGTTTCTGCCCCTCGGGCATGGGCAGGACCGCCAGTGCGGTGTCTGCGATGTTCCGCGGCGTCTCCGGGACCAGGCCGGCCTTGCCTACCGCCTCGATACCGCGGACCACCGTCAACAGCAGTGCCGCCAACCGCTCCGGATCCGCAGCGCTGTCGATGTCGCCATGGCGCTGGGCGGCGCTGATCTCCGTCCGCAGCAGGGTCAGCAGTGCCCTCATGGTCTCGGCCGACCGTCCGGCGACCGTCGGATCATGCTGGGCCAGTTCCGCCGCGCCCTTGGCCAACAGGCATCCGCGGCGCTCGGTGTCGGAGGCGGTGTTCTCCGCCATGAGGCGCACATAGCGGCCGCGGCCCGGTGGCCGCGGCCGCTGTCGGCTCGGCGGCCCGTCGACGACCTGCCCGGCCGTCCGCCCCGCGGCCGGGGACGACATGGCTCGGCCGCGCTCGTCCAGGGTGGTCGGTCCGGGCAGGCGTGAGCGTTTGCGCAGGCTCAGGGGGACGTGGTCCAGCGTGGCGCGGTCTCGGCCCACTTGGCGTCCCACTGGGCGAGATTGCGCCGACGCAGGACCACGGCGACGCCGCGGTAGGCGGCGGCACCGGCGAGGGTCACGGTCAGGAAGCCGACGAGCGCCCAGCCCATGGTCCGGCTGCGGATCTGCTCGGCGGGCATGGGCGGCTCGGCGATCGCTCCGTCCGCGTCGACCCACACGTCGACGGAGCTGCCCGCGCTGAGCCCGGGCAGGACGTCGGTCTCGGCGGTGCGGATCCGTCCGTCCGGGTCGGTGTAGCGGACCGTGGCCGGATAGCGGTTCTCTCTCGCCTCCGCCGATCCGGGCTCCGGATGGTCCGGGGCGTCGTGGGTGAGGACGGCGGTGGTGAGGCGCAGGGTCTGCCTCTGGTGCTCGGCGGCCGCGCGGTAGTGCCGGTGGGCGGCGTCACCGATGGCGAACATGGCACCGAGCCCCAGGATCGGTACGAGCAGCAACATCGCCAGGGCGATCCGGCCCTGGAGGCGGTCGGTGCGCCGGTACAGCGGATTGTGCCGCCAGCGCCACAGCGACAGGGGGTGCACGAGCCCGTGGTGCGGGGGATCCGGGGGCTGTGCGGGTGGTGGCACGCCGGACACAGGTTCTCCTTTCCGGGGCAGGGGGTGGCGTACAGCAGACCCCGGCCGGTGAGGTGGCGGGGTCAGGGGGCAGCGAGGTCAGCGGAAGAGCGGGCCAGGCCCGGGTGGGGACGTGCCCCTGGCAGACGGATGTCCGTGCGCGGCCCGCAACATCGTGGCGGCGCCGCGGATCGCCGCGGTATGCGGTGTGGGAACCGCCCGCAGGGGCGCGTGCGTGCCGCCGGCGAGCCGGTGAGTGAGATCGGGGCGCAGTGCGCCGCCACCGGCCAGGAGGGCACCCCGACTCAGCGCCTCGGCGGTGAGGGACGTGCGGTCCTGCCGGAGCATGGAGGTGAACATGGTGCTGATGGCTTCGCTGATCTCCGCCGTGGCGTCGGCGTCTGCGAGGTCGGTGGTGCCGGCGAGGTCGGTGGTGCCCAGGGCGGTGCGGCGGGCGTCGAAGACCAGGCCGTCGACGAGGAGGACCACCTCGGTGAGATGGGCGCCGATGTCCACCACGAGCAGCGGCAGGGAGAGGTCGGCGCCCGCGGCCAGGGCGATGGCGCGTGCGGTGGGGACGGTCAGGACCGCGCGGGGGCGGAGCACTTCCACGGCGGCGCGGGCCCGTTCCCGGTAGGCGGGGCCGTCCAGCACCGGCGCGGTGACCACCACCAGCGGGCGGGTGAGGCGGGGCAGGCGGTGGCTGAGGAGCCGGTCGAGCATCCGGGCCGTTCCCGGAACGTCGACGATGGCGCCGCGCTGGACCGGATACACCGCCCCAGCACCGGGGAAGGTGATGGTGGGTACGTCGAGGACCATCCCGCGGCCGGCTATCCAGGCGCGGGTGCGGGCGCTGCCCAGGTCCAGGGCGAGGCCGCAGCAGTGCCGGCACAACGGCCAGGGCCGGTGCCGGTGCCCGGCGGGGGAGCCCGGCCGGAAGCGGCGGCGGACGGTCATCGTCCGGCCTCCCGTACCTGCTGGCACCGTGCGCAGTAGCGGGCCTGTGGAACGATCATCAGCCGGTCGCGCTCGACGGGGCGACGGCACAGGTGGCACGTGCCGTAGCGGCCCTCGGCGATGCGTCGCAGCGCCGCCTCCACGTCGGCGAGGACCATGCGCGCGGAGGCGGCGACTTTGACGTGCACTTCGGCCTGTGCCGCGGAGCGGCGCCGGAGCAGGTCCTCGGCGCGGGGCGGCGCGGCGATCTGCCGCAGCTGTTCCTGGCGGAACAGGCGCTGTTCGTGGAGGTTCTCCCGCAGCGCGGCGAGGTCCTCGGGCGGCAGGTGCGCGGCACGGTCGCCGATGGTCTGGTGGTTCACCACTTCACCCCTTTGAGCAGGGCGGAGACGAAAACAGGAGGCGGACGGGGCGGGTCAGGCGGTGGCATGGCCCTGGCAGGCGACGCAGTACCGGGTGTAGGGGAGGATCTCCAGGCGTTCGGCGGGGACGGGCTTGGCGCAGCCCTGGCAGATGCCGTAGGTGTCGTCCTCCACGCGGGCGAACGCCTCGTCGATCTCGGTGAGGACTCGCTGGATCGCCTCCGTCTGCGCGGACACCAGATGGGCGTCCGTGCTCTGGGCGCTCTCGTCGAGGGCACGCAGCTGAGCCAGGCGGCTGTTGCGGGCGTGTTCGAGGCGCTGACGGGTTTCATGAGAGGTCAGCCGCCCGGGGCGGGGGCCGGTCTGGGCGGTGTCGAGCGGCACGATGAGGTCCTTTCGTGAAAGCGCGCCAGGCGCGGCAGTAGCCGCCCGGTTCCGCCGGCCGCGGTCTCCACGACCGCGCGCACTGGCCGTACCGGACGGCTCGAGCACCTTCGACTCTGCTCGACCCGGCGTCGGAAGCCCATCGGGCGCGGACCCCATTTGCCCGGGGCAGCGGTGACCACGGGGCGATGGCGGGGAAGGGCGCGTGGGTACCCGATGACCTCGGATATGGGTGACGGGCCCCATCGACCGCGCGCGGTGCGGGAGGCAGGCTGTGTCAGGCTCGGTCGTGATCAGTTGTGGCGGCTCCGCCGGGGTGCGATGGGCGACAGTAGAGCTGATCACACGCGGAGCGCAGAAGGAGGAACGTCCCCGGTGTCGCTGTTCTGGCGGATCTTCGGGCTCAATGCCCTGGTGCTGGGCACCGCTACGGCGCTGCTGCTGTGGGCGCCGGTGACCGTCTCCGTGCCGGTGCTGCTGACCGAGGCGATCATCCTGGTCGGCGGTCTCGCCGTCATGCTGGTCGCCAACGGCACCCTGCTGCGCTGGGGCCTGGCCCCGCTGGACCGGCTGACCAGGCTGATGACCACCATCGACCTGCTGCGCCCGGGCCAGCGGCTGCCCGTGCCCGGCGCCGGCGGCGGTAGCGAGGTGTCCGAGCTGATCCGCACCTTCAACGCCATGCTCGACCGGCTGGAGCACGAACGCGCCACGTCCAGCGCCCGGGCGCTGCTGGCCCAGGAGGCGGAACGCCGCCGCATCGCCCAGGAACTGCACGACGAGGTCGGGCAGAGCATGACCGCGATCCTGCTGGTGCTCAAGCGCGCCGCGGACGACGCCCCCGAACCGCTGCGCGAGGACCTCCAGCAGGCCCAGGAGATCACCAGGGAGAGCCTGGACGAGGTCCGCCGCCTGGTGCGCCGCCTGCGGCCCGGCGTCCTGGACGACCTGGGCCTGGTCAGCGCACTGACCTCGCTCGCGCAGGACTTCGCCACCCACACCGGGCTGCGGGTCGTGCGCCGCCTCGATTCCGATCCGCCCACCCTCGACCGGGAGAGCGAGCTCGTGCTGTACCGGGTGGCTCAGGAGAGCCTGACCAACGCGGCCCGCCATGCGGACGCGCGGCAGGTCGAGGTGAGCCTGCACCGGGTGGGCGAGGCGGTGGTGCTGGAGATCGCCGACGACGGCCGCGGCATCGAGGCCGCCTGCGAAGGCGCCGGGATCCGCGGCATGCGCGAACGGGCCCTGCTCGCCGGGGCCACCCTCGACATCACCTCGACGCCTGGCACCGGTACCCGGATCCGCCTCATCACACCCGTCCCCAGGAAGCAGCTCTGACCATGCCCGATCCGACCCCGCCCGGACCCACCACGGCCTCGGCACCGTCCGCCACGGCCGGGAAGCCGATCCGCATCCTGCTCGCCGACGACCACGCTCTCGTACGCCGCGGCGTACGCCTGATCCTCGACAGGGAACCCGACCTGGAGGTCGTCGCCGAGGCCGGGGACGGTGCCGAGGCCATCGAGGCGGCCCGGAGCCAGGAGATCGACTTGGCCGTGCTGGACATCGCCATGCCGCGCCTGACCGGTCTTCAGGCCACCCGGGAGCTGGTGGCGCTCAAGCCGGGTCTGCGCATCCTGATGCTGACGATGCACGACAACGAGCAGTACCTGTTCCAGGCGCTCAAGGCCGGGGCCTGTGGCTATGTGCTGAAGTCGGTTGCCGACCGCGACCTGGTCGCCGCCTGCCGGGCCGCGATGCGCAACGAGCCGTTCCTCTACCCCGGCGCGGTCACCGCCCTCATCCGCAACTACCTGGAGCGCGTCCGCCACGGCGAGGAAGACCCCGACCAGTTCCTCACCCCTCGTGAGGAGGAGGTCCTCAAACTCGTCGCCGAAGGGCACTCCTCCAAGGAGATCGCCGAGATCCTGTTCATCAGCGTCAAGACCGTGCACCGCCACCGGGCCAACCTCCTGCACAAGCTCGGTCTGCACGACCGGCTGGAGCTGACCCGCTACGCGATCCGCGCAGGTCTCATCGAACCCTGACGCCCGCCCCGCACCGACGTCCGGGGCTCTGGTCGTCCACTCCCCGGCCGGAGCCCCGGACCGGCACTCCACGCCGAGCACACGGCAGGAGTCGAGCACCCCGCAGGAAGGGGACGGTGCATGCGCCCAGCACCCCGCAGCGCCCCGACCGCAGTTCACCCGCTCGCGGGGACGCTCATCGCGCTCCTCGCCGTCCTGCTGGCGTTGGTTCCCGCCGATGCCGCGCGCGCGGCTTCCGTTCCGGTGCCCGCGGCTTCCGTTCCGGTGCTCGATCCGGCCCCGGCGGCCACGGGCGCCGAGCGCCCCGACACCGGTCCCCACGCGGACGACCCGTGTGCCGTCGGCTGCGCGGTCCAGGCCAGGGTCCGCCACGACCACCTCGGCGAGCGCCCGTGCCCACCGGATCACCACGCCACCGACCCCCCTGACGCGGATGCCGGCCCGGCTGTCGGTACCCGTGCTTCAGCGCCTTCCGAGTGCGCACCAGCCTCTCCCGGCCGGTCGGCCCACGACCGCGGCCGGGCCCCTCCGGCACCCGCAGGTACCTGACGCGACCCATCACCCTTTCCTCCGTCGCGGCCGCGCGGGCCGCTGCCGCGGCGTGCCTGCCGGAGGCTCGTGTTGAAACGCCGGAACAACCGTTGGAACAACCGCCAGAACAACCGCCGGAACGACCGCACCAAGTCCTTGCGCGTGCGTGCGCTACTCGCCCTCGCCGTGATCGCCGGATCGCTGGCCATCGCCCTCACCACGCCCGTCCGCCTCGGCCTCGACCTGCGCGGCGGCACCCAGATCATGCTGGAAACCCGCTCCACCCCCACCACCGACGCCGATGCCGCGGCCACCGACCGCACCGTGGAAGTGCTGCGCGGCCGCATCGACGCGCTCGGCGTCGCCGAACCGACCCTCGTCCGCTCCGGCGACCACCGCATCCTCGTCGAGCTGCCCGGCGTGTCTGACCCGAAGAAAGCCGCCGACGTGCTGGGCCGCACCGCGCAGCTCACCGTCCACGCGGTCCTCGGCCCGGCCCGGACCGCCGACGGCGCCACCGCCCCGGCGACCGATCCGGCCAAGGAGCGCGTTCTGCCGGACGAGTCCGGACAGCCCCTGCGCCTGCGGGCCGCCGATCTGACCGGACGGGACGTCGAAGGCGCCGACGCCCGCTTCGACCAGCAGGGCGGTGCCGGATGGCACGTCGCGGTCGACTTCTCCAAGACCGGCCAGGACCAATGGCGGCAGATCACCGCACGGGCCGCCTGTCACCCGGCCGGTGACCCGCAGCGCCGGGTCGCCATCGTCCTCGACAACAAGATCATCTCCTCGCCGCAGGTCGACCCCTCCGTACCGTGCGGGACCGGCATCCCGGGCGGCACCACCCAGATCACCGGCTCCTTCGACGACACCGAAGCCCGCGAACTGGCCCTGCTCATCTCCGGCGGAGCCCTGCCCGTACCGGTCGAGACCGTGGAACAGCGCACCATCGGCGCCACGCTCGGCGATGCGGCCATCGAGGCCGCGGCCTGGGCCGCCGGCATCGGCACCGCGCTGACCGCGCTGTTCATCATCGCCGTCTACCGGCTCATGGGCCTGCTCGCGACCGCGGCCCTGGCCTGCTACGCCCTCGTCTCCTACGCCGCCCTGGCCGCGCTCGGCGCCACACTGACCCTGCCGGGCCTCGCCGGGTTCGTCCTGGCGATCGGCATGGCCGTGGACGCCAACGTCCTGGTCTTCGAACGGACCCGCGAAGAGTACGCGGCCCGCAGCCGCCCCACCCCCCGATCGGCACTGACGGCCGGGTTCCGCGGAGCCCTCAGCGCGATCGCCGACTCCAACATCACCACATTGATCGCCGCGGCTCTCCTGTTCGCCTTCGCCTCCGGCCCGGTGCGCGGCTTCGGCATCACCCTCGCCGTCGGCGTCCTCGCCTCGATGGTCAGCGCCCTGGTGATCAGCCGGGTGCTGGCCGAGTACGCGGCCAACCGCCCCGCGGTCTTCCGCCGACCCCGCGTCACCGGCATCGCGAGCACCGGCTGGGTCCGCGACCGGCTGCTGCGCCGCGACCCGTTCCTGATGCGCCGTCCGCGCCGCTGGCTGGCCGCCTCCGCCGCACTCGCCCTCATGGCCGCGTCGGGCATCCTCGTCCGCGGCCTGGACTTCGGCATCGAGTTCACCGGCGGCCGGCTGATCGAGTACGCCACCAGCACCTCCGTCGACCCCGACCGGGCCCGCACCGCCCTCACCGACGCCGGGTTCCCCCGCGCGGTGGTGCAGTCCTCCGGTGACACCGGGCTCACGGTGCGCGCCGAGAACCTGACCAACGCCGACGAGGCCACCGTCACCGAAACCATCAGCAACCTCGGCGGCGAGACGAAGAAGATCCGCGACGAGCTGATCGGCCCCAGCATGGGCGACGAACTGCGCCGCAACGCCCTCATCGCGCTCTCCCTCGCACTGGGCGCCCAACTGCTGTACCTCGCGGTGCGCTTCCGCTGGTTCTTCGGGACCGCGGCCGTCGTCGCGCTCGCCCACGACGTGGTGATCGTCATCGGCGCCTTCGCCTGGCTCGGCAAGCCCATCGACGGGGTCTTCCTGGCCGCCCTGCTGACCGTCATCGGCTACTCGGTCAACGACTCCGTCGTCCTCTTCGACCGCGTCCGCGAACTGCTCGACCGCGACCGCACCACACCGCTTCCCCGCCTGACGAACCGGGCGATCCTGCAGACCCTGCCCCGTACCGTCAACACGGGCATGGGCGCGGCACTCATCCTCACCGCCCTCGCCGTCCTCGCCGACGACACCCTCGCCGACTTCGCCCTCGCCCTGCTCATCGGCCTGGCGGCCGGCACCTACTCCTCCGTCTTCACCGCCGCCTCACTCACCATCGAGCTGCACCCGCCCCGGAAGGCGTCGCGGCCGCGGCCGTCGCGGTTCACCCGGCGGCACTTCTCCTCGGGGCAGAACGTGGTGTCGACTTCCGAGGAAACCCCTCGATAGGGTCACCGTCGTTTCCGAGCTCACGTCCTTCCCCACGACGCTTCCCCACGACGCCCGCCGCACCGACCACGTGCCACACCTTCGCGTCCTACCCCACACCCGTCGAAACCCCGGTCCTGGTGACCAGCGGTGACTGGTCCGGAGACGCCCGACGGGCTCGTGTTCCAGAACACCGGGTCCCGCGCCGTCGACGTGGAATACACCACGTACACGAACGACGGGACCGTCCCGGTGGACGGCACGGTGTGCGTCACGACGAGCAAGGCGAGCAGAGAGTTCTTCACTCGAGCGAGCGAACAGGGCAAGCCATCGGAAGGTCTGGCAGGCGAGCAGGTAGCTCAGCCGTATCACCACGACCGGCATGCTGCCTGAGAACGGCTTGCGGCCTGCTGAGCTTTGACAGATCGAAACCAGCAGGTCATCCCGGGTGACATAATTCCCGGCACCCACACCGGTCCAACGCGTTCGCCGAACGATGGATACGTACAGCCCGCGCGGAGTGCACCGACCGCCCGCTGCCGCGGTCAGGCGTCGCCAGGTACTTGGCGGACTGCTCAACGAGTACCACACCACGTGGCCCCGGCCGCCTCACCATCCACAGGAAACGCCCAGCTCAGCAGCCTAAATGGAATATTGACACCCTTCAGGCATCGAAGAGGGTGGGGAACTTCCCGTCCCGGTCCCGGATCATGAATTGTGCCCGGCAGCCGAGGTCTTCGAGGTCCATGACGAGGTTCTTCGCCGCTTGCGCTACCCAGGAGGCGGTGGGATGTGTGGTGGCGCCCAGGATGTGGATCCGGCGACTGGCGTGTTCGGCACCAGGATGCGGATGGAGCGCATGGTGCGCGTTCGTCCTGGGCGTCAGCACGGCCGATCATCATGACGCGTGGCCCACCGACTACGCGAGAGCGCCGCCTCGAGCGACCGAGGTCGGTGACTGTGGAGCGCGGTGCGGGCCTCCGACCAGGGCGGATGACATTCTCGGCAAACGCAGCGGTGGCACCCGTACTGGCGCAAGGCCGGGGCCGGTCGCCGCCTGGACCTGCGTACACGAGCGCGTGAGCTGGAGCGCGAGGTGCGGTAGGTGGGTGAAGCATCCGGTGACCCGCGGCAGGCGGGAGCCGTCACCCGGCCGAGATCACGCTGGTCTTGCCCACGGACAGACCTTCTCTGGGGCAAGGGGTGTGGTACGAGCGTAGTTCGACAACTTTGTGCAGCTCAGCGTCGGTGGTGTTGACCATATGCGGCACAACAGGTGTTGCGCCATCGCTGGATCGAGCGATGGCGAATCTTCAGCGAGGGGCTGGGCGGCGTAGTGAATCAGCTGCGCGCGGATGGCTTCGACGTCCGTGACGAGGGCCTGGCCCGCCTCTCGCCGTTCGTCAGGCACCACATCAACATGCTCGGCCGGTACTCCTTCCAGCTTCCCGACCTGCCCGGGGCCTGCGTCCGCTGCGCGCCCCGGACGCCACCGACGAGGAATGACCGGGTCCTGGCCCGCACCGCCGGACGGGAGGACCCTGGAGGTATGACCAGGAGGTACGTCCGGCGGTGCGGCCAGTGCGGAATCGTGCGGGCGTTCTGGTCGCGACGCCGGGACGGCGTGTGTTCGTCAGGGTGTCTTTGGGTGCGGGTCGTCCGCCCGTCTGCCGTGCGCTGTGCCGGCGGACTCGGTGTGTGAGAGTGCGGCGAGGAGCCGCAGCTTCTCGTCGCTGTCGCTGTCCTTGTCGGGGTAGTAGACGACGAGGATGACGTCGTCGATGGGGAGTTTGTCGCGGTGGAGGCGTAGTTCACCGACGACGGGGTGGTGGACGGTAGTGGTGCCTCCGTCGAGATTGCGGACGTCGTGGCGGGCCCACAGGATGCGGAACCGCTGACTGGACAGTGCGAGTTCTCCGACGAGTTCGACGAACCGGGGGTTGTCGGTGTCGTCCCCGATGGTGGTGCGAAGGGCGGCGATGAAATCGGCGGTGGCTTTCGTCCAGTCCTGGTGGAAGGCTTGTTCCTCGGGATCAAGGAGGAGAGAACGAAGCCGGTTCTGGCCGGGCCGCAGGCGGGGGGAGAGCGCGACCGCCATGGGGTTGGAGGCCAGGACATCGAACGCGCGCCCTTCGACGAACGCGGGGATCTGAAGGTGGGCGAGCAGCTCGTGCACCCGCGCCGGTACGTGCTCGGGCCGCTTGCGACGCGGCGCCCTGGGGCGTGCCGTCGCGAGGCCGAGCAGATACGTCCGTTCGATGTCGTCGAGCTGCAGGACGCGCGCGAGTGATTCGAGGACCTGCGGTGAGGGGTTCTTGTCACGGCCCCGTTCCAGGCGCAGGTAGTAGTCGGGACTGATTCCGGCGAGCAGCGCGACTTCCTCACGGCGCAGGCCCGGCACGCGGCGGTTGCCGCCGGGCGGGAGTCCTGCCTGCGCCGGGGAGACCAGCTCACGCCGGGCACGAAGGTAGCTGCCGAGCCGGTTGCCGGATTCCTCATCCTTCATACCGACACCGTAATGCGGTGCGCGTGTTTCAGAGGGGGCCCTGGCAGGACCAGGGAAGACGGGGGCCCTGCCACACCCGGCGGATGCCGTCAAGACTGCGATAGCACTGTTTTGAAAGAGACAGAGAGCATCACTGTCTGCGCCGCGGGCCTGAACGCCGGCGGCGCCCTGGACTGAAGGGAAGACCTCGTGGATCTCTCCAACCGCACCGTTCTCGTGGTCGGTGGAACCTCGGGTATCGGGCGAGAGCTGGCCCGGCGGTTCGCTGCGGCGGGCAGCACCGTGGCCGTTGGCGGCCGCAGCCCGGAGGCACTCTCGGAACTCGCCGAAGAAGGCTTCGGCACGATCAGCATCGACGTCACCGACAGTGTCTCCGTCGCATCTGCCCGTGACGCCGCGCTCGCCCGTTACCCCGAGCTGGACACCGTGGTGACGATGTCGGGCGTCATGCTCCTGGAGGACCTGCGCGACCCCGCGCACTTCGAGGCGGCAGCAACGACGATCGACACCAACCTGCTCGGCACCATCCGAGTCATCGACGCCTTCACCCCGCACCTGGTCCGGCGGGGTGCCGGCACCTTCATCACCGTCACCTCCGGCATCGCCTTCCTGCCGTTCCCGCCCATGCCCAGCTACGCCGCATCGAAGGCCGCGGTGCACGCCTACTCCGAGGCACTGCGCGCGCAGCTCGACGGCACCGGTGTCGGTGTCGTTGAGCTCGTCCCCCCGGCCGTCGCCACGGCAGGACAGGAAAGGGTGAACCCGCACGCGCTGCCGCTCGACGACTTCGCCACCGAGGTCATGCACCTGCTCTCGCAGGACCCCACCCCCCACGAGATCCTCGTGAAGGGCGTCCTCGTGCACCGCTGGGCCGAGCGCGACGGCACCTACGACGACCTCGTCGCACAGCGCTCCCAGGCCCTGGCCATGCTCCCCAGCCGCCAAGACTGACACCCTCCCCGTTATGTTCTTCGCGGTCCTGCAAGAGGGCCGCTGGTCTCCGGGCCCGGCATGACTGTGTCCCCCTGTCGAACGGATGACCTGGGGGGTGGTGTGACCGGGCCCGAAGGCATCGACGGACCGCTGATGAGGGGCTTGAGCACCGGCTTCACCCGAGCCGGAAGAGTTCTCCGTAACGTGGATGTGGCAGCTCGGTGCCGCGGGGAGGCCGGACGAAAGCGTGAGTGGAGGGGCCTGCACGTGATCGACAGCGGCGGCACCGACGTCTTCCTCGGCCTGGACGTCGGCAAGGGACATGGGCTGCCCGGTCGCTTATCTGCCTGGGCTGACGATGCGGCGGATCGCCGACCTCTACCCCGGCGAGGCCAAGACCAATGCGAGGGACGCGTTCATCATCGCGGACGCCGCCCGCGCGATGCCCACACGTTGCGGGTGATCGACGGCGAGGACGAGACGATCGCCGAGCTGGAGATGATCGTCGGGTTCGACGACGACCTGGCGGGCGAGGCCACCCGAGTCGCGAACCGGCTGCACGGTCTGCTCACCCAGGTCCACCCGTCGCTGGAACGGGTGCTGGGGCCGCGGTTGCAGCACCCGGCCGTCCTCACGCTGCTGGAACGGTTCGGTTCACCGGCCCAGATCCGCAAGGCCGGCCGCCGACGGCTGGTCACTCTGCTGCGGCCAAAGGCGCCGAGGATGGCTGAGAGGCTGGTCGAGGACATCTTCGCCGCCCTGGACGAGCAGACCGTAACGGTCCCGGGACGGAGGCGGCCACACTGATCGTCCCGAGCCTGGCCGCCTCGCTCATCCGCGACCGCGACTCGAAGATCACAGCCGCCTTCGACGCCCTGATGACCGACGCCGGTCTCAAGGTCGTCACCACCGGCATTCGGATACCCCGGATGAACCCGCTCATGGAGCGATGGATACAGACCTGCCGCACCGAACTCCTGGACCGGACCTTGATCTGGAACCAGGGCCACCTCCTCCACGCCCTGCGCGAGTATGAATCCTTCTACAACGAGCACCGCCCGCACAGAGCCCTGGAACAAGCCGCTCCCTGCCGCCCGCTACCCACACCCATCACGCAACGAGCCCAGCTTGCCCACCTGGACGTCCGCAGACGAGACCGACTCGGCGGAACCCTCCATGAGTACCAGCGAGCGGCCTGAACTGCGCGGATGATTTATCGGCACCCACAATGCGTGGCCGCAGGGCCCTGACCAGCAGTGATGGCCGCATCGTCGGTCATCGGTGTCCTACGCCTGTGGGACGAGGCGGCGTTGGTGGAACTGGATGGGATCGCGGTGCTGTCGTAACGATCCCCTTGCTCTGTTATTCCGTAATAACGTAACCTCGGCCCATGGCCGATGAGTCCCTCGATGAGCGGGTCGCCGCGCTCGAAGAGCGGGTGACGCGACTGGAGTCCGCGCCGCCGGAGGCAGACCGGGACGAGGTGTTCTGGGCGCTCGAGGGGCTGCGCCGACGGCTCACGGGGCAGGGGCAGGTGCTGTTCACCGGCGCGGTCGACCTGCCCAACGGCGAGCACTACGAATGGCAGCAGGGCGCGGCGGCGCACGGGCTGCTCGACGCGGACTGGTCCGAACACGCCGCGCCGTACGCCGCGCTGGGCCACCCGGTGCGGCTCACCCTGCTGCGGGCGGTGCTGCGCGGCACCCGCTCCGCGGCCGAGCTGCAGGAGACCGCCGGGCTGAACACCACCGGCCAGCTCTACCACCACCTCAAGCAGCTCACGGCGGCCGGCTGGCTCCAGGCCGAGGGACGCGGCCACTACCAGGTGCCTCCGGGCAGGGTGGTGCCGCTGCTCGTGCTGCTGTCCGCTGTGGTGCCGACAGGAAACCGAACGACGGGGGAGTGACCCATGGACCGACGGAAATTTCTTACCGTGGCGACGGCGGCGACGGGCGTATCGCTGTTGCCCGGGACCGCCGCCGCGGCCGACGGGACCCTGCCCGCGCGGGTACGGCGTCAACTGGACCGGGCGCTCGCCGCCGGCAGTCCGAGCGCGGTCTGCGGGGTTATCCACGGCGGACGTCCCTACGTGGCGGGCGCGGCCAAGGACGGGGAGGCACCGGCACCGGACGGCCGGACCGTGTTCCAGCTCGGCTCGATCGGCAAGACGCTCACCGCCACCGCCCTGGCCCGCGCCGTCTGCGCGGGCGAGACCCGCCTCGACGCACCGCTCGTCCTGCCCGCCCGCTTCCCCGTCCCGCGCAAGGGCCCCCGGCGGATCACCCTGGCCGATCTGGCGACCCACACCTCCGGTCTGCCCTCGCTGCCGCCCAACCTCCTCGCCGGAGCGGATCCCTACGATCCGTACGCCCGCTACACGCTGGACGACCTGGCCGCCGGGCTCGGCGAGACAACCCTGGACAGCGAGCCGGGCAGCACATACGCCTACGCGAACCTCGGCTTCGGACTGCTGGGCCAGGCGCTGGCCTTCGACGCCGTGGACGCGATGCTGTGGCGCCGGGTGGCCGCGCCGCTGCGTCTGTCGGACACCACGACGACCCTGCGGCCGGACATGGCCTCCCGCAAGGCCGTCGGGCATCTCGACGGGGAGGCCGTTCCCGACTGGCACGACCGGGTGCTCAGCGCGGCGGGCACCTCGATCTACAGCACCGCCGATGACATGCTGCGCTTCCTGGGCGCCCAACTCCGCCCGGAGCGCTCGCCCTTGCGGGCCGCCATCGAGCTGACCCAGCGGCCTCACTTCACCGTCGACCGCGACCTGCGGCTCGGCCTCGGCTGGCATCTCAGCCCGCTGCCCAGCGGCCGGACCATGACCTGGCACAACGGCAGCACCGGCGGATTCAGCACCTGCGCGGCGTTCAGCCGGGAGAGCGGGACGGCAGTGGTGATGATGGTGAACACCTTCAGCCAGGAGACCGGGTCCGGGGCCCGCCCGGTCGACGAGCTCACCATCGCCCTGCTCGGCGAGCTCGACGCGGACTGAGCCGGATCCCCGCCCCCGACGCCGTGACGCCGGGGGCGGTGGATGCGGGAAGGTGGCCCCACTCGCCGAGTGAACACGTCGTACCGCTTTTTCGCTCCGCCCCGGGGCCCGGCGCCGTACCGCCGCCTCGAGCTGAGGCGAGCACGACGACAACGGTCCGGAGCACAGGTCACAGCGGCGGTAGAGACCTGGTTCGTGGTGGTCGGCCGCGACCGGACGGCACGAGGCTACGGGTTCGCACGCGATGCGCACCCGGCTGATGGCCGATCTCGCGTGGGTCAGTGGCGCGCGCCGCGTCGGGCGGTCGGCCTGTGCGCTCCGGAGGTTGGCCCCGGCCGGGATTGCTCCGGCCCGGAACCGGTCCGTCGCAGCCGGAGGGCGATCAGCGCCGTGAGCACGAAGACCGCGGCCTCGTAGGCCATGGCGTGGGCGAACGCCGCGTTCGCACCGTCGGCCGGCGCGAAATAGGCCAGTCCGGTCGCCGTCACCCCGATCGAGCCGCCGAGTTGCTGGGCCGTGGGCAGCAGCCCGGACACCGAACCCGCGGCGGCGCCCGCACACCCGCCAGCACCAGCGTGAACACGCGGCCGTGAACAGGCCGAACGCGGCGCCTCCGGCCGCCAGTACCGGCAGTGCCGCACGGCGCCCGGGCCCGGTGCCGATGAGCGGCACGAGCGCCACGGCCGTGCCCGCCAGCACGAGCGCGGCGGCCGTCAGCGCCGTCGCGCCCAGTCGGCGGGAGAGGGCCGGGGCCGCACGGCTGCCCACAACGGCCGCGGCGGCGAACGGCGCCGACACCAGCGCGGCGGACAGCGCCGAATACCCGAGAGCGGACTGCAGATGCAGGAACAGCAGGTACGTGAACGACGGGACTCCGGCGTTGAAGACGAACACCAGCAGCACGCCCCGCCGCGCGGTCCCGTCCCGCAGGACCGACGGGTGGATCAGGGGGTCCGGCCGGTGCCGGAGCGTGCGGACGAAGCAGGTGAGGGCCACCGCGGCCACGGCGAAGGAGGCCGAGGTCCACCAGGGCCAGCCGGCCTCCCGGCCCAGCGCGCACGGCAGGACCAGCGTGGCGAAGCCGGTGGTGGCCAGCGCCGATCCCACCCAGTCCACGCGCTGTCCGACCGTACCGTGCGTAGGAGGCAGCAGGGCGGCTCCGACCAGCGAGAGCGAGTCGATGCCGGCCGCGTGGAGGATCTCCCACACCGTCGAGGCGGCGATTTGGTGTCCGATCCGGGTCAACTCCCCTTGGATCCGTCGGTGTCCCCACCGCGGATTCTCCCGGGCCAGCCGCATAACGAGCGTCCTGATCGCTACCGGGGTGGGTGGTCGTCCCGCGCGTCGGCGCGCGGTGTAGTCCCACTTCGCGGCGACGAACCCGCGGTGCCAGGCAAGCAAGGTGCCCGGGTGACAGGGAAGATCTCGCGCCAGTGGCGCCGGGGTATCAGCCCGGACAGCGCGGCGAACCAGAACCGGTCGGTGGGCTCATAGCGGACCGGTCCGGCCAACTGGCGGCGCAGGACCGCGTTCTCGTGCCGCAGCACCAGCAGCTCCGCGTCCTTCGCCGTCCCGCGACGCAGGAGCACCGATGGAACAGTCAGCAGCTTCCGGGTCACCTTGTACAGCAAGGACACGATCACGGAGGACATGATCCCAGCGGACTGACCGCATCCCGTTCACCTTGCGGCGATGATTTTTCGAGCGGCACAGGATCGCGCACCGGGGACACCTCCGGTGTCGTCGGGCGCGGCGTCACGGGTGCGTCATCGGTGGGCGGGCGCGCCCGCTCCACCGCACAACTCCTGGGTGGCAGGTGGCCGTTCTTCGCCACCGGCACGGCTAAGGGCTGTGGCGCCCTTGCTGAACGCCTCGTTCGTGCACGTCACGCTGCAGCCGTGCATCCAGAGGCTTCGGCGTGGGCGAAGCGGGGGAAGTAGCGGGCAGACGGCCGACTGAGGCCGGGACCGCCGGGACGCGATCTCGGGACGCGGGGCTGTTGCTTCGTGTTAGTCTCATGCTTTTGCGTGCTCGTGACGGTTGATCCTGCCTGTCCGGTTCCTCTTGTTCGTCGACTGCTCATTCCTACCGGGCCTTCCTCGGTACGTTCGCATGCGGAAGGCTCTTCATGAATCACCCTGACCTCCCCGGCACCTCGCACAGCGATCCCGCCCCGCTCATGGCCACTGCGCCAGCGGTGCCCCCGGTCGCTTCCTTCGCCGGCCTGGAACTACCAGCCGAGGTGCTGCGAACGCTCAGCGAACTCGGTGTGCGCGAGCCCTTCCCGATCCAAGCAGCCACGCTGCCCAACGCCCTTGCGGGACGCGATGTCCTGGGGCGCGGGCGCACCGGATCGGGCAAGACGCTAGCTTTCGGCCTACCACTGCTCGCACGGATGGCTGGGCGGCGCGCGGAACCGAAGCAGCCCCTGGCTCTGATCCTGGTGCCTACCCGAGAGCTGGCCCAACAGGTCACCGAGGCGCTTGCGCCGTACGCAAAGGCACTGCGGCTGCGGATGGCCACGGTCGTCGGCGGCATGTCGATCGGCCGGCAGGCCGCTGCGCTGCGCGATGGAGCCGAGGTGGTCGTCGCCACCCCCGGCCGTCTGCACGACCTCATCGAGCGCAGGGCCTGCCGCCTGGGACGGGTAGGGATCACTGTCCTCGACGAGGCCGACCAGATGTGCGACATGGGCTTCCTGCCGCACGTGACCGAGGTGCTCGACCAGGTATACCCCGACGGTCAGCGGTTGCTGTTCTCGGCCACTCTGGACCGCGACGTCGACCACCTGGTCCGCCGCTACCTCCACGATCCCGTTGTCCACTCGGTCGACCCGTCCGCGGGCGCAGTCACGACGATGAACCACCATGTTCTGGTCGTCCACGGCCCCGACCGGTACGCCGTCACCACGGAGATCGCCGCCCGCGACGGCCGCGTACTGCTGTTCCTGGACACCAAGCACGCGGTTGACCAGCTCACCCGGCATCTGCGAGCCAGCGGAGTGCACGCCGCGGCCCTGCACAGCGGCAAGTCCCAGCCGCAGCGCACACGGGCCCTGGCGCAGTTCAAGAACGGCCAGATCACCGTCCTGGTGGCGACCAATGTCGCGGCCCGTGGCCTGCACGTCGACGACCTCGATCTCGTGGTCAACGTCGACCCGCCCACCGACCCCAAGGACTATGTGCACCGCGCGGGCCGTACCGCCCGGGCCGGTGAGTCCGGCAGCGTCGTCACGTTGGTGCTGGCGGGCCAGCGCCGCGAGATGAGCCGACTGATGGCAGAGGCCGGCATCGAGCCGACCATCACCAAGGTGCGCTCGGGCGAGGCGGAGCTGAGCCGGATCACCGGGGCCAAGGCCCCCTCCGGCACCCCGCTCGATGGCGGGCCGGCCGCGCCCCGGCCCAAGAACACCAACGTTCCCTTCCGCGGCCTGGGCACCAGCAAGGACACCTCCCGCGGCGCCGGCGGCAAGTCCCGAAAGGCTGGCAAGTCCCGAAAGGCTGGCGAGGCCCGCAAGCTCGCCGAAGCCCGCAAGGCGGCTATGGTGCGTCGCGGTGGCTGAGAGCCGTCGCCCTGATAGTCGAAAACTTCCGACCCCGGAACGGAAAACCTCCAGCCCGGCCCGAAACCCTCCGGTGCATACACCTACGAGATGAACGCCCTCGTGGTGTGCTCGGCATGACAAGCTGTGCTTCCCACTACCCGAACCCAGGAGGTCGCCATGACCGCAGAGTCTGTATCCGAAGAAGGTTCGGAGCCGACCGACCCCGAGACGTCCGCCCTGGTGCCCGACAGCGACGGCCACTACGACCTGAAACGCAAGTTCCGGGAGGCCCTGGCGCGCAAGCGCAGTGTGCAGGCGGACGCCGCTGACCTCGCTGCGAACGTCGAGGCGTCGAAGGTCCGTAGGGCGAACGGTCCGGCTGCGAGCCAGCGGTCGTTCCGGCGCAAGAGCGGCGGCTGAGTCAATGAGCTCTTTCAGTATTGCCGCTCCAGAGTCGCGTAGCCGGTCCGAGGCCGTCCCGAGCGCTTGGGCCGGGAGGCGGCAGCATGGCGGCGGGCGAGAAGGTCGCGGTGCCGGCGCAGCACCGTTGTCCGGACGCACCAGCAGCCGCACTCCGCGGAGCATGGCATGTCCGTGGGGAGCCGGTGCAGCAGCGCCGCCAGAAATGCCCGGTCGCTCGGGGTGAACCGCACCCGCTCCTGGCCGAGTTGGCGCTCCAGCACCATGATCTGGTGGCGCAAGGCGAGTATTTCGACAGTTTTCTCTCGATCGCCCATTGGTAGCAGGCGCAGTATGGCGAACGCATTCGTCACGCCCAGGTAGGACAGTCGCAGCAGTACGGTCGATCATCTTGCCGCGGTGAACGCCAACCTCGCGAGACGCCCGTTCGGGCGACTTCGCCGGTCGACCCCAGGTACACCGCGCGCACCGCCTCCCACCAGGGCGGATGATATTTTCGGCAAGGGCAGGGCTGCCGGGCGCGGTTCATGATTCGGGACCGGGAGGGGAAGTTCCTCACCCTCCATCACGCCAGCTCAGACTGAGGATGGAAAGGGCTCAATGAGGTGTTGCGACGACCAGTTGAATCCGCCCAATGAGTTTCTGATCAATATGATGCCCCACAATGCGATCACGCGCCGCGAAGCGAGTACCTTCCCGCCAACGTCATTCGACGGAGACGATATCGGTCCAGACCCTGGCCAGTTCCACACGTGAGGATATCTGCAGCTTGGGGAATATTTTTTTCAGGTGGTAAGCCACAGTATGCGGAGACAGAAAGAGGTGCTTAGCCGTCTGGGTGTTGGTCATTCCCTGGGCCACCAATTGAGCTACCTTGTTTTCTGTCTCGGTGAGATTCGAGGTCGCCTTCCGTGGGGTTGTGCACCAACGGGATTGGTGGTGCCTGACACCGAGATCCCGTAGTCTTTTCTTGATCCGCAGGGCATCGCGTGGGGCTCCTGCTGCCATATAGACGTCAGCGCTCTGCTCGAGGATCCGTACGGCCTGATTCTGTTGTGACCGCTCACGGGCCAAGCATTTTCCGATGTCCTCCATGGCCGATGCTCGCGTCCAGGGGTGAACTTGTGTCTTGGCAGCGTGCCGCAGATCGACCAGGTTCTGCTCGAATAGGCCTTGCGCGTGGAGGGCTGATGCGGCCAGCGTATGATGCTGCGGGTTCATTTCTGCCAGTTTTTGAGCTGCCTTCACTGCTTGCTGCGCCATTGGTTTCTGGTCGGTTTTCAGTGCCAATCGCACTAGCCAGGGGGCGGCAGCCGACTGTGACAGGAATATATTGCGGCTCACCGGACCGAAGTCGACGAGTTCCTCGATAAACGGTGCCACACCCTCGACTCCCATTTGTGCTTCGCGTACCCGCGTATTTACCCATGCGCACTGTCCCGCCAGCACAGTGAGGCGCCCCATGAGTGCATCGTTGGCGATCATCTGCATGTGTGATGAAGCCGCGTTCACATCAACACGCCGTAAAGCGACCAACGCAAGGATGAGGCGACTGGCGATACGTAGTTGATCGGTACCCTCGACTTGTGCAAGCACCTGCTCACTCAGGGACGTAGCCGTGTCCAGGTCTCCGGCCATGAAAGCCAGGTGCGACCGGGCTAGCGATAGTCCGGCCGGGGAGATCACCGGACCAAAGAGGCTGATATCGGGATCCTCTGGATGGTAGAGAATTTTCGTTACCCGATCGATTTCCCCTCTACTTGTCAGCATGAAAGCCAACCATATTCCGGTACACGGTTCACAGTTGCACGAAGAGTCGGCCACTGTCTTCGAGGGGGATTCTTCAGCGAGGTGCAGACTGCGGTCGGACCAGCCATTTAGCCAGAGAGCTATTGCATGCCCGATGAGTCGGCATTTTGCACATGATGATGTGCCAGACAGTGTGCGCACAGAACTTCCCGGAAATGTTCTTTTCGCCATTGAAAAATTCTGGAATGTGGGAGGGAGCGGGGAGTAGTCCGCAGCCGATCGGGCTGCTCCAGTTGCGTTCCATACGCCGTCCCGTGAGCTCCGTTGTTTGCGTGAGCTTCTTGGTGTCGGCCTGGGTGAGACGGACCTTTGCCAGGATCTCGCTGGCGGTCGCGGCGCAACTGATGGGGCTGGCCCCGGAGGTTCAGGAGTAGATCTACTTGTTTATCTGCACGATCAGGCATTAAAGGACGGTTTCGGAAGAACGGTACTACGGTATTCCGGTGTCCGCGCTACCGGCAGCCGCAGCAGCAGTGAGGAGTGCTGCGAGTACGGAGGCACGGGCGCCGACGACGTCATTCCGCATGAATGCCGTCACGATGTAAGTGTGCTGGCCGACTTCAGCCATGCCTCAGCGGTGCCGACCTGCCAGGGCACCACCTGGACGGTGCGGACGCCTCAGATTCCCATCTGCTAAGCCCACTCACCTTTATCCCTCACTCCATACGAAGCTGTTGCCAAGTCACCACTTTTAACGGGGTCTCTTCGGAACGCTCGGCGGTGCAGTCCACCTGACTGCACATGAGGAAAATCGGATGAGTGCGCAAGATGTGTCGACTGACTGCCATGAGGGGAATTCTTTTCGCTGTCCCCTGGTAATCAGGTTTACAGATTCAGCTTAAACTTTCAAGTGACATGCTGAGGCTTTTCCATCTGACGTCTGGGTTTTTGGGTACTTGAGCAAGTCTGTGCGCACGGCGACGCTGGCGCATCGGTCTGGCGGGCGAAGCCGTGTCAGACCAGGGCTTGAGGGCATGTTCGACTTTGGTCTAGGTCGCATCGACCGGAGGTCTGATCTCTGAGGTAGGCGACCAGGGGTAACTGGACAGGGGTGCACGAATGTCGCGCCACAACTTGGGGTGTCAGTAGATGCGGTGCCTGGGGGCGGCTGCAGTCTTAACATCGATTCCGGCCCAGTCCCGGATATGCGAGCAGACGTCGGCGCCCGGTGGACAGTGGACGAGCCCCCACACGGTCGTGTATCTCACTCACGTTGGAATTCCTCTCACGGGGCTTCGCCCCTGACCTTGCTCTCTGACTCTGCAGCGTTTCCCGCTTACAGGCTGCCTTGTACGACTCGGCGTGTGCGTTGCCCGCGCTGCCGCCCACACCACTCAGTGGTTTTTTCTCCCGTTACTTCATCCCGAAGTCGGCGGTTAATGCGGATTTTCGTGGATGTGTCATCAGGCATCCATTTCGTAATCCGTCACTAACGTGAACGAAGCTCTCGCTACCCCGCCGAGTTCAGCGAGAACCGGGAGGGCCGCTCTAGGGCTTCTAGGCCGATCTCTCCAACTCACGCGATGAGTTCCTCGAAGGAGGGCTTCCCTTCTGGCGCGGCCCCGCATTCAGCTATTGCTGACTCGGGCTGTTGATGACTGTCGCGAAAGGAGTTCACTCTGCCACCTCGCATTTCTGCAACGTGGCCGACTGCGTCGGACGGTCTTCGTGCATGGCAGCTCTCTGGCCGGAAGGTAAGGGCTCCTGTGGTTCCCGGGCAGGAATCGCCCACAGATGGTGTAACGCGGCGGTCCCGTGTCACGAGGTCTCCAGACTGCCCTCGTACCCCCGCTCCGGTCCATAGGGGAATCCCTGAATCTAGCTTGCGGAATTCCGTGATTCCGACGAGATGGCGCTCCCGCCAGTTTGGCGTTCCCTGGCGACCAGTTCCACCGCGGTTCGGGAGGCCACCAGCCCTGTGACGGTCCGCACCTCCACGCCAGTCAGCTCCTTCCACCGTTCCCGGCGGTACGACAGCGTGTTGGGGTGTACGGTCAGCGACCGGGCGGCGGAACTGACCGTGAACCCGTAATCGGTGAACGCCCGCACCGCCTCGGCCAGATGCGGATGCCTGCGGGCCACCTCCGCCACTGGCCCGAGAAGCGGTTCCACTCGCTCCCCCGCCCCGAGGGCCAGCGCCATCGGCCACAGCTCCGCGAACTCCCACAGCCCGGCCCGTCCGCGCGCCACCACGGCCGCCGCCCGCGCATCCCGCAGGCTCTCCCGCACCGCGTAGTCACCGGTCCGGACCAGCCCAACGGCCACACAGGTCAGCCCCTGCCTGCCGAAGGCATCCGCCACGCGATCCGCGTCCCCGTCCTGTACGAGGACGACGACCGCCCCCCGCTCCTGCCCGACCGCGTGCGTTCCGGACAGCAGATCGAAGCCGGGTCTGCAACCGCGCCGCCCAGCCATCTGGACCGTGCGGGCCCGTCCGCCCTTCCGTTAACGGAGCCATCCAGGCCCCGAACTCCCCGCCCGGCTCGGACCCGGCTTGTTCTGCGGCTTCCCTCAACTCCCGCGCATCCCCGTTACCGGTGCTGCGGGCCAGATTCAGCAGCCGCATCCGCGCCGCGGCCAGCACAGCGTCGCGGCCCGCGCGCGCCGTGATGCCCGGCGGACCTCGCCGCGGCCGCGCCCGAACTCACCGGCCACGCAGGCGCGGTGGCGTTCGATGCGAACACCGGCCGCCTGGACGTCGTCCCCGACACCCCGGCCTACGGCACCAAGCTGCGCTGGAGCGCGCCGAAGCTGATCACGACGGCCAACACGAAGGTGCCGGACGTGAACGTGCACACCCTGCATGTCCTGCCGCCCGCACCCGGCGACGCTGGCTCCGCCTCTGCGCCCGCCGAGGCGGACCCGCGGCCAGTTTTCCCTGGTCGCAGTCGTGTTAGCCGGATGTTAGCGGGACGGCGGCGTTACGGTAGCGGCCCCGGTCAGAGTTGTTGTCGTACCGAGCAGACCACGACACCGACCGCTCTGGGGGACCCGGAATGCGCTCCGACACCACTGCCCGCATCGCCCGCCGTCGCACTCTTCGCGTCGCCGCCGCGGTCCTGACCGCGGCCGCCGCCCTGACCCTGACGGCCTGCAACGGCTCGGACGCCGGCGACACGAAGTCCGCGGGCCAGGCCGACACGGCCCCGGCCGGGTCCGGCGGCTCCTCTGGTTCTTCCGGCGGTGCGCAGGGTTCCGACGCCAAGGCCAAGGGGGGCTCGGAGGCGGGCACCGTGGAGGATCAGTCGGGCGGTGGGCAGTCAACCCCGTAGTAACGGGAGCGGACGCATGATCAAGGAGTGGCGGCACCGTCGTGCCGTACAACGGGTCAGGCCCAGGGGCGGGCGAGAGTTGAAGCGCTTCCGCTGGTGGCGGTTGCCTTTCCGCGCGCTGTTCCCCGGGCGAACCGACCGGCGATAGGTCCCATGACCCCCTCGAACGCCTCGCGCCAGCGGCCGGGATCCATGCTGTGACCTGCGGCCACCGTCTCTTCGTAAGTCCCCACAACTCACGATGATCAGCGGTGGCCGCACCCGTTCCCGAGGCGCCCCCACCAGCAAGATCACGATCTACGGCTGTCGTATTAGATCATGAGATCCCTCTCTGTCGCGTGGAACAAGACCGATCACACAGGTAGCGGGAGATGAGAGGAGGGCGTACACGCGCCCCGAGAGACGGCCGACACATCAAGGTGACGCCCCGGGAGTTCAGCAGGCTACCCGGATACACGTCGGAGGTTCGTAGTGGCCCTGAGCCATTCAATGATGCCCGAGCAAAGCCTTCCGGAGTCGTCCTCCGAGCGAGGTCGTTCTATAGCCCAATCAGCGTCTTTCTGGCTCGAAGGACGGCTTGGCAGGAGCATGGAGTTAGCCGCCGCCGCTTCGAAACGGGATGCGTCTGAGTTCCCCGGCCGTGACCCGTCGTTTGAGGCGAGCATCTGGTACGCGACGCTGCTGACACGCGTCCGCGGCCTCCGGTCCGCTGCACGGTTGCTCGCCGGCGTGCAGTCCGATGTCCAGGGACCGCACCGGCCGGAGGTGCAGGCCGCACTGCTGATCTGCGAGGCGGAGATCTCCCTGGCCGGGGGCCAGCTCACCAGGGCGGTGGCGGCTGCTGACGCGGGACTGCGGCTGGCGGCTCAGACTGGGAACTGTGGGCTCGTGCGGCGGGGACACGTGGCCATGGCCGTGTGCTCTATCCGCGCCTTGGACCTGACGACCGGATTGCTGTATGCCAACCACCTGCGGGACGCGGCGCTGCTCGGGCAGGAGAACCTCATCCCGGGGCAGAGTTTCTGGGCGGCTGCCCAGGCTCTGGAGGCTCGTGACGGCGTGGAGAGCGTGGCTCATCTCCTGAAGGGCGTTCTCTGTCACGACATGCTCATCCGTGAGTTGTTGGTGTCTCAGCCGGCCGCGGCCCCCTGGCTGGTCAGGGCCGGACAGCGACTCGGCGATGACGATCTCGCCGGGCGCGTCGTCGGCGTCATGCACCGGCTCGCCGTGATGAACCGCTGTTTCCGCAGCGTCCGAGCGTCGGCCGAGCATGCCTCCGGGCTGTACGCACGCGATGCGGATGCCCTGGAGGCTGTGTCCGAGCGGCACTTGGATCCGTGGGCCCGCGCGTCCGCTCTGGAGGACGCGAGCCGGGTGCGTTCGGGGCGTGTCGCCGAACGCGGCCAGGCGGTGGACCTGCTCAGACGCGCGGCCGGCGCCTATCTGGGCGCGGGGGCCTCCAGGGATCTGGCGCGGGTGCAAAGCCGGCTGCGTGAACTCGACGACCACGGCGGCCGACCGGCCCGTAGCCGGACTCGGATCAGTCAGCTCACCGACACCGAGTTCGCGGTGGCCGAGCTCGTCAGCGAGGGCCTCACCAACAGCAGAGTGGGCAGCCAGCTCTATATCTCTCCGCACACGGTGGCGTTCCACCTCAAGAAGATCTTTCGCAAGCTCGACGTGACCTCCCGGGTAGAACTGGCCCGCTCCTGGAACCGGATCCTGGTGGAGGGGGGCGACGACCGGCTCGGCGAGTCCGGGGAAGGACTTCCTCGTCCGGCCCATGGCCCGGAAGGCCGGGTAGCCGCTCTACCAACATGAGGGATGCTGTGGCGGCGGGTCCGCACGTAGCGTCCAGCGAGGGAAGCCGTGTTGTCCCTTTCCGCCGGCCCGGCCCGCCCTGGAAGGAACGCAGTGAAAGAAATCCTCGATGCCATCATGTCCGGTACGGCCACCAGTGAGGACTACGCGGCCCTGCCGTTACCCGAGCACTACCGGGGCGTCGTGTTGCTGGCCGAGGAGGCGGAGAAGTACGCCGGGGCCGAGGACACCTGCCGCAGCCCGAGCGACTCGCTGCATCTCTTCGACGTGCCCACACCGGAACCGGGGCCCGGCGAGGTGCTGGTGGCGGTCATGGCCAGCAGCATCAACTACAACACGGTGTGGAGCGCGCTCTTCGAGCCCATCCCGACCTTCCGCTTCCTGTCCCGGTACGCCCGCACCGCACCGGAGGCGGCCCGCCACGACCAGCCGTTCCACGTCGTCGGCTCGGACCTGTCCGGCGTCGTCTTGCGCGTCGGTGCCGGGGTTCACAAGTTCAAGCCGGGCTCCGAGGTGGTCGCGCACTGTCTCTCCGTCGAGCTGAACGACGCGGACGGTCATGGCGACAGCATGCTCGACCCCGAGCAGCGGATCTGGGGCTTCGAGACGAACTACGGCGGGCTGGCGGAGATCGCCCTTGTCAAGGCCAATCAGCTGATGCCCAAGCCGGCCCATCTCACGTGGGAGGAAGCGGCGTGCTCACAGCTGGTGAACTCGACCGCATACCGTCAGTTGGTCTCTCGTAACGGTGCTGCCATGAAGCAGGGCGACGTCGTGCTGATCTGGGGCGCGGCCGGCGGGCTCGGGTCGTACGCCACTCAGATCGTGCTCAACGGCGGAGGTATCCCCGTCTGCGTCGTCTCCAGTGAGGCCAAGGCCGACCTGGTCCGCTCGATGGGGGCCGAGATCGTCATCAACCGGTCGGCCGAGGGGTACCGCTTCTGGCGAGACGAGTCCACGCCCGACCCCAGGGAGTGGCGCCGCTTCGGGTCGCAGATCCGCGAGCTGACCGGCGGCGAGGACCCCGACATCGTCTTCGAGCACCCGGGCCGGGAGACCTTCGGCGCCAGCGTTTACGTGGCCCGGCGTGGCGGCATCATTGTGACCTGCGCTTCCACGTCCGGGTACGACCACGCATTCGACAACCGTTACCTGTGGATGAACCTCAAACGGGTGGTCGGCACCCACTTCGCCAACTATCGGGAGGCGTGGGAGGCCAACCGCCTCATCATCAAGGGAATGGTTCACCCCACGTTGTCCAGGTGCTACAGGCTGCACGAGACCGGTCGGGCGGTCGACGCCGTGCACCGTAACCAGCACAGCGGGAAGGTGGGTGTGCTCGCCCTCGCTCCCGAACGCGGCCTCGGGGTAACCGATCACGCCATGCGGGCGCGGCTGTTACCGCAGATCACCCGCTTCGAGGACGGTCACACTGATTGGCCAGGAGTCACTTCATGACCCATGAGCCCGTCCGGCGCGCTTGTGGTTCACGCGCTCACCCTCGCCGCGGAGTCCGGACGGTCCGGCCGACTGGCTGGACTCTGTCCTGCCCGGCACCATCCTGACCCCAAAGCGAGTAGGCGGCCGATATGCAGCAACCACACCACCACCTCGTCGTCCTCGGCGCTGGCGTCATGGGCGCGAGCATCGCGACCTTGGCGGTCGGCCACGGCGTCCCTGTCACCCTCATCGACGTGAACGACGCGAAACTCGCCGCCGCTGAGTCCAGGATCGCCGGGGAACTGCGCCTGGCCCGACTCATGGGGGCACTGCCCGAGCACGCCCCCGAGGTGACCGTGACCACCAGCGGCCACCTTGCCGACGCCGCCGGTGCCACCGCCGTCGTCGAGGCCGTCACGGAGGACGCGGACATCAAGGAGAAGGTCCTTGCTGAGGTCTCCGCCGTGGTGGCGCCCGGCACGGTCCTGGTGTCCAACACCTCCTCCATCCCCATCGACGAACTCGCTTCGGCGGCCGCACGTCCGGCGGAGGTCGTCGGCACCCATTTCATGAACCCGCCCTACCTGATCCGCACCGTGGAGGTGATCCGCGGCGCCCGCACCGGCGAGCAGGCCCTGGCTGCCATCCACTCCCTTCTCGGCGCGCTGCGTCGGCAGCCGGTCGTAGTGCGGGACGCGCCGGGATTCGTGACCAGCAGACTGCTCCATCCCATGATCAACAACGCCGCCCGGGTGGTTCAGGAGGGCACCGCGACCGTCGAGGATGTCGACACCCTCATGCAGGGCTGCCTCGGCCACGCCACCGGCCCGCTGCGCACCGCGGATCTCATCGGCATCGACAACCTTGTCGACTCACTCCGGGTGCTTCACGAGCGCACCGGGGACCCGGGCTGTCTGCCGTGCGACCTTCTCCTGGAGAAGGTGCGGGCCGGTGACATCGGCCGCAAGTCCGGCCGGGGCTTCTACACCTACCAGGGAGATATGTCGTGACCGTGTCACCGGAAAGCACCACCGAACAGGAACTCCTGGACTTTCTCCACAGCCGGACCAAGAAGGTGTGGCAGGAGGACGCCGACCTCTTCGCCTCCGGCGGTCTGTCCTCGCTCTTCGCGATGGAGATCGTCGTACACCTGGAGAAGAGCTACGGCGTCTCGGTCCGCGGCAAGGATTTGAAGCTGGACAACTTTCGCACCGTCAGGAGCATGGTATCCCTGGTCCGCCGGCTCCAGGGCGCGTACGGAGACGCCGGTGAGTGATGAGTTCGCCGACGCGGCCGCCTTCGTCGCCGCCCTGGTCGGTGACCGGGCCGGGGGCTGGGACCTGGACGGCCTGATCCCTGAGCCGCTGCTGCGTGAACTCGGCGCGACCGGCCAACTGTGCGCCGGCGTCGCGACCGAGTACGGCGGCCCGGGCTGGAGCAGCCTCGCCGGCGGGGAGTTCACCGCGCACGTCGGCAGCCTGTGCAGCTCCCTGCGAAGCGTCATGACCTCCCAGGGCATGACCGCCTGGACCATCGAACGCCTCGGTACCACGGCCCAGTGCCGCGCCTATCTGCCCCGCCTGACCTCCGGCGAGCTCGCCGCCGTGGGCTTCAGCGAACTCGAGGCCGGCAGCGACCTTTCGGCCATCCGCACCACCATCCGCAGCGAGGGCGACACCCTGGTCGTCGACGGTCACAAGGTCTGGGTAACCGCCGCCCACTACGCCGACCTGCTCGTCGTCTTCGGACGATACGGCGAGGGAGCCGCCGCCGTCGTGATCCCCGCCGACACGCCCGGTGTCCGGGTGCGACGGGTCGCAGACCCGATGGGCTGCCGCGCCGCGGGCCACGCCGAAGTGACCCTGCAAGGAGTACGGATCCCCGCCGATCAGTTGCTCGGCGGCGACGGAACGTCCTTGCCGTTGCTCGTGACCACCGCCCTCGCGTACGGCCGTATCTCGGTCGCCTGGGGCTGTGTCGGCATCCTGCGCGCCTGTCTGGCAGCGGTCGCCTCCCACGCCACCGCGCGGCACCAGTTCGGCGTGCCACTCGCCTCCCACCAGCTCGTCGCGCGTCACGTCGCCGAGCTCTACATCGCCGAGCAGACCGCCACCCGCGCCTGCGAGCACGCGAGCCGCTGCTGGGACGACGGAACGCCCGACATGGTGAGCGCTACCGTGCTCGCCAAACACGTCAGCGCGGTGCAGGCCGCCCGCGGAGCCGCCATCGCCGTACAGGTCATGGCCTCGGCAGGCGCAAGGGACGGTCACGTGGTGGCCCGCGCCTACCGCGACGCCAAACTCATGGAGATCATCGAAGGCAGCAATGAGATGTGTGAACTGATGCTCGCGCAGCACGCGCTGGCCCCCATGGGAGCGTCATGAGCGGCGCCCCGGTCGTGAAATGCCTGGTGTGGGACCTCGACAACACCCTGTGGAACGGCACCCTTCTGGAGGACGGCCAGGTCCTGCTGGACGACGGGATCCGCGCCGTGGTCACGGAACTCGACTCCCGCGGCATCCTGCAGTCGGTGTGCAGCCGCAACGACCACGACCAGGCGTGGGCCCGGTTGGAACAGCTCGGGATCGCCGAGTACTTCGTCCTGCCGGAGATCGGCTGGGGGCCCAAATCCAAGGCGGTGGAACGAATCGCGCAGCGCCTGAACTTCGCCCACGTCACCATCGCCTTCATCGACGACCAGCCGGCCGAACGCGCCGAGGTCACCTATCACCTGCCCGACGTCCGCTGCTATCCCGCCGACGCCGCCCGCACCCTTCCCGGCCTGGCCGAGTTCAGCCCTGCCGTCAGCACTGTGGACTCCCGGCGCCGCCGCGCCATGTATCAAGCCGCCGCCCGCAGGGACGCCGAACGGGACGCCTTCGAAGGACCCGACGAGGATTTCCTGCGCAGCCTGGAGCTTGTCATGGGAATCGGCCGGGCCACCCTGGAGGACCTCACCCGGGTCGAGGAACTGACGCAGCGCACCAGCCAGATGAATGCCACGGGCGTCCACTACTCCCACGACACCCTGCGTGCGCTGATGGCCGACCCCGCCCACGAAGTGCTGGTTACCACCCTCACCGACCGATTCGGGCCGCACGGCGCGGTCGGAGTGATCCTGCTGGAGAAGCACCCGGACCTGTGGCATCTGAAGCTGCTGGCGACCTCGTGCCGGGTGGTCTCCTTCGGCGCGGGATCGGTGATCCTGAACTGGCTGGTGGACCGGGCGTCCGCCGCCGGAGCACACGTGGTGGCCGACTTCCGGCGCACGGACCGTAACCGCATGATGGAGGTCGCCTACCGCTTCGCAGGCTTCGAGGAGTCACTCTGCTCCTGCGTCGAGGCCCTGGATGGCGCAGGCCGGGACGTCGAGCGGCTCCATCTCGTGGCCGATCCGAGACCGGCGCCGGCCACGATGCGCCTGGAGACCTCCGGCGTGTGACCAATGTGCCTCGGGGCTGTGACGTCATCGGTTGTCACAGCCGAGGCACGTGTCAGTCAGGCCCCTTTACGGCGGGCGAGGGTGACACCGTCGGCGACGGTGAGCATGCTCACCTCCACACGTTCGTCGTCGCGTAGCAGGGCGTTCAGCGCCCGAACCCCTTCGGTGTTCGCGTCCGTGAAGGCCGGGTCGGCGACCTGCCCGAAGAACAGCGTGTTGTCCACGACGATCAGACCGCCGGGCCGCACCAGTTCCAGCGACTGCTCGTAGTACCGGGGGTAGTTGACCTTGTCCGCGTCGATGAACACCAAGTCGAAGCTTGCCGGACCCCGCTCGGCGAGCAGCTCCCCGAGGACGGCGAACGCGTCCTCGACGCGCTGCTCCACGCGGTCGGCCACCCCCGCCCGCTTCCAGTAGGGCACGCCGATAGACGGCCAACGACCGGTGATGTCGCAGGTCACCAGGTGCCCGTCGGCCGTCAGCGCCCGCGCCATGCACAGAGCGCTGTAGCCCGTGTAGGTGCCCAGCTCCAGCACGTCGGCCGCGCCTGTCATCCGAACCAGCAGGGCGAGGAACTGCCCCTCCTCCGGATTTATCTGCAGCGCAGTTCCGCCGGGCAGCCCGGCCGTCTCCTCCCGCAGCTCACGCAGGACGTCGTCCTCCCGTAGAGAGAAGTCGCGAACGTAGTCCAGCAGTGGTGAACTCAGGATCAGCTGGTCGGCCACGTGGTGCTCTCCATCCGGTACACGCGGCGCACCGGGCAGAACCGGCTGTGATAGCCGCGGGCCGCGAATGCTTTCGAAATCTACCTGACACCGGCACGGGTCTCATGCCTTCGGGCGGGAGCTACCAGACCAAGGGATGCCGCGCGCAGGTCGTCCTGTCTAGTGTCGTTCGGGTCAGAGCTTGATCTTCGCGAAGCAGCCTGATGCCTGCACGCCCGCCGAACGACGAGATTCCCTTGCCGGCAAAGGAATCCGTGTTCTTTGTGAAGACCCTCCGAGCTGACTCGCCCCCGAATGGAGAAAGCCGGAAGGAGAATCGAGCCAAGGTGCTTCCCGACTTGCTCACCCCGCTATCGGTCGTCCTCAGCCAGAACGCGCGCCGGTTCCCGGACAAGATCGCTTTCGAGGACGACCGGCGCGCGATCACCTACCGAGAACTCGAAGCACGGACCCGGAGACTCGCCGGTCACCTGGTCGGCCTCGGTGTCCGGCGCGGCGACCGGGTGGCTCTGTGTCTCGGCAACTCGGTCGCGATGGTGGAGAGCTACCTCGCCGTGGTACGGGCCGGCGGCATCGGCGTACCGATCAACCCGCAGGCCGCCCCGGCGGAAATGAAATACCTCCTGGCCGACAGCGCAGCGACGCTCGCCCTCACCGGCACCGCGAATGCCGAGACATTTCTTCAGTCGATTCCCCGAGCGACACGCGAGGTGTCCGTCGTCGTGGCCGACGCCCTCGGCCCCGATGCCGGACACACCTTGCCCCCGGGCACCGTGGCGTACGAGGAAATCGTCGCCACCGAGCCCGTCACCGAAGCCCCCGATGACCTCGGCCTGGACGAGGTGGCCTGGATGTTCTACACCTCGGGCACCACCGGCCGCCCCAAGGGCGTCCTGTCCACCCAGCGCAACTGCCTCTACTCCGTTGCCTCCTGCTACATTCCCGTGCCCGGACTCACCGAGCATGACCGCGTCCTGTGGCCACTGCCGCTCTTCCACAGCCTGTCGCACATCGCCTGCGTCCTGTCGGTCACCGTCTCCGGAGCCACCGCACGGATCATGGACGGCAGTTCGGCCGACGACATCCTGACCGCTCTCCGCGAGAACCGTTCCACCTTGCTGGCAGGCGTCCCCACCACGTACCACCACTTGGTCGGCGTCGCCCGCCGCACCGGGCTGTCTCTGCCCGACCTGAGGATCGGCCTTGTCGGGGGTGCCGTCACCGGCCCCGGACTGCGCCGTTCCTTCGAGGCGGCCTTCGGCGTCCCGCTCGTCGACGCCTACGGCAGCACCGAGACCTGCGGCGCCATCACCATCAACCCGCCCGACGGCCACGTGGTCGAGGGCTCCTGCGGCCTGCCCGTGCCCGGCGTCGGCGTCCGGATCGTCGATCCCCGCACCGGACAGGAGGTGCCCGCCGGGCAGGAGGGCGAGGTCTGGGTCAACGGGCCGAACGTCATGGTCGGTTACCACAACAACCCGCAAGCCACCGCCGAGGTCCTGCAGGACGGCTGGTTCCACACCGGCGACCTGGCCCGGCGCGACGAAGCCGGCTACTTCACCATCTGCGGCCGTCTCAAGGATGTCATCATCCGCGGCGGCGAGAACATCCACCCCGACGAGATCGAGGCCGCCCTGCGCGGGGCCGAGGGCGTGGCCGACGCCGCAGTCGCGGGCATGCCCCACGACACCCTCGGCGAGGTCCCCGTCGCCTGGGTGGTTCCCGGTCCGGACGGCGTCGACCTCACCCGGCTGCTCGACCACTGCCGCACCCAGCTCTCCCCGTACAAGCTCCCCGAACGCATCCATGAGGCCCGGACCATCCCCAGGACCGCCTCGGGGAAGGTCATCCGTCGACTCCTCACCGACCTGCCGGCCCGGCTGCGATACGCCACCGACGGTCACTACGAGGGACTGATGCTGAGGGACTGGAGCAACGCGGCAGTCTCCTCCGACGAGCCGGAAGAGCTTCGCTGGGCGGTGGTGGGCCGCAGCGCCGACACCGATGGTCTGGCCGCCGCTCTTCGGAAGGCCGGCGTCGCCGACGTACGGCAATACCCTGACCTGTCAACGTCACGCACCACCCCTGACGCGGCCACCGACGTGACTGTCCTCGCCGAGGCGGACGCGGACACGCTGACGCCGTCCCGTGCTGGATCGGCCGAGAAGACAAGCTCCCGGCTTGTCGTCCTCACCCGGGGCGCGACGGCTGTTACCGACCGGGACGGGACGCCAGCGCGCACCGAAGTCACGCTGTGGGCCGCCGCACGGGCCGCGCAGGCCGACGGAGGGTACGGCGCACCGCTGACAATCGTCGACGTCGAAGCCTCCACCCCGGAGTCCGTGTACGCCGGAGCGCTGATCGCCGCCGTCGCCTCGGGCCTGCCCCAGCTCGCCGTACGGGACGGGAACCTGCTGCGGCCCAGGCTGGTCCGCCTCCCCGTCGTGGACGGACCGGATTCCGCCACGCCGGCACTCGACGGCCCCGTGATCGTCACAGGCGCCGACACGAAGACAGGTGCCGCCCTCGCCCGCCATCTGGTCACCGCGTACGGAACACGCCACCTCGTGCTCGTCCAGGCAACCGATACCGTCGACGACCGGGGCCGGGCCGAGCTACCGGCGGACGGCGTGGAGATCGTCCGTGTCGTGGCCGACGGCTCGGATCCGCTGGAGCTCCGTGCGGCCCTGACCAGGACCGGTCCGGTGACCGCGGTCGTGCACACCGCTGACGACCCCGAACTCGCCCGAACACTGGACGACCTCACCGCCGCCGACGATCTCGCCGCGTTCGTGGTGGTGACCGACGCTGCCGCACTGTTGGGCGCACAGCCCGACAGTCTTGCCCCGACGGTGGTCACCGCCGCCCTCACCGAGGCGGTGGTCCGCGACCGCCGGCTGCGCGGACTACCCGGCTCGCTGCTGGCCCTCGGCCGGCCGGAGGAGGGCCCCGGCGCCTTCGACGCACTGATCGAGACCGGAACCCCGGCCCTGGTGGCACTTTGGCCGACCACCGTCAACCCGGGCGACCGAGTACAGACGCTCCTCGACACCCTGACCGGCCAGGAGCCTCGCGCCACAGCACAGGCCGACGAGACGATCACCGCCGCCCTACGCGCGCGCCTCGCAGACCTGCACGAGCGGGACCAGCTCGCCCTGCTCGGCGAGATGATCCGCCAGGAGATCGCCTCCGTCCACACCCGCACGAGCACCGAACTCACCGTGGCAGGCCGGTCCTTCCGCGATCTCGGCCTCGGCTCCCTCGCCGTCGTCGAGCTGCGCAACCGGCTGACCGGACGAACCGGGCTGCGCCTGCCCACCACCGTGACCTTCGACCACCCGACTCCCGAGGCTCTTGCCGGACACCTTCGGGCCAGGGTCCTGGGTCTGTACGACGTGGCCAGGGAGGCGACGTCGGACAAGGATCGGACGGGGGCCACCGCCCCTGCGGAGCCGATCGCGATCGTCGGTATGGCGTGCCGCCTTCCGGGCGGTGTGGCGAGCCCTCAGGACTTGTGGCGGCTGGTCAGCGAGGGCCGGGACGTCGTGTCCGGCTTCCCGGAGGACCGAGGCTGGGATCTGGGCAGTCTGTTCGACGCCGACCCGGAGAAGACCGGCACGTCGTATGCCGATCAGGGCGGATTTCTACGCGAGGCGGGCCTGTTCGATGCGGGCTTCTTCGGGATTTCGCCGCGTGAGGCGCTCGCCATGGATCCGCAGCAGCGGCTGTTGCTGGAGACCTCGTGGGAGGCGCTGGAGCGGGCCGGGATTGACCCAGGGACATTGAAAGGTCATGACGTCGGGGTCTTTTCAGGCCTCATGGCACAGGGGTACGGGCTGTCGGGTGCGGCTCCGGCGGAACTCGAGGGCTTCGGCGAGACGGGCACGGCGTCGAGCGTGGCATCCGGGCGTGTGTCGTACGTGTTCGGTTTCGAGGGCCCCGCGATCACGGTGGACACGGCCTGCTCGTCCTCGCTGGTAGCCATGCACCTGGCGGCGCAGGCGTTGCGTCAGGGTGAGTGCTCGATGGCGTTGGCGGGTGGCGCGACAGTGATGGCGAACCCATCCACGTTCGTGGAGTTCTCCCGCCAACGCGCATTGTCCTCGGACGGCCGGTGCAAGTCGTACGCGGACGCCGCGGATGGCACGGGCTGGGCCGAGGGCGCCGGTGTCGTGGTCCTCGAGCGGCTGTCGGACGCGCGCCGCAACGGGCACCAGGTGCTTGCGGTGATCCGTGGCAGCGCGATCAGTCAGGACGGCGCGTCGAACGGTCTGACGGCGCCGAGTGGTCTTGCGCAGCAGCGGGTGATCCGTAAGGCGCTTGCCAGTGCGGGTTTGTCGGCGGCTGATGTGGATGTGGTGGAGGGGCATGGCACGGGCACGGTGCTCGGTGATCCCATCGAAGCGCAGGCGCTGCTGGCGACGTACGGCCAGGACCGGGAACCCGAGCGTCCATTGTGGCTCGGTTCGCTGAAGTCGAACGTGGGCCATACTCAGGCCGCCGCCGGTGTGGCTGGTGTGATCAAGATGGTGGAGGCGTTGCGGCACGGCGTGATGCCGGCGACGCTGCATGCCGATACCCCGTCGTCACAGGTGGACTGGTCGGTGGGTGCCGTCGAGGTGCTGACCGAGGCTCGCACCTGGCCGGAGACCGGCCGGCCGCGCCGCGCTGGTGTCTCGTCTTTCGGCCTCAGCGGGACGAATGCGCACCTGATTCTGGAGCATTCCCCGGAGCCTGCGTCTGAGCCGGTGGTGGACGCCGTTGATGGTGTGGTGCCCCTGGTGGTGTCGGCGGCTGCGGCCGCCTCGCTGACCGGCCAGGCGCAGCGGCTTGCGTCGTTCGTCGGTTCGGAAGGGGGTGTGGTGCTGCCGGAGGTTGCGGCGGCGTTGGTGTCGCGGCGTGCGGTGTTGTCCGAGCGTGCGGTGGTGGTGGCGGGTTCGCGTGATGAGGCGTTGTCGGGGCTGGGTGCGCTGGCTCGTGGTGAGGACGTTCGTGGGGTGGTTGTTGGTGGTGGGTTGAGGTCGGGTGGGGACGGCAAGGTTGTGTTGGTGTTTCCGGGTCAGGGTTCGCCGTGGGTTGGTATGGGTCGTGAGTTGTTGGATTGTTCGGCGGTGTTTGCGGCGCGGGTGGGGGAGTGTGCGGTGGCGTTGGAGCGGTGGGTGGATTGGTCGTTGGTGGATGTGTTGCGGGGGGATTGTTCGGCGGAGTTTTTTGAGCGTGAGGATGTGCGGCAGCCGGCGAGTTTTGCGGTGATGGTGGGTTTGGCCGCGGTGTGGGAGTCGGTGGGTGTGGTGGCGGATGTGGTGGTGGGTCATTCGGGTGGTGAGGTTGCTGCCGCGTATGTGTCGGGTGCGTTGTCGTTGGAGGATGCGGTTCGGGTTGTGGCGGTGCGGAGTCAGATCATTTCCGGTGTTCTTTCGGGTCGGGGTGGTATGGCGTCGGTGGGGTTGTCGGAGGAGGAGGTGGTTGCTCGTCTGCAGGAGTGGGATGGTCGGGTTGAGATCGGGGCGGTCAACAGTCCGTCCTCGGTGGTGATTTCTGGTGACGCCGAAGCCCTTGGTCAAGCCCTCGACGCCCTTGCGGCGGACGGCGTCAGCGCGCGCCGGGTCGCGATCGACTACGCCTCCCACACGAAGCACGTCGAAGCGATCGAAGACGCACTGGCAGCCGCGTTCGCCGACATCCGTGCCCAGGCGCCGCTGATTCCCTTCTACTCGACCGTGACCGGTGAGTGGGTGCGGGAGGCGGGTGTCCTGGACGGCGGTTACTGGTATCGGAACCTGCGCAGTCAGGTCCGCTTCGGCCCCGCGATCGCTGACCTGCTGGCCGACGGCCACACCGTCTTCGTGGAGTCCAGCGCGCACCCCGTCCTGGTCCAGCCGATCAACGAGATCGTCGACCAGGCCGGCACCGGCGCCGTGGTGAGTGGATCGCTACGTCGTGACGAGGGCACCTCGCGCCGGCTGCTGACCTCGATGGCGGAACTCTTCGTCCGAGGCGTTCCCGTCGACTGGACCGGTGTCCTCCCGGCCGGTGCCGTCGCCGCCCGGGCCGACCTCCCCACCTACGCCTTCGACCACCAGCACTACTGGCTCCGCCCTGCTCCCGCCGTCGACGCCGTCGCGCTCGGACAAGCCGCCGGCGACCACCCGCTCATCGGGGCGATCGTCGGCCGACCGGACTCCGGCGGCCTCATGACCACCTCGCGGTGGTCGGCGGCCACCCACCCCTGGCTCGGCGATCACACCGTCGGTGATGTCGTGGTCGTACCGAGCGCGGCGCTGGTCGAGCTGGCCATCCGGCTCGGTGACGAAGTCGGCAGCCCCGTGATCGAGGAGCTGACCGTGGACCGGCCCATCCTGCTGCCGCTGCGCGGCGGCGGCCGAGCAGTACAGATGACCGTCGGAAAGGCCGACGAGCAGGGGCGGCGACCGGTCGAGGCATACTCCCGCCCGGACGACGCGAGCCCGGACGCGGTGTGGACACGCCACGCCCACGGCACATTGATGCCCGGACCGGTGACCCCACCGGCTTCCAGCAGCAGGTGGCCCACCACCAGTCCCACAACCGACGTCGCCCTCCATGAGGCAATCGGCGACGCCGACCGCTACGGCCTGCACCCGGCGCTGCTCGACGCGGCGATCTGCACGACCCTGCCCCCAGACATGATCGCAACCCGGTGGAGCGGGGTGACCTTGCTGGCCTCCGGCGCCGCGGCGGTACGGGTCCGCGCAGCCCGTGACGCCGCTGGAGTGACCCGCCTCGAGCTGGTGGATGCCACCGACGCGCCGGTGCTGATCGCTGATGCCGTCGTCGCCGAGCCGTTTTCGCCCGAGAAGGCGGACGCGTCGGCGCCCGGCGCCCTGTTCCAGGTCGATTGGGTCGAACTCCTCCCGCCCCCGGGGGAAACGACTGAGGAAGCCGTCACCACGGCGACCATCGCCGACGCCGAAGACCTCGCTGACCTCACAGCCGTACCAGACCTTCTGATGTACGAGGCCGGGCACTCGCCCGCCGACCCGCGCGAGGCCGTCGCCGCCGCGTTGGCCGTTCTCCAGACATGGCTGGCAGCACCGGCCCTGGCGCACACCCGCCTCGTCGTGATGATCCCCGGGGCTGAGGACGATCTCACCGCGGCCGCCGTGTCCGGCCTGCTGCGTTCGGCACAGTCGGAGCACCCCGACCGCATCGTCCTTGTCGACCGCGAGAATGCCGAACACCACGACAGCGCAGCGACCGTGAAGGCCGTGCGACTCGCGTCGGTCACGGGCGAGCCCCAAATCCGTGTGCGAGATGGCGTGACCCTCGTACCTCGGCTCAAACGCGCCCCACTCACCGAAAATCCCCGGCGCGAGTTCACCCCTGACGGCACCGTCCTCGTCACCGGCGGCACGGGGACGCTCGGCAGTCTCGTAGCCCGGCACCTGGCTACCGAACACGGCGTACGGCACCTGCTGCTGACCAGCCGGAGCGGACCGAACGCCGAAGGGGCGGCGGCGCTGTACGAGGAACTGACAAACCTCGGCACGACCGTCACCATCGCCGCGTGCGACACCGCCGACCGAGACGCTGTCGCCGCGCTCCTCGCCGCCGTACCGGACGCACACCCGCTCACCGCCGTCGTCCATACCGCCGGAGTCCTCGACGACGCCGTGGTCACCACCCTGACCCCGGCCCGTCTCGACACAGTCCTGCGGCCGAAACTTGACGCCGCACTGCACCTGCACGACCTGACCCGACACATCGACCTCGCGGCGTTCGTCCTCTTCTCCTCCGCCGCCGGCGTCCTCGGCAACCCCGGCCAGGGCAACTACGCCGCCGCGAACGCCTCCCTGGACGCCCTCGCCCTGCACCGCCGCCGCTCCGGCCTGCCCGGCATCTCCCTCGCCTGGGGTTACTGGAACGCGGCCACCGCCATGACCCGGCACCTCGGCGCCGCAGACCTGCACCGCACCCGGAGCCTCGGCATGGCCGGGCTCTCCACCGCCGAGGGCATGGCGCTGCTCGACATGGCCCTGCGGGCGGGCGAGGAGACTCCCGCGGCTCTTGTGGCAACTCGGTTCGACCTTCCCGCCCTGCGGGCATCCACCCGCGCCGGAACTCCCGTGGCACCGCTCCTGCGCGGCCTCGCACCCGTTCCTCGGCCGGCCGCCACGTCCTCGCATACGGCCGTAACCGGCTCCCTGCGTCAGCGGCTCGACCGCCTGGGCGCCAGGGAGCGCACAGAGGCGCTGGTGGAACTGGTCCGGCAGAACGCCGCCCAGGTGCTCGGCCACTCCGGCGCTGACGACATCCGCGTCGACCGCGCCTTCAAGGACGCCGGCTTCGACTCGCTGACCGCCATCGAGCTGCGCAACCGGCTCGCGGCCGCGACGACTCTCACCCTGCCCTCCACCATCGTCTTCGATCACCCGAAGCCGCTGCTGCTCGCCGACCACCTGCGCGTACAGCTCTTCGGCGACGACGAACAACGACATGAGAACGACCAGCACGGCGACGGCACCGTGGCTACCCTCTCCGACGACCCGATCGCCATCGTCGCGATGGCCTGCCGCTTCCCCGGCGGTGTGGAAAGCCCCGAAGACCTGTGGCGCCTGGTCACCGAAGACACCGCGGTCATCGGCGAGTTCCCCGACGACCGCGGCTGGGACATCGATTCGCACTACGACGCTGATCCTGACCGAATCGGCAAGACCTACGTACGGCACGGCGCGTTCCTGGACGACGCAACCGGATTCGACGCCGCCTTCTTCGGGATCTCACCGAACGAGGCGCTCGCGATGGACCCCCAGCAGCGGCTGTTCCTGGAAACCTCCTGGGAGGCGTTCGAACGCGCCGCGATCGACCCGACCGGACCCGGCAGTAAGGACGTCGGCGTCTTCGTCGGCGTCAACAGCCACGACTACACCGTTCGGACGCACCACGCGCCCGGCGTCGAGGGCTTCCGCCTCACCGGCAACTCCGGCAGCGTCATCTCCGGCCGGATCGCCTACCAGTTCGGCTTCGAAGGCCCGGCTATCACGATCGACACAGCCTGCTCGTCCTCGCTCGTCGCCCTCCACCTGGCGGCCCGCGCACTCCAGCAGGGCGAGTGCTCCATGGCCCTCGCCGGCGGCGTGATGGTCATGGGCAATCTGGAGACCTTCGTCGAGTTCTCCCGGCAGCGCGGCCTCTCGCCGGACGGCCGCTGCAAGGCCTTCGCCGACGCGGCGGATGGAACCGGCTGGTCCGAGGGCGTCGGCGTGCTCCTCGTCGAACGACTCTCCGACGCACGCCGCCGAGGTCACCAGGTCCTCGCGGTGGTCAAAGGCACCGCAGTCAACCAGGACGGCGCGTCCAACGGACTCACAGCGCCCAACGGCCTCTCACAGCAGCGAGTGATCCGCAAGGCGCTCGCCGACGCCGGCCTGTCGACATCGGATGTGGACGCGGTCGAGGGCCACGGCACGGGAACGGTCCTCGGAGACCCCATCGAGGCGCAGGCGCTGCTCGCCACCTACGGGCAGAACCGGCCCGCCGACCGCCCGCTGTGGCTCGGCTCGGTCAAGTCCAACATCGGTCACACCCAAGCCGCGGCCGGCGTGGCAGGCGTCATCAAGATGGTGATGGCGATGCGGGACGGCGTCATGCCCCGCACGCTGCATGTGGACCGGCCCTCAACCCACGTGGACTGGTCCACCGGCGCGGTGCAGCTACTCGCTGAGGCCCGTCAGTGGCCCGATGCCGGGCATCCGCGATGCGCCGGCGTCTCGTCCTTCGGCATCAGCGGCACCAACGCGCACGTCGTGATCCAGCAGGCGCCGGCCGAAGACGCCACCTCGGACCAGACGCACGGCACCGAACCCGCACCATCACATTCCGCTGGTCTGCCCACGCCCGTTCCTGTGTCGGCCCGGACAGCGGCGGCTCTGCGCGCCCAGGCCGGACGCCTCGCTCGCTTCGTCGACGCGCGGCCCGAGCTGTTCCTCACCGACACCGCGCACGCGCTGGCCACTACCCGTGCCCAACTCGGCCACCGGGCTGTGCTGCTGGCCACCGACCGGCAGCAGCTCGCTGACGCGCTGCGCGCACTCAGCAACGGCACACCCACCGCCGCCACTATCACCGGCCGCCCCTCCGAGGGGAAACTGGCCTTCCTCTTCACGGGGCAGGGCAGCCAGTGGGCCGGCATGGGCCGCGAACTCGCTGAACGACACCCGGTCTTCCGCGAGGCATTCACCGCCGCATGCGATGCCGTCGAACGACACCTGGACGGTCACCTGACGCGTCCGTTGCACCACGTGCTGTTCGCCGAGTCCGGCACGGCGGAAGCCGCATTGCTCGACCAGACCCTGTACACACAGGCAGGTCTCTTCGCCCTGGAGACCGCGCTGTTCCGGCTCTTCGGCTCCTGGGGCGTACATCCGGACCTCGTGGCCGGACACTCGGTCGGCGAGATCTCCGCCGCCCATGCCGCCGGAATACTCGACCTGGCGGAGGCAGGCGAACTGGTCGCCGCCCGCGGCCGGTTGATGCAGGCCCTGCCGGAGGGCGGCGCGATGGTCGCCGTCCAGGCAACGGAGGCCGAGGTCGCACTGTTGCTGGACGAGACGACAGGCGAGATCGCCATCGCCGCGGTCAACGGACCCGACGCCATCGTGCTCTCCGGCGCCCAGGACACCGTCCTCGACGTGGCCGCGCGACTGGCCGACCAGGGCCGGAAGACCAAACGCCTGAAGGTCAGTCACGCCTTCCACTCGCCACTGATGGCCCCCATGCTCGACGAGTTCCGAGCTGTCGTTGCCCGGCTGCGTCCCCGCCCGGCCACCATCCCGGTCGTCTCCACGCTCACCGGCACCCCCGCGAAGGACGGCCAGTTCGCCACCCCGGAGTACTGGGCCGACCAGGTGCGCCATGCCGTACGGTTCGCCGACGCGGTCACCGCACTGCGCGACCAGGGCGCCCGAACCTTCCTGGAGATCGGACCCGGCAGCGGCCTGACCTCTTTGGCCCTCGGCGCTCTCGGCACGGATCACGGGGGCTGCTTCGCCACCATGAGTGAGGACGACTCAGAGGAGACCTCCGTCCTCACCGCACTCGCCGAACTGCACGTCCGTGACACGGGCGTCGACTGGCCGGCGCTCCTCGGCACCCCGGCCACCGAGATCGGCACCGAACTGCCCACGTACGCCTTCCAGCACCAGCGTTACTGGGTCGAACCCGAGATCTCCGCCGCGGGCGCCGAGGCGCTCGGCGCCCGCGCCACCGGACACCCGTTGCTCAGCACGGCCATCGAGATTCCCGGGGACGGCCCCACCTGTTTGGTGCTCACAGGCCGGCTCGACCGGCGGGCCCTCGGCCGGCTCCTCGACCCCGGCACCGGTGCCGTTCCGGCAGCCGCACTTCTCGACCTCCTGGTCCACGCAGGCACCCTGGCGGGCAGCGGCGCGGTCGAACAGATCATCATCGACTCGCCGCTGACCGTGCCCGAACACAGCCACCTCCAGCTCCGCGTCCGCGTCGATGGTCCCGGCCGGGACGGGCTGCGCCCGGTCGTCATCCACAGCAGGCGGTCCGGCGACGAGGACAGCACCTGGACGCGCCACGCCCGCGCCCTGCTCCGGCCCGGCCTGCCCACACCATCCTTCGACCTGCGCACCTGGCCGGCCGCTGGAGCCGACGCCCTGGCCGACCTGCTCGACCCCCAAGAGAGCGGGGGCATACACGGCCTGACGGAACAGGACGGCCAGCTCTTCGCCAACCTTTCCCTGCCACCGGAACTCGTCGATCAAGCCGCGGGGTTCACCCTCCATCCCGCACTCCTCGACTCCGTCCTTCGCCTCCTGGCAGACCGCACCGGCGAGAGCGGGCGCGACCTCACAACCTGCACCGACCTGGCCGTGTTCGCCGAGGGCGCCACAGCCCTGCGGCTACGGGCGACGCCCGTGGACGGCGGACGCCATCTTGTGGAGCTCGCCGACCACACGGGCGAACCAGTCGCTGTGCTCGGCCCACTGGCCCTGGGCAGCCCCACCAGCGTCACCATCGCCGCCACGGTTGCCACCCCTGCCCCCGGCGAGACGCATACGACGAAGGACGGTCAGCTGGTCCGACGCATCGTCGGCCGCCCGGCCGCCGAGAAGGGATCACTGGCCCACCGGCTCGCCGCGCTGGACGCCACCGAACAGCAGCGGGCACTGCTGGACCTCGTGAAGGAGAGCGCGGCCGTCGTCCTCGGCCACACCGGCGCCGAAGCACTGGAGGAGAACCGGCCGTTCAAGGACCTCGGCTTCGACTCGCTCAGCGCCGTCAAACTCCGCAACCGGTTGCACGACTTCACTGGCGTGAGCCTGCCCAGCACTGTCGTCTTCGACCACCCCACCCCTTCCACTCTCGCCGGGCACCTGCGCATCGAACTGCTGGGCGAGGAAGTCGTACCCGAACCGGCTGAAGGCATCCGACCCGGACCTGCCGTGCCGGCGGAATCCGACGAGCCGATCGCCATCATCGCCATGAGCACCCGCCTGCCCGGTGGTGTCGACACCCCTGAGGACTTGTGGCGATTGGTCATCGACGAGCGCGACGCGCTCTCCGTCTTCCCGCACAACCGGGACTGGGACGTCGACGCGCTGTACCACCCGGACCCTGCCCACCCCGGCACCACCTACACCCGCGTCGGCGGATTCCTGCACGACGCCGCCCAGTTCGACGCCAAACTCTTCGGGATCTCACCGCGCGAGGCCCTCGCGATGGATCCGCAGCAGCGGCTGCTCCTGGAGACCTCGTGGGAGGCCCTGGAACGCGCCGGAATCGACCCCCTCTCCGTCCGGGGCCACGACATCGGCGTTTTCACCGGCATCGTCCACCACGACTACGTCACCCGGCTGAGGCAGGTCCCCGAGGACGTCCGGGGCTACGTGATGACCGGCACGTCGCCGAGCGTGGCGTCGGGGCGCGTGGCGTACGTGTTCGGCTTCGAAGGGCCGGCGGTGACCATCGACACGGCTTGCTCGTCCTCGCTCGTAGCGATGCACCTGGCGGCCCAGGCGATCCGGCGCGGAGAGTGCTCGCTCGCGCTCGCCGGAGGTGCGACCGTCATGTCCAGCCCGGATGCCTTCGTCGAATTCGCCGGCCAGCGCGGACTATCCCCCGACGGCCGGTGCAAGGCGTACTCCTCGACCGCGGACGGCACGGGTTTCGCCGAGGGCGTCGGCGTGATCGTCCTGGAGCGCCTGTCGCAAGCCCGTCGCAACGGCCACCGGATCCTGGCCGTGGTGCGCGGCAGCGCGGTCAACCAGGACGGCGCCTCGAACGGGCTGTCCGCCCCCAGCGGACCATCCCAGCAACGCGTCATCCGACGCGCCCTGTCTGACGCCGGCCTGTCGACGAAGGACATCGACATCGTCGAGGGCCACGGCACCGGCACCCCCCTGGGCGACCCGATCGAGGTCCAGGCGCTACTCGCCACCTACGGCCAGGACCGGCCCGCCGACAGTCCCCTGTGGCTCGGCTCGCTGAAGTCCAACATCGGCCACACCCAGGCAGCCGCGGGCATCTCCGGCGTCATCAAAATGGTCCAAGCGCTACAGCACGGCGTCATGCCGCCGACGCTCCACGTCGCCGAGCCGACACCGCAGGTGGATTGGGCGACCAACGCGATCGCCCTGCTCACGCAGGCACGGGAATGGCCGGCCACCGGCCGCCCGCGCCGAGCCGCCGTCTCCTCCTTCGGCGTGAGCGGCACGAACGCGCACGTGATCCTGGAACAGGCTCCCGTAGAGCAGCCCGCAGCGATGGCCACGCCGACCGAAGCGGTGGGCCCGCTGGTCGTGTCCGCCGCATCGAAGGCATCCCTGGCAGGGCAGGCAGCGCGCCTCGCGACGTTCCTCGAGACCTCCGAGAACTCCGCGCCGCTGGATGCCGTGGCGGCGGGGTTGGTGTCGCAGCGGACGGTGTTGTCCGAGCGTGCAGTGGTGGTGGCCGGTTCCCGTGCCGAGGCGCTGGCGGGTCTGCACGGGCTCGCGCGGGGTGAATCTCATCCCGATGTCGTCGCCGGGAGCGCGGTGGCTGCGGGCCGGACGGTGCTGGTGTTCCCGGGCCAGGGTTCGCAGTGGGAGGGCATGGGCCGTGAACTCCTTGACTCCTCACCGGTGTTCGCGCAGCGGGTCGGGGAGTGCGCAGCGGCGCTTGAGCAATGGGTTGACTGGTCGTTGGAGGACGTGCTGCGGGGGGATGTTCCGGCCGAGATGCTGGACAGGATCGAGGTGATCCAGCCGGCGCTGTTCTCCGTGATGGTGGGGCTTGCCGCGGTGTGGGCGTCGATGGGCGTGGTGCCGGATGCGGTGGTCGGTCACTCGCAGGGTGAGATCGCCGCCGCGTGTGTCTCGGGCGCGCTGTCATTGGAGGACGCAGCTCGGATTGTAGTGCTGCGCTCACAGCTGTTCGCCGACGAACTGGTGGGGCGAGGCGCCGTGGCATCCGTGGCGCTGTCCAGGCAAGACGCGGAAGAGTTGCTGGCGCCGTACGGAGACCGGTTGGCTATCGCGGGCGTGAACAGCCCCCGCTCGGTGACCGTGGCCGGGGCGCACGAGCCGCTCGAGGAGCTGGTTGCGGCGCTGACCGAGCGAGGGATCCGGGCCCGGATCGTGCCCTCGACAGTCGCCTCGCACTCCCCGCAGGTCGACAGGCTGCGCGACCGCATCACCGAACTGCTGTCCTTCGTACGCCCCGGCAAGGGCCGCGTGCCGCTCTACTCGACCGTCACCGGCGAGGTCCTGCACGGCCCTGAACTGACGGCCGACTACTGGTTCGAGAACTGCCGCCGACCGGTCGATTTCGAGCCCGTCGTCCGCAAGCTGCTGGCCGGCGGTCACACCGTGTTCGTGGAGTCGAGCGCCCACCCGGTCCTGGTCCAGCCGCTCAATCAGATCGTGGACGAGGAGGATGACAACGTCCGGCTGCGTACCGTTGTCGGCAGCACGCTGCGCCGTGACGAGGGCGGCCCGCGCCGCCTGCTCGCCTCGATGGCCGAGCTCTTCGTCCGGGGTGTTCCCGTCGACTGGACCAACGTCCTCATGGCCGGGGCCGGACACGTCGACCTTCCGACGTACGCCTTCGACCGGCGCCACTACTGGTTGCAGGATGCTGAGAAAGCCGACGACAGCGGCGCCCCTGACAACGCCGCCGACGCGGACTTCTGGAGCGCAGTCGAGCAGACCGACGCGGACTCGCTCGCCGGGCTCCTCGCCCCGGACTCCGCCGGTCTGCGCGACGCCTTGCGCACCGTCGTGCCAGCGCTTGCGGACTGGCGCGGCAGGAGCCTGCGGCGCTCCAGCGCTGAACGCCTCCGCTACGCTGTCGCCTGGCGGCCCCTGGACCGTGAGGTGTCGGGGGTACCCGCGGGCCGCTGGCTCGCCGTCCTGCCGCCGGGATGCCCGGCCGAAACCGTGACCGGCTCCCGGGCGGCCGAGCTCATCGCGGAGCTCGGTGCCCAGGGACTCGACGTGGTGCCCTTCGAGACCGTTCCCTCCGCCTTCACCCGCACCGGACTCACCGCGCGCCTGAGCGACATCCGGGCCGAGTACGAGCCCGCAGGAGTTCTCTCCCTGCTCGCCCTCGACGGCGTGCAGGACGCCATCGACACCGTCGCCAGGACCCTCGCGCTGGTTCAGGCGCTGGGGGACGCGGGCTTGAACGGGCCGCTGTGGTGCCTGACCCGGGGCGCGGTGAACACCGGCATTCAGGACACTGCCGGCGAGCCCGGCGACGCCGCGATCTGGGGTCTGGGCCGCGCCGTGGCTCTCGAGCACCCCGACCGGTGGGGCGGCCTGATCGACCTGCCGGCGACCGCCGACGCCCGCACCGCGCAGTACCTCGTGGGCGCGCTGAACGGCACTGCGGGCGACGACCAGCTCGCCGTACGCCGCCCCGGCCTCTACAGCCGGCGGCTCGTACGCAAGCCCGCATCTCAGACCCCCGCCGACGGCGGCTGGCGGCCCCACGGCACAGTCCTCGTGACCGGCGGCGCCGAGGCCCTCGGCACCCATGCCTCGCTCTGGCTCGCCCGGTCCGGCGCGCGCCGTCTCATCGTCACAACCACGGCTCAGGTCCCCGCCGACGCCGTCACCGAGTTGCGGGGCAAGCTCGCGGCCACCGGGGTGGAGACGACAGTCGTCTCATGTGCCGACGCCGACCGTGAGACGCTCGCCCGGCTCATCGCCGAGACCCCGCGGGAACAGCCGCTGACCGCCGTCGTGCACGCCGCCGACGCTCCCTGGACCAGTGCCGTCGCCGACACCGGCCACGCCGACCTCACCGAGGTCTTCGCGGGCAAGGTCGACACCGCTGTATGGCTCGACGAACTGTTCACCGGCGCCAACGCCGCCCCGCTCGACGCCTTCGTGGTCTTCTCCTCGATCGCCGGCATCTGGGGCGGCGGTGGCCAGGGTGTCTCCGGCGCGGCCGGCGCAGTCCTGGACGCCCTTGTCGAACGGCGCCGCGGCCGAGGACTCGCGGCCACCTCGATCGCCTGGGGAGCCCTCGACGGGATCGGCCTCGGCATGGATGAGGCGGCCGCCGCGCAGCTGCGCCGCCGCGGTGTCCTGCCGATGGCCCATCAGGTCGCCGTGACCGCGTTCGAACAAGCCGCGGAGGCACGGGAGAAGGCCGTGACGGTTGTCGACATGGATTGGGAAGCGTTCATCCCGGCGTTCACCTCCGCACGGGTCAGCCCGCTCTTCGCCGACTTGCCCGAAGCCGCGGCCGCACTGCGCTCCTCCCAACCCGATGCCGAGAACAGCGACATCACCTCATCCCTGGTCGACTCTCTGCGGGACGTCCCCCAGGCCGAACAGAACCGTCTCCTGCTCCGGCTGGTCTGTGGGCAGGCCGCGACCGTCCTCGGACACAGCAGTGGGGAGAGCATCGGTCCGCTCCAGTCCTTCCAGGAGGTCGGCTTCGACTCGCTCGGCGCCGTCAACCTCCGCAACAGCCTGCACGTCGCCACCGGTCTACGACTGCCCGCGACACTCGTCTTCGACTACCCGACCCCGGACGCCGTCGTCGGCTTCCTGCGCTCCGAGCTGCTGACGGAAACGAGCGACGACCCGGAAGGGCGGGAGGACGACCTGCGACGCGTGCTCGCACAGGTTCCGCTCTCCCGCCTTCGGGAGGCCGGCCTTCTCGACACGCTGCTCAGCCTCGGCGGCTCAGTGGACGGCTCCATCCCCGGGGCGGCGACGCCCGAGCCGGCCCCGGCGGCGCCCGCCGCTGAGGACGCCACAGCCCTGATCGACGTGATGGACGTCGCCGCCCTCGTCAAGCGAGCCCTCGGTAACGAAACCCACTGATCACCTGACTTTCCGACACCACGGCGACAAAGATGGAGGCGTACCGAGATGACGGCGCCGGACGAAGAGATCGTCACCGCACTGCGTGCCTCGCTCAAGGAGAACATGCGGCTCCAACAGGAGAACCAGCGTCTCTCCGAGTCCTCGGTCGAGCCCGTCGCGATCGTGTCGATGGCTTGTCGGTACGCGGGCGGCATACGCAATCCCGAGGACCTCTGGCGGGTGGTGACCGACGGCACCGACGTCTACACCTCCTTCCCCGAGAACCGCGGCTGGGACCTGGAGGGCATCTACCACCCCGACCCGGACAACCCCGGCACGACGTACGTCCGCGAGGGTGCGTTCCTGCACGACGCCAACTTGTTCGACGCCGCGTTGTTCGGGATCTCGCCGCTTGAGGCGCTCGCGATGGAACCTCAACAGCGGCAGCTCCTCGAGATCTGCTGGGAGGCCCTCGAACGAGCCGGCATCGACCCGCACTCCGTACGCGGCGCCGACATCGGCGTATACGCCGGCCTGGTCCACCAGGACTACGCGCCCGACCTCAGCGGCCTCGAAGGCTACCTCAGCCTGGAGCGTGCTCTGGGCAGCGCGGGCGGCATCGCCTCGGGACGGGTCGCCTACGCACTCGGCCTCGAAGGCCCCGCCGTCACCGTCGACACCATGTGCTCCTCCACCCTGGTCGCCGTGCACGTAGCCACACAGGCGCTTCGGCGCGGTGAGTGCGCCATGGCCCTGGCCGGCGGCGCGACCGTCATGTCGACCCCCGGAGGGTTCATCGGCTTTGCCCGGCAGCGCGCCCTCGCCTTCGACGGCCGCTGCAAGTCGTACGGGGCCGCCGCGGACGGCTCCAGCTGGGCCGAAGGCGCCGGTGTCGTCCTCCTCGAGCGGCTGTCGGACGCGCGCCGCAACGGACACCGGGTCCTCGCGGTGATCCGCGGCTCCGCCCTCAACCAGGACGGCGCCTCCAACGGTCTGACGGCGCCCAATGGCCCGGCGCAGCGGCGCGTCATCCGCAAGGCGCTGGAGAACGCCGGCCTCACCACAGCCGACGTCGACATGGTCGAGGGCCACGGCACCGGCACCGTTCTCGGCGACCCGATCGAGGCCCAGGCCCTGATCGCCACGTACGGCCAGGACCGGCCCGAGGGCCGGCCACTATGGCTCGGCTCGGTCAAGTCGGTGATCGGACACACCCAGAGCGGCTCCGGCGTGGCCGGACTGATCAACGCGGTGCAGGCGCTCAGGCACGGCGTCATGCCCGCCACCCGGCACGTCGACGCCCCCAACCCGCAGGTGAACTGGACGGCGGGCTCGGTGGAGCTGCTGACCGAGGCCCGCGCGTGGCCGGAGCTGGGCCGGCCACGCCGGGCCGGTGTGTCCTCGTTCGGCGCCAGCGGTACGAACGCCCACATGATCCTGGAACAGGCGCCGGAAGAACCCGCAGCGGAGTCCCCCTCCGGCCCAGCGCTCGATGGAGTGGTACCGCTGGTGCTGTCGGCGGCTGCGGCCGCCTCGCTGACCGGCCAGGCGGAGCGACTGGGGTCGTTCCTCGAGGCGTCCGGCACGGTCGCGCTCGCCGATGTGGCGGCCGCACTGGTCACCGGCCGGGCGACGCTGGCCCAGCGCGCGGTCGTCGTGACCGACTCGCCCGAGGAGGCCCTGGCAGGTCTCGGTGCGCTGGCTCGTGGTGAGGACGTTCGTGGGGTGGTTGTTGGTGGTGGGTTGAGGTCGGGTGGGGACGGCAAGGTTGTGTTGGTGTTTCCGGGTCAGGGTTCGCCGTGGGTTGGTATGGGTCGTGAGTTGTTGGATTGTTCGGCGGTGTTTGCGGCGCGGGTGGGGGAGTGTGCGGTGGCGTTGGAGCGGTGGGTGGATTGGTCGTTGGTGGATGTGTTGCGGGGGGATTGTTCGGCGGAGTTTTTTGAGCGTGAGGATGTGCGGCAGCCGGCGAGTTTTGCGGTGATGGTGGGTTTGGCCGCGGTGTGGGAGTCGGTGGGTGTGGTGGCGGATGTGGTGGTGGGTCATTCGGGTGGTGAGGTTGCTGCCGCGTATGTGTCGGGTGCGTTGTCGTTGGAGGATGCTGTTCGGGTTGTGGCGGTGCGGAGTCAGATCATTTCCGGTGTTCTTTCGGGTCGGGGTGGTATGGCGTCGGTGGGGTTGTCGGAGGAGGAGGTGGTTGCTCGTCTGCAGGAGTGGGATGGTCGGGTTGAGATCGGGGCGGTCAACAGTCCGTCCTCAGTGGCCATCACCGCTGACACCGAAGCCCTCGACGAAGCCATCGAGACTTTGGAGGACCAGGGCGTCCGCGTACGCCGCATCGCGATCGACTACGCCTCGCACTCCCGGCACGTCGGGGCTGTCCAGGAGATCCTGAACGAGGCCTTCGCCGACATCCGCAGCCAAGCTCCTACCGTGCCATTCCTCTCCACTGTCACCGGCGAGTGGATCCGCGAGGCGGGTGCCCTGGACGGCAGCTACTGGTACCGCAACCTGCGCAGCCAGGTCCGCTTCGGCCCCGCGATCGCTGACCTGCTGGCCGACGGCCACACCGTGTTCGTGGAGTCCAGCGCGCACCCCGTCCTGGTCCAGCCGATCAGCGAGATCGTGGCCAGCGCCGAGGCAGACGCCGTCGTGACCGGCTCCCTGCGCCGTCACGAGGGAGGTACGCGCCGCCTGTTCACCTCGATGGCCGACCTCTTCGTCCGAGGCATCAGCGTCGACTGGAGCGGCGTCCTCGCGGCCGGAGCCGATGCCCGCCGCGTCGACCTTCCGACGTACGCCTTCGATCACAAGAACTACTGGATGGAGCTGGCGGGTACCGCCAACGATGTCGCCTCGCTCGGCTTGTCGGGGGCTGATCATCCGTTGCTGGGTGCGGTGGTTCCGGTGCCGGAGACGAGCGGTGTGTTGTGTACGTCGCGGTTGTCGCTTCGTACGCATCCGTGGCTTGCGGATCACGCTGTGGGCGGTGTCGTGCTTGTCCCTGGCACTGCTTTGGTGGAGTTGGCGGTGCGTGCGGGTGACGAGGTGGGCTGCGGCACGTTGGAGGAATTGGTCATTGAGACGCCGCTTGTCGTACCCGCGCAAGGGAGTATGCGCGTTCAGGTCGCGGTGGGCGGCCCTGAGGAGAACGGCGCGCGTTCGGTGGCCGTGTACTCGGCTCGTGATGACGACGGTGGCGGCACCGGTACGGACGTTTGGACCCGTCACGCTGCCGGCACTCTGACGGCGGCTGCTGTCCCTGCTGCTGGTTTCGATTTCACGGTGTGGCCGCCGGTCGGCGCGGAGCGTGTGTCGTTCGATGCGGTCGGGTTCTATGAGGAGATGGCGGGCCGCGGCTACGTTTACGGTCCGGCGTTCCAGGGTTTGCGTGGGGTGTGGCGGCGGGGCGAGGAGGTGTTCGCCGAGGTCGCTCTGCCGGACGAGCAGCGTGGTGAGGCGAGCCGTTTCGGGTTGCACCCGGCGTTGCTCGACGCTGCCCTGCAGAGCGGGCTCGTCCGGCCGGCCGATGCCGGGGCGGGTATGCGTGTGCCGTTCGCTTGGAACGGGCTGCGCCTGCATGCTGCGGGTGCCTCGGAGTTGCGGGTGCGGACGGTGCCGTCCGGGCCGGACGCGGTGTCGTTGCAGGCGGCTGATGGGGCCGGTGGTCCGGTGCTGAGCCTGGAGTCGCTGGTTGCCCGGGCGGTGGACGTGGAGCAGTTGGATCGGGTGGCGACTGATGACGGTCGCGACGCGCTGTTCGAGGTGGACTGGAGCGAACTGCCCGCGCCTGCTTCGAGCGTGGAGTCTCTGCCGTCGTGGGCGCTGGTGGCTTCGGCCGAGGACGTGACGGATCTGGCAGATGCCGCGGTGGTTCCTGCGGTAGCGGTTCTTCAGGCTGTTGGCGGTGACGGCGAACACGACGCGCTCGCCCTGACCGTCAGGGTGCTCGAGGTCGTCCAGGCGTGGTTCGCTGCTGCGGATCTGGCGGAATCCCGGCTGGTGGTGGTCACACGGGGCGCGGTTCCGGTTGGTGGTGAGGGAGATGTCGCCGATCCTGCTGGTGCTGCGGTGTGGGGTCTGGTTCGGGCGGCTCAGGCCGAGAACCCGGACCGAATCGTCCTGCTCGATCTCGCTGCCGACGTCGATATGGGATCGGTTCTGCCTGCCGTATTGGCCGCCGATGAGCCGCAGGTCGCGGTCCGAGGCACCACGCTGTCCGTGCCGCGGCTCGTTCCTGCCGGTAAGCGGGCCTTGCAGCTCCCCGAAGCGGGCGAGTGGCGGTTGGGGGTGGGTACTACCAGTGTTGGCACGCTCGACAGCCTTTCCCTGCTGCCGGAGCCCCGTGTTACGACGCCGCTGGCCGCAGGCCAGGTCCGCGTCGGCCTGCGGGCGTTGGGCCTCAACTTCCGGGACGTCCTTATCGCGTTGGGGATGTATCCGGGCGCGGCCGAGCTGGGTGGTGAGGGCGCCGGTGTCGTCCTGGAGGTCGGCGAGGGCGTTACGGGTCTGGCCGTCGGCGACCGGGTGATGGGTTTGACAGGCATCGGATATGGATCGATGACCGTCACCGATCATCGGTGTCTGGTCCGGATACCGCAGGGGTGGTCGTTCCAGCAGGCGGCCACGGTCCCCGTAGTGTTCCTCACGGCCTATTACGGTTTGCGTGATCTGGCGGGTCTGCGGGCCGGTGAGTCGGTGCTCGTCCACGCTGCTGCCGGTGGTGTGGGTATGGCCGCGACGCAGCTCGCCCGGCATCTGGGTGCCCGGGTGTTCGGCACGGCAAGCCCCGGCAAATGGGGAGTACTGCGGGAACTGGGATTCGACGACGCCGGCATCGCCTCGTCACGGACGGCGGAGTTCGAGGAGCATTTCCTGACGGGGACCTCGGGTGCCGGAATGGATGTGGTCCTGGACTGTCTGGCCGGAGAGCTGGTGGATGCCTCGCTGCGGTTGTTGCCGCGCGGTGGCAGGTTCATCGAGATGGGCAAAACTGATATCCGGGATGCGGGCGTTGTCGCCGGAGAACATCCGGGGGTGGCTTACCAGGCGTTCGACGTTTTCGACGCCGGCCTCGACCGTATCCAGCAGATGCTCGTCGAATTGGCGAGACTGTTCGAAACCGGAGACCTCACCCCACTGCCGTTCGCCGCATGGGACGTGCGTCGCGCCCCGGACGCATTCCGTCACATGAGCCAGGCCCGGCATACCGGCAAAATGGTATTGAGCGTTCCGAAGCCCCTCGACCTCGAGGGCACGGTTGTGCTGACCGGCGGCACCGGCTCCCTGGGCGCTGTGGTGGCCCGGCACCTGGTCGGTGAACACGGCGTGCGTCATCTCGTCCTCGCGAGCCGGCGTGGACCGAACGCCGAAGGAGCACGAGAGCTGGTTGCCGAACTCGGTGAGGCCGGCGCGACGGTGACGGCGGTGGCGTGCGATGTCACCAACCGAGACGCACTCGCCGAACTGCTCGCGGCCCTACCAGCCGAACACCCACTGACCGGCGTCGTCCATACCGCAGGCGTGCTGGACGACGGCGTGATCGCAACGCTGACACCGGAACGCGTCGCAGCCGTCTTCGCTCCCAAAGTCACCGCCGTGAGTCATCTCGACGAGTTGACACGGGAGATGGACCTGTCGATGTTCGCGGTGTTCTCATCCGCGGCGGGTGTGTTCGGCTCGGCGGGACAAGGCAACTACGGCGCCGCCAACGCGTTCCTCGACGGTTGGATGGCCAAACGCCGCGCCGACGGACTGCCCGGTATCGCGATGGCCTGGGGCCTGTGGAAACAAAACACGGGCATGACCGCGAACCTCAGCCAAGCCGACCAGGCACGCATGAGCCGCGGCGGCCTCCTGCCTATCGGCGTGGCTGAGGGCATGCGACTGTTCGACACAGCCCTACGAATGCCAACCGCACTCGCAGTGCCGATCAAGCTGGACCTCCGAGGGCTGCGCGCCGACGCGACAGCCGGCGGGAGCGTCCTGGCCCTGCTGCGTGCTCTGGTACAAACCGGGCGGCGGCAGGCACAAGCCGGGGAGAACGGCAGCGGACTTACCGCGAGGTTGGTCAGTCTCACACCACAGGAGCAAGAGAAGCTGCTGCTCGACCTGGTCCTGACCCAGGTAGCCACCGTTCTCGGCTATACCGAGATAACCAATGTCGAAGCCCACAAAGCATTCGTGGACGCTGGCTTCGACTCCCTCACCTCGGTCGAACTGCGCAACCGCCTGCGCGAAGCCACCGGCCTCAAACTCGCCGCGACAGTCGTCTTCGACTACCCCACCCCACTCGCCCTCGCCCGCCACCTGCACGACGGCCTCAAGCCCGCACAGTCCCCCGCCGGAACGCATCCGCTGTTGGCCGAACTGAGCAAGCTGGAAGCCAGGCTGGTCGAGACACCTGTCGACGACTCGATCCGCGCCCAGGTGGCTACCCGGCTCCAGGTCCTCCTGACCACCTGGTCGACGGCGAACGGAACCCCGCCGGGCGACGAGGCGCTCGACTTCGACGCCGCCTCCGACGACGACCTCTTCGACCTCATTGACACGACGTTCAGCAACTAGCCCGCGGCAGGCAACGCTGCCACACCCCGATACCACTGCCTTCCAGGAGCTGAACTTTGATGGCGGATGAAGACAAGCTTCGCGACTATCTCAAGCGCGTTCTCGGCGAAGCGCAACGCTCCCGGCAGCGTGTGCTGGAGCTCGAGGCCGAGAAGTCGCAGCCGGTAGCGATTGTGGGTATGGCGTGCCGTCTTCCGGGTGGTGTGGCGAGCCCTCAGGACCTGTGGCGGTTGGTTAGTGAGGGTCGGGAGGGTGTGTCGGGTTTTCCTGAGGATCGTGGCTGGGATGTGGAGGGGTTGTTCGACGCTGATCCGGGTAGGGCGGGTAAGTCGTACACCGACCGGGGTGGGTTTTTGCCTGGGGCGGGCCTGTTCGATGCGGGCTTTTTTGGGATTTCGCCGCGTGAGGCGTTGGCGATGGATCCGCAGCAGCGGTTGTTGCTGGAGGTCTCGTGGGAGGCGTTGGAGCGGGCCGGGATCGACCCAGGTGCGTTGAAAGGATCGGATGTCGGTGTCTTCTCCGGTGTGATCACCCAGGGGTACGGGATGCGGGGAGAGACCCCGCCGGAACTGGGCGGCTACCTCGCGACAGGGGTCGTGTCGAGTGTGGCATCCGGGCGTGTGTCGTATGTCTTCGGTTTCGAAGGCCCCGCGATCACGGTCGACACGGCCTGCTCGTCCTCCCTCGTAGCAATGCACTTGGCGGCCCAGGCGCTACGTCAGGGTGAGTGCTCGATGGCGTTGGCGGGTGGCGCGACAGTGATGGCGAACCCCGCCACATTCGTCGAGTTCTCCCGCCAACGCGTGATGTCTTCGGACGGCCGATGCAAGGCCTACTCCGCGACCGCGGACGGCACCGGCTGGGCCGAGGGCGCTGGTGTCGTGGTCCTGGAACTGTTGTCAGAGGCCCGGCGTAACGGGCATCAGGTGCTTGCGGTCATCCGGAGTTCTGCGGTCAATCAGGATGGTGCGTCGAATGGTTTGACGGCGCCGAATGGGCCGTCGCAGCAGCGGGTGATTCGTAAGGCGCTTGCCAGTGCGGGTTTGTCGGCGGCTGATGTGGATGTGGTGGAGGGGCATGGCACGGGCACAGTGCTCGGTGATCCCATCGAAGCGCAGGCGCTGCTGGCCACTTACGGCCAGAACCGTCACCCGGAGCGCCCATTGTGGCTGGGCTCGCTGAAGTCGAACCTCGGGCATACCCAAGCCGCCGCCGGTGTGGCTAGTGTGATCAAGACGGTGGAGGCGCTGCGGCACGGCGTGATGCCGGCCACGTTGCACGCCGATACCCCGTCGTCACAGGTGGACTGGTCGGCGGGTGCGGTGGAGCTGCTGACCGAGGCTCGCGACTGGCCCGATACCGGCCGACCTCGCCGTGCTGCGGTGTCCTCCTTCAGCATGAGTGGGACCAACGCGCACCTGATCCTGGAGCATTCCCCCGAGCCGCAGGCGGAGTCTGTGTCTGAGCCGGTGTCGGATGTGGTGCCGCTGGTGGTGTCGGCGAGGAGTGCTCGTTCGCTGGTGGGCCAGGCGCAGCGACTCGCGTCCTTCGTCGGTTCCCAATCGGATGTGGTGCTGCCGGAGGTCGCGGCGGCGTTGGTGTCCCGGCGTGCGGTGTTGTCCGAGCGTGCGGTGGTGGTGGCGGGTTCGCGTGATGAGGCGTTGTCGGGGCTGGGCGCATTGGCGCGGGATGAGTCGCATCCCGGTGTTGTGACCGGCGGGTCGTTGGGTGCCGCTGTCTCGGGACGGAAGGTTCTGGTCTTTCCGGGTCAGGGTTCGCCGTGGGTTGGTATGGGTCGTGAGTTGTTGGATTGTTCGGCGGTGTTTGCGGCGCGGGTGGGGGAGTGTGCGGTGGCGTTGGAGCGGTGGGTGGATTGGTCGTTGGTGGATGTGTTGCGGGGGGATTGTTCGGCGGAGTTTTTTGAGCGTGAGGATGTGCGGCAGCCGGCGAGTTTTGCGGTGATGGTGGGTTTGGCCGCGGTGTGGGAGTCGGTGGGTGTGGTGGCGGATGTGGTGGTGGGTCATTCGGGTGGTGAGGTTGCTGCCGCGTATGTGTCGGGTGCGTTGTCGTTGGAGGATGCGGTTCGGGTTGTGGCGGTGCGGAGTCAGATCATTTCCGGTGTTCTTTCGGGTCGGGGTGGTATGGCGTCGGTGGGGTTGTCGGAGGAGGAGGTGGTTGCTCGTCTGCAGGAGTGGGATGGTCGGGTTGAGATCGGGGCGGTCAACAGTCCGTCCTCGGTGGTGATTTCTGGTGACGCCGAAGCCCTTGGTCAAGCCCTCGACGCCCTTGCGGCGGACGGCGTCAGCGCGCGCCGCATCGAAGTCGACTTCGCCTCCCACTCCCGGCAAGTCGAAGCGGCCGAGGAGATTCTGCGTGAAGCGTTCGCCGACATCCGTGCCCAGGCGCCGCTGATTCCCTTCTACTCGACCGTGACCGGTGAGTGGGTGCGGGAGGCGGGTGTCCTGGACGGCGGTTACTGGTATCGGAACCTGCGCAGTCAGGTCCGCTTCGGCCCCGCGATCGCTGACCTGCTGGCCGACGGCCACACCGTCTTCGTGGAATCGAGTGCCCATCCAGCACTCGTCTGGCTCATCAACGAGATCGCCGACGAGGCGAACACCGAGGTCCTGGTGAGCGGTTCGCTGCGCTATGAGGACGGCGGTCTGCGCCGCCTGTTCACCTCGATGGCCGACCTCTTCGTCCGAGGCATCAGCGTCGACTGGAGCGGCATCCTCGCGCCCAAAACCGACGCCAGCCGCGTCGACCTTCCGACGTACGCCTTCGAACACGAGCACTACTGGCTGCCGACCATGTCTACGACCGACGCGGCGTCGCTCGGACTGTCCGGGGCCGATCATCCACTACTGGGTGCGGTGGTGGCGGTGCCCGAGACCGATGGCGTGTTGGGTACCTCGTGGCTGTCGCTTCGTACGCATCCGTGGCTAGCGGACCATGCCGTGGGCGACGTCGTTCTCGTCCCCGGCACTGGTCTGGCGGAGTTGGTAGTGCGGGCGGGCGACGAAGTGGGCTGCGGCACGTTGGAAGAGCTGGTCATTGAGACGCCGCTTGTCGTACCCGCGCAAGGGGGTGTCCGTGTTCAGGTCGCGGTGGGCGGCCCTGAGGAGAACGGCACCCGCTCGGTGGCCGTGTACTCAGCTCGTGAGGACAACGGTGGCGGCACCGGTACGGACGTTTGGACCCGTCACGCTGCCGGCACCCTCACGGCGGCGGCTGTCCCCGCTACTGGTTTCGACTTCACGGTGTGGCCGCCGAGCGGTGCGGAGCGGGTGCCGTTCGACGCCGCCGAGTTCTATGAGGATCTGGCAGACCGCGGCTACGTTTACGGTCCGGCGTTCCAGGGTCTGCGTGGGGTGTGGCGGCGGGGCGAGGAAGTATTCGCCGAGGTCGCTCTGCCGGACGAGCAGCGTGGTGAGGCGAGCCGTTTCGGGTTGCACCCCGCATTGCTCGACGCCGCCCTGCACAGCGGGTTCGTCCAGCCGGCCGGCACCGAGGCCGGCATTCGTGTGCCGTTCGCTTGGAACGGGCTGCGCCTGCATGCTGCGGGTGCCTCGGAGTTGCGGGTGCGATCGGTACCGTCCGGGCCGGACGCGGTGTCGTTGCAAGCGGCCGACGGGGCCGGTGGTCCGGTGCTGAGCCTGCAATCACTGATTGCCCGGCCGGTGGACGTCGAGCAACTGGATCGGGTGGCGACTGATGACGGTCGCGACGCGCTGTTCGAGGTGGACTGGACCGAACTACCCGCGCCTGCTCCGGGCGCCGAACCTCTGCCGTCGTGGGCGCTGGTGGCTTCGGCCGAGGACGTAACGGAACTGGCAGGCGCCACGGAGGTGCCAGCGGTAGCGGTTCTTCAGGCCCTCGGCGGTGATGGCGAACACGACGCGCTCGCCCTGACCGTCAGGGTGCTCGAGGTCGTCCAGGCGTGGTTCGCTGCTGCGGATCTGGCGGAATCCCGGCTGGTGGTGCTCACACGGGGTGCGGTTCCAGCTGGTGGTGAGGGGGACGTCAGCGATCCTGCTGGTGCTGCGGTGTGGGGTCTGGTTCGGGCGGCTCAGGCCGAGAACCCGGACCGAATCGTCCTGCTCGATCTCGCTGCCGACTCCGGCCTCGACCTCGCTGGTACCGGGATGGGCTCGGTTCTGTCTGCCGTATTGGCCGCCGATGAGCCGCAGGTCGCGGTCCGAGGCACCACGCTGTCCGTGCCGCGGCTCGTTCCTGCCGGTAAGCGGGCCTTGCAGATCCCCGAAGCGCGTGAGTGGCGGTTGAGTGCTACTGGTGGCACGCTCGACAGCCTTGCTCTGGTGCCGGAGCCCGGTGCTGCGGCGCCGCTGGCTGCGGGCCAGGTCCGCGTTGGTCTGCGGGCGTTGGGCCTCAACTTCCGCGACGTTCTTATCGCGTTGGGGATGTATCCAGGCGCGGCCGAGCTGGGTGGTGAGGGCGCCGGTGTCGTCCTGGAGGTCGGCGAGGGCGTTACGGGTCTGGCCGTCGGCGATCGGGTTATGGGTTTGACAGGTGTCGGATATGGACCGGTGGCTGTCGCTGACCATCGGTGTCTGGTCCGGATACCGCAGGGGTGGTCGTTCCAGCAGGCAGCCACGGTCCCCGTAGTGTTCCTCACGGCCTATTACGGTTTGCGTGATCTGGCGGGTCTGCGGGCCGGTGAGTCGGTGCTCGTCCACGCTGCTACTGGTGGTGTGGGTATGGCCGCGACGCAGCTCGCCCGGCATCTGGGCGCCCGGGTGTTCGGCACGGCAAGCCCCGGCAAATGGGGAGTACTACGGGAACTGGGATTCGATGATGCCGGCATCGCCTCATCGCGGACGGCGGAGTTCGAGAAGCATTTCCTGACGGGGACCTCGGGCGCCGGAATGGATGTGGTCCTGGACTGTCTGGCCGGAGAGCTGGTGGATGCCTCGCTGCGGTTGTTGCCGCGCGGCGGCAGGTTCATCGAGATGGGCAAAACCGATATCCGGGATGCGGGCGTTGTCGCCGGAGAACATCCGGGGGTGGCTTACCAGGCGTTCGACGTTTTCGATGCCGGCCTCGACCGTATCCAGCAGATGCTCGTCGAATTGGTGGGACTGTTCGAAGCGGGCGAGCTCACCCCGTTGCCGTTTACTGCATGGGACGTGCGCCGTGCCCCGGACGCATTCCGTTACATGAGTCAGGCCCGGCACGTCGGCAAGATCGTGTTGAGTGTTCCGGAGCCCCTCGATCTCGAGGGCACGGTTGTGGTGACCGGTGGTACCGGCTCTCTGGGCGCTGTGGTGGCCCGGCACCTGGTTGGTGAGCATGGTGTGCGCCATCTGGTTCTCGCGAGCCGGCGTGGACCGGACGCCAAGGGAGCGCGAGAGCTGGTCGCCGAACTCGGTGAGGCCGGCGCGACGGTGACGGCGGTGGCGTGTGATGTCACCGACCGGGACGCGGTGGCGGCACTGCTGGCGGCCGTACCGGCCGAGCATCCACTGACTGGTGTCGTCCATACCGCGGGTGTGTTGGACGACGGTGTGATCGGAACGCTGACACCGGAACGTGTCGAAAGCGTCTTCGCTCCCAAGGTCACCGCTCTGTGTCATTTGGACGAGCTGACGCGGGAGATGGACCTGTCGATGTTCGCGGCGTTCTCATCCGCGGCGGGTGTGTTCGGCTCGGCGGGACAAGGCAACTACGGCGCCGCCAACGCGTTCCTGGACGGTTGGATGGCCAGGCGCCGCGCTGAGGGATTGCCCGGTATCGCGATGGCCTGGGGCCTGTGGGAACAAACCACGGGCATGACCGCACACCTCAGTCAGGCCGACCAGGCACGTATGAGCCGTGGCGGAACACTGCCCATCGGCGTGGCTGAGGGCATGCGGCTGTTCGACGGGGCCCTGCGGATGCCTGCCGCGCTGGCGGTGCCGATCAAGCTGGACCTGCGGGGGCTGCGCGCTGATGCAGCGGCCGGCCGGGGTACTCTGGCTCTGCTGCGTGCTCTGGTGCATGCCGGTCGGCGGCAGGCGCAGGCCGGGGAGAACGGCGGTGGACTTGCCGCGAGGCTCGCCGGTCTCACACCGCAGGAGCAGGAAGCACTGCTGCTCGACCTGGTCCGGGCACAGGTGGCGATCGTCCTCGGCCACACCGCAGTAGCGAACGTCGAAGCGGACAAAGCGTTCAAGGACGCTGGCTTCGACTCCCTCACCTCGGTCGAGCTGCGCAACCGCCTGCGCGAAGCCACCGGCCTCAAGCTGGCGGCGACAGTCGTCTTCGACTACCCCACCCCACTCGCCCTCGCCCGCCACCTGCACGACGAGGCCGACATCACCGACGACGCCCAATCACTGGTGAATTCCAAGATTGACGACATCGAATCACTGATCACCGGATCGCTCTCCAACGATGCCAAGAAGGCCGGAGTCATACTCCGTCTCCAGAGGCTGGTGACGAAGCTCAACGGACTCGGCGATCAGAAGACGGACTCTGCAGTGGCAGAGCAACTGGAATCCGCCTCCGCTGATGAGGTCCTTGACTTCATCAACGAAGAGCTCGGACTCTCCTGAGAAATCACGCCTTCACTGATTGCCGCTCCCCAGCCCAGCTAAGGAATCGAAGATGGCCACGGCCGAGAAGCTCCTCAAGTCCCTCAAGCTTGTCACAGCCGAGCTGCACGCCCTACGGCAACAGGTCGCGCGCGGAACCGACGAGCCGGTAGCGATTGTGGGTATGGCGTGCCGTCTTCCGGGTGGTGTGGCGAGCCCTCAGGACCTGTGGCGGTTGGTTAGTGAGGGTCGGGAGGGTGTGTCGGGTTTTCCTGAGGGTCGTGGCTGGGATGTGGAGGGGTTGTTCGACGCTGATCCGGGTAGGGCGGGTAAGTCGTACACCGACCGGGGTGGGTTTTTGCATGGGGCGGGCCTGTTCGATGCGGGCTTTTTTGGGATTTCGCCGCGTGAGGCGTTGGCGATGGATCCGCAGCAGCGGTTGTTGCTGGAGGTCTCGTGGGAGGCGTTGGAGCGGGCCGGGATCGACCCAGGGACGTTGAAAGGATCGGATGTCGGTGTCTTCTCCGGTGTGATCACCCAGGGGTACGGGATGCGGGGAGAGACCCCGCCGGAACTGGGCGGTCTCGTCGGGACAGGGTCGACGGCGAGTGTGGCGTCCGGCCGTGTGTCGTACGTGTTCGGCTTCGAAGGGCCGTCGGTGTCCGTCGACACGGCGTGTTCGTCCTCGCTGGTGGCGATGCACTTGGCGGCGCAGGCGCTACGTCAGGGTGAGTGCTCGATGGCGTTGGCGGGTGGTGCGACGGTGATGGCGAACCCATCCACGTTCGTCGAGTTCTCCCGTCAGCAGGGGTTGTCGTCCGACGGTCGGTGCAAGGCCTTCTCCGCTGCCGCGGATGGTACGGGTCTGGCCGAGGGCGCTGGTGTCGTGGTCCTGGAACTGTTGTCAGAGGCCCGGCGTAACGGGCATCAGGTGCTTGCGGTCATCCGGAGTTCTGCGGTCAATCAGGATGGTGCGTCGAATGGTTTGACGGCGCCGAATGGGCCGTCGCAGCAGCGGGTGATTCGTAAGGCGCTTGCCAGTGCGGGTTTGTCGGCGGCTGATGTGGATGTGGTGGAGGGGCATGGCACGGGCACGGTGCTCGGTGATCCCATCGAAGCGCAGGCGCTGCTGGCGACGTACGGCCAGGACCGGGAACCCGAGCGTCCATTGTGGCTCGGTTCGCTGAAGTCGAACGTGGGCCATACTCAGGCCGCCGCCGGTGTGGCTGGTGTGATCAAGATGGTGGAGGCGTTGCGGCACGGCGTGATGCCGGCCACGTTGCACGCCGATACCCCGTCGTCACAGGTGGACTGGTCGGCGGGTGCGGTGGAGCTGCTGACCGAGGCTCGCGACTGGCCCGATACCGGCCGACCTCGCCGTGCTGCGGTGTCCTCCTTCGGCGTGAGTGGGACCAACGCGCACCTGATCCTCGAACAGGCTCCTGTGGAGCAGTCCGCAGTGCCGGTGCCTGGGGAGTCGGGGCTGGTGGGAACCGATGGGGGAGTGGTGCCGCTGGTCCTGTCAGCGCGTGGTGCGGCTGGACTGGCGGGGCAGGCGGACAGGTTGGGGTCGTTCCTGTCCGCACACACCGACCTCGACCTGGCCGAGGTCGCTCGGTCGCTGGTGTCGACGCGGGGTGCGCTGTCCGATCGGGCCGTGATCGTGGCGGGGAGCCGGGATGAGGCTCTGACAAGTCTCGACGCCCTCGCGCTGGGCCATTCCGCGGCAGGCGTGGTGACAGGCTCGGCACGGGACCCGAACGCAGCCGGCCGGGTGGTGTTCGTGTTTCCGGGGCAGGGCGCTCAGTGGGCCGGAATGGGCGCGGATCTGCTGGAGTCGTCGTCGGTGTTCGCGACCCGGTTCGATGAGTGTGCCCGTGTGCTGGACCCGCTGACAGGTTGGTCCTTGATGGATGTGGCACACGGGGCGGAGCGGGCTCCGTCGCTGGATGCCGTTGATGTCGTGCAACCGTTGTCGTGGGCGGTGATGGTCTCGCTGGCTGCGGTGTGGCAGGCCGCGGGCGTGGTGCCCGACGCTGTGGTGGGTCATTCACAAGGTGAGATCGCCGCAGCGTGTGTGGCTGGTGGATTGTCGCTGGACGATGCGGCTCGGGTGGTGGTGCTCCGCAGTCGTGCGATCGCGGCGGGTCTGTCGGGACATGGCGGCATGGTGTCCGTCGCCTGTGATGTGCGGCGGGCGCGGGAGCTGCTCGCGGCCTGGCCGGATCGTGTGGAGGTCGCGGCGGTCAACGGTCGCGCGTCGGTAGTGGTCGCGGGTGACCCGGATGCTCTGAGCGAGCTGCTGGCTGTGTGTGAGACGGAGGGCGTGCGGGCGCGGCGGATCCCGGTGGACTACGCCTCGCATTCGGCACACGTGGAGGCGATCGAGCAAAACCTGATGGACACCCTGGTGGGAATCAGGCCCCAGCCGGGTTCTGTCCCGTTCTACTCCACGGTGACCGGTGGTCTGCTGGACATGGCCGCTCTGGGAGCGGGGTACTGGTACCGGAACCTGCGTCAGACAGTCCAGTTCGCCCCGGTCATCCGCTCCTTGGCAGCCGGCGGGCACGGCGTGTTCGTCGAGGTCAGCTCCCACCCTGTCCTGGCTCCCGCTATTGAGGAGACCGTGGAGGGGGCAGCCGCAGGTCCCGTAGTGGTGATCGGGACGTTGCGTCGTGAGGAGAGCGGTCCGCGTCGAGTACTGGAGGCGCTGGGCCGACTGCATGCCCATGGTGTCGCGGTTGATTGGCCGGCCGTGGTCGGGCGCAGTGCCGGACGGCCGATGGAACTGCCGACATATGCCTTCCAGCAGGAGCACTTCTGGCTGGCAGGCGGGGCGGGCACCAATGACGCCACCGCCCTCGGTCTGGGCGTGGTGGATCATCCCCTTCTGGGGGCGGTGACCTCGTTGCCCGGTTCCGGAGGTGTCCTGTTCGCTTCCCGCTGGTCCCGGCGTACCCACCCCTGGCTCTCCGATCATGCTGCCGGCACGGAACTGGTTTTTGCCGAGGCGTTTGTCGAGGTGCTGCTGCGTGCGGCTGATGAGGTCGGCTGCGGGCTGCTTGCTGAACTCGACGTCGAGGTCCCCTTGCGGCTGCCTCCGCACGGTGGCGTACGAGTGCACATCGAGATCGGCGAACCGGATGAGTCCGGTGAACGCCGGGCCCATGTGTACTCCCGGTGCGAGGACGCGGCTGAGCAGGAGGACTGGACCCGCCACATCACGGCCCTCATCGCACCCGACAGCAGCCTGCCCGACTTCGAGCTGACTCAATGGCCACCGCAGGGCAGCACGGCGGTGGATGTACTCGGTCATGAGGGGCTGGACGCGGTCTGGACACGGGGTGGGGAGATTTTCGCGGAAGTCTCCTTGCCCGAGGAATCTGCGGAATCCGGCAAGTTCTGTCTGCATCCCGTACTGCTCGAAGCCGCAGCGGGTGCACGGTCCTCGACCGAACCGGCTGCGGAGTACTCAGAGCCGGAACTCCGAACCCTGTGGCGGCACGTACGCCTGCACGCTACCGGCGCCTCGATGCTGCGCGTGCACGTGCTGCCGGGCGCCTCTGGCACCTTCGGTCTGCGTCTTGCCGACGCGGCGGGAGCTCCGGTCGCGTCGGTGGCAGCGATTACGGTCCGCTCGACCTCACCAGAGGAGCTCAGCGCCGTTCCGGGATCGCGTGGGTTGCGAGATTCCTTGTTCCGGATGGAATGGTCGGAGTCGGCGGTGTCGTCTTCGGGTGGTTCTGCCGAGGTCCGGTGTGTGTCCACAGGTGCGGATCTGGCGGCGCTGGTGTCGGCCGGGACGCCGACGGCTGTGGTGGTGGCCGACCTGACGGACCTGTCGGGCGGGCTTCGGCCGGTCCTGGTGCAGGCGTTGGAGCTGGTGCAGGGGTGGTTGGCGGAACCGGCGCTGGACGGCATCCGGCTGGTGGTGGTGACCCCGGATGTCAGCGATCCGGTGGCTGCCGCGGTGTGGGGCCTGGTGCGTTCGGCGCAGGCTGAGCATCCGGACCGGTTCGTCCTGGTGAGTACGGACGGCACGGACGAGGGTACGGAGGCGCCTCGGCGTATGCCTGTGGGCGTACTGGCGGATGTGCACGCATCCGGCGAGCCGCAGGTCGCACTCCGATCGGGCGCGGTCCTCGTCCCGCGTCTCGCTCGTGTCGCCGATACAGACCAGGCTTCCACCGGCCGTCGTCTCAACCCCGATGGCACCGCGCTGATAACCGGTGGTACCGGTGCGCTCGGTGCGCTGGTGGCCCGGCATCTGGTCGTCGAGCACAAGATCCGGAGTCTGGTCCTGGTAAGTCGTCGGGGCCCGGGCGCCCCGGGGGCCGCCGATCTCGACGCGGAGCTGACTGCCCTGGGTGCCCGCGTGCGAATTGTCGCCTGCGACATCGCAGACCGAGAGGCGGCCGGGGAACTGATCGCCTCTGTACCGCGGGACGCGCCGCTCACCGCTGTGGTGCACACGGCCGGTGTGTTCGACGACGGCGTGGTCACGGCCCTTACACCGGAGCGGCTTGACGCGGTTCTCCGCCAGAAGGCGGACGCGGCGCTGGTCCTGGACGAGCTGACCCGCCACCTGGACTTGGCGGCCTTCGTCCTGTTCTCTTCCGCCGCCGGAACTTTCGGCAACCCCGGCCAGGGAAACCTGGCCGCCTCGAACGCGTATCTTGACGCGCTGGCGGTACTACGCCGGGCTGCCGGGCTACCCGCCACATCTGTTGCCTGGGGGGTGTGGGACCAGACCGGCATCAGCGGGGACCTGGGCGTGGCCGATCAGCGGAGGATGGCCCGGTGGGGCCTGGTCGCACACTCCGCCCAGGAGGGTCTGGAGCTGTTCGACGCGGCGCTGCAGGCAGACGACGCGGTGCTCGTGGCCGCGAGGCTGGACTTCGCCGGGCTGCGCGCCCAGGCCGCCTCCGAACCCGTACACCCACTGCTGCGGCGCCTCGTGCGGGCCGGCCGTCGCGCAGCTCAGCAGGCACCCTTCCGCGAGGGCAGCCTCGCCGGACAGCTGGCTGCCACGCCCCCGGTTCAGCGGGAGCAGATCCTGCTGGATCTGGTGCGGCGCGAGGTCGCTGTGGTCCTCGGCTATTCGACACCACGCAAGGTCGACCCCGACCGGGCCTTCCAGGACGTCGGGTTCACCTCGGTGCTGGCCGTCGAACTCCGTAACCGACTCGCCGGGCTCGCAGGGATCCGGCTCCCGGCATCGATCGCCTTCGACCATCCCACACCGCGGCGCATGATGCGCCATCTGCTCGCGGAACTGTGCCCAGAGGATGGCAGCGAGTCGGCGGATCGGGAGGATGAGATCCGGAGGGCCCTGGCGACCACACCTCTGTCCCGGTTCCGCGAGCTTGGGCTCATGGAGCAGATCCTGCACCTGGTGGCGCATCCCAGTGGTGAAAGTGCCGCAGCACCGGACACCGCCGAACCGAAGCAGGACGCCGAGCCGCTGATCGCGGAGATGGACGTCGACAACCTTGTGAAGCGGGCGATGGAAAAGGCCCGGAAGCCGTAGTGGACGCACGCCGGAACAGGGAGATAGCAGTGGCCAGTTCAGAGAGCAAGGTCGTCGAAGCACTGCGCGCTTCACTGATGGAGAACGAACGGCTGGAGAACGAGGTCCAGAGCATCCGCGACAGCCTCACCGAGCCGATCGCCATCGTCGGCATGGCGTGCCGGTTCCCCGGGGGGGTGTCGTCGCCGGAAGAGTTGTGGGAATTGATCGCGGACGGCCGTTCCGCGGTCGAGGGGTTCCCCACCAACCGGGGCTGGGACCTGGAGAACCTGTACGACCCGGACCTCGACCGGCCCGGCACGACGTACGTACGGGAGGGCGCGTTCCTACACGACGCGGGCGAGTTCGACGCCGGCTTCTTCGGCATCTCCCAAAGCGAGACGATGGTCATGGACCCACAGCAGCGCCTGATGCTGGAAACATCTTGGGAGGCGTTCGAACGGGCGGGCATCGACCCGGCCGCTATGCGTGGCAAGAACGTCGGCGTGTTCGCCGGCATGGCCGCCGGGCAGGAATACGGGACCGCTTTCCACAGCATCCCCGACGAGCTCGAGGGCTACGTGATGACCGGCGGTCTGGCGAGCGTCCTTTCGGGACGGGTCTCCTATACGTTCGGATTCGAGGGGCCGGCAGTCACGATCGACACGGCCTGCTCCTCGTCCCTGGTGGCCCTGCACATGGCAGCGCAGTCCCTGCGTTCGGGCGAGTCGTCGCTGGCGCTGGTCGGAGGCACCAACGTGATGGCCACGCCCGCTGCCTTCGTGCTGACCGCGCGTGCAGGAGGCCTGGCGAAGGACGGCCGGTGCAAGGCGTTCGCGGCATCCGCGGATGGAACGAACTGGGCCGAGGGCGTGGGCGTCCTGCTGCTGGAGCGGCTCTCCGATGCCGTCCGCAACGGCCGTGAGGTCCTCGGCGTCGTACGGGCCACCGCGGTGAACCAGGATGGCGCGTCCAACGGACTCGCCGCGCCCAACGGGCCCTCGCAGCAGCGGGTGATCCGCCAGGCACTCGCGGCCGGCGGCCTGTCGCCGGCCGAAGTCGACATCGTCGAGGCGCACGGCACCGGAACCGCCCTCGGCGACCCCATCGAGGCACAGGCGCTCCTCACCACCTATGGTCAGAACCGTGCCCCCGGACTGCCGCTGTGGCTCGGTTCGGTGAAGTCGAACCTTGGACACGCGGGCGCTGCGGCGGGCGTCGCCGGTGTGATCAAGATGGTGATGGCGATGCGGCATGGTGTGCTGCCGCGGACACTGCATGTGGACGAGCCGACGCCTGAGGTCGACTGGTCTGCCGGAGCGGTCGAGCTGCTGACCGAGGCGCACGAGTGGCCCGAGGCCGGCCGTCCTCGCCGTGCGGGGGTCTCCGGCTTCGGCGCCAGCGGCACCAACGCACACGTCATCCTGGAGCAGGCGACCGAGCAGACATCCGGGAACCTGCCCGACGAGAAGGCACGCGTGCTGGGCGACTCGGTTGTGCCGCTGGTCGTCTCGGCCCGTGGCAAGGCGGGTCTTGCCGGCCAGGCTCGCCGTCTCGGCTCGTTCCTGACACAGCGTCAAGAAACAGACGTGCTCGACGTCGGCCAGTCGCTGGTGCGGAGCCGGGGTCCACTCCCGGACCGTGCGGTCGTGCTCGCCGCGGACCGGGACGAGGCGCTGGCCGGACTCGACGCGGTGGCCCGCGCCGAGTCCGCGCCCGGTGTGGTCACGGGATTTGCCGAGAGCACAGTGGGCCGGACCGTCCTCGTGTTCCCCGGCCAGGGCACACAGTGGGCGGGAATGGGAGCGGAACTGCTCGAAGCCTCACCTGTGTTCGCAACCAGGATGACCGAGTGCGCCGAGGTGCTCGACCCGCTCACCGGCTGGTCGCTGCTCGATGTGGTACGGCAGGTGGAGGGCGCCCGGTCTCTTGAAGACGTCGACGTCTTGCAGCCGGTGTCGTGGGCACTGATGGTGTCGCTGGCCGCGTTGTGGGAGGCGTGCGGGGTCGTCCCGGACGCGGTCGTGGGTCATTCCCTGGGCGAGATCGCCGCTGCCTGCTATGCCGGTGCGCTGTCCCTTCCCGACGCCGCCCGCCTCATGGTTCACCGGTCCAGGATTGCCGAAGCCGAGCTGGTGGGACGCGGAGGAATGGCGTCCCTCACCGCCGATGTCAAGGCCGTCTCCGTGCTGATCGAGGAGTGGCCGGGTCTGGAGATCGCCGCGGTCAACGGACCCGCCTCCGTGGTCGTGACCGGTGAACTGCCCTCCCTGGAAGAGCTGCTCGCCCGATGCGAAGCCGACGGCATCCGCGCCCGCAGGATTCGCGGCATCAACGGCGCCGCACACTCCTCACAGATCGACGTGCTGCACGACTCTTTCCTGGAGGCCCTCGCCTCGGTCTCCGCCGGGCCTTCGCGCGTACCGCTGTACTCCACGGTGACCGGGCGACTCCACGACACCACGGAGTTCGACGTCGAGCACTGGTTCCGCAACATGCGGCAGACCGTGCAGTTCGACCCGGCCATCCGGTCCCTGGTCGGCGACGGGCACGGCGTGTTCATCGAGGTCAGTGCTCATCCTGTGCTGACGTCGAGCGTCCAGGACGTGCTGGAGGACCTCGATGCCGGACCGGCTGTCGTCACCGGGACGCTGCGCCGCGACGACGGCGGCCCGCGCCGGTTCCTCGCCTCGCTGGCCCACCTGTACGCCCACGGCGTACGGGTCAACTGGGAAGCCGTCCTCGGCCGCGGCAGGGAACGGCCCGTAGACCTGCCGACGTACGCCTTCCAGCGCCAGCGGTACTGGCTGGAGACGGCGGAGTCCCGTGGGGACGCACCGGGCCTCGGTCTGGAGGTAGCGAACCATCCCCTGCTCGGCGCGGTTACCGAGATCCCCGGCTCGGACGGCGTGCTGTTCACTTCCCGGCTGTCGCTGCGCACACACCCCTGGCTCGCCGACCACGCGGGCGCCGGAGTCGTCCTCTTGCCGGGAGCGGCCTTCGTGGAACTCGCGGTCCGTGCCGCGGACGAGGTCGGCTACGGGTTGGTCGGCGAACTGGTCATCGAGCGCCCCCTGGTGCTGCCCGAGAGCGGCGGCGTCCAGGTACGCGTGTGGGCCGGCGAGCCCGACGAGTCCGGCCACCGTACCGTCCAGGTTCACTCCCGCCGGGAGGAAGCCGGCCCGCGAGGGAGCTGGACCCGTCATGTCTCCGGGCGCTTGGTGCCGGAGGACGGACGGGCCGAGTTCGACCTCACCCAGTGGCCGCCGCCCGGCGCCACCGCGGTCGACCCGGACGCGTTCGCCCACGCGTACGACCACTTGGCAGAGGCGGGATACCACTATGGTCCGGCCTTTCAGGGACTGCGTGCGGCTTGGACTCGTGGCGAGGAGGTGTTCGCCGAGGTCTCACTGCCGGAGTCAGCGGGCAAGGCCGATGAGTACGGGCTGCACCCGGCCCTGCTGGACGCGGCCATGCACTCCAGTCTCTTCCGCCCCGATCTGAGCGACGAGAGCCCGAAGCTGGCCCTGCCGTTCGTCTGGCGCGACGTCCGGCTGCAGGCCGACGGAGCCTCGGCACTGCGGGTGCGCCTCACCCCGCTCGCCCCCGACACGATCCGCCTACAGCTGGCCGACACCTCCGGCGCACCCGTGGTTTCCGTCGACTCGATGGTCCTGCGCCCCGTGGTCCCGGAACTGCTGCGCGTCGGCTCAGGCGCGGCCAAGGACCAGATGTTCCGGGTGGCCTGGGAGCCCATCTCCGTCAGGAGCGTGGACGACGAGCTGAACGCCGTACGCGTGACGACTGCCGAGGACGTCCGTGCCGTGGCCGCAACGGCCCCGCGTGTGCTCCTGCTCGATGTGGCCGGCGATGGACGTACGGACCCCGACGCGGCCCGGGACCTCAGCGGGCGGGTGCTGGAGGCCGTCCAGGCGTGGCTGGCAGAGCTCGCCTTCCAGGACACCGTTCTCCTCGCTCTCACACACTCCGGGGCGGCCGTCCGGGATGGGGACCCGGCTCCCGATCTCGCCGTCGCGACGGCCGCCGGCCTGCTGCGTGCGGCGCAGTCCGAGAACGTGGGCCGCATCATCCTGGTCGACACGGACGGCACGGAGGCGTCAGCCCGGCGCCTGCCCGATGTGCTCGCGACCGGGGAACCGCAGGCGGCACTTCGGTCAGGCTCGGTGGCGGTGCCGAGGCTCGTCAGGGCCTCGCCCGCCGAGGTCCAGGACCGTCCGCTGAACCCCGGGGGTACGGTTCTGATCACCGGCGGTACGGGTTCGCTGGGTCGCCTGGCGGCCGGGCACCTGGTTACCGAGCACAAGATCAGGAGTCTGCTCCTGGTGAGCCGGCAAGGACCGGACGCACCGGGCGCGGCCGAGCTGGAGGCCGAACTCACTGGACTCGGCGCGAACGTCCGGATCGTTGCGTGCGACGTCTCCGACCGGGACTCCGTGGCCGCGCTGCTGGCCTCTGTTCCCCACGACGCCCCTCTCACCGGCGTGATCCACACAGCCGGTGTGCTGGATGACGGTGTGGTCACCTCCCTGACGCCCGAACGGCTCGACACGGTGCTCCGTCCCAAGGCCGACGCGGCACAGATCCTGGACGAACTCACGCGCGATCTCGACCTTTCCGTCTTCGTCCTGTACTCCTCTATTGCGGGGATCTTCGGTGCAGCGGGCCAGAGCAGCTATGCCGCCGCGAACTCCTTCCTCGACGCGCTCGCTGAACGCCGTCGCGCTTGCGGACTGCCGGCGACCTCACTGGTGTGGGGATGGTGGGGCCAGGTGTCCGGCATAGTGGACAAGCTCGCCGAGGTCGACCTGAAGCGCTTCGACCGGCTCAACATGATCGAGTTCACCGCACAAGAGGGCATGGAGCTGTTCGACCTTGCGCTGTCCGATCGCAGCGCTGCCTTGGTCCTGGCGAAGATGGACCTGCAAGCAATGCGGGACCAAACTGACTCCGCATCTGTCGCCCCACTGCTGCGCGGCCTCGTCCGCGTGGGTCGACGAGCCGCCAGTGATGGGGCGCCCGGGGCCGGCGGGCTGGCCGGGCGGCTGGCCGAGGCGTCCCCCGACCAGCGCGGAAAGATCTTGGCTGACTTGGTCCAGCGCGAGGTCTCCGCGATCCTCGGCCACCTGTCGCCGGACGAGATCGGATTGGACCTGTCCTTCTTCGACATCGGGTTCGACTCGCTGACCGCCGTCGAGCTCGCGAACCGGCTGTCGGCGCTGACCGGCCTCCGCATCCCGTCCACCTTCGCCTTCGACCGCCCCACGGTGGACCTGGCTGTCGAGGCGCTGCTGGAGAGCCTCGAACTCCACGCGGACTAGCCGGAACCTTCGCGCATAGGTGCGGAGCTGGACCAGAGTCAATGCAAACGTTGTTTCCTTCCCGGATGAAGTGGAGTTCGGCGTGTTCGTCAAAAAAGATTATCTGCAGCGCATAGGTTACGAAGGATCCGGCATTCCGAACCTTCACACCCTGGCGGAACTTCAGTGGCTGCATCTCTGCAGTCTCCCCTACGACACCGGATACATTCTGCATCAGCCGTACGAGGATTTTGACATGCCCCGCGTATTCGAAGCGGTGATGAAACGGGGCGGAGTCTGTTTCGAGTTGAATTTCCTCTTCCATCGTCTCCTTGTCGAGATGGGATTCGATGCGCACGTGAATTCCGCCAGCACGGCTCTCCCTGGCGGCCAGTGGGGTTCCGAGATCGAGCACATGGCTATCCGCGTCCGTATAGACGACGTGGATTGGCTCGTCGACGTCGGGCACGGAAGCGTGGCCATCACGGAGCCCCTGCGTATCGATGAACAGGGGGGAAGCGTGGTTCAGATGGGCACGGAGTTCCGCTTGGCCACGCGGGGCGAGTGGCGCGTCCTTCAATACAAGCCAAAGGGCAGGGATTGGCGTGACGCATATCGGATGAAAATCAAAGATCGTGCCATTTCCGATTGGAATACGTGGCGAGAAGAACTGCCGCCCGACGCGGACCCTGTGGTGCCGCGGAAGCGGCGACGCGGTGTGGAGAACGGGCAGGTGACCCTCGTCGCCAATCTCTTCAGGTCCATCATCGGGGGCGAGGAGACGGTGAAGCACGTACGTGATGAAGCAGAGCTGATCGAGATCATGACTACTTACTGGGGAGAGTCCGCACCTATCGTCGGGTACGAACGATGACATTTCCGCTGCCGCCCCGCCCCGTATGAAACGGGCCTTGAATGAGAGAGCGAGACGGCGTGAGAGGCCAGATCCCGGTGAGCATCGGCGACCGTTCGTACGATGTGCTGGTCGGCCGGGGGGTGCGTTCCTCGCTGGCCGAAGTGATCCAGGGCCTCGGCGCCCGGCGGGTCGCCGTCGTGTCAGCCCGGCCCGCGCAATGGGTGCCCGACACCGGCGTGGAGACCCTGCTGCTGCCCGCCCGCGACGGTGAGCGGGACAAGACCCTCGCCACCGTCGAGGCACTGTGCGCGGAGTTCGTACGCTTCGGCCTCACCCGCAACGACGCGGTCGTCTCCTGCGGGGGTGGAACCACCACCGATGTCGTCGGCCTGGCCGCCGCCCTGTACCACCGGGGCGTGCCAGTGGTGCATCTGCCGACCACGTTGCTGGCGCAGGTCGACGCGAGCGTCGGCGGTAAGACGGCGGTCAACCTGCCCTCCGGTAAGAACCTGGTGGGCGCCTATTGGCAGCCTGCCGCCGTATTGTGCGACACCGAGTACCTGTCCACCCTGCCCCGGCGCGAGATGCTCAACGGCTTGGGCGAGATCGCCCGCTGCCATTTCATCGGCGCCGGCGACCTGCGCGAGCTCGGCCTCACGGAGCGAATCGCGGCCAGTGTGACGCTCAAGGCCGACGTCGTCTCGGCCGATGAGCGCGACACCGGTCTGCGGCACATCCTCAACTACGGCCACACCCTGGGCCACGCGCTGGAATCCGCCAGCGGCTTTGCGCTTCGGCACGGCGAGGCCGTCGCTGTCGGCACGATTTTCGCGGGCCTGCTCGCCGGCGCTCTGGACCGGATCGGCCCCGGGCGGGTGGCGGAGCACCGGGAGGTCGTCGAGTTCTACGGCCTGCCGGCCGCGCTGCCCGAGGAGATCGAGACAGCTGAGCTGATCCGCCTGATGCGCAGGGACAAGAAGGCGCTCACCGGCCTCGCGTTCGTCCTCGACGGCCCCAGCGGCGTGGAGCTGGTCCACGACGTATCCGAACAAGTCGTCGCCGATGTCCTGGAGTCCATGCCACGGCAGCCACTCGGCCGACTCGTCGAGCCGGCACACTTCCACGGAACAGGAGATCCGCTGGCATGACGCGCTCATCAGAGGCAGCGCACGGCGAGGCCCGGGTCTGGGCCACGCGGGAGCCAGGACTCGCGGACCGCCTCGCCGCGGCCCTGGACAGACGTGCGGCGCAGCAGCCTGAGTGGCCGGACCCCGCCCTGGCCCGGATGGTGATGGACCGGCTGCGCGACGCACCCCCGATCGTGGCCGAGTCCGAGACTGCACAGCTCTCCGAGAAATTTGCGGCGGTCACCCGCGGCGAGGCATTCCTGCTGCAGAGCGGGGACTGCGCGGAGACCTTCGCCGAGACCACCGAACCGCACCTGCGGGCCAACCTCAGCCTCCTGAAGCGCATGGCCCTGATCCTGACCCACGCCGCTGAGCTGCCGGTGATTCCCCTCGCCCGCATGGCCGGCCAGTACGCGAAGCCACGCTCCCAGCCCGCCGATGCGGACGGCCTACCGGTCTACCGAGGTGACATGGTCAACTCCGCCGCACGCATCCTTGCCGCCCGCACTCCCGACCCCGAGCGGATGCTGCTCGCCCACAAACATGCGGCTCGCGCGATGGCGCTCGCCCGCCGGGCCGGACAGATCTATGTGAGCCACGAGATGCTCCTGCTCGACTACGAATGCGCCCCACTCCACATCGCCAGGTTCACCACCGGTCCGGAGCCTCTGCTCGCCAGCCCACTCGCCCACTTCCTGTGGATCGGTGAGCGCACGCGAGGCCTCGACGACGCGCACCTCGCCGTCGCCGAACTACTCGCCAACCCCATCGGGGTGAAGATCGGGCCCGGCACCACCCCGGAACAAGCCGTCGAGTACGTCCGCAGGCTCGACCCCCACGGCACGCCCGGGCGGCTGACGCTGATCAGCAGAATGGGCCACGCCCTGGTCCGCGAGGTGCTGCCGCCGATAGTGGAGAAGGTCACCGCCACCGGCCACCAGGTGGTCTGGCAGTGCGACCCGATGCACGGCAACTCCCGCACGACCGCAGGCGGTCGAAAAACCCGCCACTTCGACGACATCGTCGCGGAGATCAGCGGCTTCTTCGACGTCCACCGCACCCTCGGCACTCACCCCGGCGGCATCCACCTGGAGGCGACCGGCGAGGACGTCACCGAGTGCCTGGGCGGGGCCCGCGGCCTGGGTGAGGACGACCTTTCGGCCCGCTTCCGTACCGCCTGCGACCCCCGCCTGAACGAGGAGCAGGCCATCGAGCTCGCCTACACCGTCGCCGATCTGCTCGCTGCTGCTGTCCGGCCGGTCACCGACACAGGCTCTCGGAACCCGAGATGACCGCCACCGCCCCGTCGCCACAGCCCTCGATCAGCGGCACCACCCGCTTGTACGCCGTCGTCGGCGATCCGGTTGCACAGGTCCAGTCTCCCGGCCTGCTCAATCCGCTCTTCGCCGACCAGGGACTCGACGCGGTGCTGGTGCCGGTGGAGGTTCGCCCTGACGATCTGGAACAGGTCATCCGCGGCCTGCAGCGCATCGGCAACCTCGACGGCATCTTCGTCACCGTCCCCCACAAGGCGGACGCCGCCCGACTCGCCGACCGGCACAGCCGCACTGTCGAGATCGCCGGAACGTCCAACGTGCTGCGCCGCGAGACCGACGGCAGGTGGTTCGCCGAGAACTTCGACGGTGCCGGTTTCGTGGCCGGCCTCGCCCGTGCCGGGCACGAGATTCGCGGCAGCCGGGTCGCGCTCGCCGGGGCCGGCGGAGCGGGCAGCGCCATCGCGGCGGCGCTGCTGACGGCCGGCGCGACCCGGATCGCCGTGACCGACCCGGACCGGCCCAAACTGGACGCACTCGTCGGCCGGCTCGCCAGGTACTGGCCCGGCCGGGTACACGCCGTTGCCGAACCGGCCCTGAAGGACAGCGACCTCGCGGTCAACGCGACTCCGCTCGGGCTGCGATCCAGCGACCCGCTGCCGTTCCCGCCCGAAGCGCTCGCCCCCGGAGCGGCCGTGGCCGACATCATCATGAAACCCCACGAGACGCCTCTGCTGCGGCAGGCCGCCGCCCTTGGCCACCACGTCCACCACGGCATTGACATGCTGAAAGGGCAAGTGGAGTTCTACTGCGAGTTCTTCGGTCTGCGCGCACCCGGGACCGGCTGACGCCCGCACCGGCCACACTCGCACGTCCAGCCGGCCCACATCCGGGCGGACGGCTACCAAGCCGAGGGATGCGGGGCGGTAAGAGCGGTGCCTACCGTGAACGTCGCACATCCGGCCACGTGCCCCGCCCCGCGCTATGCCGTCCGTCGGCCATCGGCCGAGAAATGTTCGAAATGAAGATTTGGAGACGCATGAACGCGCGACCGACACCAGAGTTCCCCACCTGGCCGCAGTACGACGACGGCGAGCGCACCGGCCTGATCCGGGCCCTGGAGCAGGGCCAGTGGTGGCGCATGGGAGGGTCGGAGGTGGACTCCTTCGAGAGTGAGTTCGCGGACTTCCACGGCGCCCCACACGCTTTGGCCGTCACCAACGGCACCCACGCCCTGGAGTTGGCGTTGCAGTGTCTGGGCGTCGGGCCGGGCACCGAGGTCATCGTGCCGGCCTTCACCTTCATCTCCTCCTCCCAGGCCGCTCAGCGGCTGGGAGCGGTTGCCGTCCCCGTCGACGTCGATCTCGATACCTACAACATCGACGTGGCTGCCGCGGCTTCCGCCGTCACCCCCCTCACCAAGGTGATCATGCCTGTGCACATGGCGGGGCTCATCGCCGACATGGACGCGCTCGGCGAACTCTCCGCTGACACCGGTGTGCCTCTTCTCCAGGACGCCGCCCACGCACACGGTGCCCGCTGGCAGGGCAAACGGGTGGGCGAGTTGGGTACGGTCGCCTCGTTCAGCTTCCAGAACGGCAAGCTGATGACCGCCGGCGAGGGCGGTGCGCTGCTCCTGCCCGACGAGGAGACCTACGAGGCCGCGTTCCTGCGGCACAGTTGTGGCCGGCCACGTACCGACCGCCGATACATGCACCAGACCGCCGGCACCAACATGCGGCTCAACGAGTTCTCCGCGGCCGTGCTCCGCGCCCAGCTGGGCCGCCTCGACGCCCAGATCACGCTCCGCGATCAGCGCTGGACGCTGCTGTCCCGGCTGCTCGGTGAGATCGACGGCGTCGTACCCCAGGGCAGCGACCCGCGCGCCGACCGGAACTCTCACTACATGGCGATGTTCCGGATCCCCGGCATATCCGAGGAGGCCCGCAACGCCCTCGTCGACACGCTCGTCGAGGCCGGCCTGCCCGCCTTCGCCGCCTTCCGGGCGATCTACCGCACCAACGCGTTCTGGGAGACAGCCGCGCCCGACACCACCGTCGACAAGCTCGCCGAAAGCTGCCCGCACACCGAGGCGATCAGCACCGACTGCATCTGGCTGCACCATCGAGCGCTGCTCGCCTCAGAGGAAGCCCTCTATGCCACAGCCGAGATCATCGCCGACGCCTTGGCCGCACGGTGAGGGTCCGGGCTGCCGTCGTCGGGCTCGGCTGGGCGGGCCGCGACCTATGGCTCAGGCTGCTGCGCGAGCACAAGGACTTCGAGGTGGTCGCCGGCGTCGACCCCGACCCCGGCTCCCGGGCGGCGGCTGTGGCCACCGGGCTGCGCGCCCACTCCACCGTGGACGCCCTCGATCCCCGCACGATCGACATCGCCGTCGTCGCGGTACCCAACCATCTGCACGCTGAGGTCGCGGCCGCCCTGCTCCGTCGAGGGATCTCCGTCTTCCTGGAGAAGCCGGTCTGCCTCACCGCTGCCGAGGCCGACGCCCTCGCCGCGGCCGAACGCAACGGCGCGGTGCTGCTCGCCGGCAGTGCCGCCGCCCACCGCGGCGACATCCGCGAGCTCTCCGGGCTGCTTCCCCAGCTCGGCCGGATCCGCCATGCCGACCTGACCTGGGTCAGGGCGCGCGGAGTGCCGCAGCCCGGCGGCTGGTTCACCCAGCGCAGCAGGGCCGGTGGCGGTGCGCTCGTCGACCTCGGCTGGCACCTTCTCGACGTCCTCGCCTTCCTCCTCGGCCCCGCCCCCGTCGCCCAGGTGATCGGCTCGATCTCCGACGACTTCGTCAGCAGCAGAGCCTGGTCCGCCACATGGCGTGAGGACCGGCTCACCGACGCCCCGACCGGCGACGTCGAGGACACCGCCCGCGGTTTCCTGGTCCGCGAGGACGGTATCTCTGTCTCGTTGCGGGCCAGCTGGGCCTCACACGAGGCGCTGGACGGCTCCGTCATCACCATCGAGGGCAGCGATGGAACGGCACGGCTGCACTGCACCTTCGGCTTCAGCCCGAACCGGGCTCCCGAATCGGTGCTCACCCTCACGCAGGACGGCTCCACACAGCGGATCCCGCTGCCCGCCGAACCCATCGGCATTGAGTACGGTCGCCAGCTCGACGGCCTCACCCGGCTCCTGGCCGACCCGGGCCGACGAGGCCAGGCCGTCGCCCAGGCCCGCAGCACCGTCCGGTTGATCGAAAGCTTCTATGCATCGGCGCGCGCTGCCCCACCCGTGGATCGCGCGTCCGAATTCACCGCCCACAAAGAGGTGAGGATCGCATGACCAGAGGGCCGGAATTCCATGCGGCACCGACCATCGAACAGCGCCCCCCGGTCCCCAGACACGCTGTCATCTTCGATCTCGACGGGGTCGTCGTCGACAGCTTCGAGGTGATGGGTGAGGCGTTCTCCCTGGCGTACGCCGAGGTCGTCGGCACCGGCGAGGCACCTTTCGAGGAGTACCGGCGCCACCAGGGCCGCTACTTTCCCGACATCATGCGGATCATGGGCCTTCCGCTGGAGATGGAAGAGCCCTTCGTCCGCGAGAGCTACCGGCTCGCCGACCGCGTCCAGGTGTACGACGGTGTCGTCGACGTCCTGCGGACGCTGAACGAACGCGGCCTCCGGCTGGCCATCGCCACCGGCAAGGCAGGCGAGCGCGCCCGGTCCCTGCTCGATGTCCTCGGCCTGCTCCCGTACTTCGCCCACGTCATCGGCTCCGACGAGGTGCCCCGGCCCAAGCCCGCCCCTGACATCATCAGACGCGCACTCGAACTCCTCGAGGTTCCGGCGGAGCGGGCCATCATGATCGGCGACGCCCCCACCGACCTGGCCAGCGCTCACAGCGCCGACGTCACCGCCGTAGCCGCGCTGTGGGGTTGCCAGGCAGGGGCCGAATTGCTCGCCGCCGACCCCGATGTCGTCCTGCGGTGGCCCGTCGACCTGCTCGCCCTCTGCCCGGCTCTGCCCGGCCACTGAACCGCCAGTGGCAGCCGCACCGCCGTCCTGGCACCTCGGCATCGACATAGGGGGCACCAAGGTCGCCCTGCGCGCCGAGTCGGCAGACGGACGCATCGAGGAGCACACGTTCCTCTGGCCGAACGACCAGGACGGACCGGACCGAGACCTGGCCCTGCTGTCAGAGGGCGTCGCCACCCTGGCGGCCCGGACGGGTGACGGTTTCCAGGCCGCAGGGGTCGCCGTCCCCGCCACGGTGGGCCCGGACGAGCAGGTCGTCTCCTGGCCCAGCCGACCGTCCTGGACCGGCCTCGCCCTCGGTCCCGTACTGCGTGTCCTCGTACCCGGAGCGGCCATCGCCTGGGCGGACGACGGCGATGTGGCCGCCCTCGCCGAGGCCGAGGCGGCCGACTGCGCCGACCTGCTCTACATCGGCGTCGGAACCGGCATCGGCGGCGGCCTGCTCCTGGGCGGCCGCCTCTGCCCCGGCCCGGGTCGGGGCTCCTTCGAACTGGGCCATCTGGTCGTCGCGTCGGGCGGTCCGGTGTGCGTCTGCGGCCGTCAGGGCTGCCTCCAGGCGATCGCCTCGGGCCCGGCCACTCTGGCCCGGGCCCGCGAACTGCACGGCGCGCCGGTCACCTACGAAGAGCTGCGCGAAGCCCTCCGTACCGCCCGCCCATGGGCTATGGCCGCGATCGACGGCACCTGCCAGGCCCTGGCCACCGCCATCATGGGGGTCACCGAACTGCTGCACCCCGGCCTCGCTGTGATCGGAGGCGGATTCACGGCAGGCATCGACAACCTGGTCGAGCGCGTAGCCACCCACCTGACACCCATGTCGCGCTCAGGCTGCCCCGCCCCGCCCGTCGCCGCGGCGCGGCTGGGCGGCCTTTCGTCGCTCCGAGGCGCGGTCCTGCTTGCCCGAGCCGTCACAGCCGGAGCCGTACCGCTTCTGTAGCTGCCGCTGCCCCGGTTCGCGGGGACACACGCGGCGCCGCGTCTACGACACCCCCGCTCTTCATCAAGAGGAGGCACGAATGTACGAACGCCAGTCCGTCTTCGCCGACATCCAGGATCCGCTGTGGCCACCCACCGCCGTCCGGCCGTCCGCCGAAGCCATCGAGAGATATCGGCGGGAGGGCCAGTGGCGCGCTGAGCACTTCCTGACGGATCTGCATCGGCACCGCCGGGAGCGGCCGGGCGAGATCGCCGTCATCGGTTATCGCGCGGACGGCACCACCGAGACGTTGTCGTGGTCGCGGTATGCCGATCAGGTCGAGCAGTTCGCGTCGGCGTTGCGCGCGCTCGGTGTGGGGCCGGGCCAGGTCGTCGCCGTCCAGTTGCCGAACTGGTGGGAGACCAGCGCGCTGATCCTGGCCGTCATGCGTACCGGTGCGGTGGTCGCCCCGGTCACCGCGGCGCTGCGCGGCCGGGAGCTGGAGAAGGTGCTGGCTCAGCTGCGCGTCACGGTCGTGGTGACGGTCGGGGAATGGTATGGCTACGACTATGCCGGAGCGCTTGCCGAGATGGCGGAACGCCTGCCGCACCTGCGGCATCGGGTGGTCGCCGGTCGCGATGCCGGTCGTGGCGAGATGGATTTTCAAGACCATTTCCAGCGTACGCCGTGGGCGCAGCAGTACCCGATGCCACTGGACGAACCGGTGGATCCCGACCAGGTGGCTCTGGTGCTGTTCACCGCCGGGACGACGGGGGAGCCGAAGGGTGTGCTGCACACCTCCAACACGATGTCGGCCGCGGCCGGCGCGATCGTCGGCGAGGAGCGGATCAGCGGCTCGGAGGCGTCCTACACGCCGCACAATCTGACGAGTAGCCTCAGCATCGCCGTCTCTCTCGTGTCTCCTCTGCTCAGCGGTAGCCGGGCGGTGCTGTTCGACAAGTGGGCGCCCGGCCGGATCGCGGAGATCGTCGCGGAGGCGCGGGTGAGCATCATCACCGCCGCCGCGTCGTTCATCGACATGATCGTGCGGTCCGCGGTCGCCGCCGGTAACGACACATCGTCGCTGCGGTATCTGTTCTCGGAGGGCGCGCCGATCCCGCCGAAGCTGGTTCGGGAGGTGTACGAGGAGCTGGGCGTGCCTTTGCGGGCCACGTACGGCATGACCGAGCTGCCGATCGGGACCTGGACGCGCCCGAGCGACCCGCCGGACTGGGCCGCCCACAGTGACGGGCGTCCCGGGCCGGCTGTGGAGATCGACCTGCGCGCCGACGGCGAGGTCAGCAAGGCGAACCCGGCCGTGCTGTATGTGCGTGGCGCCGGAGTCTGTGTGGCGTTCGTCGGCCTGGACACCGGCGCGGTCGAGATTCTCTGCGACCGCGACGACGGCTGGCTCGACACCGGCGACCTGGTCGTGCCGGACGGCCGCGGCGGGATCCGGCACGTCGGCCGGGTCGCGGACCGCATCGGCGACGGCTTCATGATCCCGGTCGTCGACGTCGAGGCCCAGGTGCTCGAGCACCCGGCCGTCGCGGCCGTCGCGATCGTCGGCTACTTCGACGCGGTCGGCAAGGAGACCGGATGCGCGGTCATCGTCGCCGCCGGCCCGCCCCCGACGCTCGAACAGCTCCGCACGTACCTCACGGCCCAGGGCATGACCGAGGCTTACCAGCCGACGCGCCTCGAGGTCGTACCGGTGCTGCCGCGCAACGCCAACGGCAAAGTCCTCAAGCGTGAGCTCCGGTGGCGGGTGCAGGAACAGTTCGGTCACCCCGTCTAGCCCCAACGCCGCGACTCTGTTGGTGATGTTGGCGGGGTCATGGCTCCCGGTGAGGCGGCTGTCGACCGAGGACAGAAGCCTGACCGGGAGCCTCGCTGTTCCGCTGTCCGCGGTCGCTATCGTCTCCCCGCCGGAACGCCCGCACCCATGCCGGCCCGCAGGTCGTCCACCAGGACCGCGGCGGCCCCCGGTCCCGAGGCCGCCCCGTACACGTGGTAGTCCGGGCGGATCAATACTGCTTCGGCCCCGTGGCGTGCGAGAAAGGCACGGTAGACGCCGCCCACGTCGGCCACCGACATGTTCTGGGGCGTCCCGTCCCCGGGGAGCAGGGTCACCACGTGCGTGCCCAGGCTCGTCAGGAATGCCGACTGCTCTGCGTCGAGGCCGGTATCCGCGCCCTCTGTCAGCAGCAGGACGAAACCGCGGCCGACCACGTCGTCGAACAGGCCGGTGCCCCTGAGACCGCGTACCAGGCCCTGAGGGACCGTCTCGCCGGCCGGGGACACAGGCGAACCGTCCGTACCGCGTCGAAGGAGCCCCTCCGTCAGGGGCCGCGACAGGTCCGGGACCGTCGGACCGCGGCCACGGCGCCTCGCCAGAATCGTGGCATCACGGTCGGCTGCGGCCACGGGGTCCGTCACGCAGATCATCCGGCCCAGCTGGACCGAGGACAGAATCGACTCGCGCACCTGTGCGCGGCGTTCGTCCGTGTAGGTGTCGAGGAGCGACTCCGGGGCGATGCCCCCAAGCACCAGGTCCAGTTTCCACGCCAGGTTGACGACGTCGCGGATGCCCGAGCACAAGCCCTGCCCGGCGTACGGCGGCATCAGATGGGCCGCGTCTCCGGCCAACAGGACCCGGCCTACTCGCCAACGCTCAGCCCACTGGGATTGGAAGATGTAGGTGATGCTGCGCAACAGCGTCGCGGTGTCGGGGGTCACCCCGTGCGGGGCGAGGAGTCGCCAGGCAGTCTCCGTCCGGTTGAGATCCGCGGCCCGCTCGCCGGGCAGCCGCATGAACTCCCAGCGCCGATGCCCGGGACCGCTACCGACCAAGGTGGTCGGCCTGGCCGGGTCGCAGATCTGAATGTTGGTCGGGACGAACTCACTCGGCTCGTGCAGCTTCACGTCGCACAGCAGCCACTCGTAGGAGAATCCGAGGTCGGTGACCGGCACGTCCAGGTGGTCACGGACGAAGCTGTTGGCGCCGTCGCAGCCCACTACCCACCGCGCGGTGTACGTGTGGGTTGCGCCGTCCTCGTCTTCGGCCGTCACCGTGACCCGGTCGTCTCGCTCCTCGATTCCCACGACCTGGCGGCCCCGCACCACCGTCACACCGGGCAACGCGGCCGCCCGCTCGGCCAGTAGTTCCTCGAGGGCGGGCTGGTGCATGGTATTGGCGTCAGGCCACCCGTACGGGCCCTGCGCGCGAAAGGCGACGTCGAGGAGGATCTCACCGTCGGCCGAGCGCCACTGGTATCCGGTGGCGGGCTCGCTGACCCGGCTGAGGTCCGGGCCCGTCCCGCAGCCGGCGAGCAGGCGCGCGGTCTCGCCGTCGAAGCTGGTCGCCCGGGGCAGGGTATAGGGGCGTCGACGCCGTTCCAGGATCATGGTCTGCCGGCCGCGCTGGGCCAGCAGGACCCCTAGCGTGGCCCCGACCGGTCCGTCGCCGACGACGATCACATCTGCGTCCGTCTCGGGGCCCGCGCAGGCGGGCGGCTTGTGCGGTGACGTCTCGGGCACGGGGAACCCTTCATCGCAGGGTGGCTGGGGCAGGCGCAACTGCCGTACTGGGAACGGCGCAAGACTAACCACGCGTACCGGCGTTCGTGCCGCTCGAGGGGCTGGACTATCAAATCTGGGGATACCAGGTGTCTCCGGCGCGAACCTAGGCTTCCGATACTCCGCCTCACCAACCGCGAGGAGCTCGCCACCGACCGCGAGGAGCTCGTCACCGACCGCGAGGAGCTCGTCCGGTATGACTCAAGCAACGGCGCACTTCGAGAAATGGGTGCGTGTCTCGCACCCCGCGCCGCAGAGCACCGTGCGGCTTGCCTGCCTGCCGTACGCGGGCGGCTCCGCAAGCTTTTTCTTCCCGGTGGCCAAGGCACTGCACCCGTCGGTGGAGGTGCTGGCCCTGCAGTACCCGGGTCGGCAGAATCGGTTCCACGAGCCGAGGATCGACAACATCCCCGAATTCGCGGACCAGATATTCGCCGCGTTGCGGCATTTGGACGACAAGCCACTCGCGCTGTTCGGCCACAGCATGGGTGCCGTCCTCGCGTACGAGGTGGCACTGCGCATGCAGGACGCCGGGATGCCCGCGCCGGTACGGGTTTTCGCGTCAGGTCGCAGGGCGCCGTCCCGCTATCGCGATGAGCGGATACATACGGCGCCCGACCCTGAATTCATGGCCGAGATGAGGGCGCTCGGCGGCACCGACGAGACGCTGCTCGGTGACCCGGAAGTTCTGGCGATGATCCTGCCGGCCATCCGTAGCGACTACACCGCCATCGAGCGGTACCAGCACGAGCCCGGCCGCCGCCTTGACTGCCCGCTGACCGTGCTCACCGGAGACAGCGACCCTCGGGTCTCCCGGGAGGAGGCCGAGGCCTGGGCGGGGCACACCACCGCGACGAGTGAGACGAAGGTCTTCCGGGGCGGCCACTTCTTCCTCGCCGACCGCGCGGCCGAGGTCATCGATCTGGTGGCCCGGCGGCTCGGGGGCACTTCCGACCGATGAACGACGGACTGGATGCGGTGGCCCGGACCCTTCGAACGGCGAGGTGACACATGAGCATGATGCTCCTGCTGAATGGGCCCAACCTCGGCATATTGGGCCGCCGCGAGCCGACGATCTACGGCACCGACACCCTGGCCGACATCGAGCAGGCGGTCGCCGACGAGGTGAGCGAGCAGGGCTGGAAGGTCCTGTCCCTGCAACGAGACTCGGAGGGCGAACTGGTGAGCGCCATCCACGAACACGGCCCCGACAGCGTTGGCGCGGTGGTCAACCCAGGCGCTCTCATGATCGCCGGCTGGAGCCTGCGCGACGCGCTCGCCAGCTACGAGCACCCGTGGATCGAGGTGCACCTGAGCAACGTGTGGGCGCGGGAGCAGTTCCGGCACGAATCGATCATCGCCCCGCTGGCCTCCGGGCTCGTGGTGGGCCTGGGCGCGTACGGCTACCGCCTGGCGGCCCGCGCCCTGCTGCACGTAACCGGCGCGTCCCGATGACGGGTCCCCGGAGCGGCCAGACACCGTCAACAAGATCACGACAACGTGCTTCGCGATCACGGACCCGTGCGTCGGGAGGACCCCGCGCCAACAGGAGACAGACATGAGCAGCTTGTCCCGAGCCGTGCTGGACGGCGCGTCCGCCACGGAGATCGAGGCCGCCCCGGTACCCGCCACCTACCTGGCCCTGCATCTGCGGGCCGAGGACACCGACATGTTCAAGGGGGTGGCCGACAAGGACGTCCGCAAGTCGCTGCGTCTCGGCCACGTTCCCATGCCGGAGTTGGCGCCCGACGAGGTCCTCGTCGCGGTGATGGCCAGCTCCATCAACTACAACACGGTCTGGTCGGCCATGTTCGAGCCGATCCCGACCTTCCACTTCCTCAAGCAGAACGCCCGGCAGGGCGGCTGGGCGGCACGCCACGACCAGCCCTACCACGTGCTCGGCTCCGACTGCTCCGCCGTCGTGGTACGCGTCGGCACCGGCGTACGGCGCTGGAAGCCGGGCGACCACGTCACCGTCCACCCCGTACACGTCGACGACCAGGAGCCCGCCACTCACGGTGACGGCATGCTCGGCTCCGAACAACGGGCCTGGGGATTCGAGACCAACTTCGGCGCCCTGGCCGAGTACGGGATCGTCCGATCCACCCAACTGCTGCCCAAGCCCGCCCACCTGACGTGGGAGGAGGCCGCGGTCAACCCGCTGTGTGCGTCAACCGCCTACCGGATGCTCGTCAGCGACCGCGGAGCCCACATGAAGCAGGGCGACATCGTCCTGATCTGGGGCGCCTCCGGGGGCCTCGGCTCGTACGCCATCCAGTTCGTCAAGAACGGCGGCGGCATCCCGGTGGCGGTCGTCAGCTCCGCGCAGAAAGAGGCGGCGGTGCGCGCCCTCGGCTGCGACTTGGTGATCAACCGCACCGAGCTGGGCATCACCGACGACATGGCCGACGACCCCCGGCTCGTCGTCGAGACCGGCAGGAAGCTCGCCAAGCTCGTCGTCGAGAAGGCCGGCCGGGAACCTGACATCGTGTTCGAGCACACCGGCCGCGTCACCTTCGGGCTCTCCGTGATCGTGGCACGACGCGGCGGCACCGTGGTGACCTGCGGATCCAGCTCCGGCTACCTGCACACCTTCGACAACCGATACCTGTGGATGAAGCTCAAGAAGATCGTCGGCAGCCACGGAGCCAACTACGAGGAGCAGCAGGCCACCAACCGGCTGTTCGAGAGCGGCGCCGTCGTCCCGGCCATGTCGGCCGTCTATCCGCTCGCCGCGGGCGCCGACGCGTGCCGGATCGTCCAGACCAGCCGGCAGGTGGGCAAAGTCGCGGTGCTCTGCATGGCACCGGAACCCGGGCTCGGGGTGACCGACCCCGAGCTGCGCGGCCGGATCGGGGAGGACCGGCTCAACCCGCTGCGCGGTCTCACCGCCGGCCCCGATTCCAGGGAGCTCTGAGACGTGACCACGGCCCGGCCGGTACCACATGTCGACTTCCGTACTCTTCCCGATGCCCTGTGGCACCGTGGCGAGCGGCAGCCGGACAGAACCGCTTATGTCTTCCTGAAGGACGGCGAGGACGCCACGGAGTCGCTGACCTACGGGGAACTCCACGAGGCGGCGTGTCGCCGGGCCACGACGCTCAGCGCCGCGGGGCTCACAGGCCGCAACGCTGTCCTCATGTATCCCTCGGGCCTGGAGTTCGTGCGGACGTTGCTCGGCTGCATGTACGGCCGGGTGGCGGGCGCCCCGGTCCAGCTGCCACGTCGTCGCGCCGAGGTGGAGCGGCTACGCCGTATCGCTGACGACGCCGGCACCTCGACCGTCCTGACCACGACCGACGTCATCCGCGACCTGCGCGAGCGCTTCGCCGGCCTGCCCGCCCTCGACGGGCTCGACCTGGTGGCCACCGATGACCCGGGCGCGCTCCACACAGGAGACCCCAGTACGCCGGAACGCTTGCCTGACCCCCAGGACATCGCGCTGCTCCAGTACACGTCCGGTTCCACCGGGCACCCCAAGGGCGTCATGGTCAGCCACGCGAACTTCCTCGCCAACGTGGTCGAAACCGATGAACTCTGGCCGTGCGAGCCCCGCGGAACCGTGGTGAACTGGCTTCCGCTCTTCCACGACATGGGGATGCTGTTCGGTGTCGTCCTGCCGCTGTGGGCGGGCATTCCCTCGTACCTGATGGCCCCTGAGTCCTTCATCCGCCGACCCGCACGCTGGCTGGAGGCGCTATCCAGGTTCGGCGGCACCCACTCGGCCGCACCGAGCTTCGCCTACGAACTGTGCGTGCGGGCCGCGGAAAGCGGCATGACCGCAGGCGTGGGCGACCTGGCGAGCTGGCGAGTGGCCGTCAACGGCGCCGAGCCCGTGCGGTGGAGCGTGGTCCGGGCCTTCACTGACACGTTCGCCCCTCATGGCTTCGACCCGATGGCCATGTGTCCCGCCTACGGGCTCGCGGAAAACACCCTCAAGGCCACCGGCACCCGGGCGGACCGTGAGCCCATGGTGCTGTGGCTGTCCGCCGAAGCACTCCGGGAGGGCAGGGCGCTACCCGTCGGGGAACGCACCGACAGTGCCGTCCCGGCGGTCGGCAGCGGACGTGATGTCGCCGGCACTCACGTACGTATCGTGGACCCCGTCACCCGGCAGCCCTGCACGCCGGGCCAGGTGGGGGAGATCTGGATCTCCGGACCGTGCGTCGCGGACGGCTACTGGGGCCGCCCCGCCGTCAGCGAGGACACCTTCCGTGCCCGCGTCGACGACGAAACCGATGACGCCACCCCGCACCTGCGCACCGGCGACCTCGGCTTCCAGATCGACGGCGACCTGTACGTCACCGGCCGGATGAAGGACGTCATCATCCGCAGGGGCCGCAACCACTACCCGCAGGACATCGAACTGTCCGCCGAGCGCGCCGTACCGGGGCTGCAACCCAACTGCGCGGCCGCCTTTTCGCTCGACGACGGGGAGCGCGAACGACTTGTGGTGGTCGTGGAGACCGGCGGACGGGTCCTCGGCACCCTGGGCGCAGATGGCCTGCGTGAGCGCGTGCGCGAAGCCGTACGAGAGGAACAGCGGATCACACCGGACGACATCGTCGTCATACGCCGCGGCAAACTGCCGAAGACCTCCAGCGGCAAGGTACAGCGGCGGGCATGCCGCTCGCTCTACCAAGACGGTGAACTGGTCCGCCTGGTCTCGTCCGGCGGGGAGGCGTGATGGCGGGACTTCGCACCGCCGCGGGCTCTGCCCACGCGAGGATCCATGGCGTAGGCGCGTACCGGCCGTCACGGGTCGTGACCAACGACGAGATCTGCGCGCGCATCGATTCGAGCGACGAGTGGATCCGCCGCCGCTCCGGCATCGTCACCCGGCACTTTGCCGACTCCGACGAGACCATCGTCACGATGGGCACGGAAGCGGCCCGCAAGGCGTTGGCCTGTGCCGGTACCGACCCGGGCGACGTGGGCCTCGTCCTGCTGGCCACGACCTCCTTTCTCGAGCAGGTGCCGCCCGCGGCCCCGCGTATCGCCCACCTGCTGGGGACCAAGGCGGCGGCCATGGACGTCGGCGCGGCCTGTTCGGGCTTCTCCTACGGTCTGACGCTGGCGGGCTCCGTCGTCCGCTCGGGCGAGGCCCGGTTCGTCGTGGTCATCGGCTCGGAGCGGATGAGTGACATCGTCGATTCGGCGGACCGGGGCAGTGCCTTCCTCTTCGGCGACGGCGCCGGCGCGGTCGTCGTGGGCCCGTCCGACACACCCGGCCTCGGCCCGGTGGCCTGGGCGTCCGACGGAGTTCAGCACTGGGTGATCGCCCACGACCGCTCCTGGCTGGACACCCGTGACGGATCCGGACCGTGGCCGACCCTGACAATGGCCGGTCCGGAGGTGTTCCGCTGGGCGACCCGGACGGTCCCGGAGATCTCCCGGCAGGCGCTCGACGCGGCGGGGCTCGACGTCGCGGACCTCGCCGCTTTCATCCCCCACCAGGCCAACGCCCGGATCGTGGACTCCGTCGCCAGGTCGCTGGGCCTCGCCCCGCACACCGCGGTGGCCAGGGACGTCGTACGGGCGGGGAACACCTCGGCAGCCTCGGTCCCGCTCGCCATGGACGCCCTGCTGGCTCAGGGCGGGCTCTCCCGCGGCGATCCGGCGCTGCTCGTGGGCTTCGGCGCGGGACTCACCTGTGCCGCCCAGGTGGTGGCCCTGCCCTGACGCTTCCTCGTGGCGACATCGGTAACCGATGTATTTTCAAGACCTTGGAATGGTGCCCGCGAGCCGGGCGGGTAGCGCTGATACGGGCCGGACGCGAGGAGGGCATGTGGAACGCGGTGAGGTTTGGTCGGCTCAGTTTGACGAGGAACGACCTGTCGTGCTGCTCCAGGGAGGCGCAGGGCCAGAATTCCCGGCCATGCAGATCGTCGAACCGGTTACCCCGGCGCAGAAGCTCGGATTCGTCTGGATGTCCGGCGAGCAAGCCGCCGATGCCGACGAGCGACGCCGGATGGTCGAGGAGTTCGGGCCCGAAGCGCTCATCGGCATCGAGGTCTTCTTCGGAGCCGAGGAGGGCCTGGCGGAGAGCGGCGTGGTCCGAGTGGTGCTGCCCAGGGCCGGGAAAGTCTTCTGCACCTGGAGGACGACCGTCAGCGAGGAGTCGCTGACCAAGCGGATCGGCGCCCTGTCCCCGGCCAAACAACGCGAGCTGGACATCGCCCTGGCACTCGCCGACGATCAGTGATCACGCCTCATGCTGACTGCCACGAGTTCCCCTGTGGGGACAGCGTCCTGAGGCGTTCTTCACGCTACCCCGGTTTGTGCTTGCCGGCTCGGTTTCGTCCAGCGTCGCTCCGCCGATCCGTCCGGTCTTGCGGGCCTCACGGTTTCAAGCAGCCACCGCGTTTACCACCGTGAAGATCCGGGTCGCCGCCAGCATCGGCTACGGGCCGACCGAGAACACCACCTTGGACAGGGAGGCGAACCACAGGCGGTCCGCGGGTTCGTACCGTACTCGCCCTTGTAGTTGGCGTCGTAGCACGGCGTTTTCATGGCGCAGGACGAGAAGTTCGGCCTCCTTCGAGGTGTCCCGCCGTAGAAGCACCGTCGGGACGGCGTGAAGGCGTCGAGTCACCTGGTACAGAAGTGACAGCAGGCCGCCGCCGACCAGACTCAATGACCCAGCTGTGCCGCACACTTCCCGCCGTCGGCGCCGACCCTTGTACAGCCGACTCTTCTATAGCGGTTGTCCCCGGGAAGGCGGTCGCGAGGAGCGGCCTTTCCCTTCACCGGTCCGGCGCCGCGCCGTTCGGAAACGCACACGCCCGCCGGGGGTTCTGTCTCCGCGGGAAGACCCCGTCAGCCGGCCGGTGTGCCGGGCTCCCGCACTCCGAGCCCGGCCCTCACGGGGAGGAGGGGCCGCGGTCCTGCTTGCTTTCGTCCTCGCGCCGCCCGTAGTCGTTGAGCAGCAGGTGCGTGGTGATGTTGATGTGTCGGCTGAGCGCCTCGACGACGCCTGGTACGTCCCGTTCGATGGCGCGATCGCAGATGGTCTTGTGCTCTGCCGCGATATCGCGGTTGCTGTGCTCGGTCGGTGTGCGGGCCCAGCAGCGGTAGACCTCCGCTGCCTCGCGCAGCTGTGTGGCGATGTCCCGCAGCTGTCGGTTGGGGCATCCCTCCAGCAGGACGCGATGGAAGCGGGCGTGGGCGTTCAGCCAGCGTTCGTTGATTTCGCCGGCGTCGCCGAAGACGGGAACGCGAGCGAGATGGTGGTGCGCGGCGAGCAGATCGGACTCCCACTCGATGGTGCCGGCGGTGACGGACTCCCGGACAAGGTGGGTCTCGATGAACACGCGGGCCTCGGTCAGCTCCTCCAGGCGCTCGGGTGAGACGGTGACGACCCGGAACCCCTGTTGCGGCGCGAAGGTCGCCAGTCCCTGGCCGACCAGCCGGGGCAGTGCCTCCCGCAGTACCCCGCTGCTGGCGCCGTACTTCTCCTTCAGCGCCTCCACCCGCAGACGTGAACCGGGTTCGTGTCGTCCGTTGAGGATGTCCGCGCGCAGCCGCTGGTAGATCTCCTCGGCGCGGGTCATGGAGCCGGTAGTCGCCATGTCGCAGATTCTAGCGCACCTAGATATTCCAAAAAAATCTCGAGATTTTCTTGACGTGTCGACAGGGAAGGGCGTTGACTCCAGTCATCCCAGAAGCAGGAAGACCGGAGGCGGCGCGCTATGCGGACGACGACCAGAGCAGGACGGATGTGCCTGGTGACCGGGGAAGCGGTGATCGATGCCGAGCAGGCCAGTGCAGGCCGGTTCCCGGCTGATCCGCTGACAGTGTTCGAGGAGTGGGACGCCTTCCGGTCCTGGGCCGCTGAGCTGGAGGCCGCGGGTGTCCAGGCGTCGGAGGGGCCGGACGGCAGCGTCTCGCCGACACCGCGGCAGGTATTCGCGATCGGGCTGAACTACCGCGACCACGCCGAGGAGGCCGGCCTGGCGACGCCTGAGTCCCCGTCGGTCTTCACCAAGTTCGCCACGTCCCTCACCGGCCCCGACACGCAGCTGCGGCTGCCCGGTGGCCGCGTTGACTGGGAGGCCGAGCTGGTGGTGGTGATGGGGCGCCGGGCGGAGCACGTTGCCGCAGGGGACGCCTGGTCCTATGTGGCCGGGCTGACCGTGGGGCAGGACTACTCCGAGCGCGATGTGCAGTCCGTGGGCCCCGTGCCGCAGTTCTCTCTCGGCAAATCCTTCCCCGGATTCGCGCCGACCGGCCCGGTGCTGGTCACGGCCGACGAGTTCGCCGATCCGGACGACCTTGCGATCGAGTGCCTCGTCAACGGGGAGAGCGTCCAGAAGTCACGCACCTCTTCGATGATCTTCCCGGTCCCGGAACTGATCGCACGGCTGTCCGCGGTGTGCCCGCTGCTGCCGGGCGACGTGATCTTCACCGGCACCCCCTCAGGAGTGGGACACGCCCGCACTCCCCAGCGCTACCTGCGGCCGGGAGACGAGGTCGTCACGCGTATCGAGGGCATCGGACAGCTCCGGCAGACCTGCGTCGCCGCCTGAGAGAGGGGCGCTCCATGGCTTTGCACAGGCTTCAGTCACTCACCGTCGGAGTGCCGGATGTGGCCGAGGCGGCCGACTACTACGTCGACTTCGGACTCGAGCAGGTGGCACCCGGACGGTTCGCCACCGTCGAGGGCGGTGAGCAGTTCTTCCTCGAGTACTCTCCCGTCCGGCGGCTGCTGGGGATGACGGTCGCCGCCGACGACGGCGACGACCTGGACCGGATCGCCGCGAACCTGGACCGGCTCCAGCTGCCGTGCGAACGCGACACCGGCTCCCTGCGCACCAGGGAACCCATCGCCGGTATATCGGTCGAGGTCCGTGTCGCACCCCGGCTGACCCGGGTCACCGTCGCGGCCACCCCGTACAACGGCCCCGGACGCCTGGACCGCGCCGGCACCCGGGCACCCGTGCTCTCCCGCACCGACCCGGTCCGACCCCTGGCCCTGGGCCACGTCGTCATCGGTTCGGTGGAGCAGGAGTCGACCCAGCGGTTCTTCACCGAAGGGCTCGGTTTCAAGGTCAGCGACGTCGTGCCCGGCACGGCCGCGTTCATGCGCTGCTCCACCGACCACCACAACGTCCTGGTGCAGCAGGCGCCACTGAACTTCCTGCACCACACCTCGTGGCAGGTGACGGATGTCGACGAGGTGGGCCGGGGCGCCACGAGCATGCTCACCGAGCACCCGGAACGTCATGTGTGGGGGCTCGGCCGCCACCACATCGGGTCGAACTTCTTCTGGTACCTCAAGGACCCGGCCGGCAACTTCAGCGAGTACTACGCCGACATGGACTGCATCGTCGACGACCAGCTGTGGACGCCACGCTCCTTCGAGGGCCTGCAGGCGCTCTATGCCTGGGGACCTCCGCCTCCGCCGTCGTTCCTTGCCCCCGAGGACCTGGCCGCGCTGATGACCGGTGCCCACACGGCCAACGGCTGAGCGTCCCCTACACCGTGAAGTGCGGCGGGACACGCGGCCCCGCCCCACGCCCTGTCCGCTTCACACCGATGAGGCCCGAACCACCCCTCCTCGAGCCGACCCGCCGTCGGCGCGCCGCACAGAAGTAACTCCGCCCTTTCACGCAGTTCGCGGTCAGCGGTCGCGGCGGGTGGGAGCGCCGAGATCGGAGCCGGAACATTGAGCACATCAGCGTTCGCCCGTCGGGGCGGCCGGTCGTCCCCGGGGCCTTCATCGCCGGCGGGCACCGCACCCGCCGTCGGCCTGGCAGTGATGACACTGGAGGGTTTCGACCTTGTCGCCTTCGGCGCGACGACACCGCTGCTTCTGGACTACCGTCCCTGGCACGTCTCCATTGCCTTCGTCGGCCTGCTCGGCAGCCTCACCCCCATCGGCATGCTCGTCGGCTCCTTGCTGGTCGGCCAGTTCACCGACCGGTTCGGCCGGCGCCGCACGACGCTGATCAGTATCGGGGCCGTCAGCGCCGGGATGTTCGCCTGCGCCGTGGCCCCCGGTCCGTCGCTGTTCGGCGCGGGCCGATTCGTCGTCGGGCTCGCCATGTCGCTCCTGGCCGACCGTGCCGGATCACGGGGGCCGATCACGGCCTGCTTCGTCCTCGGAGCCGCGGCGATCGTCGCCATGAGCACCCGGCTTCCGCTGCCGGTGCTCTACGCCATCGTCATCGTCGGCGGCTGCGGCGCGGTCGGGGTCCAGGGGCTGATCAACGTGTACATCTCGCGTTCCTACCCGGTGACCGCGAGGGCCGGCGCGGTGGGCGTCGCGCTCGGAGTGGGCCGCATCGGCGCCATCGCCGGCCCCACGCTCGGCGGCTGGATTCTCGCGGCCGGCCTCCAACCCCGTTGGAACTTCATCCTGTTCGCCGTCCCCGCCGTCCTCGGTGCGGCCCTCACCCTGGCTGCCGGCGGACGAGCACCGCGGAATCAGGGCCGTCCCGCTCCCTCGCCGCGCGCCAAGGAGCCGACGGCCGGACAAACACAATGAGAGAGCACACCATGGACACCTACGACGTCGCCGTCGCCGGCTGCGGCCCGGTGGGGCTGACCCTCGCACGGCTGCTGGCGATGAAGGGGCTGCGGGTCGCCGCCATCGACCCCAACCGGCTCGTCTGCCATCATCCGCGCGCCACCCATCTCGACGACGAGATCATGCGCCTTCTGCAGACCCTGGGCGCGCAGGACATGGAACACCGGTTCCTGCGCCAGACCGCCTGGACACTGCACCGGGAGGACGGGCGGGCCTTCCTGCAGCAGATGCTGCCCGAGGAGGAGTCGGACCAGGGCTGGCGCACCGACTACCAGTTCCACCAGCCGGACTTCGAGTCGCGGCTGCGGGGGCTGCTCGCGGCCGACGCGAACGTGGACCTCTGGTTCGGCTGGACGGTCAGCGCGATGGAGCAAGATGACACATCGGTGGGGCTGACGCTGCTCGACCGGTCGACCGGAGCCGAAACCACGCTCACGGCCGGCTACGCCGTCGGCTCGGACGGCGCCAACTCCTTCGTCCGGCAGGCGATGAACGCTGAAGTCGAGGACCTTCACGGGACTCAGCGTTCCCTCATCATCGACATCCACCCCTTCGAACATCCCGCACAACTCCCAGCGGACAGCGGATTCATCCTGTGCCGGGGGAAACGGCCCGTGACCTATCTGCCGATCTTCCCGCCGATGCTCCGCTTCGAGTTCATGCTGCTCGACGAGGACGACGCCGCGGAACTCGAACGACCGCAGTCGGTGTACGACCTGCTGAGCCGCTGGCTGGAACCGGGCAGCTACCGGATCATGCGCACCGACACCTACGAGTGGCACGCCCGGCTCGTGCGCGGCTGGCGGTCCGACCGCCTGCTGCTCGCCGGCGACGCCGCACACCAGATGCCGCCCATGCTCGGCCAGGGCATGTGCTCCGGGCTGCGCGATGCCGCGAACCTGGCATGGAAGCTCGCCGCCGTCGTGAAGGGCGAGAGCCCCTCAGCGCTGCTCGACACCTACGAAAGTGAGCGCGCCCCGCACGTGCGCCCCTACATCGAGGAATCCGCCCGGCAGTCCAACCTGATCGAAGCGCTCGGTACGGGCGAGGTTCCCGAGCCGAACGGAACGCAGACGATCGAGAGGTTCCGGCCGCTGCTGGGACCGGGCCTGGTCACCCGGCCCGGCGGCGCCATCGGGCAGCTGAGCCCACAGCCGCGCGGCGCGAGGGGGGAGAGGCTGGACGATGCGAGCGGATACGGCTTCACCGTTGTCGGGAGCCCGGGGGTGACCTCCGCCGTGTCCGCGGACGTGCGGCAGATGTGGCGCCGACTGGACGCCGTGGTCGTCCCGGAGACCGGACCGGCCGTCGACCGCTGGCTGGCAGCCCACTCGGCGGCCGCGGCGATCATCCGTCCGGACCGCTACACCTTCGCGCTGGCCACCGACACGGCGGAACTGGAGCAGGCCACCCGCGACTTGGCGCGGACGGCATCGATACAGGAGGCGGTGGCGTGAAGAAGTACGCGGCCGGGATGAGGTGGGGGGAGGGCCCCCGCTGGCAGCGCGGTGCGCTGTGGCTGTCCGACACCCAGGGCGGGAAACTGTGGACCGACCACGACGGTCGCTGGCGGGGCATCCCGCTGGACGCGGTACCCAACGGCCTGTGGTTCCTGCCGGACGGGCGGCTGGCCGGCGCCATGATGCATGAGCGGCGCATCGGAGTGTGGACCGGTGAGCAGTTCGCCACTTACGCGGACCTGAGCGCGGTGGCCACCGGCCCGCTCGGCGACATGGTCGGTGACCCGCACGGCAACCTCTACGTGGACGATGTCGGCTTCGCCGCGCACGCCGGTGAGCCGCCGCGGCCTGGCCGGTTGGTGCGCGTCGCAGCGGACGGGTCGGTGCGCGTGGCCACCGAAGACGTCGAGTTCCCCAACGGCCTGGCCCTCGTCGACGACGGTCGCACCCTGCTCGTCGCCGAGACCACCCGGCAACGGCTGACCGCCTTCACCGTCACGGGCGACGGGGCGCTCACGGACCGGCGCACCTACGCCGACCTCGCCCATCTGGTCGGTACCCACGCCCGGCCGGACGGTATCTGGCCGACACAGGACGGCGTCTGGGTGGCCACCACCACCGGACACGCCGTCGCCCTGGTCCGGGAGAACGAGCTGGTCACCTCGGTGGACACTGGGAAGCTGCTGCCGATCGCGTGCTGCGGAGACGGCGGGAACCGGCTGTTCGTCACCCTCGCCGACACCCATGGCCTCCCTCTGGGGGAGGCCATGGCCGCGAAAGCGGTGCACACGACGGTCGCACTGCTCGAGGCCACGAAGGAGGGGGACGCCGGATGAGCACGAAGCAGCCGGACTGGACCCCGACGCCACAGGCCGTCGAACACTCCCGGATCACCGACTTCGCGCGGTTCGCCTCGCCGCGCGCCGGACGTGACCTGGGCGGTGACTACCACGCGCTGTGGGCGTGGTCGGTCGACGACGTGAACGGCTTCTGGGCGGCGGTGTGGGACTACTTCCGTCTGCCCGACCGCCCGGCGGGGCCCGCGCTGGCGGCCGAGGCGCTGCCGGGAGGCGTGTGGTTTCCCGGCAGCACGCTGAACTACACGGCCGAAGTCTTCCGCGACCGGACCGGCACCGACACCGCCGTCATCACGGTGACCGAGGACACCGGCCCGGTGGCCATCACCTGGCACGAACTGCGGCGTCAGGTCGCCTCACTCGCGCAGGCGCTCACCGAACTCGGCGTGCGCATGGGCGACCGGGTGGTGGGGTACCTCCCCAACGGCGTGCAGGCAGTCGTGGCCTTCCTTGCCACCGCCGGTCTGGGCGCGACCTGGGCGGTGTGCGGGCAGGACTACACCGCCGCCGCGGCCGAAGCGCGGTTGGCGCAGCTCCGGCCGACCGTGCTGATCGCCGCGACCGGCTGTCTCCACGGCGGAAAGCACATCGACCGCCGCGCCGATGTGGAAGCCCTGCGCGACGCGCTGCCGACCCTCACGGCGACCATCGCCGTGGGGGACGCGGCAGGGGCGGTGCCCGGTGCCCTCCCGTGGTCCGCACTCACCGGGCGCGACGCCGAACTGGCCCCCGTACCAGTCCCGTTCGACCACCCGCTGTGGGTCGTGTTCTCCTCGGGCACGACGGGACCGCCGAAGGGCATCGTGCACGGGCACGGCGGGGTCGTGCTCGAGCAGCTCAAGAACCTGGGCCTGCACCTGGGCCTGCGCTCCGGGGACCGTTTGCTCTGGCACACCACACCGAGCTGGATGATGTGGAACGTCCTGGTGGCCGGCCTGCTACTGGGCGCAACGGCCGTCTGTTACGAGGGCAGCCCTGCCTATCCCGGCATCGATGCGCTCTGGCGGCTCGCGGCCCGACTGGAGGTGAACGTCCTGGGCACCAGCCCCGGCTACCTGGCGGCGTGCCGCAAGGCCGGTGTGCGGCTCGCCGACCACCATCCGGCCTCTCTCGAGCGCCTGGGGGTCACCGGCTCGGCGTTCCCCGCCGACCTGCAACACTGGGTCGCCGGCGAACTCGGGTCACGGACACAGGTCGTGTGCACCAGCGGTGGCACCGACGTGGTCACCGCGTTCCTCGGCGCCGCACCCACCACGCCGGTCTGGGCCGGTGAGCTGTCCGCCCCTTGCCTGGGCGTGGCCGTGGAAGCCTTCGGCCCGGACGGCAGGCCGGTGCGGGGCGAGGTGGGGGAGCTGGTGGTGCTCCGGCCGATGCCGTCGATGCCGCTGTACTTCTGGGACGACCCGGACGGCTCGCGCTACCGCGGCGCCTACTTCGACGTCTACCCGGGGGTATGGCGGCACGGCGACTGGATCACCATCACCGACCACGGCTCGGTGATCCTGCACGGCCGGTCCGACGCGACGCTGAACCGCCACGGCATACGCATGGGAAGCAGCGACATCTACGGTCCGGTGGAGCAGCTCGAGGAGATCGCGGAAGCCCTCGTCGTCGGGGTCGAGCAGGACAGTGGCGGCTACTGGATGCCGCTGTTCGTCACCACCACCGACGGCATCGACGTCGATGACGTGCTGAGCGAGAAGATCCGCGACGCCATACGCCACGGCGCCTCCCCCCCCGCCACGTCCCCGACGAGATCATCCAGGCCCCCGGCATACCGCACACCCGCACCGGCAAGAAACTCGAAGTCCCCGTGAAACGTCTGCTGCGCGGAGACGCCCAGCGCTCCGTGGTCGACCCCGGCAGCGTCGACAGGCCCGAACTCATCGACTGGTACGCCCACATCGGCGCCGCCCACCGTACGCGCAACGGCACCGCTGCCGGCTCCGTCGCGTCCCCGTCACCGAACGGCTGACCGGGCGGCATCGACCCCCGGCAGGGGGCCGGGCCGTCCGGAAGCCGCCGGGCGGGGGCGGACACGTCTCGCCCCCGCCCGGCAGGCTGCCGGCCTTGGGGCTCTTACCGCCGCCGCCGGCCACCGGCACACCACCACAAGGACATGTGACGAAGGAGTCCTGCCATGACCTACATCGCGCTGGAAGAAGCCTTCACCATCCCGGAGCTGTTCGCGCGCCAGCCCTCGACGCCCCAGAAGATCCAGGTCAGCGACCAGTACGCCAAGGACTGCCGACGCCGCCTGGCCGACTTCGAGGAGCACCGTCTTCCCGAGATGGACGCGCATGGCATCGACATCCAGGTCCTGTCGCTGAGCGTCCCCGGTATCCAGGCCGACACCGACGCCGGCGCCGCCGTCGACAACGCCCGGTTCGCCAACGATCACCTGGCCCGGACCATCGCCCGCCACCCGACCCGCTTCAAGGGGTTCGCCGCCCTGCCTCTGCAGGACCCCGCCGCCGCCGTGATCGAACTCAAACGCTGCGTCGAACAGCTCGGCTTCAGGGGAGCGCTGGTCAACGACCACACGCAGGGCCGGTACCTGGACCATCCCGCGTACGGGGAACTGTGGAGCGCACTGGAGGAACTCCGTGTGCCGTTGTACCTCCACCCCGGCTCACTGCCTCGCGATGACTGGCACGTGATGCGCGGACGGCCGGAGATGTACGGGGCCAGCTGGAGCTGGCAGGCCGAGACCGGCGGCCACGCCATGCGGCTGATCTATGCCGGAGTGTTCGACCGGCACCCCGGTGCGACCCTGATCCTCGGGCACCTCGGCGAGTTTCTGCCGTTCCAGCGCTCCCGCTTCGACTCGCGTTACCGCTCGCTCCAGGTCGACGCGCCGCTCGAGCGGATGCCGTCGCAGTACTTCGGGAGCAACATCCTGATCACCACAAGCGGGGTATTGGCCCCGGAGGCCGTGCAGGCCGCCGTGCTGAGCATCGGGGCCGAAGCGGTCATGTTCGCGATCGACTACCCGTACGAGTCCACCGCCGAAGCGGTGGACTCGATCGAGAAGTGCGACCTTTCACCCGAGGTGAAGGAGAAGATCGCCCATCTGAACGCCCGGCGCGTGCTGGGCATCTGACCAGCGCGAAGCCGTGCGGTGCTCAAGGCAGCCAGCGCAGGCACCGCGTTGCCGACGCCGGCTGTCGACTGCGGTTCGCCCGCCTCCTCGCCGCCTCATCTGGCGAGGGACGGCCGACGGCCGCGCCAGGGCTCAGGGAGACACATGGCCGCCCCACCGGTCACCGGCGCGGCGCCACGTCCGCTCACAGGAGGCAGAAGCAGGTCGCCCATGCCGATGCCACGGCCCTTACGCGCCTCGGAGACCGGCAGGCCCGGACGCCCCCTCGCCCTGGGAGAGGAGGGCCCCGATCTCGGCCGCCGGCCGACCGGTGTGCAAGCTGATCAGGTCGGTGAGCAGACCGTCCAAGGGCGGCCAGGGGATGGCGCCGTGGTCGTCGAAACGTGCGCGCGAACGTCCGCAGAACCCCTGGACGCCGCGGCGGGTTTGTACACGGGCGCCGGCCGGAAGGCGGGGCGTCGGCGAGTCCGGCGTGAGTGCGGTGCGGGGCCGGTGCGGGCCGTTTGCCCGGGCCTGGCCTCGGGCACCGGCTCGGCCTATGTCATGACGACGTGCCGGTCGTAGCGCTGTCGCGCAGGAAGCCCGCGAAGGCCCCAGCGGCGGGGGTGAGGGCGTGGTCGGCCATGCGGACCAGGAGGATGCGGCGTACCGGGGCGGGGGGTTGCAGTGGCAGGACGCTGACGCCGCCTCGGATGCCTTCCAGCGCCAGGGTGGGGGCGAGGGCGACGCCGATGCCGGCGGCGACCATGGCCTGTGCCTCCTGGTAGTCGTGGGCCTCGTAGGCGATCTGCGGCTCGAAACCGGCTGTGTGGCAGCTGCGGGCGAGAGCCTCGGCCACCGGGTGGTTCTCGGCGCGGGTGATCCAGGGGTCGTTCGCGAAGTCGGCGAGGGCGGCCGAAGGGCGGCCGGCGAGGGGGTGGTCCTTGCTGACGAGGAGGGCCGGGGGGTCGTCGACGAGTGAGGTGACGACGATGTCCTCGCGGTCGATGCGGTTCCAGTCGTAGTCCCACATCAGGGACATCTCGATTTCCCGGTTCTCCAGCATCGCCCACAGGCCCGCGATGCGGGCGCTGCGCACCGTCAGCCGTACGTCGGGGTGGGCTTTCCGGAAGGCGATCACGGCCCGGGGGAGGAGGGAAGCGCCGACGGTGGGGAAGGTTCCGATGCGGAGGATGCCCGCGCGCAGTCCCGCGAAGTCGGCGAGCTCGTTCTCGGCGGCCGTCAGTTCTCGCTCGATCCGCTCCCCGCGCTCGGCCAGGGCGCGTCCCGCGTCAGTGAGCGTGACACCCCGCGCATGGCGCTCCAACAGCGGCTGCCCAGCCTCCGCCTCCAAGCGGCTGACCTGCTGGGACACCGCTGAAGGCGTGTAGCTGAGAGCCCGCGCGGTCGCGGTGACCGAGCCCCGGCGGGCGACCTCGGTGAAGAGCAGGATGCGCCGCACATCGAGCACCGCGCCACCTCCAGCATTAATTCCAACTTAATACCCATGCAGATTTCCGAGATTGTACTTCATGCTCTCCGCGCCCACCGTGGATCACACCACGCACGGAAGTGCCGGCGGGGTTTCCACGAGGAGTCTGTTGTGTTGCGTCTGCAGGGCGAGATGATCCGCGGAGGAACCAGCAAGTGCTGGATCTTCGACCACCACGATGTGGTCGCGACCGGCGTGGACGCCGACACCCTGCTGCTCGCCGCCTACAACGCCGCCGACCCCCGCCAGATCGACGGCGTCGGCGGTGCCTCCTCCACCACCTCCAAGGCCGCGATCGTCCGGACACCGGCCGAGCCGGGCATCGACGTCGAGTACGCCTTCGCGCAGGTCGGCATCGGTGACGAGCGCGTGGAATGGACCAGCAACTGCGGCAACTGCGCCACCGCCGTCGCCCTGTACGCCGTCCACAACGGCCTGGTACCGATCACATCGGACTCCACCACGGTGCGGATGCTCAACGTCAACACCGGGGCCCGCCTCACCGGCACCATCCCCACCCCGGGCAGTACGGCCCCCGACGAGGGCACGGCCGCGGTGCCCGGCACCGCGGCGCTCGGAGTGCCGGTCCTGCTCGGCTTCGAGGACCCGGCGGGTACGACCACGGGGCGGGCCCTGCCGACCGGCCGCGCCCTGGACACCCTGACCGGGCCCGCCGGTCCGGCCGAGGTGTCCCTGGTCGACGCCGGCGCCCCGGCCGCGCTGTTCGAGGCCAAGGCGTTCGGCCTCGACGGCACCGAGTCGCTCACCGAGTTCGCCGAGGCGGTGCCCGCGCTCACCGTGCTGCGCCGCGAGGCCGCCCTGGCCATGGGCCTGGCCGACCGGAACGACCCGGTCAGCCATGCTGTGCCGAAAGTCGGCGTCGTTGCCCGGGCCGCCTCGTATCGCACCACTCATGGCACTCTGGTCAGTCAGGACGAGTACGACCTGGCCGTACGCATGGTCTCCATGCACGCACCCCACCCGGCGATCGGCCTCACCTCGGCCGTCGCCCTGGCCACCGCGGCCGCCATCCCCGGCACGCTCGCCCACCGCGTCGCCCGGCAGACCGCCGACGGCACGCTGCGCCTGGGCACCCCGGCAGGTGTCATCACCGCCCAAGCCGTCCCCGCACCGGACGGCGCGTCCCCCACGGTGCTGCTGCACCGCGCCGCCCGCCGCATCGCCCGAGCCGAACTTCTCGTTCCCGTCCTGGAAGGACGCCCCGCATGAGCCGCAACGATGCCGCCCCGGGTACCGTCACCGCTCCACCACGCCGCACCCGCCGGCTGCTGTCCCTGCTCTACGTCCAATGCCTGATCGGTGTTCTCGCCGGTGCCGTCGTCGGCTGGCTGTGGCCTTCCTTCGGCGCCGAGCTGAAGCCCCTGGGCGACGGCTTCATCGCGCTGGTGCGCATGATGATCGCGCCGGTCATCTTCTGTACCGTCGTCCACGGCATCGCCTCCATGGGCAACGCGCGTGCCGTCGGCAGGGTCAGCCTCAAGGCGCTGCTCTACTTCGAGGTGCTGACCACCGTCGCCATGGTGATCGGCCTGGTCGTCGTCAACGTCGTCCAGCCCGGCAGCGGACTGCACGTCGATCCCTCCGCCCTCTCCACCAAGGGGCTGCCGCCCGAGGCGACCGCGAGCCACGAGAGCTTTTCCGCCTTCGTCCTCGCCATGATTCCGGACACCCTGCTCAGCGCCATGACCGGCCACGAGATCCTGCCGGTGCTGGTGGTCTCGGTGTTGTTCGGCTTCGGCCTCAACGCCGGCGGTGAGGCGGGTGCGGGGATCGCCCAGGGCATCGAGAAGCTGTCCAGGATCCTGTTCACACTCATCCGCTGGATCATGCGGCTGGCCCCGATCGGCGCCTTCGGCTCCATGGCCTTCACCATCGGCAACTACGGCCTGGACACGCTGCGGCACCTCTTCCTGCTGGTCGGCTCCTTCTGGCTCACCGCCCTGTTCTTCGTCCTGGTCGTCCTCGGTACGGTCATGCGCGTCAACGGCCTGCGCCTGCTGCCCTTCCTCCGCTACATCAAGGAAGAGCTGCTGATCGTCCTGGGCACCTCGTCCAGCGAGCCGGTGCTGCCGCGCATGATGGCCAAGCTCGAGCACGTGGGCGCCTCCAAACCGGTCGTCGGTATCACGCTGCCCGCCGGGTACTCCTTCAACCTCGACGGCACCGCGATCTACCTCACCATGGGCTCGGTCTTCCTCGCCCAGGCCCTCGGCATCGACCTCAGCCTCACCCAGCAGCTGTCGATGCTCGCCATCATGCTGCTCACCTCCAAGGGCGCCGCCGGGGTCACCGGGTCCGGTTTCGTAGCGCTGGCCGCCACCCTCGGCGCCGTTCCCCACGTACCCGTCGCCGCCCTGGCGCTCATCTTCGGCATCGACCGCTTCATGTCCGAGGCCCGCGCCCTGACCAGCGTGGTCGGCAACGGCGTCGCCACTCTGGCGGTGGCCAAATGGGAGGGGCAGCTCGACGAGGACCGTGCCAAGGCCGTCCTCCGTGGCGAGATCCCGTACACCTCCGCTCCCGAGGCCGGCCACACCCCCGAGCCGCGGGTCGATCCCGCACCTGGCGAGAAGCCCGCGGAAGCCGACCCGAAAGCAGCGGCCGGAGCGGACCGTGACCCCGTGCCCGCCGTCGGCTGACGCACCGCACACAGCCGGTCCGGAGCCCGTGCTCCGGACCGGCCCTTCCCGTGATCAGGAGCACCCGCACTCATGGCAGCACCCTTTGACGTCATCGTGGTCGGCGGCGGAAACGCCGGCTTCCGCGCAGCGCAGTCCGCCCGGCAAGCGGGCGCCCGAGTCCTCGTACTGGAAAAGGCGCCACGGCAGTGGGCCGGTGGCAACTCCTACTTCACCGCCGGCGCCATGCGCACCAGCCACGGCGGACTCGCCGACCTCAAGAACCTCCTGGAACCGACCGCGCAGGACCGCTTCCCGCTCACCGACCTCGCCCCGTACACCGACGGCGACTTCCTCGACGACATGGTCAGGGTGACGCGCGGACGTACCGATGCCGACCTCGCGCGGATCCTGGCCGGCGAGTCCCGCGCGACGATGGACTGGCTTCGCGACCTGGGCCTGCGGTTCGAGCTGATGTACCGCCGGCAGGCGTATGAGGTGGACGGCCACCACCGCTTCTGGGGTGGCCTGGCGGTCGGCGTCGTCGGCGGCGGCAAGGGGATGATCGAGCAGCACCTGGCGGCCGTCGAACGCACCGGCGTGCACGTACGCTTCGACGCCCCCGTCACTCGCCTGCCCACCGCATCCGACGGCACCGTCCACGGCGTAGTGCTCGCCGACGGAGACGCTCAACTGTGAACTCAGGTTCTCTCAGGCGCTGGTGTTGCTGAGGTCCTGGATGCGGGCTTGTACCAGGGGGACGATCTCGGCGGTGGCTCGTTCAATGGAGGCGGCGAGTACTTCTGCGTTGAGCTTGCGCGCGACGTCTGCCCGGACACCGGGCTGGCCAGGCTGTCGTATGGGCAGGCCCGAGCATTGCTGGACGAGCACACTTCCTTCCGTGGTCCCGGTACGGGCTGGGACCTGCACGAATACCGCCACTCCTCTCTGACCCACCTCGGCGAGCAGGGCTCGTCGCTCCTGATGCTGGCCTGCGAGCTCCGGCTCGGAGGCGCGCGGGTGACCGCCCTGGAGCGCCTCACCGAAGTGGACTCGCCGATCAAGGGCGGGACGATCACCACGCCCAGCGCCGAGGCGCTCTACCGCCGAGGCGTACTGCCCGCGCCGGCCGAGGCGATGGACCGCTTCCAGGCATCCCAGGCCGACCACGTCGGCGGGTCCTCGGGGGCGCCGGTCTCCCCGGCGGCTTCTGCTGCGGCCTTCAGCGGGCGGGCGGCCAGTTCCGTAAAAGCCAGCAGGTCCGGGCCAGGTGCCGGGCGGCTGGTGTCGCGTGCCGGCCAGTGCAGCCGCGTGACCGGCAGCGCGTCCAGCCCGGCCGCGGAGTGCCACGTTAACTCGACACTTCCTCCCGTCGTCGGTCATCGCCGGCTGTGGCGGGGATGGCGTTGTCGATGAGGACGGCGGCGATGGCGGCGGCGGTGGGGAAGGCGTCGGCGTTGAGGACCCGGGTGCGGGCCGCGGCGCCGTCGATGAGCAGCGCGAGCTGCTCGCCGAGCTGTTCAGGGTCGGTGGCGCCGGCTTCGCGGGCGGTGTCGGCGAGCCGCGCGGCGACGGCTTTCTTGTAGTCGCGCGCGTACTGGGATGCGGGGTGCTGGGGGTCGTGGAGTTCGACGGCGGCGCCGATGTAGGGGCACAGGGGGGTGGTGGGGGGGATGTCGAAGGCGGCGAGGAGCCGTTCGCGGGGCGTGAGGTCGGTGCGGTCGAACACGCCGGGCAGAACGGAGGGGTCGAACCGGCGCAGGTACTCGGCGACGAGTTCGTCCTTGCCGGTGAAGTGCTGGTAGGCCGTGCGCTTGGACACCTGGGCCGCCGCGCAAAGCTGGTCCATGCCGGTGCTGTTGATGCCCTGCTCGCGGAACAGTTGCTGGGACGCACTGAGGATGCGCTCGCGGGCGCCCCGGCCGCGGCGGCGGCCCGTGGGGCCCTTCTCCAACTCCGTCATGGGTTCATCGTACCGCAGCTAGGTAACGACCGGTGTACATAGTTTGCGTCCCGGCCGCCCGCCCAGTACCGTAAGCACACAGGGCGGTGTACATAACGCCGTCACCCCAGGTGCACACGGCACCACCGACTCAAGGGAGCGACTATGGGAAAGCTTGACGGCAAGGTCGCGGTCATCACCGGCGGCACCACCGGCATGGCGCTGGCCGGCGCGAAGCTGTTCGTCGACGAGGGAGCGCACGTCTTCATCACCGGCCGCCGGCAGGACGCGCTGGACGAGGCCGTGAAGCAGATCGGCCGCAACGTCACCGGCGTCCAGGGTGACGCCGCCAACCTGGACGACCTGGACCGCCTGTACGACACCGTCAAGCGGGAGAAGGGAAGCCTCGACGTGCTGTGGGCCAGCGCCGGAGGGGGCGAGCCCGCCCCGCTCGGCGAGATCACCGAGGCCCAGTTCGACACCTGGTTCGGGCTCAACGCCCGCGGCACCCTGTTCACCGTCCAGAAGGCCCTCCCGCTCTTCAACGACGGCGGCTCCATCCTCATGACCGGCTCCAACGCCTCCCTCGGCGCCTTCCCCGGCTGGAGCGTCTACGCCGGCAGCAAGGCCGTCCAGCAGGCATGGGCCCGCGTCTGGCTCAACGAGCTCAAGGACCGCCGCATCCGCGTCAACGTCCTGACCCCCGGCCAGGTCGCCACCGCCAAGCAGGAAGAACTCTTCGACGAGGCCACCAAGCGCCAGTTCGAGTCCCTCATCCCCCGCGGCGAGATGGGCCGCCCCGACGAAATCGCCACCGCCGCCCTCTTCCTCGCCTCCGACGACTCCAGCTACGTCAACGGCATGGAACTCGTCGCCGACGGCGGCACCACCGCCATCTGAACCGAACAACCACAACCAGGGCAGGACATCTCATGAGCAACATCAGCATCATCGGCACCGGGAACATGGCCCGCACCATCGGAGCGCGGGCGGTAGCGGGCGGCAACACCGTCGAGGTCATGGGCCGCGATCAGTCCAAGGCCGCTGACCTGGCCAAGGCTCTCGGCGGCGGCGCCACGACGGGAGAATGGGGCACCGCCCCGGCCGGGGACATCGTCATCGTGGCCCTGTTGTACGACGGCGTCGTGCCGGTCGTCGCCCAGTACGGAGACGCTCTCGCGGGCAAGGTCATCGTCGACATCAGCAATCCCTTCAACTCCACGTTCGACGGGCTGGCCCACCGCGAGGAGACCTCGATCGCGCAGGAAGTCGCCAAGGTGGCCCCGGCCGGCGCCAGCGTGGTGAAGGCGTTCAACACCATCTTCCGTCATGTCCTGGAGAAGGGTCGGCCCGACGTCTTCATCGCTGGCGATAATGCGCAGGCCAAGGCAAGTGTGGAGGCGTTCATCGAGAGCCTAGGGCTGCGCCCGCTGGACGTCGGCGGCCTGAAAATGGCGCACTGGCTGGAAGGAGCGGGCGTGGTCACGGTGGGCCTCGCCAACCACGGGGTGGGGAACCTGGACTTCGCCCTCAGCATCACCGAGCTTCCCGTCTGAGTAAACGGTTGACGGATCACCGGGAGGACTCGTCATGAAGCTTGGTTTCACACTTCCCATAATCGGGCCCGCTATCAGCAGCTCAGCTGGCCTGAGCGCGTTCTGCCGCGGGATCGAGGACCTTGGCTACGACACGCTGTGGGTCGGCGATCGCCTGGTCCAGCCGGTCGATATGCATAGCATCTATCCGGGCAAAGAGCAGCCGTACCCGCCGCAGATGAAGCGTTACCTCGACCCGGTGCTGCTGTGGACCGTCGCCGCGACGGCGACCAGCCGGGTGCGGCTGAATGCCAGCACGCTCAGCACCTTCTACTACGAGCCGCCGCACCTGGCCCGGATGCTGACCACGCTCGACGTGCTCAGCGACGGCCGTCTCGAGGTCGGCGTGGGACTCGGGTGGATGAAGGACGAGCACGACATCTCCCGCAGCGCGGACTGGCGCCGACGCGGGCGGATGCTCGATGACCTGCTGGCGTTCCTGCACGAGTGGTGGACGGCCAACCCGGTGTCCTGGGACAGCGAGTTCTTCTCGCTGCCGCCGGTCCACGCCGACCTGCGTCCGGTGCAAGCGGGCGGGCCGCCCATCTGGATCGGCGGCGCCAGCGAGGCCGCGATGCGCCGGGTCGGCCGCAGCGCCACCGGCTGGCTCGGGCTCGATTTTCTGCCGGACGAGGTCGCCGACCAATTGTGGTCGCTCGCGCGCCAGGCGGCGCAGGAGGCCGGCCGCGATCCCGACGCGCTGAAGAAGGCCATACGTATCAACCTCGAACCGGGCACGACCGTTGATTCGCTGGCCGACAAGCTCAAGCGCTTCGCCGAGTCCGGTGCGGACGAGGCGTTCGTGGACGCCTTCGCACTGTTCCCCGGCCTTGACCAGATGCTTGACTTCGCCAGCCAGGTGATCGCGCGCACCGGTCGGTTGTGACCACCCAAGAGCCGGACAACCAAGGACGTCCTCGCCTGCTTGTTCGCCGAGAACGCGGTGCTGAACAACCCGCTCGGCGATGAGCCGCTCATCGGTCGCGAGTCCGTCGTGGAAGCCAAACAGACTGTCCACAGACTGGCGGACCTCAGCTACAAGGAGATCCTCAGCGGCGAGACCCACCACGCCGCATCCTTCCGGCTGCAGCTCGAAGACACCGTGGCAACGCAATGGACTACGCCCGGGGCGACGCGGACGGCAAGATCGCCGAGGTGACCATATGGTGGCGCCCACTGCCGTCCGCCGTCGAGATGCAGGGGCACCTTGCGCAAGTCCCCGGACTGCAGCCCTGAGAACTGCGCACGAACGGGGAGCGAGGACGATTCGCCGGATCCTGGCCGCTCAGGCGTTCGGCATCCCTGCCTGTGATTTCCTCCGCGCAGACACTGTGCTGCTCTAGCGCGGTGCGGATCTTCCTTGCCGGGGATCGGAGTTCCATGGCTAGAGGGGACGGGTGAGCAATACGAGGGTGCGGTGACGCCGGGCTGATCCGTCGCTCTGCTGACTGACTCGAACCACGAGCCGATCCCACCCACGGCCGCCGCACCCACCCGGTGTGGCGGCCGCCCGCGCCCCAGCCCCGGCCCAGCGGCAGCGCGGTGATCGTCACGTGCAGGTCCTTCAGCCTCGCCTCGCCGCCGGTGATCGAGGTGAACGCCTGGTCGGCGCCGGTCCAGGAGAACACCTCCAGCAGGGCCTCCGGCAGGTCCACCCTGGGGAGCATCGCCTCCACCGCCTCGCGCAGGTCCCGGAGGGAGGCCGGTTCGGGCTCCGGCTCCAGGGCGGCGAAGTGCAGTCGCCCGTCCAGCCGCAGGCCGCGATACCGAGCCGGCGCCGTACTACCCGTTCCCCGGCGCCTCGGCCCGCCAGCCGAGAAGGATCGCGCGGAGCGCCTGCTCGGCGAGCCGCCGGGCGCGCTCGCTGCCGATGGTGCCGAGGTGGCCGAGCGATGCGATGCCGTACAGGGTGCCCCAGATGATCTCGCACGCCTCATCGGGGTCGGCGAGGACCACGTCGTGGGTGTCGGACCAGGTGGTGAGCAGTTCCTTGAGGACGCCGATGGCCGGTTCCGCGACGCGGCGGCGTTCGTCCGCGTCGACCGTGGTGCCGTTCATGACTCCGTAGAGGTGCGGATGCTCGCCGGCGAACCGGACGTACTCGGACGCGATCCGCATCATGCGCCGATCGATACCGGGCTCCTCGGCGGCCTGCTGGAACTCGGCCAGTATCAGGCGATGGCCGTAGGCGACCAGTTCCAGTACGAGCGCGTCCTTGTTGGCGAAGTGCTGATAGACGACAGGCGCGGAGTATTCGATGTCGGTCGCGATGCGCCGGATGGTGAGCGCTGCGGCGCCGTCGGTCTCAAGGACATGCAGCGCGGCCTCGATGATCCGTTCGCGGGTGCTCGCCCGTTCACGGGCCCGTCTTGTGCTGGTGGACATGGCCCGTCTCTTCGCTCCGCCGGTCTCCTCGAACATTATCCGCCGCCCCTTGACGGCGCCGTCACAGCCTAGCTATCTTAACGACGTTAAGATAGCTAACAATGTTAGAAAAGAGGTGCGCGGCATGATTCACCACATCAACCGGGCCACGATGAAGGCCACTGCGACACCCGAGCAGATCGAGGCGGCGCTGGAGGGCTGGCGCGAGCAGGGGCGCTCGAACCCCGCGATCAAGTCCTTTGTCGTCGGCCGTGACCACGGCGGCGACTACGAGTACAGCGCTGTGTTTGTCGTCGAGGACCTTGACGGACTCTTCGCGTTTCTCACTCACCCGACCACCTACCGGACCGACCGCCTCGGTCTGAACCTGGTGGAGCGGCTCGAAATCTTCGACGTCAGTGACGACGACGATCCAGAACTGAACGCGAAGATCCAGGAACTGCACCGGCGCCGCAACGAGTTCAACCCTGAGGTCGCGGGATTGCTCGCCGACGTGCCCGCCTACTCCGGCTCCGGTGTGGATGACTGACCGAGCCGCCCCGTCCCCCGTCCCCGGGTGCGGCAGTGCGCCCAGGAACGTTTCGCCAGGAATCCAATCCAGGAGAAGTGCCTGTCATGACCGATCATGTTGTCATCGGCGCCGGCTCGATCGGCTCGAACGTCGCCCGCCTGCTCGCCGAGCGCGGCGAGGGCGTTCGGATCGTCACGCGCAGTGGCTCAGGCCCTGTGCATCCGATGATCGAGCGAGTCGCCGCGGACGCCTCCGACCCGTCCCGCCTGACCGAGCTGTCCGGCGGCGCAAAGGTGATCTACCACTGTGCCAACCCGCCCTCGTACACCATGTGGGAACGCCAGTTGCCGCCGTTGCAGACGGCGGTGATCGCCGCCGCGGAGGCGCACGACGCCGTCCTGGCGCTCACCGGCAGCCTCTACGCCTACGGCCGGCAGCCCGGCGGCCGGATGAATGAGCACACCCCCATGGCCGCCACCGGGCGCAAGGGCCGCCTGCGCAAACGGATGTGGGAACAGGCCCTCGCCGCCGGCATCCGTACGGTCGAGGTCCGCGGCGCCGACTACATCGGCAAGGACGCGGCAGGCATCTACTCCGTGTTCATCGAGCCGGCTCTGAAGAAGGGCCGCGCCGCCTGGATTGCCGGCCACCTGGACATGCCGCACACCTTCACCGTCAACGGCGACATGGCACAGGCCCTGGTCACACTCGCTCAGGACGAACGCGCCTGGGGCCGGGCCTGGCACGTTCCGTCCCCGCCCGCCGTCACCATCCGCGAGCTGGCGCGGCGCTGCGCCGACGCCGCGGGCCTGCCACCGGTCAAGTTGATCCAGATACCGCGCTTCGTGATGCGTACAGCAGGGGTGATCGTGCCGATCGCCCGGGAGGTGGCCGAGATGGACTACCAGTGGTACGCGCCGTTCCACATGGACGCGACGGAGACGGCTGACACCTTCGGCCTGACCGCCACCGACCTTGACACCGCCATCCGCGACCAGGTCGGCGCGATCAGAGTCTGAGGATGCCGCTTCGACGAAAGGCTGACCGTCGGTATCGTCCTGGCGCTGGGGAGAACCAGATCGCCGCCGGCGGCTGGACGTGGCCCTGCGGGAGAAGACGCAGTGGAAGATGGTCTACGAGTCCGCCGCACGGGCCGACGAGGTGCTGTGCCTGAACGTGGAAGACCTGTACCCGGCGGACAAGCGCGGCAGGATCACCGCCAAGGGTGGGGCGACCGAGTGGATTCACTGGCAGTCCGGCACCGCCCAGTTCCTGCCCCGCCTGATCGCCCGCCGTACCCGCGGCCCGCTGTTCCTCACCGACCGCAAGGCGCCGGCCGGAGCGCCGACGCTCGACGTCTGCCCGGAGACCGGCCGGACCCGGCGATGCTGCTGGCCCGCTCCCGCCACGCCTTTGTCCGCTCCCTGGAGCGGTACGCCCGCGCCGGCGTCGACGCGGTCGCCCGGCACGTCGCCGCACGCGGCCCCGCCGCCCGCCGTCGCGGGTGAGTCCGAGCGCATCAGGGATTCAAGATCATCTCGTTGCCCCTTTGGCGCGCATCTCGGTCACACCCTCACCGGAGCCGACCTGAGTGGCATCTGTCCCGGAGTGGATCTCAGATCCAGGTGGGCAGGTGCCCCTCGGTGTAGCGGGCGCCGAAGCCGCCCTGAGGCAGGATCTCGTCGATGGCCTTGAGGTCGGCGTCGGTAAGGGTGAGGTCGGCGGCGCCGGCGTTTTCCTCGATGCGCTTCGGGCTGCGGGTGCCGGGGATCGGCACGATGTGCTCGCCCCGGGTCAGGAGCCAGGCCAGGGCTAGCTGGGAGACGGTGGCACCCTTGGCCGCCGCGAGCTCGGCGAGCTTGCCCACGGCTTCGACGTTCTTCTCGAAGTTGCCCGGCTGCCAGCGCGGGTCGACGGTGCGTATGTCGGTGGCTTCGTACTGGCCGGCGGGTTTGGCGGTGCCGGTGATGAACCCGCGGCCGAGGGGGGAGTAGGCGACGAAGCCGATGCCGAGTTCGTCCAGGGTGGGGAAGAGCTGCTCGACGTCGCGTTCGAACAGGGAGTACTCGGTCTGCAGGACGGAGACCGGCTGCACGGCGTGCGCCTTGCGGATCGTCTCGGGTCCGGCCTCGCTGAGGCCGAAGTACTTCACCTTGCCCGCGTGGATCAGCTCCTTGACAGTGCCCGCGACCTCCTCGATGGGCACCTCGGGGTCGACGCGGTGCTGGTAGAAGACGTCGATGTGCTCCACGCCGAGGTAGCGCAGGCTGTTGTCGGCGACCTTGCGGATGTTGTCGGGCCGGCTGTTGACAGGGCCGCCGATCTGCTCGGGAGGCACTGACATGTCGACACCGAACTTGGTGGCCAGGACCACGTCGTCGCGGAAGTCCCTGACCGCCCTGCCGACCAGGACCTCGTTGGATCCGGTGCCCCGGCCGTACATCTCGGCGGTGTCGAAGAAGGTGACGCCCAGGTCGTGGGCGCGGCGGAGGGCGGCGACGCCGGCCTCCTCGTCGGTGGGTCCGTAGGCCATCGTCAGGCCCATCGCGCCGTAGCCGATCGCCGAGACCTCAAGGCCCTGGCTCCCCAGTGTCCGGTGCTGCATGACGCACTCCTCTGAAAGAAACTGAAAGGTGTTGTTTGCCGGACCGTTGTGTCAGTGCGTTGCGGCTGCCAGTCCGGCGCGGTGGATGCGGGTGTGCTCGGCGACGCGTCGGCCGAGGTGGCGGGCGGTGTTCAGGTCTGCGTCGTGGACCGCGGGGGTGTCGTTGAAGCTCTGTGCGCCGGCGCCGAGGTAGAAGCCGAGGCGGTTGTCGTCCTGGGGGCTGGATGTGGTGGTGTTCCAGCCCGGCAGGAGGCCCAGGCTCACCCAGAGCATTCCGTGCTGGGCCGCCAGGAGCGCCAGGTACTGCAGGGTGTGCAGCTTGTCGCCGCTCATGGAGCCGGAGTTGGTGAATCCCGCCGCGAGCTTGTCGCTCCAGGCGCGGGTCATCCACCGCTTGCTGCTGGCCTCGGCGAAGGCGTGGAACGCCCCCGACGCGGTGCCCATGTAGGTGGGGGTGCCGAAGATGATGGCGTCCGCGGCGTCCATCAGTTCCCAGTCGGCGTCGCTGAGGGAGGCGACGTCCACGCGGTGGACGTGTGTCCCGGCGGTGGAGCGCGCGCCGTCGGCCACGGCCGTGGCGATCTGCGCGGTGTGGCCGTAGCCGGAATGCGACGCGATGACGATCGAGATATCGGACATGGGTGTTCCTCTCCTGCCGCGATGGCGGCGTGTTCGGTGGTGGTGCCGGCGGGCGATGAGCTGCCCGCCGCGGCGGTCGGCCGCACTGCTCCACGCGTGGGGACCGGCGGCCCAGGCCAGGGTGCGGCGCATGCCCGGGTATCGCGGGCAGCGTCGGCCACCATCAGCATGGATCGCCGTTCCGCTTTTGACCGTACCACTGATAGAGCGACGCTACGCAAAATGGGATATCGTTGTTCCATGAGCGAGGGACGACGCGCCGCGCGGCGCCAGGTGCTGCAGGTGGCCGCCAAGCTTTTGGAGGAGGGCGGCAGCGAAGCGGTCTCCACGCGCGCTGTCGCCGCAGCCGCGGGCATCACGGCCCCCGCGCTCTACCGGATGTTCGACGACAAGGACGGACTCCTGGCCGAGCTGGCCGCCTACGGATTCGAGATGTACCTGGCCGAGAAACGGGAGGCGCTGGCGCTGACCCCCGACGACCCGGTGGCCGACCTCTACCGCGGCTGGGACCTGCACGTCGACTTCGGAGTGCAGCACCCCGCGTTCTACATGCTCATGTACGGCACTGTGCAGCCCGGGCGGCGGCCCCCGGCCGCGGACGAGGCGCACGCCCTGCTGGTGAGACTGCTGGGCCGGGCGGCCGACGCCGGGCGCCTTCGGGTTCCGGTGGAGCAGGCGACCCGCGTCATCCACGCGGCGACAACGGGTGCCACGCTGGCGCTGATCGGCGAAGAGTCCTCGGAGCGGGACCTGACCACTTCGGCGCGGCTGCGGGACACCGTCATCGCCTCGGTCACCACGGACTCGCCCGCCTCGTCCGGGTCGGACCTGGCCTCGCGCGCACTCGCCCTCGATGCCGCACTTCACACCGCGCTCACCACCGGGCCCCCGGCTGCGGGCGCCGGGGTACCTCTGCGGGACACGGAGACGGCTCTGCTGCGCGAATGGCTGCGGCAGCTGGCAGGCTGAACCCACCGCCTGCTCCGCAGGCGTTACGGTCCTCCGTCTTGCGATCCAGGCACCGGGCGCCGCCCAGCGTGGCCGAACGGCAGCACCTTGTCGAAAACGCTCTAGTGGCGGGGCGATGTGCTGGCTTGAACCAGGACTCGTGCCAGGTCGGTGCTCTCCGGAAGGCTGTCGAGCGAGAGGGGCTGCGTGGCGACAGCGCCCTCGTGCAGCACGAGGAGTTGGGTGGCGAGGGTGGCCGGGTGCGAGCAGCCCGCTGTGGCGGCGAGTTCCTTGAACAGGTTCAGCAGCCAGAGCTTCTGGTTCGCGGCGATGCGGTGTGCGGGATGCGAGGGGTCCGGGAGTTCGGCGAGTGCGTTGATGAAGGCGCATCCGCGGGTGTTGGTTTCGCTCCAGGTCCGCAGTGCCTCGAAGGGGGCGGTGACGGCCTCGGCGGGAGTGTTGCCGGCGTCGACGGCGGCACGGACGAGTGACCGCCAGCGCTGGTCGCGGCCCGTGAGATAAGTCGCGACGAGGTGGTCTTTCGAACCGAACTGGTTGTACAGGGTCCGCTTGGTTACCCCTGAGCGCTCAGCAATCAGATCCACGCCGACCGCTGTGATTCCGCGGTTGTAGAACAACTCCTCCGCGGCCGCCACGATGCGGCGGCCGGCCGGCGTCATAGGCCGCGCTTCCTGCACTGCGGGCCCCTTCACTGATCGGTGTACGGTGAGAGATGTTCACAGATCAGTATACCTGCGAGGAGGTTCAAACGATGAGTGCGTCCCAGTTCATGCGAGCGGTGCGAATCACAGGGCACGGAGGGCCGGAGGTTCTTGAGCTGACGGAGGTCGCTGTCCCCGCCCCGCGGGCGGGAGAGGTGCTGGTCCAGGTCAGCGCAGTAGCGCTGAACAACACCGACCTGTGGACCCGGGAGGGCGCCTACGGCCGTCCGGGAGACCCGGAGGCGATGTCGGGCTGGCGCGGCCCGATCGACTTCCCGCGTATCCAGGGCGCCGACGTGGCCGGCCGCGTCGTGGCCGTCGGGACCGGAGTGGAGGGGAGCCTCGTCGGACGCCGAGTGGTCGTCGACCCCGCGATCTACGACACCGAAGGGCCGGACGCCCACCCGGTGGGCCTGATGGGGAGTGAACGCGACGGGGGATACGCCGAGTACGTGACGGCGCCGTTGAAGCGTGTACACGACGTGACGGAATCGCCGCTCACGGACGACCAGCTCGCGACGTTGCCGACCGCCTACGGCACGGCGCTGGGCATGATCGAGCGAGGCCGGCTGCAGAAGGGGGAAACCGCCCTGGTCTCGGGAGCGTCCGGCGGCGTCGGCCTCGCGCTGATGCAGATCGCCCGTGCGCGCGGCGCAAGGGTGCTCGCCATCAGTAGCGGACCCAAGATCGATGCGGTGCGCGAAGCAGGCGCGCACGAAGTCATCGACCGCGCAGGAGACGTCGCCGAGCAGATCCGCACTGCCGCCCAGGAGGGCATCGACGTCGCACTCGACGTCGTGGCCGGCGAACTGGTCAGCGAAGGGCTGCCGCTGCTGCGCGAAGGGGGCCGGTGGGTCATCGCCGGCGCACTCGGTGGCTACGACGTGGCCTTTGACGTGCGCCGTCTCTACCTGCACAACGCCCAGGTCATCGGGTCCGCGATGCACACGCCCACACACTTCGGCCTCCTCATGGACCTGGCTCGTCGGGCAGAGGTCCAGCCCGTCATCGCGGCGACCTTCCCACTGGACCAGGCCGCTCAGGCCCAGGAAGAACTCTCCCGCAGGGAGCACGTGGGAAAGATCGTCATGCACCCCTGAGTTCCATCCGGCGGATCACGGGCAGAGCCATAAGCGGCCCACCCCGTACTTGGCCGACAAAGCCCTGCTGGACATCCCTTCGACCCGAGCGTCATGGCGCAGCAACGAAGTCTCAAGATCAAGAGCATCGGGGATCAGAAACACGCACTTACCTCGGCCTCGAGCCGAGCGAACTCCGCCTGGAACCGGGCGACGTGATCCCGATCGAGGTGCCCGCGCTCGGGACGGCAGGGGGCACCCTCCAGTCTGGCCGCATCCGGAAAATACTCGGCCCTGCTCTTCGCCCCAGTTGGTCGCGAGCTCGGTCAGGGACATATCCCCTCCGCAGACCGGCGACCGCACCAGCCCACCGCATCGCTAACCTGGCGGCATGGAAGCAATCCTGGTGAGCGCGTGTCTGCGCGGGGTGCCGTGCCGCTTCGACGGACGTCATAAGGTTTCGACGGAGTTCGAGGAGGCAGTGGCCGGTCGCGAAGTCGTCTCCTTCTGCCCAGAGGTCGCGGGCGGGCTCGCGACGCCGCGGAGGCCGGCCGAGCTGGTGGGCGGTGACGGGCACGACGTGCTCGACGGGACGGCGCGGGTCGTCGCAGACACCGGGTATGACGTGACAGAGGCGTTCGTGACCGGAGCACGGCGCGCACTTGCGGCGGCGCGGCAGGGAGGCTGCACAAAGGCGCTGTTGATGCCGCGTAGTCCATCGTGCGGACGGGGTGTGGTGTACGACGGATCGTTCACCGGGGAGCTGGTGCCGGGAGACGGGGTGACCACGGCGCTGCTCGAGCGGAACGGGATCGCCGTGCGGCCCGCACCCGGCGTGTGAAGTTACATGTCCCGGCGATGGACAGGCATCCGCTCACCGTGCCGGTGGCGGGGCCGAAGCGATGAGCCGGGCCGGATGGACGCGTTGCGGTCGGTGTGCTGGGCGGTCCGAGTGCGGCGGCTGAAGCCGTCGGCGGGACATGGGTGTTGAGCGGGGCGGCGCGTACGGCGTGGGGAGCAGGACCTGCCCCCCACGCTCGACACCGCACCCTCCGCGTCGCGATGGAATACGGCCGCGCGTGGGTGGCCGGCGACTGCCGTGCCGTGGCCGCCTGGACCACTCCGGATCGGGACCCAGGTCCCGGTTCGCCGTGATCGGCCCGCTGGCCACCGAGCTCGCGGGGGACCGGGCGGCGGCCATGGAGTCCGCTCAGGAGGCACTGGCACCGCACCGCCCGAAAGACCCGGTGTGGTTCCTCGCCACCGTCGGGGTGGATCCGCGGGCCCGGGACAGGAGCCTGGGCACTGCGGTCATCCGGCCCGGCCTGGAGGGGGCCGAACGCGCGGGGGTCCCGGTGTTCTTGGAGACCTCGGAGGCGGACAGCGTGCGGTTTTACGAACGTCTCGGCTTCGCCGTCACGGCCGAGGTGGCCCTCCCCGGCGGCGGCCCCCGCACCTGGTGCATGCTCCGGGAACCCCAAGCCCCCGGTAGACAGCGAGTTGCGATCGGCCAATCGGCCGGGCGCTTGCGGGAAACAAAATATCCTCTCCGGGCAGCGGCCCGTCCGGGCCGGGGCTTTGAGGAGCACCTTTGAACGCTTGTACGCTCGGCGACCTCGTCGGCAGCTTGGCCCTGCGGCTCCACACCGCGCCCGCCGGCCCCGCCACCCCGGTCACCGAGGTGCTGCTGTATGACGCGCACGTCCCGCTCCCGCACGCACCCGGGGCTCTGCTGCTGGCGGTCGGAGTGCGGGCAGTCGCGGCCGGGTCGCTGGTGCCGGCCGCGGCGGCGGCCGGGGTGACCGGGGTCGTGGTGCGGGGCGCGGACGGGCCGGTCAGGGAGGCCGAAGCGTATGGTGTGGCGCTGCTGTCGGTCGACGAGGAGGTGTCCTGGCACCATGCGTATCTGATGCTGGCCTCGGCGATCGGCGCCCGGTCCGCCCCCGGAGGTGGGCCAGGTGACCTGTTCGCGCTGGCCGACGCGATTGCGGCGGCGACCGGCGGGGCCACATCTGTGGAGGACCCGCAACAGCGGATTCTGGCCTACTCCACGGTGCCCGGTCAGCCGGTCGATGAGGACCGCCGCCAGGGCATCCTCGGCCTTCAGGTCCCGGGCGGCGTGGCGAACGAGGACCAGGTCCGGCTGGTGTTCGGCTCGGACGGGCCGGTGCGGCTGCCTCCGCTCACCGCGGGGGACCTGCCGCGGCTCGCCGTCGCGGTGCGGGCCGGTGGCGAGACGCTCGGCTCGATCTGGGTGGTCGACGGCGGCACGCTGGCCGCGGGTGTAGAGGAGACCCTGGCCCAGGGCGCGTCCACGGCGGCGTTGCTTCTGCTGCGCGCCCGCGTGGCCCGGGAACTGGCTCGCGATCAGAACACCTACCTGGTACGCCGGTTGCTGGAGGGTTCGACGGATGCCTCGACGGCGGCGCACCGCCTGGGGTGGGACGCGGTCCGGGTGGCCGCGTTCGTGCTGGACTCATCGGCAAGTGTGCCGGACGCCGAGCGGACCCTGCTCAGGCTGCTGGACGTCGTGCGCCTGCAGTGCGAGGCCCGCCACGGGCAGCATGGGTGCGTGCTCCTGGACGGGGTGGTGTACGCCTTGCTGCCCGCGCCCGGGAAGCAAGGCGGGGAGCATATGACGCAGGAGCAGAGGACTGCCGACCAGCGGCACCGGCAGTTGGCGGAGGACATCGTGCGCCGGGCCGGGCGGTCGCTGCGGGTGCCGGTACGGGCGGCGCTCGGCGAGGTGGTGCCCGACCTCGGCGAGGTGGCGGACTCGCGGGCGGACGCGGACCTGGTCCTGCGGCTGCTGAACGACGATCTGCCGGTGGCCACCGTAGCCGAGGTGCGTCCCCGTGTGACGCTGCTGCGGCTCCGCGATGTGATGGGGGAGCGGCGGGGGTTGAGGGCGGGCGCCTGGCGGCGGGTGCTGGCGGCGGACGCCGAGCACGGCACCGATTACGCCCGCACCCTGGTGTCCTGGTTCGACGCGGGCTGTGACGTGGCGGGCGCGGCCAAGGCGCTGTCCGTCCATCCCAACACCTGCCGCTACCGTCTGAAGCAGGTCGGCCGGCAGCTCGGGATCGACTTGGAGGACCCTGATGAACGGCTGGTTCTCTGGCTGCAGTTGAGAGTTCTGGCCGAGGGCTCCTGGTCATCTGGTCCCTGACAGCCGCTCCCTGACAGCCGCTCCCCGTCAGCGCAGGTCGCGGATGAGTTCGCGGAGGATGGAGTCCACCTTCTCCTCCTTGAACTCTTCCGAGCCGATCAGCAGCGTCACGGCCCGCCGGCCGTCATCGGTGACAGCGTTCCTGAGCTTGTGGCCGGTCTCCATGAAGCCGCTGTGTCCCCAGGTGACGAAGCCCGGGGTGCTCTCATATCGCTCGACTCCCAGGCCGTAGCGCCCGCCGCTCTCCTCGGGGTCCGCAACGGTCCGCTTCATCTCGGCCAGCTGGGCCGGGGCCAGCAGCTTCCCGGACATCAGCGCGGTGAAGAAGGCGGTGACGTCGGCACCGGTGGAGACCAGCGCACCGGATGCGTCGGCCGCGGAGACGTTCCACTCCGTCCAGTCCAGCAGCTTCCCGGACCGCTTCACGTAGCTTCGCAGGTCCGGCTCGGGGAGCGTGGTCCGGTCGCCCGGCCAGGAGGTGTTGCGCAGTCCGAGGGGCTGGATGATCCGCTCTTTGATCTCGGTGCCGATGCCGCGGCCGGTGACCTTGGTGACGATCAGGCCGGCCAGGTTGTAGTTGGTGTTGGAGTAGGAGAAGCGGTGCGGAGTGCTGTCGTCGGCCGGGGGCAGAGTCAACGCCTGCAGGACCGTGTCCAGGGGCTCGAAGTGATCCCAGCGGTGCGCAAGCTCGTCCTCCCAGTACGGCGCGTCCAGGTAATCGGGCAGGCCACTGGTGTGCTGCAGCAGCTGCCGAATCGTGATCTTGCGCCCGTCATAGTGCTCGGTGCGGATCAGACCTGGCAGATAGTGGTCGACGGTGTCATCGAGCTTGATCCTGCCTTCGCCGACGAGCTGGAGCACGACCGTGGCCACCCAGGTCTTGGTGTTGCTGGCAATACGGCTGTGCTCATTGCCGACGACCTCACGTCCCGTCCTCAGGTCGGCGAGGCCGACCCCGGCGTTCCGCACACCGCAGCGTGGACTCTTCACCGTCACGCTGATCCCCGAGGCGTCGGCGCTGCCCAGTTCCTTCAACGCCTTCTCTATGGGCTTCGTGTCACACCCCGGTGCCGCGGCCGACGCGGCGGGAGCAGCCAGCAGAGGGACGATGACCGCCAATGCCGCAACAACGCTTGTCCTACGTCGCATCAAGTCTCCTTCATCCCGTGCGGTTACGTGCGGCGCAACCGGTTGCCCACAGCATCGGGCATGGGCCGGCCCTGGGCATGCAGCGCCCGGCAAGGGATTTCACGCATGGTTTGTGCGCCTGGCCAACAGGCCGTCTCATTCGATCTGTTATGCGGCGGAGCTTTGTCCACACGTCCAAGCAACGACCTGCTGATTTGTTCTGCGAGACCAAGGCGCGGGGGCTCACCGCGCGTACGTTGAGGACACGTTCCCCGAGCCCCCCGCAGGTATGCCGGGGTCACGTCTGCCCCCGTCCCCGCGAAAGGCTCCGCCGTGTCCTTGAATCCGCGTCACCGCGCCGTCGTCGCCGATGCCCACAACGACCTCCTCATGGCCGTCGCGGCCCGTCCCGCGAAGCGCTGGGGCGGCTACTTCCGGGACCGGTGGCTGCCGCAACTGCGCGAGGGCGGCGTGGACATCCAGGTGCTGCCCGTGTTCATCGACGACCAGTACCGCCCCGAGGGAGCGCTGCGGCAGACCCTCCGCATGGTCGAGTGCGGCCACGTTCTCGCCGAGGCCAACGCCGACCAGGTCGCGCTGTGCGGCAACGGTGCGGACATCGACAGGGCCCTCGCCGAGGACAGGATCGCCCTCGTTCTCGCGCTGGAGAGCGCACCGGGCATCGACGCCTCCGTCGAACTGTTCTCCACCCTTTTCCGGCTCGGCGTGCGGATCGCCTCGATCGCCCACTGGGGACGCACCCCGCTCGCCGACGGCAGCCGGGAGAACGCCACCGGCAGCCGGCTCACCCTCCCCGGTATCGAGGCGCTGCGGGAAATGGAGCGCCTGGGCATGCTCTTCGACATCTCCCACCTGGGGGAGAGCGGTGTCGCCCATGTCCTTGAGCTCACCACCCGCCCGCTGATCGCCACCCATTCCTGCGCCCGCGCCCTGCGGGACCACCACCGCAACCTCACCGACGACCAGATCCGTGGTGTGGCCGACACCGGCGGCGTGGTGTGCGTGAACTTCGTCCCGGACTTCCTCACCGACGACCAGGCGAAGGTGAACGTCGACCGGGTCGTCGACCACATCGAGCACATCGCTTCCGTGGCAGGGATCGACCACGTCGGCCTCGGCTCGGACTTCCTCCGCGAGGTCACGGCGGACCTCACCCCACCCTGCTGCGAGAACACCGACGACGAGGACCCCCTGTTCGACTTCCCCGGCCTGGCGGGCCCGGCCGACATGCCCCTGGTGACCGAGGCAATGACCCGCCGGGGCCTGCCCGAGGAGGACGTCCTGAAGATCCTGGGCGGGAACCTGCGACGGCTCATGACCACCCACATGGGCTGACGCCGGCGCAAGCCCGACGGAGCCCCGCGCGTCCTGCGTCCGGCCCATCAGTCGTTCCGCCTCTGGAGGTTTCACCCGTGCCGCACGATGATGACCGCTTCTCCGCGCGGGCGGACGGTGCGCCGCCCCTGGACGCCATGCTCGCGGACCTCGAAGAACTCGTCACCTGCGAGTCCTACTCGGCCGACCACGCGGCCCTGGCCCGCAGTGGCCAGGTGGTCGCCGCTCAGGGCAGCCGTCTGCTCGGTGCCCCGCCCCGAACGCTGGTCATCGAGGGGGTCACCCACCTCCAGTGGGGCTTTGGCACGGCGCGCGTCCTGCTGCTGGGCCATCACGACACCGTCTGGCCGACCGGCTCCATCAGGACCCTGCCCTGGTCGGTCGAGCAGGGCGTCGCCCGCGGGCCCGGGGTCTTCGACATGAAGGCCGGTCTGGTCCAGATGTTCCACGCCCTCGCCTCGCTGCCCTCCCTCGATGGCCTCTGCGTGCTCGTCACCGGTGACGAAGAGACCGGTTCGGCCACCTCCCGCCCGCTCATCGAGGACATCGCGCGCCAGTGCTCGGCCACCTTCGTCATGGAGCCATCGGCCCCCGGAGGGGCCCTGAAGACCAGCCGCAAGGGCGTATCCGGCTACGACATCACCGTGCACGGCCGCGCCGCCCACTCCGGGCTCGAACCGGAGAAGGGGGTCAACGCGGCCACCGAACTTGCCTGCCAGATCCTCGCTCTGCAGAACGTCGCCGACACCGTCATCGCCTCCACCGGGCCCGGGACGACCGTCACTCCCACGGTGATGCGGGCCGGCACCTCGAACAACACCGTACCCGCGCGGGCCGAGCTGAGCGTGGACGTGCGCGTGCCCGATCCGGCGGCGCAGGAGGCGGTCGACCGGCTCATCAGGGCCCTGGAGCCGCAGTTCCCGGGCGCCCGACTGCAGATCGACGGCGGTCCCAACCGGCCGCCCCTGGCCCCCGGCGCCTCCCGGGCGCTGTTCGAGCTGGCCGCCGAACAGGCCGCACGGCTCGGCCTCGGCCCGCTGCGCCGAGCGGCTGTCGGCGGAGCCTCCGACGGCAACTACACCGCCGGGGCCGGATGCCCCACACTCGACGGACTCGGCGCGGTCGGCGACGGTGCGCACGCCGACCACGAACACGTCATCACCGCCACCATGCCGGCCCGTGCCCGGCTGCTGGCCCATCTCGTCGGAGCGCTGCGATGAACGGACCGACTGTCCGAGAGCTCCACGTCATGGAGGACTTCGACGCCGCCAATCTCCTCTACGCCGACATCTGGGGGACCGAACCCGGCAGCAGCTCGCCCATCTCCGCCGAGGTCATGCGGGCCCTGTCCCACTCCGGCAACTACGTGGCCGGAGCGTACGAGGACGACCGGCTGGTCGGTGCCTCCGTCGCCTTCTTCGGCGAACCCATGGGCACCAGCCTCCACTCGCACATCACCGGCGCCGTCATGGGGCGTGGCGTGGGCCTCGCCCTCAAGACGCACCAGCGGCAGTGGGCACTCGCCCGCCGGCTGCGGCGCATCACCTGGACCTACGACCCACTCATCCGCCGCAACGCCTACTTCAACCTGGTCAAGCTCGGCGCCCGGCCGGAGCAGTATCTGACCTCCTTCTACGGCGCGATGGACGACGCCCTCAACGGCGGCGACGAGTCCGACCGGGTCCTGGCCGCCTGGGACCTCACCGCGCCCGCCCCGCCCGGGACGATCGAGCCGCCTCCCGGCGCCGCGTACGGCCTCCGCAACCACCATGGCCGCCCGGAGACCGCCGCAACCGACGCCGGCACCGTACTCATCGACCTCCCGGACGACATCGAGGCCCTGCGCCGCACGGATCCCGGCGCCGCCCGGGCCTGGCGCTTGGCCGTACGGCACACCCTGGGCGGCCTGCTCGCCGAAGGCGCCCGCGTCGTCGGCTTCCACGAACGCCGCCGCTACGTGGTCCAGCGCACAACACCCCGTTCCTGACCGCCTACAGAGGAGCCACCAGTCATGAAGACGAAGATCTCCGGCGTCGAGCTGCGGCGGATCGCGATGCCGCTCGTCGCCCCGTTCCGTACCTCCTTCGGCGTGGAGACCAGCCGCGATGTGCTGCTGGTCCGTGTCGTCACCGCCGACCGTGAGGGCTGGGCCGAGTGTGCGGCCATGTCCGAACCTCGCTACTGCTCCGAGTACGTCGACGGTGCGCAGGACGTCCTGCGTAGGTTCCTCATCCCCGCCCTGCCGAAGGACGGCCTGGACGCGCAGGCGGTGGGACGCGTCCTGGCGCCCTTCACCGGCCACCGGATGGCGAAGTCCGCGCTGGAGACAGCGGTGCTGGACGCCCAGCTCCGCGGCGTCGGCGAGTCCTTCGGCGGCTATCTGGGTGCCGCCCGGGGCCGGGTGCCCTGCGGAGTCTCCGTCGGGATCATGGACTCCGTGCCCGCGCTCCTCGACGCCGTGGCGGGATACCTCGCCGAGGGCTACGTCCGGATCAAGCTGAAGATCGAGCCCGGTTGGGACGTCGAACCCGTACGCGCCGTGCGCGAGCGCTTCGATGACGATCTGATCCTGCAAGTCGACGCCAACGCCGCCTACACCCTGACCGACGCTCAACACCTCGCTCAGCTTGACGACTTCCGCCTTCTGCTGATCGAACAGCCACTGGCCAACGACGACATGGTCCAGCACGCCGAACTGGCCAAGCTGCTGCGCACCCCGATCTGCCTGGACGAATCCATCAAGTCCGCCGCCGACGCCGCGGCGGCCATCTCTCTCGGTTCCTGCTCCGTCATCAACATCAAGCCGGCCCGGGTCGGCGGCTATCTCGAAGCCCGCCGCATCCACGACCTCGCCCGCGCCCATGGCATCCCCGTCTGGTGCGGCGGCATGCTGGAGACCGGTATCGGCCGCGCCGCCAATGTCGCCCTGGCCGCCCTGCCGGGCTGCACCCTCCCCGGCGACACCTCCGGCTCCAACCGGTACTTCGCCACCGACATCACACAGCCGTTCGTCCTCACCGCCGGCCACCTCGATGTCCCCACCGGCCCCGGCCTCGGCGTCGAGCCGCTGCCCGACGTCCTCAACGAGGTCACCACCTCCAGCGAATGGATACCGCTGTGAGCACCTACCGGGTCTGAGTGGCGAGCATGGCGTATCCGCCGGCGGGTCGAATGGCGAGCATGGCGTATCCGACAGCGGGCCCGAGCCGGGAGTGGACATGGACGCGGTGGTGGAGTGGGTGGACGCACGCGAGAGGCTGCCGGGGGACGGTATGCCAGTGGCGGCGGCGACATCGGGCCGCTACCCCGAAGGGTGTCTTTATTGCCGTACGGTGGTTGGCCTGGGGCTTTGCGATCGCCTACGTATGGGCATGATCAGTGATCGTGGGTCTGCGACTGCTCTACCTGATCTTCTGCCGACCACTGGGCTGCCTCCTCCTGGTGGGCCGTTCGACCGCCTCGAACAATGCCGAGATCCTCGCCCTTCGTCATGAGGTCGCTGTGCTTCGTCGGCAGGCCGAGCGGCCGCGGCTGTCGTGGGCTGATCGTGCCGTGCTCTCCGCTCTCGCACGGCACCTGCCACCCGTCTTACGTCGCCATCGGCTGGTCACACCGGACACCCTGCTGAACTGGCACGGTCGTCTGGTGCGCTGGAAGTGACGCCAGACGGCGGTCAGATCCGGTCGTCCACCATTGCAGGAAGAGACAGTTGCGCTCATCCAGCGCCTGGCGAGAGAGAACCCGACCTGGGGGTATGTCAGGATCCAAGGTGAGTTGCGTCGGCTTGGTCATCGGGTCGCCGCTGCGACTATCCGCCGTGTTCTGCGCCGCTCGGGTCTACCGCCCGCACCGCAGCGCGCATCCCAGCAGACCTGGCGCTCCTTCCTCCGTTCACAGGCTCACACGCTGCTCGCTTGCGATTTCATGCACGTGGAGACCGTATTCCTCAGACGTCTCTGTGTCTTCTTCGTCATGGAGATCGGAGCCACGGCCCTGATGCCGAGGAACTGGCCGGTGACGTTGACGCTGAAGGTGTGCTCCCAGGTGCGGAGTTCGGTGTGCTCGATAGGGACCGCGGGGTTCTGGACTCCCGCGTTATTCACCAGGATGGTGATCGGCCCGAAGCGGCTTTCGACTTCTCGCACCACCGCCGCCCAGTCGTCCTCGCTGGCGACATCCAGGTGAACGGACAGAGCCCGATGACCGAGCTGAGCAGCGAGATCGCGGCCGGTGTCGTCGTCGCGGCCGGCAATGACCTGGAGGGCATGACGGCACAGCCTTCGGAATATCACCGGCGCGTGGCGGCGCAGAAGCGGACGTCCATCATCGAGGCAGCGACGAAGCTGTTCCTCGACTCCGGCTACGACGGCACCTCGCTGGCCCGCATCGCCGAGGCGGCCGGAGTGTCGAGGGCGACTCTGTTCAAGCAGTTCACCACCAAGGCGGCCCTGTTCGAGGCGATCGTCACCGAATACTGGAAGGTCGGCGACGAGGAGGCACTCCTCCCCGAGCCAGGGAACCTCCGCGCAGGGCTTGAGACCATTGGACGCCGATACGTGGCTCTTCTCACCCAGCCCGGCATGGCCGCCCTCTTCCGCATCGTCATCGCCGAGGTACCGCGCTTCCCGGAGCTCGGCGAGACCCAGTTCAAGCTCGGCAAGATGCCCTACTTCGAATCGGTCCGCCGCTACCTGGCGGCGGAGAACGCCGCTGGTACAGCCCGGCTTGACGATGCGGAGATGGCGGCGACCAAATTCCTCGGGATGATCTCCAACTACGTGTTCTGGCCGCGGATGCTGCTCGCACGCTGGGAGCCCGACGACTCCGCCATCACCAACGCGGTCGACCAAGCGGTGCTGACCATGCTCGCCCGATACGGCGCGCCGGGGACCCACGGCCCCTGAGACACCAGGTGTCCCACCGCTCTGCGTAACCACCCGATACCTCCCGCACGGGCAGGCCATCCGCCCCGTCGGGTACACAGTCGCTCACACACAGTGTCAGAGCTCCTTGGAACTGCCGCCTTCGCGATGGAAGCGCGCCCGACAGCCCGCGGCCCTGCGGTGGATCGAAGCCGAAGGCCGATTGCGGGACAGCACTTAGGCGAGGACATCATCGACGCCAACGAACCGACACCAGAATTACCGAACGGGTTCAGCGTTTGGTCGTGTGCGTGCGGCCGCGACTGCGGCGACCGTCTCCCGGCAGCGCTCCGGTCGCCGCGCTCGATCGCAGTCGGCGCCGTCGTTGAGGGTAACGATTGGTGACGATGGGGACGGCTGGGTGCGATGCCAAGCCGTCGCGGCGACATGTGTGGGTGGTGAGGGGTGCATTGCAGGCTTCGGGGTATTAGCGGTACCTCCCTTCGCCTGCGGGCCGGCCGCTACGATGAGGGGATGGCCGCCACGATTAATTTGCGCACCGAGATCCGGGAGTTTTTGAGGTCACGTCGCTCCCGCATTACGCCCGATAAGGCGGGCCTGCCCGCCTACGGTGGCCACCGCCGGGTCAAGGGTCTGCGTCGCGAGGAAGTAGCGCTACTCGCAGGAGTGTCGGTTGAGTACTACGTGCGTATGGAGCGCGGCGCCCTGGCCGGTACCTCCGAGGGCGTGCTCGACGCGTTGGCCTCGGCCCTACAACTCGACGACGCGGAGCGCGATCACCTGTTTCACCTCGCGCGCCAGTCCGGGGCACCCAGCAGTCGACGCCGCCGCAAGCCCGCGGCGACGGTGCGCCCGGCGCTGCAACAAGTGCTCGACGCCATTACCGATGCACCGGCGTGGATCCGCAACGGCCGCCAGGACGTGATCGCCATGAACCAACTTGGCCGAGCCCTGTATTCACCGGTGCTAGCAGACCCGCGACGCCCCGCCAACACCGCGCGGTTCGTGTACCTGAATCCCGACGCGGCCAAGACGTTCTTCGTCGACTACGACCAGGTCACACGAAATGCGGCCGCGATGCTGCGCATGGAAGCCGGCCGCGATCCGCACGACGAGGAGCTCGTCGCTCTTGTTGGCGAATTGTCAACGTGCAGTGAGCTATTCCGGCAGCAGTGGGCATCTCAGGACGTGCGGCTGCACGGATACGGGAGCAAGCGTGTAAACCATCCGGTAGTGGGCCGGCTCGACTTGGACTTCGAGTCCATGGATCTGCCCACCGAACCTGGCCTGCAGTTGAATGTCTACACCGCACCCGCGGAGGGGCCGGCCGCTGACAATCTGGCCCTGTTGGCGTCGTGGGCGGCTAGCGAGAAAACCTTGGCGACCGAGCTTCTAGCACCTGGCGGATAGCCCAACCCCCCTCAGCCTGTGCATGTCAGGGATCACCATGCCGGTAAGTATCCGCCAAACCAGGGCGACGACGTCAGCCAATGGAGTCTCCCGCTTGGGGGCGCCGGCGTCGGGCATGACGAAGAGGCCGTTGGCATCCGCGTGGCTGATGCCGGACTGCGGGAATCTTTAGCAGCCACCCTGCGCCGGGGCCCGTCCCTGCCATCGAAAGGTGGTCGCCATCAGTCGGCTTGCCGGCCCGGCATTGCAGGACCAGCAGTTGGTGCCGGAGTACCAGGATCTCGACGTTCTTCTCCCTGTCGCTCATCGGCAGGAGGCGTAGGAACGCCAGGGCGTTGGTCGCGGCGAGGTAGGCCAGACGCGGCAGTACGACAGACCATGATGCCGCCGGGGCTCTGCGCAGGTGAAGGCCCCGGGGTGGGCGGCCGACTTCGTCCGCCTGGTGCTTGTGCCCCGGCGCGCGGCGCGTTAACCGCTCGAGGTCCCGGCTGTGGAGCGTGCCTGGCCGATCATCCACGCAGTCTGGCGGGGAAGCTGTGGGGTTCGCGGCATCAAGGCCGGCGCAACGGCGCTGGTCAAAGCGGGTGTCCCCGGCTGGAGTGGGGCCACCGCACGCCCTTCTGTGATCGAGGACGACTATCTCTCTGACTAGCACGCGGAAATCTGTGTCGGCCGGAGTAGACATTGGGCGGTGGTGTGGTTATGGTTTCTCTCGTAGCCGAGATCAAGCAGGGCCCGGCAGAGACGAACTGCCGGGCAGCAGTACCCGCGGGTGCAGTTCGTAGGACGGTGCGGTGGTGGAGTTTCGAAGCCAGAGTTGTTGCAGGACGGCGACGAGGCTGACGACCGGACCGGGTGGCCCGCAGTGATCAGGGGCCGCCGTGAGCAGTACCGCAGTAGCAGTTCAGTAAGCGCGGTTCGCAGTACCAGCAGTACGTAGTTCCCGTTTGGTAAGTAGTTCATCCAGAGGGAAAGAACGGAGGAGCCCCGCGCCATCAGGATCGCCCGGGCGGAAGTCTTGAGCCCGGGTACCGCAGGACATCGATAGTGAGGTGGTCTTCGGTCAAGCAACCGCGATCCCCGCACCCCCGACAGCATTCAGGTCGGGTCTGCGGAAACAGAAGGCCGGCGCAGTACCAGGGTCGGCAGATGGTGTAGCAGTTCCTTCGGGGCTCTGGTGCCATATGGCACCAGGGCCCCTCCACGCGTTCCACAGAGAGGTGCGATGACAGCAGAGGACTCGTACAGCCGTCTCGACGACGACGACTACCCCGCCTACACCATGGGCCGGGCCGCCGAGATGCTCGGCACCACCCAGGGCTTCCTCCGCGCCGTCGGGGAAGCCCGCCTGATCACCCCGCTCCGCTCCGAGGGCGGCCACCGCCGCTACTCCCGCTACCAGCTGCGCATCGCGGCCCGCGCGCGTGAACTCGTCGACCAGGGCACCCCCATCGAGGCCGCCTGCCGCATCATCATCCTCGAAGACCAGCTCGAAGAAGCCCAGCGCATCAACGCCGAACACCGCCGTGCCGCTGAATCTGTGAATTCACCGCCCGAGGTCTGAGGTGGTGCACGCCCGCCGGGTACCGGCGGCCCCGCACATGCGGGGCGTGGCGCATGAGGCGTTTCCCGTGGTGACAGAGTGCGTGGACTGTGGCGTCTGAGTCAGCTGTCATGGTTCGGAAGTTCCCCTTCGCCCACGTCCTCGGCGTGGGCGTTCTGCTGTGCTGTGCCGCCGGAACCAGGGCGATCACCTCCGCCTTCGACACGTCGTGGGAGGCGTTCATCGACCGGAAGGCATAAGACTGGCTACGGGAACTGTGAAGTGGTTCGACGCGGGGAAAGGCTTCGGCTTCATCGCCCAGGACGGCGGCGGCGCGGACGTCTTCGCCCACTACTCCGCGATCAACTCCTCGGGCTTCCGTGAGCTTCGGGAAGGCCGGGCCGTGACGTTCGACATCACCCAAGGCGGCCTTCAGGCGACGGTGGCGGGATCTGGGCGGCGCACGGGATCAGGGCCGCGCAGCACAACAGCTGCGCGGCCCTGATCCGTGTTGGGACCGGCATTCGGGCCGATGAGGCCGGCGCCGGGCTGAACGGTACGGATCGTGCCACCGGAATAGTCGTGCCCTCCGAGCCGTGAACGGCGACCGCTCTTCCTGAAACCTTGCGCTCCGGGCGGATCAATATCTATGACCGCGACGTGAGGGTTTAACGCGCCATGCGGAGAATGTTTTTACTGCAACGAACAGAGTGGAATCATTTAACGTGCACAGACGGCTACGGCATGCTAGTGTCGATCTCAGTTGCAGTTTGATTCCCAATCTTGAAGCGCCCTCGTCGGTATTTCCAGCCGCTGGAAGCATTTCGTATTTCCGGTCATTTTCCGGGTGGGGCATCATCGCGGCGACCCGGTATCCGTGCATTGCGGATCCCGGCGTACTGCCCCAAAGGAGATATGACATGGCGTCTGGCACCGTGAAGTGGTTCAACGCGGCCAAGGGTTTCGGCTTCATCGAGCAGGACGGTGGCGGCGCTGACGTGTTCGCCCACTTCTCGAACATCGCCGCCCAGGGCTTCCGTGAGCTGCTCGAAGGGCAGAGGGTCACCTTCGACATCGCGCAGAGTCAGAAGGGCCTGACGGCCGAGAACATCGTTCCCGTCTGATGCTGACGCGCACTTTGTAGCTGGGACCCGCAGCCCTCGGGTGCGCGGGCCCCGGCTACGGGCATTTCCCGCAGTGGTATCACCTGTGGGACAACACCGCCCGCAGACCCTTCCCCAGGTATGCGCGTCACTTCGGAGCTACACCCGTCGACGTCGCGGATTTCACGTCCACATAACGTCACCCATTTCATCGCCTGCGCCCCGCGCCAGATTCACTGCAAGCCAGATTGACTTTCGCATTCTATTCGGCCCGTTCTTGCGATTCCCCGCACTGCTCTTCCGCCGCGGGAATTCCTTGATACGTGCCGTATCAAGGAAGGTTCTCAATGAACCCCACCCGTACGAACGGCCGCTACTCCCGCACCCGTACCGACGGCCCCGCTTTCCGCTCCGGCGCCGGTTCGGGCCGGGGTAGCCGTTTCGGCTCGCCCGCCCCGAGCCGTTCAGGGGGTCCGCGCCGCTCGGGCGGCCACGGCCGGCGGCCCGCAGCGGCCCAGGGCGAGTTCGCCCTGCCGAAGACGATCACTCCCGCGCTGCCTGCCGTCGAGGCGTTCGCCGACCTCGACATGCCCGAGCAGCTGCTGGCCGCGCTCACCGCACAAGACGTGAACGTCCCGTTCCCGATCCAGGGCGCGACCCTGCCCAACACCCTCGCGGGCCGCGACGTCCTCGGTCGCGGACGCACCGGTTCCGGCAAGACCCTCGCCTTCGGCCTGGCCCTGCTGGCCCGCACCGTCGGACAGCGCGCCGAGCCCCGCCAGCCGCTGGCCCTGATCCTCGTGCCGACGCGTGAGCTGGCCCAGCAGGTGACCGACGCACTAACCCCCTACGCCCGCTCGGTGAAGCTGCGCCTGGCCACCGTCGTCGGCGGAATGTCGATCGGCCGTCAGGCCAGTGCGCTGCGCGGTGGCGCCGAGGTCGTCGTCGCTACGCCGGGCCGCCTCAAGGACCTCATCAACCGGGGTGACTGCCGGCTGAACCAGGTCGCGATCACCGTCCTGGACGAGGCCGATCAGATGGCCGACATGGGCTTCATGCCCCAGGTCACCGCGCTCCTGGACCAGGTCCGCCCCGAGGGCCAGCGGATGCTGTTCTCCGCCACCCTCGACCGCAACGTCGACCTCCTGGTCCGCCGCTACCTCACCGATCCGGTCGTCCACTCCGTCGACCCGTCCGCGGGCGCGGTCACCACGATGGAGCACCACGTGCTGCACGTCCACGGCGCCGACAAGCATCGGACGACGACGGAGATCGCGGCGCGCGAGGGCCGGGTGATCATGTTCCTGGACACCAAGCACGCCGTCGACCGGCTGACGCGGGATTTGCTGAACAGCGGTGTCCGGGCCGCCGCCCTGCATGGCGGGAAGTCGCAGCCGCAGCGCACCCGGACCCTGGCCCAGTTCAAGACCGGGCACGTCACCGTGCTCGTGGCGACGAACGTCGCGGCGCGCGGCATCCACGTCGACAACCTCGACCTCGTCGTCAACGTCGACCCGCCGACCGACCACAAGGACTACCTCCACCGCGGTGGCCGTACCGCGCGGGCCGGCGAGACCGGCAGCGTCGTCACCCTGGTCACCCCCAACCAGCGCCGCGACATGACCCGCCTCATGACGGCCGCCGGCATCGTGCCCCAGATCACCCAGGTCCGCTCCGGCGAAGCGGCACTCAGCCAGATCACCGGTGCCCAGACCCCCTCCGGCATCCCGGTGACGATCACCGCGCCGGTGGCCGAGCGGCGTAAGCGCAGCGCGGCCTCACGCGGCCGACGCAGCCCCGCTTCGGCTGCCCGGCGCGGGACCGTGCGGCAGTCCGCCTTCGATGCGAAGGCGGCCTAGGACCTTCGTGATCAGAAAACTGACCCATCTCTGTAGGAGATACGTTTTGACGCTGGTTCAGATGCAGCTCCGCTCGGCGAATGCCACCCCCGTGCCCACGACGGAGGCCGACGCCATGGACACAGCCGGACCGCAGGTCTGCGACGACATGACCATCGAGGTCGCCCTGTCCGTCATGGCAAGCGCCGGCACCGGGCACCTGCTCGTCTGCGACGACGACGGCCTGTGCACCGGACTGGTCACCCAGGTCCAGCTCGCCGCAGTCCGCGACAGGTCCACGTACACGGACCGGGTCCAGCTGCGCGACATCCTCGGCGACCGCGGGCCGTTCACCTCGCCCGTGACCACGATGACCGAAGCCGAGCACGCGATGCGCTACCGCCAGCACGATGCCCTGCCTGCCGTCGGCAAACAAGGCAGCGCTCCGGGTGTCCTCGCCCTCGGCCGCTGAACCACCTCACGCGGCGGAACCATCCCTATTCGTTCTTCTCCTTGTGAGGCATCATGCGCTGTGTCATCGCCCGCTTCCCGTTCGACCTCACCAAAAGCGGCGTCCTGGAATCCATGAAGGGCGTTAAGCCCGAACAGGTCACCGGCGAGTCCGTGATCATCGGCCGCCGCACCTACCCCGTCAAGCAGGTCGGCCAGGTCATCACACGCCAGGACCGCCGCGATTTCAGCGCCGGCGAAGTCCTCCGGGCCATGACCCAGCTCGGCTTCACCTGCCGCGGCCTTCCCCAGGCCGCCGCGCCCGCGCGCGTCCTCAACCCGTTGGAACAGGCTTCCGCGATGCTCGGCGCCCCTGCGGCCGTCTGACCGACGGGCAGGCGCGAGCCGCCACCAAAACAGCGGTGAGGGTCCGACCGGGATGCGCCGGTCGGACCCTCACCGCGTACCGAGGGTTTCTCGGCGCGACGGTGGGTCAGTGGTCGGAGTAGCTGAAGTCGCCCATGGTCCAGGCGCTGACGTCCTTGATCGCCACGCGGTACATCCCGCCCGTCTCCGGGATCCCCACCGCGCCCTGCAGAATCCGCGCCACATGGAAATGCAGATGCGTGGGCGGCCCCTCCTTGCACGTTGTAGCGGTGAAGACGGCGGAGAAACCGCTCAGGCGGGCCGAGTCCGCCAGGACCTCCGACACCCGCTGCCTCCAGACGGCTTCGGGAGCCAGCCGGCCCGTGATGACAGCACCACCGGCGACCACGGTCAGAGACATCTGATTGCTGTGCCCGGACTCCACCAGGGCGGCGACGTCAACGAGCAGTTCGTCAGGCTTCGACATGAGAGGCGATTCTAATTGCCGGCCGTACGGTCAGCTCAAGCAGTGGTGCTACATGGAAAATGCAAGATCGAACTGCGCAGACGAGGACGACGCGGACCATTGCGTTCCTTCTTCGCCCAGCTAGCCACCGCACACACGCAGCCCTAGGGAAGAAAGGACACCTGCTCGGCGTTGGTGATCTCCGAGCCGAGGAGGGGAAGGTGTCGGCGAAGGGTGTCTTTATTGCCGTACGTTGGTTGACCTGGGGCTTTGTGATCGCCCGAGTACGGGCATGATCAGTGATTGTGGGTCTGCGACTGCTCTACCTGATCTTCTGTCGACTACTGGGCTGCCTTTCTCTTGCTGGGCCGGTCGACCGCCGCGAACAACGCCGAGATCCTTGCGCTTCGCTATGAGGTCGAGGTGTCGGATCAGCGGATCGTCCGTCAGCGCGATCGGCGCCCGGGCTCCTGCCATGCTTCGATGTCGGGGCGCTGCTCGTTCAGTCGCGGCTTGTGGCCTGTTTCCTGGACCATGCGGTGGCGTCAGCTCCGTATCGGGCCAAGAGGTGTGCGAACTGGATCCGCTCTTCCGGCGACCAGGCGGCGGTGATCTCCTGGAACGCTTTTCGCTGTTCAGCGGCGAAGCGGTTGCGTTCGGCCTCGCCGTGCTCGGTGAGTTCGAGCACGGTACGGCGTCCGTCGGACTGGGACGCCGTCCGGCGCAGCAGCCCGTCCTCTATGCAGGCGGCGACGGTCCGGCTGGCCACCGGCTGGGCGACGCCCATCTCGGCGGCGAGGCCGCCGACGGTCGTCTCGCCCGGCGCGTCGGCGATCACGTTGAGTACGAGATTGCGGGAGAGGTCCTTGCTCGATGCCGGTGCGCGTCGCCGCAGACGTGACAGTGCCGGGCCGATCTGGTCCAGCGCCAGGTCGTCGGAGGGCCGCTCGGAGGAGGACGCGCTGCTCATGCGACCGAGTCTAGAGCCGGTCCGCAGATTTGCATACCACTAGACAATTCCATAGCATTGGGTATGTAAATTTGAGCGAGGAAACGAGGCGGACTGCTATGACGCTCACCGCGATCACCAACGCGCAGATCTTCGACGGAGAGAAGACGGTAGGCGTGCGGACCGTGGTCATCGACGGCGGGAGGATCGCCCGTGTCGGTGGCGACGCTCCTCGGGACAGCGAGATCGTCGACGGCAGCGGCGCCACACTGCTGCCGGGACTCATCGACGCCCATGTCCACTCCGCCCCGGGGTCCCTGGCGCTCGCCCTGCGGTTCGGGGTGACGACCGAACTGGAGATGCAGGGGATGAACACACGGGAGAACCGGGGGCTCATCACCGACGACGACACCCTGGCTGACGTGCGATCTTCCGGCTTCGCCATTACACCGCCCGGTGGTCACCCGAGCGAGCTGATGCCCGAAGGATTCCGGCCGAAGTGGGATCTCCCGCCGGTGATGCCCCTGATGCCGTTCTCCACCACGCCCGGGGAAGCGGCCGCCTTCGTGCCCCAGCTCCTCGCCCGGGGATCCGACTTCATCAAGTTCATGATCGACGACGGCAGCGTGGAGGGACACCCCGGGCTGCCCTCGCTCGACCAGGCCACCGTGAACGCCGGTGTGGCCGAAGCCAAGAAGTACGGCGCCCTTACCGTGGCCCACGCGCTGACCCTGGAGGCCACCAGGATGGCCGCAGAAGCCGGCATCGACGGCGTCACCCACGTGTTCATGGACCAGCCGCACACCGCCGAGATCATCGGCCTCATCAAGGACGCGGGCATGTTCGTCATTCCCTGCATCACTCTCAACGCCTCGATGATGGGGAACACCGGCAGCGAACTCGCCGACGACCCCCGGGTCGCCGCACGCCTCGACAGCAAGTGGGACCAGACCCTGCGCTCCAGCTACAACCGCTACCCGCAGGGCAAGCTCGACGACGTGTACGACACCGTGCGCGCTCTGGACGCCGCGGGCATCGACGTGCTGGCCGGCACCGACGTCTCCATGCCCGAGACGTTCTTCGGGGGCCTGGCGCACGGAGCGAGCCTGCACCACGAACTGCAGTACCTCGTGACAGCCGGCCTCACGCCCGCACGGGCCCTGCGCGCGGCCACCGCGACCACAGCCCGCCGCTTCCGCCTCAGCGATCGGGGCCGCATCGCCGAGGGACTCCGCGCCGACCTTCTGCTGGTCGACGGCGACCCGGTCGGCAACATCGGCGACACCCTCAACACCCGCGCCGTCTGGCGCCGCGGCACCCGCCTGGCGGCATGACCGCAGTACCTCCCCGTGCGGAATCAATCACGGCGGGAAGGGACTTGCCGCCGTGAGCCGTGTGGCGGACCCGGCCCTACTCGGTGGAGTCCGGTCACGGCCGAGCCCGGTGAGGCCGGTCTCCCATTGAGCACTTGCTCGTGACCCCGGCCGCCGCTCGGAGCGACGCGGGACGGACGGCACCGGGCGGCCACGAGTACTCCGAGGGTCTATCACACCAGCCCTTTGACCTGGGGCGTCAAGTTGGAGAGCTGTCTCTGAGTGTGCCTTCAGGATGGCGTGGAGGTCATCAAGCGCCAGGTCGGCGGCTTCGGGGGCTCCCGCGCCGTCCGCCTCACTCGCGGTGCCGTCCGTCTCGACGACGGGCTCCGGGCCACCGCGCGCCACTCTTGGCATGGCTGCCCGGCGCCGCGTGCCGGCCCGCTATGGGGCTGCCGGTCAGTCGACCTCGCTCATCCGGGGCACCTCAGCAGTCGACGCCCGCGTCACCGCAAGGTGTTCCCCTCGACGCCCCAGCATCCGCTCGACGACCACGGCGGAGAGGCACAGGAGGGCCGCGAGCACCGAGAAGACGGGGAAGATTGCGGTGTCGCTCCAGACGGTCGCTCCGATGCCCACCAGGAGTGTGGGCGTGATGAGCGCGCCGTACGCGAGCAGATAGAACATGGACATGACGGCCCCGCGCCGCTCGGCGGGGATGTGTGCGGTCAGGTGGCGCAGGGAGCCGCCGAAGGCGAGTCCGTAGGCGCCGCCCTGGAGTGCGACGGTGACGATGATGACGACGGCGTTGCCGGTCGCGAAGCCGCCTACTCCGGCCAGCATGAGCACGGCGAGCGCCGTGTCGCCGACGAGTGCGACCGTGCGGGCCGGGTAGCGGGCACTGACGACCTGTGTCGAGGCGGCGGCGAGGGTCACGGCCGCGATGACGACACCGCCGAAGAACGGTCCGTCGACGTGCGCGGCGTGGGCGGCGATCGAGGGTTCGAGGGAGAAGCAGACCCCGAGCACGGCCCAGGCGGCGCCTGCGCCGATCACGGCGAAGACGAAGCGCCCGCGAATCTCCTTGGGTACCTGCGGGCGGGGGATACCCAGGGGCGCGGCACCGGCCGAGGGGTGCGGCTCACGCATCACCACGAGGAGGACGAGCAGGACGAGGGCGATGAGCGCGTCGGCGAGGTAGGGCAGGAGCAGAGGGTGGAAGCCGGTCTGGGCGAGGCCCGCGGTGCCGAGCGCGGCGACGGCGATGCCCACGTTGAACGCGATGGCGGTGAGCGTCCCGCTCCGGGCTGCCCGCTCTGGGCTCACGTCCAGCAGGGCGGCTCCGGCGACGACCACGATCGCGCCGATCCCCAGGCCGTTGAGCATCCGCGCCACGACGAGATATCCGGGCCCCGCGGCGAAGACGAAGACGACGAGCCCGGCGAGCAGCAGCAGGACAGCGACGAGGAGCACGGGCCGTCGGCCGTACCGGTCGGACAGGGCCCCGGAGACGAGGATCGCGACGACTGCCACGGCCCCGTAAGCGCCGAAGATGACGGTGGTGAGAAAGGGCGGATAGTCCCACTTCTCGGCGTACAGGGAGTAGAGCGGTGAGGGGATGGCGGAGGTCGCCTGCCCGAGCATGAGCAGGACGAGGAGGGCCGGGTAGCTCCATGGCTGGGGGCGACGGCCTGGGGAGAGTGCCTTCACGAGGACTCCTGGTAAGTTTGATGTAGATCGTACTTCGTGGATGCTAGGGAGAAGTACGACGTCCGTCAAACTTGGAGTTGTCCGATGCCGTCCTGGGAGACCCCACCCGACCAGTTGCCGCCCGTCGCCGCCGTCCAGAAACTGCTGCGTGCACTCGCAGACCCCGTACGCCTGGAAATGGTCCGCCGCCTGGCAACACACCCTGCCGCCGAAGCGCCCTGCTCAGACCTTTACGAGGGCCTGAACAAATCCACCGCGACCCACCACTTCAAGATCCTGGTCGAGGCGGGCATCCTCCATCCGGTCATGGTCGGCCCCTCCCGCGGACACCGCCTCCGCCGCACCGCCCTCCAAGAGGCGGTACCGGGCCTGCTGGACGCACTGATGGCGGCTATGGCGCGAGAGGGGTGACGGCCGCGGGACTCGGCGCGACAGCACCGCAGGCGCTGATTGTGACTGAGTACGCGAGTTGGGTGTGACCCGTTCTGAGGGAAGGGCTGAGCTGCGCGCACCGGCCAGTTCCACAACCCGGTCGTGATCGTTCCGGGGTCGTGGGGCCGCAGTCTCACCAGCTACGAGGCCACGGAGATCCGCCACCGGCCATTACGTCGGACGGGATTCTCCACGCCCGTGCACCGGATGCGGCATCGCAGAGCGGCGCGCCGCAGCCGGTCGCCCTATTGCGCCTTGAGGTCGCCGGCGGCTGCCAGGTCCCGAAGTGTGCCAGCGACACGATCGCCGCCAGCGAGAAGCTCTTCCGTTGTGAGGCGGCCGAAGCCGCTGCTGATGCCGGTGATGAACCAGGTTTTCATGGTTGGTTTCCCCCTGCTGCGGTGAAACGGCGGGAGATCGTCCCGCCACGCGCGCGCCTAGCGCTTGTCGACGGCGAGCCCGCCGTTCAGGATCACCATGCTGAGGTCGCGAAGGTTGCCGATGTCCGCAGTGGGATCAGCGTTCAGGACGAGCAGGTCGGCGCGCTTGCCGGGGGTCACCGTGCCGAGGTCGGGGCGGACGCACTGTCGCGACGCGCCACTGGTGCCTGCGGCCAGCACCTGAGTGGGCGTCATCCCGGCCGCCACCATGAGTTCGGCCTCTTCCAGAGTGTTGGCTCCGAACAGGCCCCGACCGCTGAAGGTGTCGCTGCCCAGTGCGATGTGCACCCCGGCCTCGGCGACCTTCACTCAGTGCCTCGCGCAGGGTGGGGTCGGCGGCAATCAGGACGGCTTTGAGCTGGTTGATCGCCTGCGAACGGGATTTCGTCGCGGAAACCTTGGCCATTTTGAACATGCGGATGGCCTCCACCGGGCCTCGCTGGTCTTGGCGGCGGCGGTGGCACGTCCGGAGAGCACCGCCTGGGCAGCGGCTGTGGCGTCGATCGCGTCGGTCTTGCCGCGTCGCCGCCGAGTGGCCTTGTCCGGTTGGTCGACCTCGGTAACCGCGGTTCCCTCGCGGTGCGGGTAGCGCGTCAGTGCCGCGCCGTAGGAGCCGGTGCACTCCACGCCGGCCCGCTGCAGGCGGCCGAGGCGCATGCCCAGGCCAGCGGCTGTCGGTAGCCGTCCTCGGTGGTCGGAAAGCTACGGGTGTCCAGCAGGGCTCCTGTTGTTGCGGTGATCACTGCAGCCACGTGGATGTCCTTGTGGGTATCCACGCCGAGCACGACATCCTCGAGCGGTTCGGGCGTGTGGTGACGGGGACGGGTGGGCTGGGTCATGCTGGACACGGGTGCCTGTCTCCTGAGCGCTTCGGGAACACCGGTGGCCGACGCCGGGCCAGGTGTGGCGGTCAGGACTGTGACGGCGCCTGTCGCGAAGGCCCCTATCGGGACACGCCCACCGGTCCGGCGGCAACACATGCCGCCCCGAGCGGTGGTCGGCAGATCAAGCTCAGGGCATCAGGGCCACGGGCCAGACCACCGCCCGAGGCGGCACCCGATCATCCTCACAGTCGTACCTCGTGGCCACCGCCCGGTGGCGCTTGAGGCGGTGGATCCCGCGTCCGACCGCGTGGCGCTGCCCAACGAGCTCGTGCACGGCAGGCGGTGAGACGTCGAGCTCCCGATCGTCGATCATGGTTGCGTGGCGGGGAACGCAACTCGTACAGCGATCATCAGCGACCGAAGGATCACGGTCTGTCGGCCGAGGTGGTCGCTGAACTCGTCGCGGAGGTGGGGCCGTTGTGGCATGAACGGCACCAGGTCAAGCTCGCGCCCAGGCCACGGAAGCGGGCGGTGGGCGCGGGCGCGAAGCATCGGCTGGTGTTCGTCGACCGGCTCCTGGCCACGCTCGTGCATCTCCGTCATGGGGCCACGCATGATGTGCTGGCCTGCTGGTTCGGCGTCGAGGCTGCGGCACCTTCTGCTGCTGGTCCGCCCCGACACGGTCTTGCGCTGGCATCGTGGCCTGCTCAGGCGGCGCCATGCCGCGGCCTGCGTGCCCAAGCGACGTGGACGCCCACGCACCATCCGCTCGATCCGTGTCCTGATCCTGCGCCTGGCCAGGGACAATGCCTCGTGGGGGTGACGCCGGATCCACGGCGAGCTCGCGGTCCTGGAGATCAAGGTCGCCGCATCTACCGTCTGGGAGATCCTCCGCGAGCACGGCATCCCACCCGCGCCCGAACGGCAGAGCAGCAAGCGAGCGGCCTGAGCTGCGCGGAAGATTTATCGGCACCCGCAAAGTTGAACCAGCACGAGAACTGATGATGCCGGACTGCTGATCAAGCACATTGCACCAGGTCAGCACCTGTGAAGCAGTTTTGAAGCGCTACGGGTCGGGCGTGCGTGTCGCCGCCGCCCTCCGGGAGCGTGCCGTTACCGTGATTCGGCGCGGCCCCACGGCCTCCCCCAGCACCTGCGGCTCACATCACGGAAGACGGGAGTGGGGATGCGGGCTACTCCCGATGCGGACAACGAGCAGCCGCGCGTTGTGGTGGGCCTCCTCGTCGATCCGGACACGCCGGCGGAACTGGCGGAGGAGCTGGCCGAGGATCTGCCGGAACTGCTCGCCGAAGCCGTGAACCGAGACATCGAGTGGAGCCTGCGGGTCGTCCGTGACCCGCTGACCGCCACGTTGCACGACAGCGTCGCGATCCTCAGCGCGACACGGGAGCACAAGTTCCGGGAGAACTGGGACATCGCCGTCTGCCTCACCGATCTGCCCTTGCGCACCGACGGGCGACCACTGGTGGTCGATGTGGACGCCGAAGATCGGGTGGCGCTGGTGTCGCTGCCCGCGCTCGGTGGGATCCTCCTACGGCGGCGGCTCCGTCGCTCCGTCGTCCGGCTCCTGAAAGATCTGATGTTCACCACGACCGGCGACGGCTCCACGCGGCCGGGCCAGGGCACCATCGGACCGATCGTTCCGGAGCGGACCGCCCCCGTGAAGCGCGTGGCGACGGACGAAGAGATTGTCGATCTGCGGATCGTGGGGTCTCCGGCGAGAGGACGCCTGCGCCTGCTGCTCGGAATGGTGCGCGCCAACGGCCCTTGGCGGCTGGTCCCCGCCCTTGCCAAGGCGCTCGCCGCCGCGCTGGCCACCAGCGCCATCGCCGTGATGAACGGGACTGTCTGGAACGTGGCCACCGGGATCCGGGCCGAGCGGCTCGCCGTGATCTCCCTCTTCTCGGTGGCGGCCATGGTGACCTGGCTCATCGTCCACCGGCGTCTGTGGGAGCGGCCCGAAACTCCCTCCCCCCAGGACAGGGAGAAGGCGGCGCTGTACAACCTCTCCACGGTCCTGACCCTGTCCCTGGGCGTCTTGTGCGGTCTCGTCGGCCTCTATGTCGTGGACTTCGCGGTGTCCTTGTTCCTCATTGACGGCGGAGTGCTGGCCAAGCAGGTGGGCCGCTCGGTCGGGCTGGGCGACTACGCGCGCCTGGCGTCGCTGGCGAGCGCGGCGGCCATCGTGGGCGGAGCCCTCGGATCCGAATTCGAGAGCGACGAAGCGGTCCGCCGCGCCGCCTACGGCAAACGGGAACGACAGCGCCGCGAGCAAGCGGAGCGTGAACGCCAGGAGGCCGACACCGCGCAGTCCGGGTAGGCGTCGGCAGCGTGGACCGATGGCCCCCGCGCATGGCGCCATGCACGGGGGCCGCATCACGAAGGTGATGCCTCAATGACTCCCCGGCATCCCCCTGGTCCACTCGCGCGGGGCCGTCCTCGAGGGCGGGCGGCGGGCGTCGTGGTCGACGGAGTCGTCACCGATCTGCGGGAACCGCGGGAGATGCGGCCGCCGGTGTTCGCCCGGGGCACCAGCCTGCTCACCACCAAGAGGCACGGGCGCAGCGACGGGGCGGCGCCGGCTCAAGGAGGCGCTCGCCGCCTGGGAGGGGGCCGACAGCGGAAAGGATCCCGGGGTGCGGCCCGGGGCGGAGCTGCTGGTGCGGGCGCTGGAGGAGCTGACGAGCGCCACGATCCGGACAACACTGGAACGGGGACGTCGAGCCGGCCCGGCAGGAGCGGCGCGCTCAGCTGGACGAGGCGGAGAAACAGGTGGCCCGTGCGGAGCGCGAGGGCGCGCCCCGGCCGCCGACGGAGGAGGGCTGAGCCGGCCCCGCGGGGCGGCCGGGACGGTGGCCGCGGACGACGCCGGAGGAGAGCCCGCCGTACAGTTGCTCGTATGGTGGACGCGGATGTGCCGTCCTCGGCCGGGGCCGCCGAACAGCTGCTCGAGGAGCTGGTCAGCGCCACCCAGCAAGCCTCCCCTGCGGAGTTCCCGGAGGTCCTGAACCGTTATGCCGGGGCCATGGGCCTGGGCCGTGCCGTCGTCCATTTGATAGATCTCCAGCAGCGGCTGCTGCTGCCGCTGGCCGAGGACGAGACGGAACTCCCGGTGGATGCCTCCCTCGCCGGATGGGCGTACCGCACGGACGCCCTGCGGGTGGAGGAGGACGGCTCGGGTGGGCTGGTCGTATGGCTGCCGCTGGCCAACGGGGCCGAGCGGCTGGGAGTCCTGCGACTGCGAATGGAGTCCTTGGACGGGCCGCGGCTGTGGCGCTCGCGGGCGCTGGCCTCGCTCCTCGGCTTGGTGATCACCTCCAAGCGCACCTACATCGACACGTTCGCGCAGCGCACCCGGACCCGGCCCATGCAGCTGTCCACGGAGATGGTGCGGGCCTTTCTGCCACCACGTTCGATCGGCACCGGCCGGGTGGTCTCCACCGCGGTCCTGGAGCCCGCGTACGAGCTGGGAGGCGATGCCTTCGACCATTCGTTCACCGCGGACGTGCTGCACGCCACGATCCTCGACGCCATGGGCCACGATCTGGCGTCCGGCCTCGCAACCTCCGTGGCCATGGCGGGGTCACGCAACGCCCGGCGCACGGGCGCCGACCTGGCCTCGCTCGTCGGCGCCGTGGACTCGGCGCTGTCGACCTGGCTCCCGGATCAGTTCTGCACCGGCGTCTTCACCCAGTTGCACATGCCCACGGGGGTGCTGCGCTGGTCCGACTGCGGCCATCCGTCCCCCTTGCTCATCCGCCGCCAGCGGCTGCTGGAGAAGGAACTGGAACGGCCTTCCGAGCCTCCGCTGGGGCTGCCCGCCAGCCTGGCCGCCAGTGCCCGGCAGATACACGAGGCGGCCCTGGAACCCGGTGACCGGATTCTGCTGTACACCGACGGTGTCGTGGAATCCCGCAATGAGGGAGGCGAACAATTCGGCCTGGACCGCTTCACCGACCACATCATCCGCTCGACGGCCGCCGGGCAGAACGCCACGGAGGTGCTCCGCCTGCTTATTCACGCCATCGTCGACCGCCGGTGCAACGAACTCAGCGACGACGCCACGATTCTGATGATCGAATGGTGGCCGCCGGGACCGTAAGACGATGTCCTCCGTGGTGAACGAGCCTCTCGACATGGTGTACCTGGCCACGGCCACGATGGATTCGCACTGCGTCGTGACCGGGTGGAGCGAGGGCGCCCAGCGGCTGCTCGGCTACCGGCCCGAGGAGATCGTGGGGCGAGCGGTGACCGAGCTGTGGGCCGGGGAGACCGCCGCCGAGGCGGTTGGGCGCTGCCTGGCCGGCCGGTCGAGGTGGAGCGGACGGGTGGGGCTGTGCCACCGTGACGGCCATCGGGTGGAGGCGGAGGCGCTGGCGCACCGCGTGGTGGCGGACGGCGGTGCCACCGGGTGGCTCCTGGTGTCCGCCGTCGCGCGGGAACCGCGTTCGCCCGAGGCCGACGCGGCTGTGGGGGCGTTCACCCAGGCCCCGTGCGTGCTCGCGGTCTTCGACACGGACCTGCGGCTGGTGCGGGCGAACGCCGAAATGGAGGCGGCGGCCGCCGTCACCGAAGATCGGATGCGCGGTATGCGCCTGGTCGAGTTCCTGCCGCACCCGGAGAGCGAGAAGACCGAGGAGGGCATGCGCCGCGTGCTGGAAAGGGGCGAACGGCAGGTCCTGGAGGCTTATCTGCGGGTGCCGGGGCAGAGCCGCGAGCACGCCTGGACGATCTCGCTCGCGCCGCTCAATGACCGGACGGGCCGCGTGTACGGCGTGTGCTTCGCCGCGTACGACACGACCCGCCTGCACCAGGCCCAGGAACGGTTGCTGCTGCTGAACGAGGCGGGGAAGCGCATCGGCTCCACCCTGGACCTCGCGCATGTCGCCCATGAACTGGCCGACGTGGCCGTCCCCCGGGTCGCCGATTTCGTCGGCGTCGACCTGCTCACCTTTCTCGACCAGGGTGAGGAACCCCCCTCGGGCCCGCTGTCCGGTCCCATCACCATGTGCCGCGCAGCCCATCGCTCCGTCCTCCCCGGAACCCCGGAGGCCGTGGTCGGCGTGGGCGAACTGGACACCCACCCGGAGTCCTCACCGTCGGCCGAATGCCTGACCGAGGGCCGGGCCATCCTCTACCGGGTGAGCGACGAGCTCATGGTCCGGTGGGACGCCCTCGACCCGGTACGGGCCGCCCGGATCCGGGAGTACGGGATCCACTCGGAGCTGGTGGTGCCGATGCGCACCCGCGGTGTCACCCTTGGCGTGGTGTTCTTCGCGCGCCACCGGACACCGGTGCCCTTCGACGAGGACGACCTGCTGCTGGCCGAGGAGATCACGGCCCGAGCGGCCGTATGCGTGGACAACGCACGCCGCTACAAGCGCGAGCGCATGACGGCCAGGGCTCTGCAGCGCAATCTGCTGCCGCGGCGCCTGCCCGACCTGGCCGCGGTGGAGGTCATCTCGCGCTATCTGCCCGCGGAAACCTGGGCCGGCGTGGGCGGCGACTGGTTCGACGTGATCCCGCTGTCCGGCGCTCGCGCCGCCCTGGTGGTCGGCGACACCGTGGGCCGTGGCGTCGAGGCGTCCGCCACCATGGGGCGGCTGCGCAGCGCCATACGCACCCTGGCCGATATCGATCTGCCGCCCGGCGAGCTGCTCACCCACCTCGACGATCTCGTGACCCGGCTGGCGGCCGAGGACGATCCCGAACCCCCCGGGGCCATCGGCGCCACCTGCCTGTACGCGGTCTACGACCCGGTCTCCCGCCACTGCACGATCGCCAGCGCCGGTCACCCCCCGCCCGTCGTGGTCACCCCGGACGGCAGCGCCGACATCCTCGACGTCCCCAACGGCCCGCCCCTCGGCCTCAGCACCCTGCCCTTCGAGGCGGTCGAGACCGAACTTTCCGAGGGCAGTGTCCTCGCCCTCTACACCGACGGTCTGGTCGAGGGCCACGACCGCGCGATCGACGAGGGACTGGAGGCGCTGCGCGAGGCCCTGGCCCAGCCGGGCCCGTCCCTGGACGCCCTCGGCGACACCGTCCTGCGGACTCTGCTCCCCGCCCGCCCCGAAGACGATGTCGCCCTGCTCCTCGCCCGCGCCCGGGCCCTCGGCCCCGACCGGGTCGCCACCTGGGAGATCCCTCCGGAACCCGCCGTCGTCTCCCGGATCCGGCAGGAGGTCACCGCCCGACTGATGGACTGGGGACTGGAGAAGCTGGTCTTCACCACCGAGCTGGTCGTCAGCGAACTGGTCACCAACGCGATCCGCTACGGCCGCCCGCCCGTCCGGCTGCGCCTGATCCGCGACCGCGCGCTCATCTGCGAGGTCTCCGACTTCAGCAGCACGGCACCGCATCTGCGCCGGGCCCGCGCGCTCGACGAGGGCGGCCGCGGCCTCTTCCTGGTGGCCCAACTCGCCCAGCGCTGGGGCACTCGCCTGGAGGTCCATGGCAAGACCATCTGGGCCGAGCAGGATCTCTCCGACGACTGAGCCGGCGCCGGGGCGCCACCCCCAACCCCCCGCCGACTGCGGTCGCGTTCGGAGTGCCCGGATGAGACCGTGGAGGACAGGGCGACTCGTCTCCCACAGCAGGCGGCACGTGCCGCCCTCGCAGCGGGGCCGCAGGACATGACGGCCGCGCCACCATCCATCCACCATCTCTCGCGGCCTGGGCCGGGTGACGGCAGTGGGCGCATGCATGTGGTGGTGAGACGAGGAGTGATCATGAAAGCAGCTGTATACGAAGGACCGCGGAACGTCACGGTCGAGGAGAAGCCCGACCCGAGGATCGAGCACCCCTGCGACGCGATCGTCAAAATCACCACCACCAATATCTGCGGCTCCGATCTGCACATGTACGAAGGGCGTACGTCGTTCGAGAAGGGCCGCATCTTCGGGCACGAGAACCTGGGGCAGGTCATCGAGGTCGGCTCGGCGGTCAGAAAGCTCAAGGTCGGCATGTATGTGGTGCTGCCGTTCAACATCGCCTGCGGTTTCTGCAAACAGTGCGAGCGCGGCTTGACCAACTACTGCCTGACCATGCAGCCGGAGCCCTCGGCTGCCGGAGCCGCTTACGGCTTCGCGGACATGGGGCCGTACCAGGGCGGCCAGGCCGAGTTCCTGCGCGTGCCGTACGCGGACTTCAACGCGCTGCGGCTGGGCGAGGACGCCGAAGAGCGTCAGACGGACTACGTGATGCTGGCCGACATCTTCCCCACCGGCTACCACGCCACCGAGATGGCGGGCGTCAAGCCCGGGGACCAGACCGTCATCTACGGTGCGGGTCCCGTGGGGCTGATGGCGGCCTACTCGGCGGTGATCAAGGGTGCTGGACGGGTGTGGGTGTGCGACTTCCACACCGATCGGCTGCGCAAGGCCGAGGAGATCGGCGCCATACCGATCGACATGCGCGAGCAGGACCCGGGCGAGGTCATCAAGGAAGCCACCATGGGGCTCGGCGCCGACAACGGCTGCGAGTGCGTCGGCTACCAGGCCCATGACCCGTCGGGCCACGAGGACGCCTCCCGCACGATGAACAGCCTGATCGAGAACGTCCGCTTCACCGGGTGCATCGGCGTGGTGGGCGTGTTCGTCCCCGAGGACCCGGGCGGCAGGGAAGCCCAGACCCAGATCGGCGACTTCGAGGCCAAGGGCAAGGTGCCCATCGACTGGGGCCAACTGTGGTTCAAGGGCCAGAAGATCGGCACCGGCCAGGCACCGGTGAAGAGGTACAACCGTCAGCTGCGCGACCTGATCGCCGGGGGCAAGGCCAAGCCCAGCTGGGTGGTCTCCCATGAGCTTCCGCTGGACCAGGCCCCCGACGGCTATGACCACTTCGACCGCCGGGACGAGGGCTGGACCAAGGTCATCCTGCACCCGGACGGTTCCGGCTGACCCGGCGGCCGGGCGCCGCTGTCCTGGTGCCCCGAGGTCCACGAGGCCGGGGTGCATCCTGGCCGCGCCGGGCGGTTGTCTGCCCGGGCCCGGCCTGGGAAGCGCCGGTTTGCCTGGGTGTGGGTCGCCCGGTCCGAGGGCGCCTCGTACCTGTCCACGGCGCCTCGTACCTGTCCACGGTGGCGGTCTGGGGCGGGGAAATCAGACCCCACAGGCGCAGGCGGTCACGTGCCCGCTTTGCCACCCTTGCGGCTTAGGCCCTGTAATCCCGGCCCCGTCGCCCGACCGGGCACTGGGGCGAATATCCGTGGCCGCCTCGGAAGGAGTTGCCATGGCCAAGGCAGTCGGAATCGACCTGGGTACCACCAACTCGGTGATCGCCGTGTGGGAGGGTGGTGAGTCCTCGGTTGTTCCGAATTCCGAGGGAAACCGCACCACGCCGTCGGTGGTGGCTTTCACCGATACCGGTGAGCGGCTGGTGGGGCAGTTGGCCCGGCGTCAGGCGATTCTCAACCCCAAGGGCACCATCTATTCGGCCAAGCGGTTCATCGGCCGCCACTACGACGAGGTGTCCGCCGAGGCCAGGGCGGTGGCCTACGACGTCGTCGCGGATGAGCAGGGCCTGGCGCGTTTCAAGGTGCGTGAGAAGCTGTACTCGCCGGAGGAGATCAGTGCCCAGGTGCTGCGCAAGCTGGCCGACGATGCCGGGAAGCAGCTGGGCGAGCGGGTGACCGAGGCGGTCATCACGGTGCCGGCGTATTTCAACGACGCCCAGCGCAGCGCTACCAAGGACGCCGGTGAGATCGCCGGGCTGACCGTGTTGCGGATCATCAACGAGCCGACGGCGGCCGCTCTCGCCTATGGCCTGGACAAGAAGGGTCATGAGACGGTCCTGGTCTTCGACCTCGGTGGCGGCACTTTCGACGTGTCGATTCTCGATGTCGGGGACGGGGTGGTGGAGGTCCGCTCGACCGCGGGCGACAGCCATCTGGGCGGCGACGACTTCGACCGTCGGCTGGTCGACCACCTCGCGGACAAGTTCCAGCAGGAGAACGGTATTGACCTGCGCCGGGATCCGCAGGCGCTGCAGCGGCTCTTCGAGGCCGCGGAGAAGGCCAAGACCGAGTTGAGTTCGGTGACCCAGACCCAGGTCAGTCTGCCGTTCATCACGGCGGATGCCGCCGGTCCCAAGCATTTGACCGAGACTGTGATGCGGTCCACCTTCGAGCAGATCACGGGCGATCTGGTGGAGCGCTGTCTGGGCCCGGTGCAGCAGGCCATGGCCGATGCCAAGGCGGGGGAGAGTGATATCGATGAGGTGATCCTGGTCGGGGGCTCGACCCGGATCCCGGCCGTGCAGGGGCTGGTCCGCCGGCTGACCGGCGGCAAGGAGCCCAATATGAGTGTCAACCCGGACGAGGTCGTGGCGCTGGGTGCCGCGATCCAGGCCGGGGTGCTCAAGGGCGAGGTCAAGGACGTTCTGCTGCTCGATGTCACCCCGCTGTCGCTGGGTGTCGAGACCCGTGGCGGGGTCATGACGAAGATCATCGATCGGAACACCACGATCCCGGTGCGCCGGACCGAGACGTTCTCCACGGCCGAGGACAATCAGCAGGCCGTGGACATCGTGATCCTTCAGGGTGAGCGGGAGCGGGCGGCCGACAACCGGGTGCTGGGGCGCTTCCAGCTGACCGGTATCCGTCCGGCGCCGCGCGGTGAGCCGCAGGTGGAGGTGACCTTCGATATCGACGCCAACGGGATCCTGAATGTCACGGCGCGGGATCAGGACACCGGCAAGGAGCAGTCCGTCCAGATCAGCGAGACCGGGAACCTGGATCGCGGGGAGGTGGACCGGATGGTTCAGGAGGCCGAGCGCAACCGTGGCGAGGACCAGGCGCTGCGCGAGGCCGTGGACGCGCGCAATGAACTGGACGCTGTCGCCTACCAGGTTGAAAAGCGCCTTTCCGAGCTGGGTGACGCGGTGCCCTCTCATGAGCGGTCGCGCGCCGAGATGCTGGTCAACGATGCCCGTGAGGCGGTCAGGAACGAGGCCGGTGTGGACCGGACCAGGCCGCTGGTCTCCGAGCTCCAGCAGGTCTACGCGGGCCTGGCTTCCCATGAGACGGCCGGCGCCGGTCCGGGCGCGGGCGCGGCGGGCGGCGCGGCCGGTGGGCCCGGGGCGGGCGGCGCCCAGGACACCGGGGCCGGAGGTGGCGGAGGCGATGAGGACGTCATCGACGCCGAGTTCGACAAGGGCTGACCGATCCGACAAGGGCCGATCCGACGAAGACCGAACCCACGAAGCCGACCCTACGAAGACCACACGGGCCGATCCGACAAAGGCTCACTGAGAGGCCGCCATGTCCACTCAACCGCAGCAGCCCGAACCGGTGCCGGAAGGCGCCGTGACGGAGCAGGAGCGGGAGCAGGACCTGCCCGCCCCGGGCACCGCGGAGGCGCGCGGCGCGGGCGGGGAGGGCCCTGGTCCGGACGCGGGCGGCGGCCCCGCCGACGCCGAATCCGGCGAGCAGGCGGCCGCGCTGGCGGAGCTGGAGGACCGCTGGCGCCGGGCTCTGGCCGATCTGGAGAATCTGCGCAAGCGCCACTCCAGGGAGCTGGAGCGGGAGCGGGCCGCCGAGCGGGCCCGTACGGCGGCGGCCCTGCTGCCCGTCATCGACAACCTCGAACTCGCCCTGTCCCACGCCGAGGCCGACCCCGGCTCGATCGTGGAGGGCGTCAAGGCCATCCGCGACCAGGCCGTGGACGCCCTCGCCCGGCTCGGCTACGAGCGGGAGGCCGAGACCGGTGTGCCGTTCGACCCGGCCCGGCACGAGGTGGTGGGTGTGGTCGAGGACGCCGACGCGGAACCGGGCACCGTGGTCCAAGTGCTGCGCCCCGGTTACGGGAAGGCCGACAAACAGCTGAGGCCGGTGGCGGTGGCCGTGGCGAAGCGGGAGTGAGACGGCCATGGCGCGGGACTTCTACGACGTACTCGGGGTTTCCCGGGGTGCGAGCCAGGACGAGATCCAGCAGGCGTTCCGCAAGCTGGCCCGCAAGTACCACCCGGATGTGAACAAGGACCCCAACGCGGAGGAGCGGTTCAAGGAGCTCAACGAGGCGTACGCCGCGCTCTCCGACCCGAAGACCCGGGCCCGCTATGACCGGTTCGGCGAGGACTACCGCAAGGTTCCCGAGGACTGGGAGGAGCGGGTCGGCGCCGGTGTCGGCGCCGGTGTCGGCGGCGGAGGCGGAGGCGGCGGATTCCGCGGCTGGACGACCTCCGGTGACGGGGACCGGGTGCGGTTCGTCCGTGGCTTCGGCGAGGACGCCGGGGGCGGCGGAGTGGACTTCGAGGACCTGTTCGGCGCGTTCTTCGGCGGCGGCGCGGCGCCGGGCGCCGGACGCGTGGACATCCCCGGAGCCGACCAGGAGGCGGAGCTGCCGCTCACCGTCGAGGACGCGTACCGCGGCGGCCGCCGCGGCGTCACCCTGGCAGGGCCGACGGGGCAGCGCAGCTTCGAGGTCGACGTCCCGCCGGGCGTCGTGGATGGCCAGCGCATCCGGCTGGCCGGGCAGGGTGGCCGGGGCACTGGTGAGGCCCCGGCCGGGGATCTGTATCTGCGGGTGCGGATCCTGCCGCATCCGCGGTTCCGGCTGGACGGCCGGAACGTCCACGTCCACCTTCCGGTGGCTCCCTGGGAGGCCGCGCTCGGCGCGACCGTCCCGGTGCCTACGCCCGGCGGCACCGCCAAGGTGTCGGTCCCGCCCGGGTCCTCCAGCGGGCGTCGGCTGCGGCTGCGCGGTGAGGGCATGCCCAACCCCCGCGGTCCGAACGGCGACTTCTACGCCGAGATCCGCGTCATGGTGCCGCCCGAACTCACCGACCGGGAGCGGGAGCTGTTCGAGGAGCTGGGCCGCACCTCCTCCTTCGACCCCAGGAGGGAGCGATGAGCAGCCACGCGCGAGGGAGCGTCACGGTCACCCGGTACGCGCCCGTCCCGTCCGTCCACTACGAGCTGGTGCCCGCCCGCAGGCTGACCCTGGAGACCGTGGCCCGTCGCACCGGGCTCCATCCCGACCTGGTGGCGAGGTTCGTCGCCCTCGGCCTGGTCGACGCCGAGCGTGACGCCGCGGGGCGGCTGGTGTTCGCCCCCGACGCCCCGGCGGTGCTGGGCCGAGTGGAGCGGCTGCACGCCGGAATGTGCCTGAACTACGCCTCCATCGGTCTGGTGCTCGATCTGCTCGACCGCATTGACCGGCTCGAAGCCGCACTGCGCCGCGGTGGCGCGAGGAGTGAAGAACCGCCATGGACATGAACCGCCTCACTCAGAAGTCCCAGGAAGCCCTCCAGAACGCCCAGACCACCGCGATGCGGTTCGGGCACACCGAAGTCGACGGCGAGCACCTGCTGCTGGCCCTCCTCGACCAGCCCGACGGGCTGACCCCGCGACTGATCGGCCAGGTGGGCGCCGACCCGGAGGCGATGCGCTCGATGCTGGAGGCCGAGGTGGCGCGCAAGCCCAAGGTCACCGGCCCGGGGGCCGCCCCCGGACAGGTCTTCATCACCCAGCGGCTGTCCCAGTTGCTCGATGCCGCCGAGCAGGAGGCGAAGCGCCTGAAGGACGAGTACGTGTCGGTGGAGCATCTGGTGCTCGCGCTCACGGAGGAGGGGTCCGGCACCGCGGCGGGGCGCGTCCTCAAGGAGCACGGTGTCACCCGGGAGTCGTTCCTGGGGGCCCTGACCCAGGTCCGCGGGAGTCAGCGGGTCACCTCGGCCAACCCTGAAGTGGCGTACGAGGCGCTTGAGAAGTATGGCCGGGATCTGGTGCTTGAGGCTCGTTCGGGCAAGCTGGACCCGGTGATCGGCCGGGATGCCGAGATCCGCCGGGTGACCCAGATCCTCAGCCGCAAGACGAAGAACAACCCGGTGCTCATCGGCGACCCCGGCGTCGGCAAGACCGCCATCGTCGAGGGCCTGGCCCAGCGCATCGTGCGCGGCGACGTACCCGAGGGGCTGCGTGACAAGACCATCTTCGCCCTGGACATGGGCTCCCTGGTGGCCGGCGCGAAGTACCGCGGGGAGTTCGAGGAGCGGCTCAAGGCCGTACTCGCCGAGGTCAACTCCGCCCAGGGCCGGATCCTGCTGTTCGTGGACGAGCTGCACACCGTGGTCGGTGCCGGGGCCGCCGAGGGCGCCATGGACGCGGGGAACATGCTCAAGCCGATGCTGGCCCGCGGTGAGCTGCACATGATCGGCGCGACCACCCTGGATGAGTACCGCAAGCACATCGAGAAGGACGCCGCGCTGGAGCGCCGCTTCCAGATGGTGCTGGTGGAGGAGCCGAGCGTGGAGGACACCATCTCCATCCTGCGGGGCCTGCGCGAGCGTCTCGAGGTCTTCCACGGCGTCAAGATCCAGGACACCGCCCTGGTCTCCGCCGCCACCCTCAGCCACCGCTACATCAGCGACCGGTTCCTGCCGGACAAGGCCATCGACCTGGTCGACGAGGCATGCGCCCGGCTGCGTACCGAGATCGACTCCATGCCCGCCGAACTGGACGAGACCACCCGCCGGGTCACCCGGCTGGAGATCGAGGAGGCCGCGCTCTCCAAGGAGACCGACCCGGCCAGTGGGCAGCGGCTGGCCGAGCTCCGTCGGGAACTGGCCGATCTGCGTGCCGAGGCCGACGCCAAGCACGCCCAGTGGGAGGCCGAGCGGCAGTCCATCCGCCGGGTGCAGGACCTGCGCCGGGAGCTGGAGGAGGTGCGCCGCGAGGCCGAGGAGGCCGAGCGCGCCTACGACCTCAACCGCGCCGCGGAACTGCGTTACGGCAGGCTCCAGGAGCTTGAGCGCAAGCTGGCCGCCGAGGAGGAGCAGCTGGCCGCCAAACAGGGTGCGCACCGGCTGCTGCGCGAGGTGGTCACCGAGGAGGAGATCGCCGACATCGTCTCCGCCTGGACCGGGATCCCGGTCTCCCGTCTGCAGGAGGGCGAACGGGAGAAGCTGCTGCGCCTGGACGAGATCCTCCAGGAGCGGGTCATCGGCCAGGACGAGGCGGTCAAGCTGGTCACCGACGCCATCATCCGGGCCCGCTCGGGCATCCGGGACCCGCGCCGCCCGATCGGCTCGTTCATCTTCCTGGGCCCCACCGGCGTCGGGAAGACCGAGCTGGCCAAGGCGCTGGCCGCCGCGCTCTTCGACACCGAGGAGAACATGATCCGCCTGGACATGAGCGAGTACCAGGAGCGGCACACGGTCAGCCGGCTGGTCGGCGCCCCTCCGGGATACGTCGGCTACGAGGAGGGCGGTCAGCTCACCGAGGCGGTGCGGCGCAAACCGTACTCGGTGGTGCTCTTCGACGAGATCGAGAAGGCGCACGCCGATGTCTTCAACACCCTGCTGCAGGTCCTGGACGACGGCCGGATCACCGACGCCCAGGGGCGGCTGGTGGACTTCCGCAACACCGTGATCATCATGACCTCCAACATCGGCTCGATGCATCTGCTGGACGGCGTCACCTCCGAGGGCGAACTCAAACCCGACGCCCGGGGCCTGGTGATGAGCGAGCTGCGCGGCCACTTCCGCCCCGAGTTCCTCAACCGGGTCGATGACATCGTGCTGTTCAAGCCGCTCGGCGAACCCCAGATCGAACGGATCGTGGAGCTGCAGTTCGACGAGTTGCGCAAACGGCTGGCCGAACGCCTGATCGCCGTCGAACTCAGCCCAGAAGCCCGGAAGGTCATCGCCCACGAGGGCTACGACCCGGTCTACGGCGCCCGCCCACTGCGCCGCTTCATCTCCCACGAGGTCGAGACCCTCATCGGCCGCGCCCTGCTGCGCGGCGATGTCGAAGAAGGCGCCACCGTCAAGGTCGACGCCCAGCACGGCGAACTCGTGGTCACCTACGAACAGCCATCGGGCGAGCACGTCGAGGAGCGAGCCCGGCAGGAAGTCGGAGAGGCGGTGTGACCGGCCATGCCAAGCCCAACGATCAAAGCCCGGACCATCAAGTGCCCCACCTGCGGACGTGCGAACAAGATCCCCGCGGCGGCCGAGGGCGCCCCTCGGTGCGGCAACTGCAAGTCGCCGCTGCCGTGGATCGTGGACGCGGACGAGAACGAGTTCGCCGATGTCGCCGAGAAGGCGACGCCCCTCGTCGTCGTGGATCTGTGGGCTACTTGGTGCGGCCCCTGCCGGATGGTCAGCCCCGCACTTGAGCAGGTCGCCACGGAGCTGGCGGGCAAGGTCAAACTCGTCAAAGTCGACATCGACCGCAATCCGCACCTCGCCCAGCGGTTCGAGGTGCAGGCCGTGCCGACCCTGCTCATCCTGGACAAGGGGGAGCCGGTCGCCCGCCGCGCGGGTGCCGCCCCGGCGGGCACCCTGCGCTCGTGGGTCGAGCAGGTGACGGCGGGCCGGCGGGACAGCAAGAGAGGGTGACATCCATGGCCATTGAGCCCGATCCGCATCTGTCGATGGTGCGCCCGGTCTCCCCGCGCAGCCCCGAGGGGTGCGAGGAGTGCCTGCGCCTGGGGTCCCCCTGGGTCCATCTGCGGCTCTGCCTGACCTGCGGACACGTCGGGTGCTGCGACTCCTCACCGCTCAAGCACGCGCGCGCCCACGCCTACGCCGAGCAGCATCCCATCGTGGAGCCCATGGAGCCGGGCGAGAGCTGGCGCTGGTGCTACGCCCACGAGGCGCCGGTCTGATGGCAGGCGACGACCGGCCCCCCGAGGCCGCTCCCGACGAGGCGGTGCCGTTCGAGACCCCGGATCTGTACGGCGCCTACCCCCGGCTGTCGCAAACCCAGATCGCGTTCCTCGCCGAACACGGGGAGCGCTTCCGGGTCGAGCCGGCCCAGGTGCTGGTCCGGGAGGGGGAACGGGGTGCGGAGTTCCTGGTCATCCTCAGCGGCTCCATCGAGATCGTAGAGGCCCACGGCACCCCCGACGAGCGGGTCCTGAGGGTGCACGGGCCGGGGCGCTTCCTCGGCGAGCTGGGGCTCCTCCAGGGACAGGTGGCCTTCTACACCGCCCGGGCCCGAGATCCCGGAGAAGTGCTGTCCCTTCCGATCGACTGGCTGCGGGTGCTGGTCGCCCGCGATCCGATCCTCGGCGACCTCATCCTCCGTGCCTATCTGAGCCGCCGCGCGCTGCTCGTCGGCGCCGGCGCCGGCTTCCGCATCCTCGGCTCACGCTATTCGCCCGATACCCGGCGGCTGCGCGAGTTCGCGGCCCGCAACCGGCTGCCGCACCGCTGGATCGACCTGGAGGCGGACCAGGAGGCCGAGGCACTGCTGCGCCGCTTCTCCATCCCCCCGGAGGAGACACCGATCGTCATCTGGCGTGATCAGCGGGTGCTGCGCAACCCCAGCAACGCCGAACTGGCGCGGCTCATCGGTCTCTCCCCTCCGTCCGCCGAGGAGACCCGCAGCGATCTGATCATTGTCGGCTCCGGACCCGCCGGGCTGGCGGCCGCCGTCTATGCCGCGTCCGAGGGACTGACCACAGCGCTCCTGGACGCGATCGCCACGGGCGGCCAGGCGAGCACGTCGTCCCTCATCGAGAACTACTTCGGCTTTCCGACCGGGATCTCCGGTTCCGACCTCGCCGAACGAGGCGAACTCCAGGCGCGCAAGTTCGGGGCCCAGGTGTGGGTTCCCGCGGAAGCGGCTTTGCTCAGGCCCGAGGACGACGGCTACTACCGCGTCACCTTCGCCGACGGCGGCGATGTGGTGAGCCACACCGTCGTGCTGGCAATGGGCGCCTGGTACCGCAGGCTCGAAGTGCCCGGCATCGAACGGGTGGAGGGGACGAGCGTCTACTATGCGGCGACCGTGTACGAGGCGCAGCAGTGCAGCGCGGATCCGGTCGCGGTGGTCGGCGGCGGTAACTCCGCGGGCCAGGCGTCGCTCTTCCTCGCTCAGCGCGTCCCGCGCGTGCATCTGCTGATCCGGGGCCCGGACCTCGGCGCCAAGATGTCCCGTTACCTCGTCGACCAGATCGAACGTCATCCACGGGTGACTGTGCTGCTGAACAGCGAGGTGCGCGGGGTGGTGGAGGGCGACGATGTCCTGCGGGCCGTCGTGGTGGAGGACAACCGTACGGGGGAGCGCCGCAACCTGGTCGTGCGCGCGATGTTCGTCTTCATCGGGACCCGGCCCCGTACGGCGTGGCTCGGCGACGTGGTCGCCTTGGACGACCGGGGCTTCGTGCTCACCGGCGCCTCGGCGCAGGCCCGCGCGAGTGGCACGGTCTGGGAGGGCCAGGGCCGTACCTGTCTGGGGCTGGAGACCAGCCTGCCCGGCGTCTTCGCCGCGGGCGACGTGCGCAGCGGCTCCGTCAAGCGGGTGGCCTCCGCCGCCGGCGAAGGGGCGATGGCCATCCACCAGGTCCACGAGCACCTCGGCCACACCACCGTCGACGTCGCGCGCCACCCCGATGACACGGAAGCTCCGTCCGGCCGGTTCACCGAGCCGGGCGGTGGTCACAACACATCCCCTGCCCACTAACCGACACGACCGGAGGTGACGGACGATGAACATGCCGGTTCGCCGACAGCAGCGAGGCCAAGGAACGGCGGAGCGTCCCAGGAGCTGGGCGCGCAATCCACTTCTGGAATTCGACGACCTCATCAACCAGATGGGCGGTCTGCTCGAATCCACGGTCGGAAGCGCGGCTCCCGCCATAGCGGCGTGGACGCCGTCCGGCGATGTGACCGAAGCCGACGACGCCTATCACATAGAACTCGAGCTCCCCGGCGTGGACCGCAAGGACGTCGACATCGAGATCAATGGTCAGGAACTGGCCGTCACGGGGGAGATCAAGGAACGGGAGCGCAAAGGCATCATGCGGCACAGCAGTCGCCGTACCGGGCGCTTCGAGTACCGGTTGCTGCTTCCGAGCGAAGTGAACACCGAAGACGTCACGGCGAGCATGTCCGGCGGCGTGCTCACGATCACCGTCCCCAAGGCGGCGACCGCCAAGCCCCGTCACGTCGAGATAACCGAGAGCAGTGAACGCCAGGGCGGCTGAGACCGCCGGGATCCGGCTCTCTCCCGCGGCGGCCCCGCTCCGCCGGGTGCCGCCGCGGGCATCGGAAGGACTACATGATGGTTGCGGCAGGCTTTTCCTCGTTCGACACCATGGTCGACAAGGCCAACCATGTCCTGAAGGAGATCGAGCACGCCTATGGGTGGCCCAAGGAGCGCCGGAAGCAGTCGTACGCCGCTCTGCGCGCGGTCCTGCACCACCTGCGGGACCGGCTGTCGGTCGATGAGGCCGTGCACTTCGGAGCGCAGCTTCCGACCTTGCTGCGCGGCGTCTACTACGACGGGTGGAAACCCGCGGAGACGCCCGTGAAATTGAACAGCGAGGAATTCTTCCGGCGGGTCCGGCACGACTTTCCGTACGCCATCGAGGGCGACACCGAGCAACTGGTGCGCACGGTCCTGCATGTCCTCGAGCACCACATCAGCGAGGGCGAGTGGAAGGACCTCAAGGCGCGTATGCCCGCCTCGATGTCCGCGGTCATGCCCTCCTAGCCGGTCCGGCGGCCACCGCATCGCTCCCGGCATTCACAACCCCGGCGTCACAGCAGGAGATTGAAGAGCGGCCAGACCGTCTCCCAGTGCTTGGTCTGCGGATTCTTCAGGTCGGGGTAGATGATCTTGAATGCCTTGGCGAGCGCCAGACTGAGCCCGCCGACGATTTCCGGCAACCTCGCCTCCGTCGCGTCGTCGGGTGCGCGGTCCAGCGGCGGATGCCTGACGAGCTGATCGAGGATGGGCTTCAACTCGATCTCGTGGTCGAGGTCCCGGAAACGGTGGATGCTCTCCTGTAGCCCCTTGGTGATCGGCAGATCCCACGGCACGATCACGTCCCGGTTGTTGGCCTTCGCGACCGCCTCGGCGATGAGCAGCAGATCGTAGACTTTGGCGTCCACGAAGTCGCTGTAGCGCTTGAGGTCGTTCTTGTCGACATCAAGTCCCGCCGCCGCCCGGAAGAACCGCTCGAACCTGGGCACGGACATCACCGTCATGGTCACCAACCTCCAGTCGTCCGGCGCTGGGCGTAACCCGGCGCGCCTCGTCAGCGCCACCCTCGCTCGCCGGATGCGCGACCGCATGGGCCCCCAGGAACCAATCGCACGGCCCGGCCTGCTGCCGACAGGTCGGTGACCGCGCCAGGTCATGCTATGAGTGCGGCTCGCACCGCCGCGGCGACACTCGGGGAGCGCCGTGAGGAGCACTCGGTCAGGTCAGGGAGTCACGGAGGCGGCGGACACGTGGCGGCTGTTCGGGCATGCCTCAGGTCGCCGGGCGCCACGGCGGGGCACACTGTCGCGGAACGGCCCCCGACAACCCCGCCCCGAGGTTCCCCATGGCGTTCGGACTGGCACACCGCGCATTGCGGCCACGGGTACCTTTGCGCCACGGGGAGGGCGACAAGCACCACCTCACCAGCCTTGAGGGGCTGGCCGCGCTGTCCCTGGACGCGCTGAGCTCGGTCGCGTACGGCCCCGAGGCCATCGTGGTCGTCCTGGTCGCCGCCGGCACCGGGGCCCTTACCGCCACGCTGCCCATCACTGTCGTCATCACCGTCCTGCTCACCGTGCTGGTGATCTCCTATCGCCAGGTGATCGCCGTCCATCCGGACGGCGGCGGCGCCTACGCGGTGGCGAAGAAGAGCCTCGGGCAACGGGTGAGCCTGCTCGCCGCGGCGAGCCTGACCATCGACTACGTCCTCACCGTCGCCGTCAGCCTGGCCGCCGGCGCCGCCAGCCTCGCATCCGCCTTCCCGATCCTCTCCTCGCATCTGCTCGCCGTCTGCCTGGTGCTGCTCGCCCTGCTCACAGCCGTGAACCTCTGGGGAGTGGCCGAGAGCGCCCGGGTGCTGATGCTGCCGACCGTGCTGTTCATCGTCAGCATGCTCGGCATCGTCGTCATGGGGATCCTGCGCTCGCACCCCGCGGCCGTCGTCGGCGCCGCCCACCCCGTCCGGACCACCGAGGCGCTGGGCGTCCTGCTGATCCTGAAAGCGTTCTCCTCGGGCTGCTCCGCCCTGACCGGGGTGGAGGCCATCGCCAACGGCGTGCCGATGTTCCGCGAGCCGCGCATCAAGCGGGCCCAGCACACCGAGCTGATGCTCGGCATGCTCCTCGGGATGATGCTGCTCGGGATGGCGTATCTGATCCGCCGCGACCATGTGGCGCCGCGCGGTGGTGTGACGGTCCTCGCCCAGCTCGCCGCCGGGTCGTACGGAACCGGATGGGAGTACTACGCGACCAACCTCATCATCACCCTTGTTCTCGCGCTCGCCGCGAACACCAGCTTCGGCGGCCTCCCGGTCCTGATGAGCCTGCTGGCGCGCGACGACCGGCTGCCCCACCTGTTCGGGCTGCGCGCGGAGCGGCCGGTGTACCGGTACGGCGTGGTGGCGCTGGCGCTGCTGTCGGCCCTGCTGCTCATCGCGGTGGGGGGCGAGACCCATCGGCTGATCCCGCTGTTCGCCATCGGGGTGTTCACCGGCTTCACCATCAGCCAGGTCGGGCTGGTACGGCACTGGACGACCGAGCAGCCGGAAGGGTGGCTGCGCCGGGCGATGATCAACGGTCTGGGGGCCGTGCTGACCACCGGGGCCGGTCTGGTCCTGCTGACCACCAAGTTCCTCGAAGGGGCCTGGGCGGTCGTCGTCGCGGTGCCGCTGCTGATGCTGCTGTTCACCCGCGTCCAGCGCTATTACACAACGGCCGGCGAGGAACTCGGGCTCGGGCGGATCCCGCCGCCACCGGTGCGCACCATGAGCCTGGTCATCGTCCCGCTCGGCGAGGTCAGCAGGCTCGCGCAGCGCGCGCTGACGGCGGCGCTCGCCCTGGGCGACGAGGTCGTGGCGGTCAGCGTCCAGGCCGAGCCCGCGAAGGCGCGGGCCCTGCAGGACACCTGGGAGCGCTGGAATCCCGGGGTGCGCCTGGAAATCATCGACAGCCCGCACCGCTCCCTGGTGCAGCCGATGATCGCGTACGTGCGGCGCGCGGCCGGGGGCGGCCGGGAGATCGCCGTTCTCATCCCCGAGGTCGAGCCCCGGCACCGGCGCTACAAGATCCTCCAGAACCAGCGCGGCCTGCTGCTGGCCACGGTCCTCAGGGCGCGCACCGATGTCGTCGTCTGCATGATGCCGTACGGCCTGAGCATGTGAGCGCGCCGTTGCTGCTGGGGCTGCTCCAGGCAGTGGGGCTGGCGTTGGCTGCGTGCTTGGCGGGGTCGGTGTTCGTTGTAGCCCATGCACGAGTTCGTTAGGCGTCGGCGAGGAGGGGGTCGTACGGGGTGCCCGTGCGGCGGCCCGCCATGAAGGAGAGGAAGTCGCCCACGAAGGCGCTCCGGCCGTAGGCGCCGTCGGTGGTGGTGAGGTCGCGGTGGAAGGCGGTGCGGAAGAGGGTCCGGTACTCGTCCGCGTCGATGCTCCCGTTGCCGTCCTTGTCGGTGGCGTCGAAGAGGACCTCGGCAACGCGGATGAGCGCGGGTCCGGCGAGGGAGGGGACGGCGGTGGCGTACTCCTCGGCGCTGACGCGGCCGTCGCCGTCCGTGTCGAGGGCGGCCTGGAGCTCGCGCCACCAGGCGGCGAAGGCGTCGTAGAGCCGGGCCTCCTCGGGTTCGTCCAGGTCGAGGCGGGTGGAGAGTTCGCGTGCCATGGCGGCGAGGTCAGGCCAGTCGAGGTGGCCGTCGCCGGTCTGGTCCAGCACTCGGCGGAAGAACTCCTCCGCCGAGCGTCGGTTCTCTTCTGCGGCTGCCGAAGGTGCCGGGTCGGGGTTGGTGTCGCCGCTCAGTGGTGTGAGCAGTCGGAGCAGGGCCGATGCCCGCTTCATGCGGGCGCGCAGGGCGGTTACGGTGCGGGCGCGGGGGTCGTCGCTGTCGGGCGAGAGTGAGAGGGCTTCGATGATGCTTTCGGCGTTGATCCAGCCCTCGGGCAGGAATCGGGCGAGCCCGGCGGCGAGGTAGGCGCCCTGCATGAGGGTTGGGGCGCCGGGCATCTCGGGCAGGCCGGCCCGGCGCCGGTAGGGCTCGGGGAGCGAGGCGACGGTGATCGCGCCGAGGAGCGGACCGGCGACAGCGCGGCCGGCCGCCCACAGTGTCGGCGCGCCGTCGAGCAGCGCAGGGGCGGGCAGGTGGTCGAAGAGCCGGTAGAGGATGACGCGGGCCGCCTCGGTGTTCTCCAGCTCGCTTTCGACGACCCGGTCGAAGTATGGCCAGAAGTCGTTCAGGTCCTCGGGGAGTTCTGCGGCGTCGCCGTCGAGCGCGGCGAGGAACGCGCGGTACTCGGCGTACATCCGCTCCATCGTGTCCTGGTCGAGCGGCTGGCCGCTCAGCCGGCACATGGTGACGGCGCTCTCGAAGAGGGTGGCGATCACCCAGGCGCGGGTCGCGCGGTCCATCGCGTCGTAGGCGCGGCCGCGGGAGTCGGAGCCGCTCATACGGGCGTGCAGCCGGTTGAGTCGGGCGGCCTCCCGTTCGCGTACCGCTGGGTCGGTGCCGAACATGCGCCGCATGCTGAGGAAGGTGTTGCGCAGTCGGCGCCAGGGGTGGGCGACGAAGGTGGAGTTGTCGACGAGGGCGGCGCCGATCTGCGGGTGAGCGGCCTCCAGTACGGTGGCGCGGATCATGGCCAGGGCCCAGCGCGGGTCGTCGAAGAAGGCGCTGAACTGCGATTTCGGGCCGAACAGGGATGCCTCGTCGGCCGTTCCCGTGGTTTCGGTGGTCATGATGGGTCTCCGTTCGTCCGGGTGGGCACGCCGCCGAATCGGCGGTCGCGGCGCCGGTAGGTGTGCAGGCAGGCGAGGAAGTCGGGAGCCCGGAAGTCCGGCCAGAGCACCTCGGGGAAGACCCACTCGGCGTAGGCGACCTGCCAGAGCATGAAGTTGGAGATGCGCTGCTCACCGGAGGTGCGGATGACCAGGTCCGCATCGGGGGTGTCGGGGAAAGGCAGGTGGTCCGCGAAGAGCCGCTCGGTCACCTCGTCGGCGGGCGTCCCGCTGCGGATCAGCGACCTCGCAGCCTCGACGATGTCCCGGCGCCCGCCGTGGTCGAAGGCGACGGTCAGCGTCATCCCCCGGTTGTCGGCGGTCAGCGTCGCCAAGTCGTCGAAGTCCTGGGCCAGTTCACGGGGGATGCGCGGGTCGGCGACCCCGAGGAAACGGCAGCGGATGCCGCGCGCGAGCAGCAGCGGCGCATGCTTGCGCACAACCCGGCGCACCAGACGCATCAGGAATTCGACCTCGGTGCCGGGGCGGTTCCAGTTCTCGGTGGAGAAGGCGTACAGGCTGAGCCACTCCACGCCGGCGGACCGGGCCGTCTCGATGACGTCGATGACGGCGGTCACCGCGGCCCGGTGACCCGCCGTGCGGGGAAGCGAACGCCGCTGCGCCCAACGGCCGTTGCCGTCCATCACGCAGGCCACGTGCCGAGGCCCCGCACGCGCCGCCCCCTCGTCCCGCCGCTGCCCGCCGGGTCCGCCACCGCACTGTCGCCCGCCCGGCCGGTCCTCCGTCACCGCGCGTGCGCGCGGGACGCCGTAGTCCGTCACGTCCGGCCCCGCCCCGTCCGGAGCGGCACGACCGGCCGTACCGTGCTCGGTCACGCCCACCCTGCCTCGCCGCTCCCGCCTCGACCACGCCCCACCGGCGCGTTCCCTCCCGGGAGTCTGACAGCGCGAACGGGCCCTGCCCGGCCGAACGAGTGGCCGTCACCCTTGACTCGTACGTTCGAATCTGTCCGAGTGCTGGAGCGGCGAACCCGCGCGCAGGTCCTTTCAAAGCCCCAATCGATGCGCGGGTTGGAGCGTGACCGCATCCAAGAATCCGCGAACTCGCGCGCTTCCAACAGGTCGAAGTCCGACAAGCGCCCCGCCAACTGGCAGCCCCCGCTCGCCGGCTACCGCTGCGTCTACGGCCGCGCCTGGATCTCGGTGAAGCACGTGTACGGACCGGCCGTGGATCCGGCGGAGCGCTCGGCGCTGGAGGGCATGCTCGCCACCTGCGCGTGACGACGTCAGCCCCTGGCACGTCGAGTGGTGGCGTTCATCGCTCGCATGCCGAGCGCGAGCCGGAGGCCGGCCGGTAGATCCGCCGCCACTTCGCCGTGGTGTCCGGGCGGTGAGCGGCATCGAGGTCACCGGCCTGACCAAGCACCACTCACGGCGCGTCGGCCGTCACCGACGTGCCGGGACAGCACACCTAGCGGGCATCAGCGCCATCCGGGGCACAGGGCTGTGCGTTTCCGCCAGAGCGCAGTGACGGACTTGCGGGGCTGCCGCAGACACAACCCGGTGAACGGGGTCGTTCAGGACGACTCCTGATGTCGTGTGCATACCGGCCGCAGCAGTGTGCCTTCAGCCGTTGTGGAGCGGCTCTTTCCCCAGCTCGAAGACCCGCTTCTTCACCGCGTCAGATGCCTTGGCCAGCGAGCCGGAGTCGAAGGGGGGCTGTGGGTCGTACTCGATCCACAGCTGAATCGCCTGGGCGGTCACTTCGTCGGTCAGCAAGGCCGCCAGAGTGAGGGCCATGTCGATGCCGGAGGATACGCCGGCCGAGGTGATGACCCTGCCCTGCCGGACCGTACGTTGCGGGGTGTAGACAGCGCCGTACGACGCCAGCGCTTCCGCCCCGCTCCAGTGGGTGGTGGCGGTCAGGCCCTTCAGCAGGCCTGCGGCGCCCAGCACCAGGGACCCGGTGCAGACCGAGGTGGTGAACCGGGTGCGGCCGTGCACGCGGCGCACCCAAGCGAGGAAATCGGCATCGGCCACCATGGCCTCGACGCTGCCCCCGCCCGGGATCAGCAGGACGTCACAGTGCTCCACCTCGGAGTACGCGGCCGGGGCGTACGTCGGCAGGGACCCCAGCGCATCCTTCACCGGGCCCTTCTCGGCCCCGACGAACCGTACGGAGGCGCCGGGCATGTAGGCGAGGACTTCGTAGGGGCCGACCACGTCGAGCGGCTCGTAGTCGTCGTAGAGCGGGATCACGATGTCCATGGCGGCTTCCTCTTTCCCGGATGACCCCACGGTGCGAATGTCGGATTGCGGCGCGGACGCTGCCGCTGCACTGGCGGCGAGCGGCAGCGCAGCCGCAGCGGCCATGCCGGTCCCGAGGACAGTGCGCCTGGACACGGCGGCTGTTCGAGCGCGCTTGGGTTTGCTTGTCATGGCTAGATAGTCGGCCGCGGCCCCACGTCAGTTCCCGTACGCACCTGGCTGAGCCCTCGGATCCCAAGCCAGAGGAGAGAACCACCCGCTTAATGGCGGAATGGGCGATTAGGGGGTGCTCAGCGGGGTGGGTAAGTCGGTGACCAACTGGATCATCCAGAAAATTGACCGAATAGGAACCAGTGGGGGGTGCCTCCACTCGGAGCCCGTGCCTGCCGTGGAAGATCTTCCGGGCCAGGGAGTGGCGGCCCTCCTGGAGGTTGGCCTGGCTCTTGATCTGCCGCCGGTAGCCGGGCTCGTCCGTGAGACGCAGGATGTGCGGGGTCTTGGAGATCCGCCTGTAGTGGGCGATCGCGTCGCCAAGCGGGGTGGGGCGGCCGTCCCGGGAGAGCATGCGGATGACGTCGTGGGCGCGGACGGTGCCGGTGTGGATAGAGCCGATGATCCGCGGGATGTCCTCCCAGTGGCGTTCGATCCACGCGAGGTCGACCCGGCCTCGGGCCGTGTCCTGGAAGGCGCCGTAGTCGTGAAGGGTGTCCGTATTGCAGTACGGTGGTTGACCTGGTGTTTTGTGATCGCCTGAGTATGGGCATGAGCGCTGATTGTGGGTCTGCGACTGCTCTACCTGATCTTCTGCCGCCTGCTGGGCTGCTTCCTTTTGCTGGGCCGCTCGACCGCCGTGAACAACGCCGAGATCCTTGCCCTTCGTCATGAGGTCGCTGTGCTGCGTCGGAAGGTAGGGCGGTCGCGGCTCTCGTGGGCTGATCGTGCCGTGCTCTCCGCTCTCGCACGGCACCTGCCGTCCGTCTTGCGCTGTCATCGGCTGGTCACTCCGGGCACGCTGCTGACCTGGCACCGCCGTCTGGTGCGCTGGAAGTGGCGCCGGACAACGGTCGGCCCTGGCCGTCCACTGTTGCAGGAAGAGACAGTCGCGCTCATCCAGCGTCTAACGCGAGAGAACCCGGCCTGGGGGTACGTCAGGATCCAAGGTGAGCTGCGACGGCTTGGCCATCGGGTTGCCGCCGCTACGATCCCGCGTGTCCTGCGCCGTTCCGGTCTACCGCCCGCGCCGCAGCGCGCAAGTCAGCAGACCTGGCGCTCCTTCGTCCGTTCACAGGCCCACACGCTGCTCGCCGGTGACTTCATGCATGTGGACACCGTCTTCCTCAAGCGTGTTCATGTCTTCTTCGTCATGGAGGTCGCCACCCGGCGCGTCCATGTCCTGGGTGTCACCGCCCACCCGAGCAGCGCATTGGTCACCCAACTCGCCCGCAACCTGGTCATGGACCTCGGGGAGAGGGCTGGGTGCTTCCGGTTCCTCATCCGGGACCGGGACAGCAAGTTCACTGCCGCGTTCGACACTGGCGAACGACACCTGCGTACGGTCCTCACCGTATACGCCGAGCACTACAACGCCGGACGAGCCCACCGCAGCCTGGGCCTACGTGCCCCAGTCGACGACCCGAACATCATCCCCCTACCTGCTGGCGCAGTCAGGCGCCGACAGGTACTTGGTGGACTGCTCAACGAGTACCACACCACGCCACTCCGACTGCCTCACCATCTACAGGGAAGGCCCAGCTCAGCAGCCTGATCGGAATATTGACACCCTTCAGGCATGAACGGTGGGTCTGGTGGCCCGCCGCGTCGTAGCCGTAGGTCGTGGTGCGGCCGTTCACGGTCTCCGCGACCAGGCGGCCCAAGCGGTCGCGTTCCAGTACCAGTTCGGCATCCGCGTTTGTGGCGTGGATGAGGGCGCCGTGGGCGTTGACCAGGTTCTTCGCCGCCTGTGTTACCCAGGAGGTGGTCGGGTGTTCGATGGCGCCCAGGATCCGGATGCGGCGGCTGCTGTGCTCGATCACCACGAGTACGTACATCCGCGCGCCGGACAAGGTGACCGTCTCAAAGAAGTCACAGGCCAGGAGGGCGTCGGCTTGGGAGGGCAGGAAGCCGACCCACGTGCTGGAGCTCCGGCCGGGCGCCGGATCGACGCCGGATTCCTTGAGGATCTTCCAGACGGTCGAGGCGGCCACCTTCACTCCCAGCACGAGCAGTTCGCCGTGCAGACGCCTGTAGCCCCAGTTCGGATTCTCTCTCGCCAGGGGCAGTACCAGAATCCGGATGGAGCGCACGGTACGAGGCCGACCGGGTCGCTTGGGCCGTGATACGGCGGCATGCTGGCGTCTTGCGAGGCCCGCGATGCCAGCGCAGCACCGTGCCAGGACGTACGAGCAGTCGCAGACGCCGCAGGGTAGGCAACGGCATCCGGTGCAGCAGCGCCGCCAGGAACGCCCGATCGCTCGAAGTGAACCGTAGTCGGGCACCACCGAGTTGGCGTTCGAGCACCGTGATCTGATGACGGAGAGCCAGGATCTCCGCATCATTGTCCCGGTCGCTCATCGGCAGCAGCCGCAGCGGACGCAGCGGACGCAGCAGCGCGAACGCGTTGGTCGCGCCCAGGTGGGCCAGTCGCAGTAGCACGGTCGATCATCATGACGCGTGAGCCACCGACTACGCGAGAGCGCCTATCCGAGCGGCGAGGCCGACGACCGCCGGTCCCGATACAGGCATCCGGCCAGTGCGGATGACATTCTCGGCAAGCACAGGGTCGGGAATTCGGCGCAGATGGTGAGGCCGCCACCCAAGGGATTGGGGTGGGCGGTGAGGATCCCGTGATGTGTGTGGGTGACGGCGCGGGCGACGGTGAGGCCGAGACCGGATCCGGTGCGGTGGGAGTCAACCCCTCGGTGGAAGGGTTCGAAGAGGGCCGGAATGTCGTGCGCGTTCACAAGGGGGCCTGTGTTGCGTACCTCGATCCAGGAGCGGCCGTTCGCAGTGCCGGTCGTGACGTGGACGGTGCCACCGGAGTGGTTGTGGCGGATGGCGTTGATCACGAGGTTGAGGACCAATTGGTCCAGGAGGGTGGCGTCGCCAGTGACCGGAGCGGGGCCCAGTTTGGTCTGGAGGGCCACCTTCAGGTATTCGACCTCGTCGCGAACGTCGGCGAGGGCGGTACGGACGTGATCGGCGAGGTCGCTTTCGCGCACGTGGGCGAGGCCGCTCTCGCCGCGGGCGAGAGCGAGGAGAGAGGCGATGAGACGTTCGCTGCGTTCGGTGGCGGCCAGAGCGCGACGGAGGGCAGGTTCGAGGTCGTCGGGAACGCGGTGCTGGGCGAGGGGGATTTCCAGGGCGGTGCGGGTGATCGTGAGGGGTGTGCGCAGTTCGTGGGAGGCGAGGGCGGTGAAGTCGCGTTGAGCGGTGAAGGAGCGTTCCAGGCGGTCCAGCATGGTGTCAAAGGTGTCGCCGAGTTTTTTGACCTCATCGTGGGGTCCGGTGAGGGCGAGGCGGTCGTAGAGATTGGTTTCGCCGATGTATTGGGCGGCCTCTGTGACTTGAGTGATGCGGGTGAGGGAGCGGCGGGCGATCCACCAGCCGGCGAGGAGGGACAGTGCGGCGATGACCACAATAAGGAGTGCGGAGCGGGCGAGGAGCTCCCGCATCACGGTGTTCCGGAACGCCTCGAAGGCTTGAGAGGGCACGGATGGCCACGGGGCGGGCGGCAGTTGTGAAGGAGTGGGCGGAGAGCCGGTCGTAGGGGGCTGCGGCTCGGCGGGGAGGGTGGGGACGACGGCGAGCAGGGAGCGATTGGCGTTGAGGAGATCGCGGACGCTGAGCCAGTTGAGTGTGAGCAGGACGAGGCTGCCGCTGGCGAGGACGGCCGTGTTCGAGAGTGTGAGGCGGGCGCCGATGGTGAGTCTGCCCCGTTGGTTGCGGGTCACAGGCGATACCCGAAGCCGGGGACCGTCTCGATCAGGGGTGGGGTGCCGAGTTTGCGGCGTAGCTGGTGGACGGTGACCTTCACGGCGCTGCGAGATTCGGGTGGGGTGTCCCAGACGGCGTTGAGGAGGTCGGTGGCGCTGAGGATGCCGCCGTCGGCTTCGAGGAGAGCCTCAAGGATTCCGAATTCCTTCGGGGTCACGGCCAGGAAGCGACCGTCGCGTTCGGCCAGGCGCCGGACAGTGTCGAGACGGACACCGTGGCGTTCCAGGACGGTGGGGGCGCCGGAGGGGCCACGGCGGGCCAGCGCGTGCAGGCGGGCGATGAGTTCGAGGTAGGCGAAGGGTTTGGACAGGTAGTCGTCGGCGCCCTGGCCGAGGCCGTCGACGATGTCGTCAAGGGTTCCAGCGGCAGTGAGCATGAGGATCCGGGCCGGGTAGCCGCTGGTGGCGAGGGTGCGGCAGACAGCGTCCCCGCTCATCACGGGCAGGTCCCGGTCGAGCATGATCACGTTGTAGTCGGTTGCCGCGGTCATCTGCAGCGCGGTGGATCCGTCGTGGGCGATGTGGGCTTCTATGCCCTCGCCGCGCAGCCCGTCCGCGATCATCTCGGCGAGTTCCTTCTCGTCCTCCACCACCAGCACCCGCATCCGCGCCGCTCCTTCTCGTCGGGGTTGCCACTCGTGTCCCATTGTGGCCGGGCCGTGGTTATGCGCGGGTTGGCGCACCATAACCGGCGCGTAACCACGGGGGGCGTACCTCTAGTGACTGCCGGGATGCCAGTGGGGCGCCCTGCGGGGCCGAGGGAGGACCTTGATGTCTCGTACGACTGTCCATCTGGCAGGGGTGCTGCCGGCAGCCTGCTCCGCCATGGTGCTGTCCGCGTGCTCGTCAGAGAGCGGGGAGGCACCGAAAGTAGCCGGTGGTGGCGGGCCGGTGAAGCCCAAGGACGACGGGGCGATACGGCGGGCGTGGGTGCAGTGCACGCACGATGCAGGCCAGACCGAAGTACAGCTGGACAAGGACGGGCAGATCCAGATGCCCATGGGACAGACCGAGGAGGGCGGCGGGTCCGGGGCGGGGACCGACGACCCGCGGAAGAGGGCCATGGACACCTGCGACGAGAAGGTCCCGGGCCGCAAGCAGCTCCAGGAACGTGGGGTCCCCCCAGACCTCGTCGAACAGGCCCGCAGCCTGGCCCAGTGCCTGGTCGTCGGCGTCATGGAACGCCAGGGGGAAGTCGGCCTGCGCCGCGCTCTCGGCACACGCCAAGGACAGATCGCCGCCCAGTTCCTCGTCGAAGCCGTACTCCTCGGCCTACTTGGCGGCCCGGCCCGCGCCGCCCTCGGCTCCCTCACTGTCTACGGCCACGCCACCGCGCAGGACTGGCCACCTGTCATTCCCGCTACCTGGGCAGCGGCAGGACCCGCCATGGCCGTCATCGTCGGCACAACAGCCGGCCTCTACCTCGCCCTGCGCGCCGGGCGCATGCCTCCCACCACCGCCCTCCGCGCGGCGTGACGGACCGACACGTTCGACTCTGTCCCATAATCGGTGGTTGCGCTGCGTGTGGTCAGTACGCGAGGACCGGCTGTTCCACCCGCGCCGCGACACCTGCTGCGTTTTCGTCAAGATCAACGGAGATCTGAAGTGCCTGTGGCGGGCCGTTGACCAGGACGGCAACGTCCTCGGCATCCTTGTCCAGAACCGGCGGGACAAGGCCGCGGCCAGGCGCTTCCTGCGGCGCCTGGTGAAGAAGACCCGGGCGGTGCCGAGGGTGCTGGTCACCGACAAGCCCCACTCCTGCGGCGCCGCCCACCGCGAGGTCATGCCCTCAGTCGAGCACCGCTCGCACAAGGGGCTGAACAACCGGGCCGAGAACTCCCACCAGCCCACCCGGCAGCACGAACGCGCGATGAAGGGCTTCCGCTCGATCGGCGCGGCCCAAAGGTTCCTGTCCGCGTTCAGTGGAATCCCATCCCGCCTTCGGCCCCGCCGTCACCTGATGACCGCCACTGAACACCGCCTCGAGACGACCGTCCGCCCCACCATCTGGGACCACACCACCGAGACCATCGGCCTGCCCGCCACAAACCGCCCCCGGGGCCCACCCGCCACCCGCCGCACCCCGACACACCATCGGACGACCACACACCCAACAACGTGACAGTGCTCCAGAAAAGGAAACGAGGAGTTCGCGTGCGCAAGACCTCCAGCATGACCATGCCCCGTGCCGGTATGCGTCGTTCGGCGATGGTGGCCGGTACCGCGGTCGCGGCGACGGCCCTGCTCGCCACCGGGCTGACCACCAGCGCCGCGGGTGCCGACCCGGCCTCCGAGACCGGGGCCCAGCCCGCGGCCCTCACCGCCTCGGCCCGCGCCGAAATGCTGCGCGAGGCCAACGCCACCAAGGCGAACGTCGCCACATCGCTCGGCCTCGGCGCCAAGGAGAAGCTGGTCGTCACGGACGTCATCAAGGACGTCGACGGCACTACCCACACCCGATACGACCGCACCTACGACGGACTGCCCGTCCTCGGCGGCGACCTGATCGTCCACCAGGCCAAGAGCGGTGACATCAAGAGCGTCACCAAGGCCACCAACGCCACCGTCAAGGTCGCCTCCACCACCGCCGGAGTCGCCCCGAGCACCGCCGCCAAGGCCGCCATCAAGCTGGCCAAAGCCGACCACACCACCGGAGCCTCGGCCGACCAGGCCCCCCGCAAGGTGATCTGGGCCGCCACCGGCAAGCCCGTCCTCGCTTACGAGACCGTCATCGGTGGAACGCGGAAGGACGGCACCCCCAGCAAGCTGCACGTCATCACCGACGCCGTCACCGGCAAGAAGCTCTACCAGTACCAGGACGTCAAGACCTTCACCGGCACTGGCCAGCACAACGGCAAGGTCACCCCCGGCACCGGCACCACCCCCGGCACCGGCACCGGCCAGTACAACGGCAAGGTCCCCCTCGGCAGCGTCAAGAGCGGCAGCCGGTGGCTGCTGAAGGACACCGCCCGCGGCGGACACCAGACGTACAACGCCAAGCACTCGATAGACCAGACCAAGCAGGGGTCGCCCTTCTACGACGCCGACAACGTCTGGGGCAACGGCAAGCCCACCACCGCACAGACCGCCGCCGTGGACGCCCACTACGGCGCCGCCATGACCTGGGACTACTACAAGAACGTCTTCGGCCGCAACGGCATCAGGGGCGACGGCAAGGCCGCCTACTCCAGGGTCCACTTCGGCGACCAGTTCGGGAACGCCGCCTGGAACGACGACTGCTTCTGCATGACCTACGGCGATGGCGCGGGCAACAAGAAGCCCCTCACCGCGCTCGACGTGGTGGGCCACGAGATGACCCACGGCGTCACCTCGGCCACCGCTAAGCTGAAGTACGGCGAGGCCGTCGGGCTCGACGAGGCCACCTCCGACATCTTCAGCACCGCCGTGGAGTTCTACGCCAAGAACGCCCAGGACCCCGGTGACTACCTCCTCGGCGACAAAATAGACCTCAACGGAGACGGTACGCCGGCGCGTTACATGGACAAGCCCAGCAAGGACGGTCTTTCCTACGACTACTGGGAGAGCGGCATGGGCAACGTCGACCCGCACGCCACCTCCGGTGTCGGCAACCACTTCTTCTACCTGCTGTCCGAGGGCAGCGGCGCGAAGGAGATCGACGGTGTGAAGTACGACAGCCCCACCAAGGACGGCTCCACCGTCAAGGGCATCGGCCGCGCCAAGGCCGAGAAGATCTGGTACAAGGCCCTGACCACGTACATGACCTCCAACACCGACTACCACGCCGCCCGTAAGGCCACGCTGAAGGCCGCCACGGACCTCTACGGCGCCGACAGCGCCGAGTACAAGGGCGTGGACGCCGCCTGGGCCGGAGTCAACGTCAAGTAGCAGCAACCGGCTCGGTCGAACCACACGACACACCGCCGGTGCCCAGGCATCAGCCCCTGGGCACCGGTCTGTCCCGCCCCCGGCAAGCCCGTCCTCGCCTACGAGACCGTCGTCGACGGGACGCGGAAGGACGGCACCCCCAGCAAGCTGCACGTCATCACCGACGCCGCCACCGGCAAGAAGCTCTACCAGTACCAGGACGTCAAGACCTTCACCGGCACTGGCCAGCACAACGGCAAGGTCACCCCCGGCACCGGCACCGGCACCGGTCCTGGCGCTGTCACGTTGGCTGAGCGGGTGGGATGCTTTTCGGGTTGATCATGCTGGGAGGGGCACGTACGCCATCGGCCCCCGGTCCGCGTTCGGGCCGGGAGACACAGGAGAGAGACACCATGCACCCCAGTACACTCCCGAACGTCGGTCAGCCTCCGGCCACTGTGGGCCGGCGCCGGCTGCTCCTCGGAGTTCTCCCGGCCGCCGCTGCGCTGGCCGGCTGTGGCTGGTCGAGTGCCGACGAGCGAAGCGACCAGCCGCCCCTCGCGCTGGTTTACCGCGGTCCCCAGGGCTGCCCCGACTGCGCGCCGACGATCGCCGCCCTGCTGCGCCAGGCGCCGCAGCCCTTCCGGGTCACGTACGTGGGCCCCGGCACCAGGGTCCCCCTGACCGCCGACGCTCTGGCCGGCGCGCAGTTGTACGTCCAGCCCGGCGGCGGCTCCGACCTCGACGGAGCCTGGCAGGACCTGCGTGGCTCGGCGAAGATGATGCGCGACTGGGTCCGGGAGGGCGGCAGCTACCTGGGCCTGTGCTTCGGCGCCTATCTCGCCGGACGTAACCCCGGCTTCGACCTGCTGCCCGGCGACACCGACGGATATATCGACCTCCGGGACACCACGGTCCACGACCAGCGAGACACCGTGGTGCCGGTGAAGTGGCGCGGCAAGCAGCGGCACATGTACTTCCAGGATGGGCCCGCCTTCCTCCTCGACAACGGCGCCGACGCCGACGTCCTGGCGACCTACCCCAACGGCGCCGCGGCAGTCGTCGTTGCCCCGTACGGCAAGGGCCGGGTCGGGGTCAGCGGCCCGCACCCGGAAGCCGACCGCTCCTGGTACGAGGACGCAGGGCTGAAGAACCCCGACGGCGTCCGCCCCGACCTGGCCCACGAACTGATCGACAGGACCGTCGGACGACACTGAGAGGGCATCTCATCTGGCGTGTTCCGTAGTCTGCGGTCGTGGACCTTGTGGAGCGTCTGGTGCCGGATGAACTGTGGGAGCTGTTCGAGCGGATGGTGCCTGTAGGGTTCCAAAAGCCTCGTATCTACACTGACCTGGCTGTTCATCAACTCCCACCGCTCAATTCATGGCCGACGTTACGGGGCTGGGTGACTTGAAGGATGCTCTGGATTCCGGTGTAACGGAGAAGGTATTCGTGCATCGGGAAATGCGCTCACTGCTGAGTTCATCGGATTAGGGAGCTCTGTCCGGCCGGCGACGGGGAAAGTCGGATATCGGCGCTCCGTTAGAAATTCCAAGGCCGCTTCGTTGTCGCATTTGACACTGCGGGTGCCGATAAATCATCCACGCAGGTCGGGAGCCTGATCACGGATCTTCGGCTCTGCTTGTCATTCGCCCCGAGTGCTTCACCCGCACAGGGCCCGTCGGCATCATGATCTGTCGTGCTCCTGCGCCTGGCCTACCTCGCCACGACCAACGCCCTGGCGGCCCTACGCCTCCTGCCGATGAGCGACAAAGAGCAGGACATCGAGATCCTCGTGCTCCGGCACCAGCTGCTGGTCCTGCAGCGCGCCCCGAGACGGTGTTGCGCCGGCATCGCGAGCTGCTCAGGCGGCGCCATGCCGCAACCTGCGTATCCAGGCGACGTGGACGCCCGCGCGCCATTCGATCGATCCGCGCCCTGGTCCTGCGCCTGGCCAGGGAGAAGGCCGCGTGGGGATATCGCCGGATCCACGGCGAGCTCGCCGTGCTGGGGATCACAGTTGCCGCCTCCACCGTCTGGGAGATCCTCCGCGAGCACGGCATCCCACGCGCCCCCAAACGGCAGAACACCACCTGGGCCGACTTCCTCCGCAGCCAGGCCAAGGCTCTTCTCGCCTGCGATCTTTTCGAAGTCCGCACGCTGACGGGGGCACGCCTGTACGTCTTCGCCGTCATCGAGCACACCACCCGTCGCATCCGGGTCCTCGGCGCCACGGCACACCCCACCGCGGAGTGGCTCGTGCAGCCCGGACGTAACCTCCTCATGGACCTCGATGACGCGAGCAGCAAGGCAAAGTTCCTCATCCGTGACCGCGATTCCAAGTTCACAGCCGCTTTCGACGCCCTGATGACCGATGCCGGTCTCAAGGCCGTCACCACCGGCATTCGGGTCCACGGATGATCACTCATGGAGCGCTGGATACAGACCTGCCGAAGGGAACTCCTGGACCGTATTCTCAGAGGGCGTTATGAGTCTTGATGTCCGTTTCATTCTTGGGTTTGGGTGAGGTCCGCTGGTCGAGGGTTCGTTGCTGGTGCTATGGATGGGGCTGGGTGAACAGGCCGGGTTCGGGCTCGGTAAGGATTCCGCGGCTGACCATGCGCTTGAGTTTGGAGCGGATGCCCTCGGTGTTCTCCGGCAGGATGGGCAGGTCGAGGGCTTCGCACAGGTCGCGGGCCCGCATCGGGCGTCTGGTGTCGGCGAAGGCGGCCAGGATCTGCTGGTAGGCAGGATGGTCCGGCGTGGCGGGCGGCGGGGCCGCTTCGGCGACGGCGAGGTGGTGGGCGATGCCCAGGAGGGTCTTGCGGGTGATCCGCAGGTTGTCGGTCTCTTCGTCGAGTTCGCGCAGGTGCGCGGCCAGTTCCTCGATCCGGGTCCGGGTCTGCTCGGCCTGTTCGCTCAGCGCCTGCTCGCGCGTGTCGATCTGTTCCAGGATGGGGTTGAGCTGCGGGTTGTCGGTCTTGCGTCGCGCCAGGTGGGGGTGGTGGTGTCGGTCAGCCGGCGCGCTATTACGTCGCTCATCGCCCAGTACCCGCGTGACTCCGAGGTGGCGGGCCGGTGTTCGTAGTCGCGGACCAGGCGCCGGTGCATGACGAGGGTGCCGAAGGTCTGCTCGACTACCCACCTCTTTGGCTGGGGCACGAAGCCGACATCGGCCGGGTTGCGCTCGACGATCTCCACGTCCATGCCGAGCGCGGCACCGTGATCGACGACGGCCCTCTTGAAGCCCTGGTCGACCAGGGCTTTCTTCGCCGTGTCACTCTGGGCGACCACGCGGTCCAACAGGGCGGTCCCCGCGGCGTTCTCGTGGACCGAGGCCGCCCGCGCCGCTCGGCGGCAGGTCGTTGGGGAGATGGGCCCACTGACAGCCCGTCCGGCTCTGTGCGTCGATCATGCAGGCCGACGCCTCCGCGTCCCGCCCTTCCTCCTGTCGCCAGAACTCCCTGAGCAGGCCGTTGAGATGGGCGGCTGTGCTGCTGCGGCGGTACAGCCTGCTGACGACCCGGTGGCCGGAATGGGCCCGGCTCGATTCCGATCAAGGCGCGTATTCCCATTCGCACCCTGGAGTCAGCGGGAGTTGCCATGATTGCATTCAACGAGCACTGGACGAAGGGGGGCGTCTCATGGAAGCGGCAGACGGTGTGGCGTTAGCGGCAGTACAGATCCTGACGGCGATGGCGAGTGGTGCGGCCACGGCGGTGGGTGGTGGCACGGGTCAAGCGCTCAGTGACCTTATCCGTCGGCGACTGAGCTCGGAAGAGGGCCGAGCAGCCCTGGCGGGATTTGATGCCGATCCAACGGATTTAGCGGCGACACAAGAACTGCGGGGTGTAATCGGAGAGGTGCTCACGGCTGACCGCGAGTTCGAAAGAGCGCTGACTCAACTGCTTTCGAATCCCTCCGCCACTCCGTCGGCGTACACCAACAGTGTCGTGATCGGAAGCGGCAAGGTTCGCAACAGTCAGATCTCTCTAGGACCACTTTCGATCTCGAACACGCGTAACAACAGGAACTCGCTGACCGTAGTGGCCGTCGTGCTGCTAGCGGTGTTGGCGCTCGCTCTCTATGGCGGTGTCCACCTCGTCACGGGGCGTTCTCCGGGAAATACCGAGTCGGCACCGAAACCCACGAGGACCCAGACGAAGCATGTTGTGACTCCTGAGGATCTTGTCTCGAAGATCCTCCCGGACCGTGATGTCTTGCCTCCGGGTTGGGAGGTTTCGGGTGGTCCGCACTTGAACGGCTACCTAGCGTGCTTTGACTGTGTGTCTGAGGCCGATCGGCATAACGCCGGAAATGTTTTTTGGAATCTGCCCGGATCTCAGGATGCAAACTTCTTTGTGGACGCTTATACGAGTTCAGCTTCAGCAGAGGCCAACTATGCGAAGGCTTCGAAGTCGGGCGAAGTGATCCAGGTGAAGCCGGGAGCATACTTCTCCGACTCGTATATTGCAAAGGAAGATCGGAAGGTTATTTCGATGGAAGAGGGTGGCTCGCCGGTCGTTGTAGCGTTTATTCGGATAGAGACGGTTCTGATAACGATACAGATGAATTCTGATTGGAAGAATCAAGAAGGTAATCTGACAGCCTTCGCCTACATGATGAGCGAGCGTGCGAAACAGGCGTTGGACGGCCAACCCGTGAGATCCGTGGTTCCCCAGCTTTCGTGATCGCCATGGTTGCGGTCTCTCGGTATCGGGACAGTGGTTCCCGCATCTCGTACTTGCCCTCGTGGCCCGTGGGCCGCGGCCGAGGGCGGGGCTCCGGTCCACCGGTCCGGACACCAGAGCACGTGCGGAAAGCGGCGACGGTGGGGGTGATCCACCGGGCGGAACATGCTGTGTGCGGTGCGTGCACGGCGGGACTGGTTGGGGCAGAGTGAGGGCATGATGACGGGGTCGGAGGAGGAGCCCCAGGTGGGACGTCTGGAGACTCCTGAGGAGCGGGCCGACCGCAATCTGGTCGAGCTGCTGCAGGAGTTGCGGGTCGTTCAAACTGGAGTGCAGATCGTCTTCGCGTTCCTGTTGGGCATCGCGTTCACCAGCCGTTTCCCGGGTCTCAGTGATTTCCAGACCGACATGTACATCAGCACGTTGCTGCTCACGGTAGTGGCCTCTGTCGTCCTCGCGACCCCGGTTGCGCTGCACCGGGGCTTGTTTCACCGGGGCGCCAAACGCCGCATCGTCGATATCTCCGCCAAACTCGCCCTCGTCGGCCTCCTCTTCCTCGCTTTCGCGATCAACGGCGCCGTCCTGCTGGTCACGGACGTTGTGCTTGGACACACTCCGGCAGCGGTCATCACCACCATCACCGCCCTGCTGTTCGCTGCCCTGTGGTTCCTGCTGCCCTGGTCCCTCCGACGTCGCTGAACGCGTGGTTCCCCGGCCGGGCCGCCCGTCCAGTAGAGGTGGAAGTCGCGGTGGCGTCACAGACTCGAATCTGCGTTGGCGATCACGCCAGGCCGTCCACCGTCGTCGCGGTCGGTGTGTCGTGGGCGAAGGGCGTGAAGTGTGCGGGTGTGTGGTCGATGGCCAGGTCGGGACACCAGGCGGTGAGGATCTGGGCGCTGCACACGAACAGGCCGTCGGGAAGCCGATCGAGAGGGTGCCAGGCCCACTCGCCGACGCTCTCGTCCGGCTGCGTGGCCGGCTGTCCCCGCCAGGCGTGGACGAGTGCGCCAACGGTGACCCGCAGCACGCCTTCGACGTGGTCGACGAGCGTTCCCAGGAGCCTGACGTCCCAGGGACGCGCGATCAGGCCGGTCTCCTCGCCGAGTTCGCGGACCACCGCGGCTTCAAAGGACTCCCCGGCCTCGACAGTCCCGCCGGGCAGTTCGAGGGTCCCGCGACGATGACGGCCCAATAGGAGTCCCTGCTCGCTCAGGAGGATCGCTCCGACACCGACGGCCGCGTGCGCCACCGGCGGTCTGGTGCTGCGGGGGCGGCTGGAGACCCGCACCGGCCGGTCGGGCAGGCGGCGGGCGCGGATGAGCTGCTGGATGACCGTTGCGCTCTCGTCAGGGTGATGCAGCAGGTCGATGGCCTCGACGCGGAAGCCGTACTCGGTGAGCAGGTCCTCCCACAGCGGCGGTGCCAGGACCCACATCCGGGTCGGCAGGGGAGGGTCGTCGCGCAGCAGGAGCATCTGCTCGCGCGGTGCCACCTCCGTGGACGGGCCACGGCCGTGCAGGTCGGTGTGGAGGAGCGAGAGGATCAGGGGAGCGCCGGGACGCAGTCCGTTGCGCAGTGCCGGCAGCGCACGGTGCGGGTCGATGAACCCCAGCGTGCCGATGGCGTACGCGGCGTCGAACGGCTCGGCCCCGGCGAGGTACTCGGCTACATCTCCTTGGGTGAATTGCACACCCTCAACGTCCGCGTGGCTGGCGGCGGCGCGTTCATGCTGGGTCGGGGACAGCTCGATTCCGGTGACGCGAGCGCCGTGAGCCTGTACGAGATGCACGGCGTGGTGGCCGGCCCCGGAACCGATGTCCAAGACGCGGCGCCCGGTGATGTCACCAAGGACTTCAGCTCCCGGTCCGACCCCCTCCCAGGGCGCCCAGGACATCTGGTCGGGAACGGGCGGCGCGTAGGCGCGGGCCAGTTGACGCTGGCCGTAGACCTTCCAGGCTTGGGTGTTGATGTCCTCGACGGGCACGGTGCCTCCTCGGTGGGCGCGATGCGGTTCAGGTGTGCGTGATGAGGTAGGCGGGGCCCTCGCCGCGCCGGGCTCGTTCGATGGCGTCGAGACGGACGAAGGCCCGGGGGGCCATCAACTCCTGCCAGCCGGCCATGTCGTGCACGGCCCACATGTCGTGTTCGGCGGGATCGAGGCGGATCCGGTCGAGCTGGTCCGCGGTCAGCCGGCCTCCGTCGAAGATGAGGCCCACCTTGTTCAGCGGCATGCGGGGCCCGGCGTGCAGGAAGTGCGTCAGGAGCAGCCTCGGCGGCTCCAGGCCGAGTTCGAGGCCGGTCTCTTCGACCGTTTCGCGCCGGGCGGTCTGGAGTGGGTCCTCTCCTTGGGCGTCGAGGTTGCCGCCCGGGAGCTGCCAGAGCCGTGAGCCGTAGACCGAGCGCAGCTGGACCGGTCGGTCGTGTTCGTCACGGATGTACAGGCAGCCGTACACCGTGTGGTGGGGGACGGTCTGCGCGTACCGCGCGGGTGCCATCGGCATGGGGCGGCCGGGCCGGGCAGGGCGGTGGTCGAACTCGAAAGCGAGGGCGCCGAGCGCTTCCTTGGCCGGCGGATAGATGGCCCGGAGGTTGAGCAGGAGGTCCTCGCGCGATCCGTCCGGGTCGATACGGGTGGCATCCTCCGCACTGAGCAGGTCCTCGAACGAGGCGTACGGGGTGATCCGCTTCACGATGATGTCGACTTCCCGGTCGCTTTCCCGGTCCTGCAAGACGATGGCGTCCCCAACCTTGACGGCCTTCTTCTCCGGGTCGGCGACACGGACCTCGACCGTCTTGCGTCCCGACTCCACCTGCCCGTAGTAGCGGCCCATGAGGTGGAAGTGATGCTGACGCCGCGGCGCGGCTTCCTCCTCGTCCTGCGTGCTCGACGGCGTGCAGCGCCCTTCCGCGCAGCCGCGGTCCTCTTCGTCCTGCGTGGTGACCATCTGCGAAGGCACGTCCTTCTGTGTAGCGGTTCTGACGACTGCGGGCAGCGGAGCCGCCGAGGGTGCGGCCAAGGGGCGTCCGGATAAAAGCCCCGTCAGGACCAGCCCATGGGGGCGTAGAGGGAGCCGCGGGAGATGGCGTCCAAGGCGACCCGTGTGTACTCGACGGTGGGCTCGGGCAAGTCGTCCAGCGGCCAGAAGCGCCATTCGGTGCAGCACTCGGGTTCGCGTACGACAGGTTCGCCCTCCCAGCGGGAAGGAGCGAAGAACAGCCCGATGCGTGGGATCGTGCTCCCGGGGTCGAGCAGGTCCAGGACGTGGACGAGCGACAAGTCGCCCTCCGGGATAAGGAGTCCGGTCTCCTCCTCCGCCTCCCGGACCATACAGGTGACGGCGGCTTCCATATCTTCGCGGTGGCCGGCGGGAAGGTGCCAGGTCGACGGGGCGAAGGCGCTGTTCGGGTGGCGCTTGCCCAAGGGGACGGCCCCGTCGCGGATAAGCACGAGGTGGGCGCCGACGATGCTGCGGCTGCGGTGGTCGCGAGGCTCGCGGACTTCCACCAGAGGAAGTGCCGCGTCATGGCGCCCACCGAGCTGGTCCGCATTGTGGTGGGCGTGCAGGGCCGCCGTGCCAGGAATGATCGGCCAGTCGATCGCGACGCGGGTGTGCTTCTTGACGAACACGTGCGCACCGTCGGCCGTGGACGCGGGATCACCGTCGGCCAGGGGGTGGACAGTGATGCGCGGGCAGAGGGCGGCGCGGTGGTTGCGCTGCCAGTGCAGGACCTGTTCGGCCATCTCCTGTGCAGCCAGGTGGCCGTGGGGCCCGTAGCCGTGAACGACGAACTCGTACCGGCCGTTGCCGTCGTCTCCATCGCCGATGCGCTTGGTGGCCTGCCGCGCGAGGGAGGTACCGCGGACGATCGCGGCGCCGGGCCAGTGCTTGGGCGGCGGGTTCAGGACCCGTTCTCGCCGTCGGGGTCGACCGACAGGCGGCAGAAGCCGGGCAGTGCGCCGGCCGGATAGAGGGTGAGGGCGTCGAAGGGTTCCTGGCCGCCGACGGTGACGTGGGTCTGCGTCACCGTCGGTTCGCGGGTGGGGGAGGGGGCGAGCTGGTCGACGGACAGTGGGGCGCCATCTTCCCAGGAAAGGTGGATGCCAGTGCCGGGGACGGTGCGTCGGATCGCGTTCCGGGCGCCCTCGCCCTGCATGGAGACGAAGCCGCAGACGATGAGCGGCTCGTCGCTGTGCAGAGCCCCGTCGCGCTTGCTGAAGCCGATGGCCCAGGCGTATCCGTGCAGGCGGAGCGGGGCGACGAGACGACCGCCCTCGGCGAGGGCGTCGATCCAGGGAAGGTCCCAGGTGTCGACGGTGACGAGGATGGCGTCGAGGCTGTCCGCCGGCACGATGCCGGTGGGCAGGTGCTCGGCGTCTGCGGTGACCACGTGGACGTGGTCGTATCCGGTCTGGGCCAGGAAGCGGGTGGCGCGGTCGGTGACGGCCGGGTCGATGTCGAGGGTGGTGACATGGCCGGTGGGGCCGACGAGTTCGGCGATGAGGGCGGCGTTGTAGCCGCCGGAGCCGATCTCCAGGACACGGTGGCCGGGCTGGACGCGGGCGGCTTCGAGCATGTCGGCCTGCAGCCAGGGCGCGGAGACGGAGCCGGTGATGCGGCCCTCGTCGCTGTGGCGGGTGGCGACGATGTCGTTGGCGTACGCCTTGTGGACCGGTACTTCGGGTACGAAGGCGTGCCGGGGCACTGTGCGCAGGGCTCGGTCGACCGCGGGGGTGCGGATGTGTCCGGCAGCGGCGAGTTGGCCGGCCAGCTGGTGGCGCGGGGCGGTGGCCTCGTCGAGGTCCGTGGTGGGGGATGTCGTCACGGCGGGCCTTTCGGTCGAGCGGGTCATGCGGGGTCTGAGACGGTCGGTGTGGTGGGGTTCGGGATGGTCGCGGTGGGGGCGTACTGGGCTGCCTGGGCGTCGAACATGGCGGCGTACCGGCCGCGTGCGGCGATGAGTTCGTCGTGGGTGCCGTGCTCGGTGAGGTGCCCGTTGTTGAGGACGTAGATGTGGTCGGCGTGGCGGACACCGGACATGCGGTGGGTGACCAGGACGACGGCCCGGTTCGGCGCGGCGAGGCGGCGGATGCGGTCGAAGGCTTCGATCTCGGCTTCCGGATCGAGCGCGGACGTTGGCTCATCCACGATGAGGACGCCGTCCGCCTGTGATGTTGAACTACGCCAGTGCGTGCGGGCCAGACCCACTTTCTGCCATTCGCCGCCGGACAGTTCGATGGCGCCGCGGAACATGCGGGCCAGCAGACTGCGCAGGCCGTCGGGGAGTTTGGCGATGACGGGGCCGGCGACGGCGTAGTCGACCGAGGGCTCCAGGTCCTGGTCTGTTGCGGGGTGAGCGGGGCGGCCGAGGCGAATGTTCATCGCGGCGGTCAGGGGCCAGCGCTGAAAGTCTTGGGTGAGCAGGGAGACTCGCTCGAAGACCTGAGCGCGGTCGAGGTCGGTGAGGTCCGCCTCGCCCCAGCGCAGAGTGCCGGTATGGGGCAGCAGCATGCCCGACACGATCTTCATCAGCGTGCTCTTGCCGGAGCCGTTCTCGCCCACCACCGCGGTGACCGACCCCATTGGCAGCGTCAGCGACACTCCTTCCAGGGCCGCGGTGTCACGGTCGGGATAGCGGTAGGTGACTCGGTCCAGGACGATCTCCTTGACCCGTTCAGGAACGGGCGCGCCGCCTGCGGGCAGCGTCCGCCGGCCGGCCTGGGTGAGGAAGCGACCGTGATCGCGGACATAGAGGCTTTCCTCGTGCAGTTGGTTGATGTTCATGACGAGGGCGCCCAGGCTCGCGGAGCCGGTGCGTACCGCGACCACGGCGGTCCCGGCGACGGCGAGGCTCATGTGCCCGGCCATGATCAGCCAGAACATGGCTCCGTAGGTTGCGGCCATCGCCAGGCCGGACAGTGCGGAGGCCACCCATTCGGTCAGGGCTTTGCTGGAGGCGAGGCGTTCCTGTTCGGCTTCGGCGCTTTCGGCCATGCGCTCGTAGCGGCTGAGGAGGAAGGTGCCGACGGCGTGGAGGCGTACCTCCTGGGCGGCGGTGCGTTCGGTGAGCAGGTTGCCGATGAGGCGGCTGGCGCGCACGTGCTCGATCCAGCTCATCACGGACACGTACCGTTCCTGGGCCACGCGCATGGCGCCCCAGCCGCGCGGGGCGGCGATGAGGATCAGCATGGGCAACAGGACGGGGTGGAGTACGGCGAGGACGCCGGCGGTGGTGATCAGGGAGATGAGGCCGTTCAGCGCGGCGACGCAGGAGCTGATCATGCGGCGGGCTGAACTGGGGCCGTGCTGGGCGATGTCGACAAGCCGCCGGAAGTCGGGGTCGTCGATGGCCTCCAGTTCGACGCCGGCTGCGGCGGCCAGGTACTGGGTGGTGGCGATCCGCTCGACCTTGGGCTCCAGGCGACCTGCGCGGGAGGTGGACCAGGCCGAGAGGGCGGAGTTGATGACGCCGATGGCGGCGGCGGCCAGCAGGCCGGGTAACAGGGCGTGCAGCCGCTCAGCAGCGCTGCCGCTCCCGGCGAGCAGCGCGTGCATGACGGCATTGACGGCGAGCAGGCCGGCTGCTGCGGCCATGCCCTGACCGATCTCGCTGACTCCCACGGCGAGCAGGGCACGCCGGTCTGCCTGCCACGCCATGCGCAGCGTGGCGCCGAGGAGCGCGGGCATGGAGCGCAGCGCGGACATCATGGTCAGGTCCAAGGTGGCGTGCTCGTGCTGGGACCATCCCATGTCGTAGCGCAGGGGCCCGCCGAACAGCTCTTGTTCGGCGTCGGAGACATGAGGGTCGGCCATCGTGACCGGGCCGAAGAATCTCTTCACCGGGCGCCTCCCGTGGGCCAGTTCAGTGCCCGGTAGGACGGGCCGTGGGTGAGCATGCGGAAGATCGCGGCCGTGTAGGGGTGGCAATCCGGCGGGGGCTCCTCGGTGACGAGCGGGCCCGGTTCGTTGCGCTCGAAGTCGATCAATGCGCAGCGGCTGCCGTTCCACAGCAGATGGCGCTCCCAGAAGTCCCCGTGCCGCCACCCGGCCAGTAGCGGTCCGCAGCCGGAGAGCGTGCTCACCAGATGCCGCAGCGTGTCGGCTTCCGCGGCGGACAGGTGGTCACCGGCCTCCGCGGGGTGCTTGTCCAGGCCGGCCATAGTGTTCTCGACGATTCTGGCGGCTTCAGACCGGACCAGGGGACCGGTCATGGCGTCGTGGAAGCGGCGCAGGAGCTGGTCGGCTTGCCGGTGGGCAACGCGGCGGCGCGCGGGTGACTCCTCTTCCTTTAACGGCTCGCCTTCCACCTCGGTATGGATCAGGGCCAGCAGCTCCGCGGAACTGTCGTGCAGGATCGGGGCGTTGCCGCGGCCGAGGTGTGGAACGGCCACCCGGTAGGCACAGGTCTCGCGCGTATGCAGGATCGGTTTGGGCGCCACTTTCACGTAGTGGACGCCGGTGCGTCCGGTCACCCTCCACACCTGGGAGTTGTCGCGGGCGTGCCAAGCGCCCCGCATACAGTCCAAGGGGCCCGGCACGCTCGCCACCCAGGTGGCGAGGGAGGAGGGGAGACGAGTGGATTCCGTCATGCCAGGTACCTCGTATCCGGGCGTGACTCCTCGGCGAGCAGGGCGGTGCGGCCGGAGGCGATGTGAGGGTTGGTGCCCGAGGAGACGGCGGTATTTTCGAACGCGGGATGAACGAGCGCGGGGGCGGCGTACGGGATGCAGGGGGACTCCTCAGGGCGAGATGCGGACAGGTGATCGGGTAACGGAGGTTCTGCTGTCGCCGTAACGGGTGGGGGCGGGCGAAATCTAGAACCCGAATTCGAATACCGGGGTCCTCTCCTTGTGTGGCCGAGTGTGGCGGTCCGTGATGCTGTGTTCGATCACTCATGTGGGTTGCGGTAACTCCTCCGGGGGATTGCCCGGTACCGCCTTGTCGTCCCGCAGTAGTCGCCTCAGTTCGGTTTCGCCGAGGGGGACGGCCTTGGACAGAGACTGCCGGTAGTCCGCGGGCAAGGTGCCGGCCCCGAGACCCGCAGCGTGATCGCCGTGCTGAGCGCGTCTGCCCGCTCGGCACTCAGGGCTGCTCGGGCGGCGGGGGGCAGGACCTCGTGTGCGGCGTAGGCGCCGAGGCGGGCCACCTCGGAGACGGCTTCGAGCAGCGGGCCCGCGTACGGCCCGTCGGGGTTCAGCTCCAGGGCGGCCGGGCCCGCCCGGGTCTGGAACACGGCGGTCGACGAATCGGGACGGGTGAGGAGCGCGGCGGCTTCGCTCAGGGTGGGGTCGAGGCCGGCCCGGGGAACCGGTACGTCGATGGGACGGCAGTGGGCGCGCAGGATCTGGCCGATGGGGCCTCCCAGGGTTCCGTGGGCTGGGTGGCGTCGATCATGTCGCGGGCCCGCTGGTCGAGTCCCTGCTCCATCAGGGACATGATCTTGATCTGGCGGCCGTCGAGGAGCCGGTTGCCGATGCCACGGTGCTTGGCCGTGGCATCGGCTGTGTCGGTCCACCTGCCGACGCGTGCGAGGGCGCGGGCGCCGTCCACGAGCAGGGTGACCCACAGGGCAAGGAACGCGCCCGTATCCGAAGCGAGAGAGGCATCCGCTGGGGAGGCCGACCGCTTCCAGCAGCAGCTTGATCAGACAGGAACTTCAAATATGAGTTCGAGGCCGTCTTCCTCGTCCCATTGCTCTCCGACCTCCACAAAGCCGAACCCCGAAATCGTGGCCAGGGATGCGGCGTTGTCAGGACTGATCGTCACCCGCACGGTCCCGACTCGGGTTTCGGCAACGGCCCGATGCACCAACGCGGTCAGGATCGCCCTGGCGTAGCCCTGACGACGGTAGACGGGGACCACCGAGTAACCGAGCTCCACCATCCCCGCCTCATCCGGCGGCCCATGGAACCCGGCATACCCCACGACGGCACCTTCCGGCTCGGCCACCACAATCTGAGTGAGCCACCCCGTGCAACCCGGGTCCGAGGTCAGCTGATTGACCCGATACTGCCACACCCACTTTGCCGTGTCGGTGACGAAGTACTCGGTGAGAGCGACACCTGCTTCGGCACTGGCGCGAGCCAGGTCGTCCTTCAGCAAGGCGCTCATGGTCGTGCTCGACAACTCAACAAATCGCACGGACTTCGGGCTCGTGGGTGCCGGAGTCCGGCGCTCGACTTTGTCTGTCACAGCTCGAATCGTCGTGGAGAGTCCAGGACGTGTCCAACTGTTTCCGCAGTGGATCATGCATGCCCCGACCAGATTGCGCCCCATCCACTCGTCCCTACCTGCGCCCCGGTGAACCTTCCCGGTCAGAGCACTAGCGGGCGATCCCGCCGCCTCCCATATAGAGGTCCAGCTTCCCGGTCCGCTCGAAACTGTCGCCGTACAGCCGGGTGACGCCGCCGGTCGACAGCCCCTGGTCCGTGCCGGGCAGCAGCCATGCGGAGCTGCGAATCTTGTCGTCGCCCGGCGCGGCCACCGTCAGGTCGGCCCGGTGGTCGCCGTCCATGTCGACGAGGCGCACCGACATACCGAACGTGGCCCGCGCGCTCCCCCTGCCGCCGATGTCGCCCGCATCGATGACCCGGGCTCCCTCACCGGTCAGGCCGTTTGGACCGCCCAGCAGGAGCAGCACCTGTTCCGGGCCCGGCTTCGCGTACTCCTCGCTCCGGGGTGAGCCGGCCACCACGTCCGCGTAGCCGTCACCGTTGACGTCACCGGTGTCCAGGGAGGTGAAGGCGGCGTCCTCGTCCTGAGGTTCCTCGCCGGGTACGCCCGGGGTGCCGCGGTCGATGGTCGTCGGTTGTTTTCCCTTCCCCGGCCCGGCCTTGGAGCCGTACACGACGGTCACCGAGCTATGGCTCGCCTCGCCGCGCCGGGTACTGAGCACGAGGTCCGCGACGCCGTCGCCGTCCACATCGCCGACCCCTCCTGCCGCCGCGTCGGGGAGGCCGATGTCATCTGGTTGGGCGAGGCCGCCGCGGCGGGCGTGGAAGTAACCGACCGGCCAGCGCTCCTCGAACCGGGCTGTGCCGAGGGGCTTGTCGTGGTGGAGGGCCACCAACTCGTCGGCACCGTCACCGTCCAGGTCCCCGGCGACGAGGCCGCGGTAGTTCGCGGTGTCGATGTCTTTTGCGGGCCGGCGCGGTGCGGACACCGGGCCGGTGCCCGACGGGGTTCCGTCGCGTTTGAAAGGCCCCTTGAGCAGGCCCTTGTCGGAACCGAGCCCGAAGACCAGATCGGCATGCCCGTCCCCGTCGAAGTCACCAGCGACGAGTTGCTCCTCCAGGATCGGGTCCAGCGCCCAGGAGACGTGGCTGCCGTCCGTCCCCGGCACCCGGACGGCGCTCTTCAGCCCGTCCCGGGAACCCCACATGATGATCACGCTCGGTTTCCAGTCGAAGACGGCGGTGGCGAGGTCGGTGTACCCGTCCCCGTCGAAGTCGCGGGCCACCACATCGGTCCCGAAGAACGCCTCGTCCCGGGCCTCCCCCGGTATCAGGGCGTCGTTCTGCGTGAGGTACTGGCAGTGGGCGAGGGCGGTCCCGTCGCCCGATCCGTACGCCACCGCGATGCTGCCGCCGCCGCTGCCGTTCTCCACGTCGCCCAGTGCTCCCATGGCCAGGTCGGGGTGGCCGTCACCGTCGAAGTCCGCGGCGGGCGCGGTACCGGCCGGTGCCTGGGCGCCCTTCGCCGGGGCACTGGAGGGCGCGGTTCCGTGAGCCGCGGTGTGGCAGGTGCGGGGTGCGGCGATGCCCTCGGGCCCGGACTGAGCCAGAACCACTCCGACCGCGACGACGACCGCGACGACAGCCGCACCGCCCGCGATCACCCACCGGCGTTTGCCGCCCCGTTTCCGCACAGTTCCCTGCTCATCATCTTCGACGTCCATGTGATCAAGCACCTCTCGACGGTACCCAACGGTTCCGGACACCCGGTTGCGAACGGATCACCGACTTCAGCACCGTGCCCGCGCACACACGTCGTCGCGGACCGCGTCGGCACCCCTGCGCTTGCCGGAATCCCATCCGGGCAGGTCATGCGGCATGTCGGTATTCGTGGAGGATGCCGCCGAGGCGCTCGCGCCGTCGTATCGGGGAACTTCCCGTCCCGGTCCCGGATCAGGAATCGCGCCCGGCGGCCCGCGCCCTCAAGGTCGCCCGCTCCAGCGCCCCGCGCAGCTCCGCCGCGCTCGTGCAGCCGATCTCGGGGTGCTCCCGCAGCGCCGTGTCGATGACCTCCGCGAGGCGTCGTGGGATGGCCGGGTCGCGGCGGCGGATCGGGATGGCCGGCTCCTGCAGGACGACCTGCCAGGGGTCCTTGGCGCGCGGGAACTCGCGCGGGGTCCTTCCGGTCAGCGTGTGGTAGATGCAGGCGGCAAATGCCCAGACGTCCGCGGCGGGGGTGGCCTTGCGGAAGTCGATGACCTGTTGGCGCGGCATGAACATCGGTTTGCCCGCTGTGGTGCCGGTGCGTGTCAGCCCGCTCAGGCCCGCCTGGTCAAATGCCTTTCCGATGCCGAAGTCCGCGATCTTCGCCGTCGTCGAGCCGTCGGTCTCCCTGTGCAGCAGGATGTTGGAGGGGCTCAGGTCGCGGTGGACGACGCCCTGCCCGTGCGCGTGTTCCAGGCCCTTGAGCGCCTGCACCGCGATGGGCACCGCTTCCTCGACCGGGAGTCGCCCGCCGCGTTCGGCGACGAGCCGGTCCAGGCTGCCGCCGGTGCAGAACTCGGTTGTCAGATAGAAGGTTCCGTTCGCGAAGCCCGCGTCGTGCAGCGCGACGACGTGCGGATGCTTCATTGCCCGGGTGAGCGCCACCTCGCGCAGGAACCGGGCGCGCGCCGTCTCGCTCGCCGCCACCTTCGGCAGCATCACCTTCAGCGCCACCTCGACGCCGGTGGCCTCGTGCCGGGCCAGGTACACCGCGCCCATGCCGCCACGGCCGAGCTCCCGGATCACCGAGTAGCCGCGGATGGCCATGAGGTCGGCGCGGCCGCCGCGCGCCAGCTCGAGCAGCAGCTTGAGCACGGCGTCGGGCCGGGCCTGACAGGCGGCGCACAACAACTCGCCGGGGCGGTCGCCCGCCTCGTCGCCCAGCTCGCGCTCGCACTTGGCGCAGCGCGCGAGCCTCAGCGTGGCGACCTGCGGCCGCGCGATGTCGACGCGTAACACAGTGTCACCGAGGCGGATCCGGTCGCCGTCCTCGAGGTCGTGCTCGGGGTAGGAATCCGCGACTGCCTCCTCGGGGGTGAGGCCACGGCGCCGCTGGCCGATCTTCTCGCCGTTGACGTACGTGCCGTTGAGGCTGCCGAAGTCGCGGATGCGGATGTCCGGCGGGTTGATGTCGAGCAGGCAGTGGTGGCGGGAGACGGTCTTGTGGTCGGGGTCGTCGGGCAGTTGCGGCGAACAGTCGGTGGAGCGGCCGAGGACGCAGGTGGTGCGCTCCTCGAAGACGTACGCGCCGGGCTTGCCCCGGCCCTCGACGAGGGTGAGCGTGATGGTGGCCGAGGGCGTCACAGAGGATCGTCTCCTTGTGTGTGAGGGGAGGGCTTCGGGGGACGAGGAGGGCTTCGGGGGACGAGACGGTGAACGTGAGCCCGCCGTCTGCGGCGTCGGACAGTACGCATCCCGCTCCGCTCAGTCGGCCACCAGCTCCCAGTCGAGGTCCCAGAGCCGGAGGCCGTCGTCTCCCGCCGACACCAAGTTGCGCAGGTCGGGGGTGAGTTCGAGGTGCCGGATGCGTTGTTGGTGCCCTTCGAGCACGTGCAGGCATCGGCCGGTGGCGACCTCCCACATCCGTACGGATCTGTCGTGGCCGGCCGAGAAGGCGAACCGGGCGTCGGGTGTGAACCGCACGGCGGAGACCCAGCCCTCGTGCCCCGCGAACTCGCGTACGGACCGCCCGGCACCGGCGTCCCACAGCCGGATCGGTTCGTCCTTGGCGCCCGAGGACATGACCTGGTGTGTGGACATGGCCAGGCGGCCGTCGGCGCTCAGGCACGCCGACAGGATCGGCTCCCCGGGGCCGGTCCAGGTCCGCAGGCAGGCTCCGGTGTCGAGATCCCGCAGCCGGACCACGCCGCCTGAGTCGCCGACCGCCGCGAGCCGTCCGTCCGCGGACGTGGAGATCACGTTGACCGGGCCGTTCTGGGTGATCGTCGCGACGCAGCGGTCGTCGTCCAGGTCCCATCGGCGCAGGACACCGTCGCCGCCGCCGAGCCAGGCGTACCTTCCGTCGCCGGTGAACCTGATGGTCCGCCTCATGTCCCAGTCCGGAGTCAGCCGACGGCACTCGCCGTCTGCCAGTCGCCGCCGAATGATCGCGAGTGGTTTGGTGCCCTCGCACAGGACGTGCCGGCCGTCGTCGCTCAACGCCACCCCGCCCACCCTGCCCGGGTGATCGTCGAGGACGTGCGTGCACGCGCCGCTGTCCAGATCCCAGATCCGTACCGTGCCGTCGCTCTGCCCGCTGACGGCGAGCCGGACACCCGCGGCGACACCGATCGCCGTGATGGCGCCGTAGGAGAGGGGACCGGCGTCCAGTGGCCGCGACCAGGCGGAGCGCAGCCGTACGTGGCGGGCCGAGCGGCCCAGTTCGTGCCAGGCGGCCAGGACCTGGGGGGCGCGCTCGTATCCGGGTATCTCCCGTGCGCGGGTCAGCAGGGCGAAGGCTGACCGGTGTCGGCCGTTCGACATCGCCTGGCGCGCGTCGGCGAGCAGTTCCTCGGCCAGTCCGCCGAGCCGGCTGACCTCCGCGTACTCGCGCGGCTTGATCACGTGCGGCTCGGCGGCGTATTCGGTATCGGGCAACCGCCAGCTACGCATGGGCAGTTCGGGATGGCCGCCGACGGAGCAGCCGAACCGGTCGTCGCCGTCGGGGAATCCGACGTGGTGCATCCCGTACGCGTGGGCGGTGAAGGTCCGCAGACACCGGCCGCTGCTCAGCTCCCAGATCTGAACGGTGTGGTCGCCGGTCGTTCCGGAGAGCAGCAGCCGCCCACTGTCGCCGAAGGCCAGGTGACCGGCCGCGGCGGTCAGCCCCGTCAACGTACGCAACGTACGGACCTGCCGGCCGTCCCCCACATCCCACAACCGGATCACCCGGTCCTTGCCGGCCACCGCGACCATCCGCCCGTCGGGACTGAAGCACAGCGCATGCGTCGCCGAGCCGGCGGCCAGCACCCGGCACCGGCCATCGGCCACGCTCCACAGCCGCGCCCCGTCCTCCTCTGCGGTGAGCACATGGCGCCCGTCGGCGCTCACCTCGTACTGCGAGCCGTCCAGGGCGCTGTCCTCGAGTGCTGTCCCGAGCAGCCACCGGCAGGTCCCGGTCCGCGGTTCCCAGACCTGGACGCGCCCGTCCACGCCCTGCCACACACCGATGCGCCCGTCGGCACTCAACCTGACCGGGCACCCCGTGGCGCGTGCTGCGGAGCGGATGACGCGGGTACACCTGCCCGCCCTGAGATCCCAGAACTGCACCGTGCCGTCGCGGCTCGTGGACAGTGCGTACGAGCCGTCAGGGGTGAGGTCGACGCCGAGCACCTGCGTGCGGTGGCCCTTGACCGCCAACCGCTGTGCGCCGGTCGCCGTGGACCACAGCCGGAGCACGCCGTCCCAGTGGCCGCTCAGCGCGAGGCGTCCGTCGGGAGCGAACCGGATCGGCAGGTACCCCATCACCTCGTGCCGGGCGAGCAGTTTCACCGGCGCGAACGGCAGCGCGAACGGCTCGCGGAATTCGCGGGTGCCGGTGTGGCGGGCATCGGCCACGGTTCCGGAGGCCGCCACCCGCAGCGCCGCCCGTACGTCGGTGTCGTCGGGCCGTTCGCGCGCGAGGGCGTCGAGCAGGTCGCGTGCCGCCGCGAGGTCGCCGCGTTCGAGGTGGACCCGGGCCAGAAACAGCCGCACCTGCCAGGAGGACGCGCCGGACCCACGCGGGATCGCTTCCAACCGGGCGACGAGTTCCCCATCGGTGATCGCCCCCGTACGCCACCGGAACAGGCCACCGTTGTACACGGCCCCGACGTGGTGCGGGTCGACCGCGAGCGCCTCGTCGAAGGCCTGCTCGGCGTCGGCGGCCCGGTCCAGGTCGAGGAGCGAGAGGCCACGGTTGTTGAGCTCGTCGGCGCGCAGATCGGCGGCCTCCGGCGTGGCACGCGGATACGCCGAGCCGGTCACCTGCTCGTAGATCCCGGTCAGTACATCCGCGATGTCCGCCATCGAGGCAGGCCGGCGGGCCGGGTGCTGCCGCAGGCAGCGCCGGAGCAGGTGGGCGACTTCCGGCGGCGCCGCGACCGGATTCGAGGGGTCGGCCAGGTAATCCTCCAGCGCGAGACCCGCGACCGAACCAGCCGCCCAGTGCACACCGCCGGTGAACATCTCCAGGACCGAGACCGCGAAGCTGTAGACATCGCTGCGCCGCCCGACGGGCTCGCCCGCGAGCTGCTCCGGGGACGCGTAGCCGACCGTCATGCCGCCGGACGGCACCAACACGCTTACCCCCGGCGCCACTTGGAGGTCAGCCGGGGCCGTGGTGGCCTTGGACCGGGCGAGACCGAAGTCGGTGATCTTCGCGGCGCCCGTGCCGTCGAGCAGAATGTTGGCCGGCTTCACGTCCTGATGCACCAGGTCCCTGCGATGGGCGTGCTCGAGCCCGCGGGCCGCTTGGACCGCCGTGTCGAGAACACGGGCGAGGGCCTGCCGCGCATCCCCGGCGTGGAGCCGCCCGTCGCCGATCCACTCGGCCAGGCTGCCGCCGTCGACGTACTCGGCGAACACGCGAGGGACCCCGTCGATGACCCGCACGTAATGGCAGGCGCAGACGTTCGGATGGAGCCCGAGGGACACCCACGCCTCGGCCTCCCTGACGAACAGCTCCTGATCACCGGGGCTCCGGAACAGCTCGGGCCGCGAACTCTTCACCGCCATGTCGATGCCCCAGGCGAGATGCCGCACCCGGTGCACGACGCCCATCCCGCCCCGGCCAAGCTCGCCGATCACCCGGTACCGGCCGTCGACGGTCTCGCCGGTCACCCAAACGGTCGGCGACGTAGGTGCGTTCACTGCGATTCCTCATCGTGATTGCGGCAGAAGTCGCTGTCCTGGAAGGCCCGGACGCAGAAGGCCCCGTTGTCAGATTTCGACGAGGGCCAGTATGTGACGTCGTCGATCCCGGTGTCGATGTTTCAGGCTCACCGCGGGGGTGCGGGAGCGCGCCGTTCAGTCCTTCGCCGAGATGCCCCGTAGCGCTTCATATTTGCTTCATCGGTTGTGAGCTGGGACTTTTCCCATGGTCAGCTGGCTCGGTGGTACTCGTTGATGAGGCCGGCGACGGCTTGTCGGCGTTTGATCCGGACTGCGGGCGGGGGGGATGACGTTCGGGTTGTCGCTGGGTGCGAGTTGGTCTCGGCCTTGGTGGGGTCGGTGGCTGTTGAAGCGGCGTGTGTAGTCGTGGAGGATCTTCTCGCCGTGGCCACGGTGGAAGAGCAGGACCCGGTCGGTGCACTCTTCCCGTGTTGAGCGGATGAAGCGTTCTGCGTGTGGGTTGCAGTTGGGGCTGCGTGGAGGGGTCTTGGTCACAGTGATGTCTTCGCTGGTGAACACGGCGTCGAAGGCGGCCGTGAATTTCGCGTCCCGGTCGCGGATGAGATGGGTGAATTCTGCCGCGCGGTCGCCGAGTTGTCACAGAACTGCCGGGCCTGCTGGGCGGCCCAGGTGGCGGTGGGGTGGGCGGTGACCCCGAGGATATGGACGGTGCGGGTACGCACCTCCATGACGAACAGTGCGTAGAGCCGCTGCAGTGCCACGGTGTCTGCGTGGAAGACATCGGTGGCGGGCAGGCCGCTGTACCCGCCGGACGGTGGCGGGGCTGACTTTGTGCCCGAGGCGGCGCAGTTCGCCGTGCACGCGTCGGAAGCCCCATCGGGAGTTCTCGGCGCCGAGCCGGATGATCAGGTCGCGGATTTCCCCCGGCAGCGGCGGCCGCCCAGTCAGGGTGGCGAGTAGCGCACGGTCCGGCCGGCCGGGCTTGGGTGAGGTGACCTGGCGGCGCAGAACCGCGAGCTCGTGTCGCAGGATCAGTATCTCCGCGTTCTTGGCCGCAGAGGATCGAGTCATCAGGAACAGCCACGCGAAGATCCGTGTGGCGATCAGGTAGGTAAGTCGCACCAGTATGAGGACTGATCATGCTGGAACCTGGTGGTCAGGTTCGCTATCCCAGGTCAGGTCCGGTGAAGCCATTCTGGAACGCTACGGTCCTGAATCATTGTCACCTCCAGAAGGTTTCCGTGTTGTCTCCTGACAAGAGAACCTGGCTAGTTTCGTGACATGGAATCCTGGCTGAAGGACCTACTCACGCAAATCGACGACGCGACAGCTAAACTGATTGCAACAGCCCGCGGCTTCACCGACGAACAGGTCAGCGAACCGTCGTTGCTGTCCGGCTGGACCCGCGGCCACGTCCTCACCCACATTGCCCGCGCCGCTGAGGCGCACCGAAACCTGTTGGAGGCAGTCCGCACCGGGACCGACATCCCCGCCTACGCGAGTCAAGAAGCCCGCGACAGGTCCATCGAAATCGGTGCGAGCCGACCGGTCGCCGGGCAAGTAGCCGACATCGAACGGACGGCGGCGGCATTTCGGGCCGCCGTCGACACAACACCCGATGACGCGTGGACGACCGGTGTAACCATCCTGCACCTTGAGCCGTTCCCGGCCAGCCAGGTTGTCCTACGCAAGCTCGTCGAGCTCGAACTGCATCACGTCGATCTGAACGCGGGCTACCGGCCGGCCGACTGGCCTGTCACCTTCAAGCCCCTGGAGTTGCCCGAACCCATGCGAAGCCAGGCCGTTGACCGTATATCCTGGTTCGCCACAAAGTAATTCCGACCACTCCCGCCTGCCCACTACAACCGGGCTGGCGGTCCGTCACGGCAGCTGTAAGTCTTGATCTTGGTCGTCGGGTCACGTAGTCGCTGCTGCGGTGACGTTGTTCCAGTGCCGGGGACAGGCGGTGGCGCGGTGTAGGCGCGCAGGTCGTCGCGGACGGCATCGGTGTCCCAGCGGGCGTAGCGCAGCATGCGCCGCATCGGTCCGGGGCGGGTGTGACCGGCCTGTTCGGCAAGCTGGTGAGGTCGGACCGGGGCGCCTGGCCGACGTTGCCGTCGGTGGGTTTCCCGGCCCGCCTCCCGAACCGGACGTGCCCGTTGGGTAGGCCGCCGGCGAGGTGCCAGTGAGTAGGCCCTTTTCCGACGGCCCCCACCGAACCGGACGTGCAACGTTAATTGCATCCGGCTCTCCAGTGCCTTTTCTTTCTCATGAATTCCGTCGCGAGGGGCGTCCACTAAGACCGTGTCCTATGTGGTGAGGCGGACGAGTCGCTTGTAGCGCCCGCATGTGCCGACCGCGTCGTTCGGGCCATCCGGCGCGACGGCCCACCGGCGCTTCACCGAGTGGACCGAGGCCCGAGTGTGGGCCAAACTCCACCGTCTGGTCCTCGACGAACTCGGATCCCGCGGCGAGCTGGACTGGTTACGGCCCGGATACCGACGCTGCCTGGGCGGACGAGCGGGCAACAACGGGGCCACACGTTCCCACAGGCCCAACTGCCTATGCAGGCACGGCGGTTGAAAAACAAGTTCAGGAGTTGATCTCTTCGGATTCGATCACTTGCAGGCACCTCCCGAGGGCGGCCATCATGTATCGGCGCCAGAGGGGAGTGAATGGACCGGCGAGAATCCAGCGACGACCCGGAAGTGGCTTGAATTCGTAGGTCCACCGAATGAGGGTGCCATCGCCGTCGGGGTTGAAGTTCCATTCGCCTCGAACGCCAGCCGCGAGTCGGGAGAGGATGTTCGTGAACCCCGTCAGTTGATACGCAAAACTCGAGCCTTCCGTGTACTCGATCAACTGTTCGTCGGCCTGCGACCCGTCGTCGAACTGCGGGTTCCTGGTGGGGCCGACGTGATCCCATGTCTCGGTCTGGTTTGTCACACCTTTGACGCCGGGAAACGGTGCCACCCGGTGGAAAACGCTCGACAGGTCGATGGGAACGATCAGTCGGAACGCGTTGGCGGGCGCCACCGAGGTTCGCCGCTGGACTGTGATCGGAACAGTGTTGTCGGCTGAGCTGATGAGGAGCGGTATCGCCTGGGCCACCGCTGTGCCCCCCTGGGGCTCGGTCGCACCCTTTGCCGTGATCGGTTTCTTGTCGGACACCTATATTCTCCCGTCTTGGTGATGTGTATTCACTGTGAAGCATGAACGAACATGAAATGTTTCGAATGGGAAGTAATGAGATTCATGGTGTGAGTGACCCGACCGTCGACCTGAACATCGAGTGCCTGCCGCACCTTCTGACGGCGGTCAGCAGCCTGCGGCAGTACGCGGTGAACGGGCACCTGCGTGCCGGCGCCGGGACACTTCAACCGTGGCTTCGAGGCAGGGACAGGCCTGCATTCCGTTGGCCCTTCCCTCGCTGAATCCGGGACCGTTCGACGAACGGTTTGGGTTCCGTGCCTTGTCGCCGCCGGTGAATGACAGCAGGTCGGTGGTTGCGGCTCAGATCGACTTGAGCACCCGGACCCGATCGGCGATGGCACGCCGCGCGACGTCGGAGTTGAAGGCGATGGAGTCGAACTCGTGCGGAACGCCGGGGTGAAGGTGGAACTCCACCGGGACGCCGGCGCGGCTGAGCTTGGTCGCGTAGGCGGTGTCCTCGTCGCGGAAGACGTCGAGTTGGCCGACCTCGATATAGGCCGGTGGCAGGCCGGTCGCGTCCTCGAGACGGGCGGGAGCTGCCGTGGGCGGGACGCCGGAGCCGCCGACGGCCTCGCCGAGCAGTGCCGGCCATGCGGTGAGGCTGTCGTCGTAGGACCACAGAACGTAGGGCTCGATGTGGGGGTCGGGCGTGGTGGTGCGGTCGTCGAGCATCGGCATGAGCAGGATCTGCTGGGCGATCCGCGGGCCGCCGCGCTCGCGGGCGAGAATCGTCAGGGCCGCTGCCATGCCGCCTCCGGCGCTGTCGCCCATCACACCGATGCGGTTGGCGTCGACGCCCAGCTCGGCGGCGTGTTCGTGCAGCCAGCGCAGTGCGGCGTAGGCGTCTTCGAGCGGTGTCGGGAAGGGATGCTCGGGGGCGCGGCGGTACTCGACCGACAGCATCGGCACGCCGCTGGAGGACACGTAGCGGGAGACCGGGCCGTCGAACAGGTCGATGTGGCCGAAGATGTATCCGCCGCCGTGGAAGAACAGCACGGCCGGGCCGGGCTTGGCGCCGTCCTTGACGTACCAGCGCATTCCAATGTGCCTGCCGTCGTCTGCGGTCGCGTAGTGCTCGCGGGTCGTCACGTCGGCCGGGATCGGCTGCGCGGCTCCCGCGGCGCCGATGATCGGTTCCCACATGGCGCGGCGGCCCGCGATGTCGCCTACGGCCGGCGGCTTGACCTCGGCCATCGCGCCAGCCATCGGGGCCAGCGCCTCGGCGATCTCGGGATCCAGGGACAGTGTCATGGTCGCTTCCTTTCGAGGCCGGCCGGTCGGTCGGTGTCAGGCGGCGGGCGCGACGATGACGACCTTGCCGTGCAGCTCGCCCGTGGCGGCCTGGGCGTGGACTGCCGACAACTCCGCCAGCGGCACTCGCCGCGCGACGTCGACGCGCAGCTCGCCGGAGTCGACCAGCGCCACCAGCCGCGACAGCTGGTCGGCGTCGCTGAGGACGAACAGGTCGATGCCGCGCACGCCGCGCTGTTCGTCGCTGGGTGCCGGCATCCACACCGCGGTGTTCACCAGCACTCCACCGGGAGCGATCAGGCCGGGCAGCGCGGCCAGCTGCGCCGGGTCGATCGGCGCGAGGTTGAGCACCACGTCGACCGGCTCGGTCACCGCCTGGGTCACCTCGGTGGTGGTGTGATCGACGACCTCGTCGGCACCCGCCGTCTCGACCTGCCGGCTGCTGCGCGGGCCGGCCGTGGCTATCACGTACGCGCCGGCGTTCTTGGCCAGCTGCACGGCGTAGCCGCCGACCGCTCCGCCCGCGCCGTTGACCAGCACGCGCTGTCCCGCCGTCAGCTTCGCGTGATCGAACAGCGCCTGCCACGCGGTGAGACCCACCAACGGCAGCGCGGCGGCATCGGGAAGCGGGACGCTCGTGGGCGCCGACGTCAGAATCCCGGCCGGAGCCACCACGTACTCCGCGGCCGCGCCATCGCCCGCCATCGGCAGGAAGCCGACGACCCGGTCGCCGATCTCGAGGTCGGCCACGCCCTCACCCAGCGCTTCGACCGTACCGGAGACGTCGATGCCGGGAGTGTGCGGCAGCGTCACTGGGAAGGGACCCTGCATGAAGCCCCCGCGGATGTTGCCGTCGACGCCGTTGAACGATGTCGCGGCGACCCGCACCAGAACCTGCCCCACGCCGGGAACGGGCTGCTCGATGTCCTCGTAACGCAGGACGCTCGGTTCGCCGTACTCGTGGAAACGCACTGCCTTCATGGGAAACCCTCGTCTCTCGATATACGTGAGGTGCTTCGCTTTCGAAGCACTCTCAGGCCATGCTTTGCTTCACATCGAAGCGACAACTTCGATGTATGAGCCCACCGACAGCCGGCGAGGCCCAGGCGCCAACGGCTACCAGGAACCGGAGCCTTTCGTGGCTCGGTGAGCCGGACACGGGGGAGAAGAGCAACAGCTCCTGGCTCTGCTCGGGATGCACCAGCCACTGGCAGTACGACTGCAACTCGAGATGCAGCTCGTCCTCCCGTGCTCGACTGATCAAGCATCACGTGAACCAGAACCCCGGATGAAGGCCGTACTTATCCACGGACAAGTTGTCCGTGGCAAACCATGCGATGCGGGAGAGGTGATCCGCTTTTCGTCACAGAGCACCAGCCGGTGCAGTCGGCTATGGGCCGGTGCGGTACCCGCGAGGACGTGGAGGTTGTCGGACTCGGTGTCGGTGAGCTGCAGATGCGGTAGCCGCCTGGCGCAGTACCTCGTGGGCCCTGACGCCTGCGGGATCGGCCTGCAGTGCGTCGAGAGCGGCCGTGAATGCGCTGAGCTATCAGATGCGCCCGGTGGGCCGGGGCGGGGCAGACAGGAAGGGGAGCAGCTCATGGGCAAAGGCATCGGGACGTTCCTCGGGCACGAAGTGGCCACTGCCCGGAATCACCGCACCGGTCAGGTGCGGCGCGGCCGTGTCCAGACTGTCGGCGAGTCGGGCGCCTGTGCTGTGCTCGCCGCCGATGGCGAGTACGGGCATGGGAAGGGTTCCTCCGGTTTCGTGCCACGCCCGGTTGACGCGGCCGTCCTCAAGGAGGGTGCGGTAGTGCGCGAAGCCGGCGCGCAGTGCCTCGTATCCGCGGTAGGAGGAGGCGACGGTGGCGACCTCTTCCGGCGGGAAGGCTCCGGGTACCGCGGACAACCAGCCGAACCACCAGGTGAGAAAGTCGCTCTCCCGACCTTCGAGGAGCAGCTCGGGCAGTTCTTCGGTCATGAAGAGGCCGAAGTGGAACAGACCGCCGGATGCCACGTCCATCGCCTGCTCCAAGCCGAGGCCGGGTACGGCGAGTTCGGCGAGGACGAGGAGTTCGACCTCCTCGGGGTGGCGACGGGCGTAGGCGAAGGCCACCATGCCACCGATGTCGTGCCCGACGACGCGCACGCCGCCATGGATGCCGAGCTGTGCGAGGAGCTCACGCATGTCCTCTGCCTGTGTGTCCTTGTCGTATCCGCTCGGGGGACGGTCAGAGGCACCCATGCCGCGCAGGTCGGGCGCGACGACGCGGTAACCGTGCGCGGCGAGGGCCGGCATGAGGTGGCGCCACGCCCGCCACGTCTGGGGCCAGCCGTGCAGAAGAAGTACGGGTGCACCGGACCCGCCGACCACGGCATGCAGCCGGGTGCCGTTCGCCGTGACAGTGATGCTCTCGAATCCGTCGGGGAGGGGCGTTTCGTCGCTCATGGGATCACCTGGGGCTGGGTCGAAGGGAAGGACCGGAAATTTCTGTCCGTGAGGGCCGGCAGAGCCGGCGGCGAGCTCGACCAGTACCTGGTCGGTGGAGGTGATGCGGGCTCCGGTGCGCTCGACGACGCGGCGGATGCGGGCATCGTTGGGTGGTCGGCGTTCTCGAGGGCGGGGCGGACAGGGGCGGTTCACCGTGCCGCCCTCGTGGCCGGTGAAGAGGAAGACGCTGCCCCGGGAAAGGAAGGACTCTGGCAGGTACGGCCGGTGCCGTTGTGTGAGGGGTGCTGCCGGGCCCGAGAGCACGGAGTGGTCAGGTCTTCCGTGCGAGGGCTTCGCGGACTGCGGGTACGACTTCGGCGGCGAACGCGCGAATCTGTCGGGTGTGGTCTCGTTCGGGCCAGATCGCGCCGAACAGGACAGGAATCGGCATGAAAGTCTCCTGGGCGACCGGCGCTTGCCTGACGTCGACCGCGGCGGTCGGGAGCGGGAAGGGAAACGGGCCCGCCGTCGCCTCGGAGGCAGTGCCTTCGAGACCGGGCGGTAGCCAGAGTCACGGCTGTTCCGGCACGGGCGCTCGGGTCCGCGAGCTGTTCAGCGCGGCGGGCCGAGGATGACGCCGCCGTAGAGTTCGGATGCTTCCGCCAGGAGGGACGTGGGGATCTCGAAGCCGTCGGGGCGTGGGGTGGTGAGGTCGCGTCCGGCGTGGCGGAACATGCCCTCTATGCCGCCGGGTGTGGCGATCATCAGGAGGTCGGCGCGGTCGGAGGTGATGCGGTAGGCGTGCGGGACGTTGCGGGGCAGGTACACGATCCCGCCCTCGCGCAGTTCGTGTTCCTCCTCTCCGGACCACACCAGGGCCGTGCCCTTGATCAGCATGAACACCTCGTCCTCGCGGGTGTGCAGGTGGAACGGGGGCGCTTCGCCCCGGGCGACGTCGAAGCGGCCCACGGTCAGTTTGCCCTCGGTGGCTTCCTTGTCGAGCAGCACGGAGAACGTTCCCCCGTCGAGCCATTCGAGCTTCTGCTGCTGCTCGGACTGCGCCAGATAGGCCATCGTCATGAGAGGTCCATTCTTCGAGTTCGGCGGGGAAACCAGTCCTGCCCGCCATGCGTAGGGGGGCCATGGGCATCGGCGAGTGTCCGGTAGACCAGGCGCCCGGGGCGCGGCGCCCCCAGGCGGACCGGGCGAAGCGTTCACCGTCCCAGAGGAAGATCTGCGGAGGCCGGTTGTCGGCCTCCTGTTCCGGAAGGACGACCCCTTGGGCGAGGGCCAGGAAGTGCCGGTCCTCGATCGTGAAGTGCCTCCACTGCTTGGCGGCGAAACTGTCGAATCGTGCCCGGCGGGCAGCGGCCGGTGGTAGGGAGTGACGGTTGCCTGGTCGCGCAGGACCGGCCCGGCCGACAACAGGGAAGCGAGAGCCGTGCGGGCCTGCGCCGCGTCGGTGCCGGCGTACACGGTCATCGCCTGGGCCGCAGCACTCCCGCCGGGACCTGCGATGAGCGTCAGGAAGCGGGGCCGCCTCCACGGACGCCGCTCACCGGGTGAGGAACGTGGCCGTGTCGGCGGCGTCGCACCGTCCAGCGCACCGTATGCAGACATTTGGGCGCGCACCGACTCGCTGTCGGCGTCGCCGACAGCGACCGCATGGATGGTCGAGGTGCCCGGACCGGCGTCCTTGGCGTAAGCCACGAGGCCGACCAGTCGTTCCTCGCCGCGGCCGGTGGCCACGACGGTGGCGCCCACCCACAAGGAGGTCAGACGGCCGTGGTGGCGCGCTTGCCCAGTTCGAGGGCGTGAAAGAAGGTCCGGGCACTCATGCCCATGGACGGCACGTTCTCCTGCATCAGCCGCATGCGGTGCGGGGTGTCGTGGAACTTGGGGTCGAGCTGGAACTCGGCGGCCAGGGAGAACCAGGTGACCGGTACCGCGCCGGTTTGGACCATGCGCTGCACCGCCGCGTTGTGGGCCTCGAGCGAGGGGCTGGCGGAGGCGTCGACGGCCACGTGCACGCGGTAGCCCTCGCGCAGACCGCCCAGCACCGTCTGCAGTACGCATCCGTCCGTGGCGATGCCGCCGACCACCAGGTTCTTCCGGCCTTCCTCCCGGACCGCCTGGGCGAACGACTCGTCCAGGAAGGAGTTGAAGTCGACGGCACGCTCGATGACCGGCTGGTCACCGATGGCCTCCACCAGCTCCGGGTACAGCGGGCCGGACGGCTTGCTCGACTGGCCGTTGGTTACGACCAGACCGCTCTCGTACCACTTCGCCGTCTTCGCCAGGCCCACGACGTTGTTGATGTGTTCAGTGAGGTTGTGGGATCGCAGAAGGTTCACGAAACCGACTGCGTAGTCGACGAGGACGACGGTGGTGTTGGCGGGGGTGAGGGGCTCAGGAGTCATGACAGGACTTCTTTCTGAACAAAGAGAGAGGACAGTGACGCGTTGATCGCGCAGGTATGGAGGAGCCATCGCCGAACCGAGCAACGCCGCGGGCGGCGAGATCGTCGAGCCGTCGGTGAAGCGCCGACGGGCCCCTGAAGAACGCAGGGCCGCTATCGTCGAAGCCGCCCGTGTCACCTTCGCTGAGCTGGGCTTCGGCAGGACGACCATCCGAGAGGTCGCGCGCCGGGCGGGGGTGACGCATGGCCCGGTCATACGTCCGACGCATGGCCCTCAGTGGCGGCAGCGACCCCTTCGTGGCCCTGCTCCGTGCCATGGCCGCGGAGGAGGAGACTGCCAAGCGAGGTAAGGCGGCGCTCGCCCAGGACAGGTGTTCGCTGAAAGATCGTCGATCACGGTTGGGTCTGGCTACGGTCCGCCTCATGCCAGTGGAGTTCTCAGCCAGCCCTCATGCCGGGGCTGGGCGGGCCTACTTGCTTGACGGGGTTTGGTGGCCGTGGTCCTTGACCGATTGCTCGATTGCGTATGCGGTCTTGGTGAATGTCTCGATCTGCTCCGCCGTCAGGCCCTGTACGGAAAAGTTCTCCAGGGTCCGCCACATGTCCGCGATGGGCTCGCGCAGGGCGCGTCCGGCGTCGGTGAGGTGGACGACCATGACGCGCCGGTCGTGTCCGGCCGGTTCTCGGGTGAGGAGGCCGGCGTCCTGCATGCGGCGCAGTGACTTGGAGACGGTGGAGTGGTCGAGGCCGACGCTGTCCAGCAGTTCGGACTGACTCTGACCGTCGCGGTCGAAGAGCTGCATGAGCAGCAGCTCCTGTCCCGGGTGCAGGTTCATGGCGCGGAGCATGGCGGCGGCATGGCCGCGGTGGGCGCGGGCGAGTTGGAATATGGCGTAGCTGAGACGGCCGTCGCGCGCCGTGCTGGGGGGCCTGGAGGCGGGGTCGGTCATCGCTTCTCCTCAGGCGTCGTGGCGGGCGGGGTAGTCGGTCTACCCGGTTGCGCCGCCGCTGTAGAAGGTGGCCGGGTCGGGCGTGTTCAGCGGTCCTCCGGAGCGTACCCGCTCGACCAGGTGCGGTCGGAACGCACGACGGGTGCGGACACGGGCTGACCGGCTGGTTGCAGGCGGCCGTACGGGGCCGGTGCCGCAGGGGCGAGGGCCGGCTTCTGCGGGAGGAGGTCAGTCGACGGTGAGGACGAGCTTTCCGCGGGCGTGGCCGGCGTCGCTGGTCTGCTGGGCCTTGGCCGCGTCGGCGAGGGGGTAGGTCGCGCCGACCGTGACCACCAGCGCGCCGTCTGCGGCCCGCTGGGCGAGTTCGGCCACCCGGGCGGCCGAGCGCCGCGCCGGGCCCTCGGCGAAGACGACGCCAAGTTCGCGGGCCCGGAAGTCGGCGGTGGTGACGATCCGGTCGGTGCCGCCGCGCAAGGTGATGGAGTCCTCCAGCGCCCCCTTGCCCGCTGCGTCGAGCACGGCGTCTACGCCCTTCGGGGCGACCGCGCGGACCCGCTCGACCAGGTCTTCTCCGTAGACCAGCGCGGTGGCGCCGAGCGAGGTGACGTACTCCTGGTTGGCCGGGCCGGCGGTGCCGATGACGCGGGCGCCGCGGGCGACGGCGAGCTGGACGGCGACAGTGCCGAGCGCGCCGGACGCACCGTGGATCAACAGGGTTTCGCCGGCCTTGACGTCGAGCAGGTCCAGGACCCGGTCGGCACCGTCACTCGCCACCGGCAGCGCGGCCGCGTGTGTCCAGTCCAGACCGGCCGGCTTGGGGGCGAGGACGGCCGCGTCGGCCAGTGCGTACTGGGCGTAGGCACCGGTGTCGGACCAGCCTAGCACCTCGTCGCCCACCTTCAGCCGGTCGACACCTTCGCCGAGGGCGTCGACGATCCCGGCGATCTCCCCGCCGGGGACGGCGGGCAGCGTGGTGGGGAAGATCGCCTCCATGATCCCGGAGCGGATCTTTCCGTCCACCGGGTTGACGCCTATGGCACGGACACGGACACGGACCTGACCGGGCCCGGGCTGGGGCACCTCGATCTCCGCCTCGTGCAGGACCTCGGTGCCGCCGAACGTGTCGAAAACGATGGCCTTCATGTCTGTCGTCTCCTTCGGTGGGTTGAGCTGGTGGCACTGATTATGTGGCTAGCCACATAAAACGTAGCACCGATTATGTGGCTAGCCAAGTATCTGGATGGGCGCGTGCCCGATGTGGATTTGCGGAGCCTCGGGCCGCCTGCCCGAGATGGCCTCTCGGGTAACGAGGGCGACTTCGGTGGAGAGATTCCGGATCTGCTGGTCCTACTCGCCTTCGGGTCGGGTGGCCATGCTGGTTCCGTACGTGAGTCGGTCAGCCGGCCGAGGACCCGCGGCGTCCTCGGGTTCAGCGCGGCGGGCCGAGGATGACGCCGCCGTAGAGTTCGGATGCTTCCGCCAGGAGGGACTTGGGGATCTCGAAGCCGTCGGGGCGTGGGGTGGTGAGGTCGTGTCCGGCGTGGCGGAACATGCCCTCGATGCCGCCGGGTGTGGCGATCATCAGGAGGTCGGCGCGGTCGGAGGTGATGCGGTAGGCGTGCGGGACGTTGCGGGGCAGGTACACGATCCCGCCCTCGCGCAGTTCGTGCTCCTCCTCCCCGGACCACACCAGGGCCGTGCCCTTGATCAGCATGAACACCTCGTCCTCGCGGGTGTGCAGGTGGAACGGGGGCGCTTCGCCCCGGGTGACGTCGAAGCGGCCCACGGTCAGCTTGCCCTCGGTGGCTTCCTTGTCGAGCAGATGTATGAGCCGACCGGCAGCCGATGTGGCCTAAGCGCCTACGGCTGCCAGGAGTTGGAGTTTTTCGTAGTTCGTTGAGCCGGGTACGGCGGAGAAGACCAGCAGCTCCTGGGCCTGGTCGGGGTCCACCAGTCGCTGGCAGTACAACTCCAGCTCGCCCAGCTCACGATGCCGGTAGCGTTTGAGGTCCTGATGGTGGGTGACGTCGACCTCGTGCAACGGCCAGAGGTCCGCGAACTCGGGGCTGACCTCCAGCAGTGCCGCGACGATCTCGCCGGCCCTGCCCGTACGGTCCGCTGTGTACGCCGCCCGGAGCTCCACGGTGAAGACCCTGCCCCGCAGGGCGTGGTCCTCGACGGGATAGAGGTCGCGTTGCGCCGGGTCGGTGAACCAGCGGTAGACCAGGTAGCGGGACAGTCCGCTGAACCGGGTGTAGTCGCCCAGCAGGGCGATCGCCGGACGGGTCTGCAGCAGCGTCTCGTTGAACCGGGACATCACCAACGCGGGCGTGTCCGAAAGCCGCTCGACGATGCGCATCATGGTGGGGCTGACGTGATCCTCACGCAGGACCCGCCGCGGCGCAGAGTGCCCGCCGAGGTCGAAGAGGTAGTCCCGCTCACTCAGGCTGAGGTGCAGCCCTCGGGCGAGCGCGGCGAGCACATGCTCGGACGGCATCGCACCACGCTGCTGCTCGATCCGGCTGTAGTGATCAACCGACACACCAGCCAGCGCGGCCACCTCCTCACGCCGCAGCCCACCGGTACGACGCCGAGAGCCGCGGGGAAGCCCTACGTCCTCCGGTTGCAACGCCTCCCGGCGTGCCCGGAGAAATTCGGCCAACAACGCCCGGTCCATCTCCACCTCCCGTGTTCGACTGATCAAGCATCGCGTGAACCAGAACCCCGGATGAAGGCCGTACTTATCCACGGACAAGTTGTCCGTGGCAAACCACGCGATGGGGAGGGATCAGCCGCTTGTCGTCACACAACGCCGGATATTCGTTGCGCGTCACCGAAGGGTGGCAAGTCCGCGAAGTGCCCATGAAATGCCTCGATCGGCTCGCGGGAGCCGGACTTTGACGACACACATCAAGACCCATGGGCACCAGGACACTCGATCGCACCTGATCCCATGACTGTGATTGCAGTACTAAGCGTCTACGGCGGACAGGAGTTGGAGCTTCTCGTAGCTCGGTGAGCCGGGCGTGGCGGAGAAGACCAGCAGTTCCTGGGCCTGGTCGGGGTCCACCAGTCGCTGGCAGTACAACTCCAGCTCGCCCAGCTCACGATGCCGGTAGCGCTTGAGGTCGAGATGGTGGGTGACGTCCACCTCGTGCAACCGCCAGACCTCGGCGAATTCCGGGCTGACCTCAAGCAGCGCTGCCACGATCTCGCCGGCCCTCCCCTGAGGGTCCGCTGTGTACGCCGCCCGGAGCTCCACGGTGAAGACCCTGCCCCGCAGGGCGTGGTCTTCGACGGGATAGAGGTCGCGTTGCGCCGGGTCGGTGAACCAGCGGTAGACCAGGTAGCGGGACAGTCCGCTGAACCGGGTGTAGTCGCCCAGCAGGGCGATCGCCGGACGGGTCTGCAGCAGCGTCTCGTTGAACCGGGACATCACCAACGCGGGCGTGTCCGAAAGCCGCTCGACGATGCGCATCATGGTGGGGCTGACGTGATCCTCACGCAGGACCCGCCGCGGCGCAGAGTGCCCGCCGAGGTCGAAGAGGTAGTCCCGCTCACTCAGGCTGAGGTGCAGCCCTCGGGCGAGCGCGGCGAGCACATGCTCGGACGGCATCGCACCACGCTGCTGCTCGATCCGGCTGTAGTAATCGACCGACACACCAGCCAGCGCGGCCACCTCCTCACGCCGCAGCCCACCGGTACGACGCCGAGAGCCGCGGGGAAGCCCTACGTCCTCCGGTTGCAGCACCTCCCGGCGTGCCCGGAGAAAGTCGGCCAGCAGTGCCCGATCCATCTCAGCCTCCGCATGCCGAAGAACGTCCGGTCGGCGAGCTCGATCCTATCGGAGCGCAGTCACCTTGAGGCTGCGCCTGCCCAGCACACGGAAGGATGTCGCGGATGACCTGCGAGGGCAGGCCCGCGCTGAGGAGGTCCCGGATGAAAGCGACTGGCGAGCTGGCTTCCCGTCGCAAACCGACCGGACACCGTCAGCCTTCTCACGGGGGGCAAACGGCTCGCTCAGGAGTGGGTGGGCTATCGCCACCTGACTCGAAACACGGACTGGTACGCGGACATCCGCTGATGCGAACGGGAAGGATTCTCTCAACCTTGTGATCCCGTTGACCAATCTGGCGGAGTGGCGGCCGGTTGATGTGATGGTGGGTGACCTGGACTCGGGCGCCGGCTTCCCGTAGTCGGTGACCGACGGCGTCGGCGATGGCGGGTGCGCTTTTCCGGACTAGCCGATTCCTCATGCGATTTTGGCGCGCATGGGTGATCATCTGCATACCTGAAGTTCGAACACGGAGGTATATGTTCATGAGACCGACGCGTGCCGTTCTGCTCGTTGCGGCCACCGCCCTGGCCCCAGCCCTCCTCTTCACCGCCCCGGCGGTTGCCAGCGGTTCGGCGGCCCCGGCCGGCACCACCGTGACGACCGTGTCCGACACACCGGTGGACGAGATGTCGGAGGACGAGCTGCGTGCAGCGATCGCCGCCATCCTGGCGGACGAGGGCAGCGGCCGGGGGGTCGCCCGAGAGGCCAAGGAAGCCCTTAATGGCACCGTGGATGACATGCGCACCTTCTTGAAGACCGGCTATCGGCTGGCTCAGGCCGAGGACGACCGGGTCGCCATCGCCCGCATCCTTTACGTAGCAACGCAGAACAATGACAAGCGAGTCATCGAGGAGGCCAACAAGCTCTTCGACAACAACTCCCCGGAGGAGATGCGTGCCTGGCTGGAGACCGGCTACCGGCTGGCCCAAGCCGAGGACGACGCCGTCTACATAGCTCGCATGCTCGCGGCTCCGAACATCAGTGATGCCCTGCGTGCCGCAGCCAACGCCGCCCTCGACGACGGCTCCCCGGAAACCCTGCGCTACTTCCGTGAGGTGGGGCAGTACGAGGTGGCCGGTTAGGCGAAGCGGGGAATACGCCCTGCCCGACGTGTACGGCGGCAATCCGGTCAACGAACTCGGTGGCTGCATACCAGCAGTTCACCAGGGGCTGGACCGGACGGCCGTTGGCGGCGGTGAGCGACGCGGTGAGTTCGTGACGGGTCAGGCGGCCGCCGTGGGTGTGACTGAGTGCTCAATTGGTCGGTGAGTGAATTGGCTGGGCAGTGCTGCGCCCGTCTCAGCGCGGCGGCTCTCTCGGAGCAGGGGCGGGTCAGTCCGGAGTGACGCCGGTGAGGACAGCGAGAACGGCGAGACGGATGCGGTTGTCTCGGCCGGTTTTCGCCATCAGGTTCGCCACGTGCGTCTTCACCGTGGTGACCCCGAGATGCAGCCGGTCGGCGATCTCCTTGTTGGACAGGCCCACGCCGAGCAGGCCGAGTACCTCCCGCTCGCGCGGGGTGATGGCCGGTACCGGGAGGTCCATAGGGGTGTCGGAGGGGGAACGGGCGTGGAGGGCCTGGGCGACGAGGCGGTCAAGGATGTTCCGGCTGAAGGGGGCCTCTCCGTTGGCGGCCCGGCGTACGGCGTCCAGGAGTTCGGTCGGTGGGGTGTCCTTGACGAGGAAACCGCAGGCTCCAGCCGCGAGCATCGGATACAGATGGTCGTCGTCGTCGAACGTGGTGAGGGCGACGACCCGGGTGGCAGGGCGCGCCGCCAGGATGCGGCGGGTGGCCGTGATGCCGTCCATGCCGGGCATTCTCAGGTCCATGAGGACGACGTCGGGAGTGAGGCGTTCAGCCAGTCGTACCGCCTCCGCTCCGTTGTCCGCCTCGCCCTGGATCTCGATGTCCTGAGCCTGCTCGAAGAGCATGCGCAGCCCCATGCGGACGAGCTGCTGGTCGTCCACGACGAGGGCGCGGATCACAGCTGGGGCTCCATCTCAGGCGTGAAGGCGGGCAGTTCGGCCGTGAGCCGCCAGCCCCGAGCCGCGGGGCCCGCATCCAGCCGGCCGCCGAGCAGGTCCACGCGTTCGCGCATGCCGGTCAGGCCGTGTCCGGATGGGCCCGGGGCCGGTGGCCGGGTTCTTCCGGCCCCGTCGTCGTGGATCGTCACGTGTACGGCGTCATCGGCCACCCGCACGGCCAGCTCGGCGTGTGCGCCCGGCCCGCCGTGCTTGGCCGCGTTGGCCAAGCCCTCCTGGGCCAGGCGGAGGACCGCGAGGCCACGTACCGCGTCGAGCCGTGCGACACGGGGATCCACGGAAGCGGTTACGGACAGGCCGGTCTGGCGGCTGTGTTCCACCACCGAATCCAATGCCGCCGGCAGTGCCCCGGGCGAGACCAGGGAACCGGTGTCGGGACCGGTACGGTCCGGGGCGCGCAGTACAGCCACCAGGCGCCGCAGATCGGTCAGTGCCGCGCCGGCACTGGAGTGCAGGTCGTCGAGGACTTCGGTGATCCGCGGGTCGGTGGTGCTGGTGGCGGCGATGACATGCCGGGCGACACCAACGCGCAGCACCATGGAGGAGACGTGGTGGGCCACGAGGTCATGCAACTCGCGCGCGATGGTGGTGCGCTCCGCCGCGCGGGCGGCCAGCAGCTGTTGTTCGGCGCGGAGTTCCTGCTGCTCCGCGTGCTGATGGGCGTGCACTGCGGCGTCGCGGGTCACGCGTACGTACGCGCCCAGGAGCAGTGGCAGGCCTGCGACGATGCCCATCTTGTAGAGCACCGGAAGAAGTTCGCCGGGCAGGTCCTCAAGACGGTTCACGGCGACGGCAAGCGCCAGTGCCGTCGTCCCGGCGGCCAGGCGGCGCCCGGGCTGCCGAACCGCCAGCTCGAAGAGAGTCACGGCGGCCAGCACCTTCAACGAAGAAACGGTGCTCGCGCCCAGCGCGTGTGCGACAACGAGCAGGACCGACTGCGCCAGGAGCGCGCCGAATGCCCACTTACCCGCGGCCAGGCACAGCACGAGCCCGGCTGCGGCAAGGCCCCAGTCCTGTGCTGCGGACGGCCGCTGCAGCAGCAGGAAATCGCCGATCAGTATGCCGGCAAGCGCGATGACCCTTATGACGGCGAATTTCCTGTCGAACGCAAGCTCGATCCAAGATCGGTTCACGTGGCCCACGATAGGCGGACGCCCGTGCTCCTGGGGTCCTGCCATGGGAGGAGGGCAACTCCTCCTACCGGCCGCGAGGTCCGGCCCGAGGACGGAACCGTGTGCCCGGGACGGGCTGCCAGTGTGCTCGTCATGGATACGAATGCGAACACGGACACGAGTACCGACACGAGTGCGAATTCCGCGGTCACGGGGCGGCGGTCCCTCCTCGGTGGTGCTGCCGCCCTGGGCCTGGCGAGCGCGGCCTTGGGCACCACCGCCCATGCGGTCGGCGCCCAGTCCAGGTCCCGCACCAAGGCCGGCCGCTTCCAGGGAAAGTCGGTGCTCATCACGGGTGCCACATCGGGTATCGGCAAGGCGGCGGCGAAGGCGTTCGCCGGGGAGGGTGCCCATGTCGGATTCTGTGGCAGGCGAGCCGACTTGGGGCGCCAGGTGGAACGGGAGATACGGGACGCGGGCGGCGAAGCCACGTACATCCAGGCTGATGTACGCGTGAACGACCAGGTGCGCAGCTTCGTGGACCGGGTCGCGAGCCGTTACGGCGGCATCGACGTGGCCTTCAACAACGCCGGCATCGGCGGCGGCAAACTACCCCATGAGATGAGCGTCGAGGAGTGGGATGACGTCCAGGCCACCAACGCCCGAGGCGTGTTCCTCGCGATAAAGTACGAGATCCCGCACATGCTCAGCGCGCAGCGCGGCGTCATTATCTGTACCTCGTCGTCAGCGGCCGAACAGGCGCGGCCGAACGGCGCCGCCTACACCGCAAGCAAGCGGGCGGTGCAGGGCATAGTGAAGTCCGCGGCGCTCGCGTACGGACCCAAGGGAATCAGGCTCAACGCCCTGCTGCCCGGCACCACCGACACCCCCTTCGTCCGCCCGCCGGGAATCCCGGACGCGGAATGGGCCAAGTACAAGCAGGCATGGGGGCCGCTCAACGTCGACGGTCTCGAACGAATGGCCGACGCCGAGGAGATCGCGCGCGCAGTGCTCGGGCTCGCGTCCGACGACTTCCCATATATGACGGGTGCGTCGGTCATCGTGGACGGCGGAACCACCACGGGCCGGAAAATGATCCAGCCGAGCGGTACCTGAGGTTGGGCCCTCGACCTTTGCGGCGATTCGCCGACGCGCCAAGGCCGGCTCATCCGGGCGGGGAACCGCTCGGACAACGCGACCGGGCGACTCGATGGGACTCGCTTCACGCCTCGCGGCCTTTCTCCGCGTCGCGACGGTGGCACGGATTCCTGACGTCAATCTCAGCCCGACACGCCCGTGAGCCACCCGCCCACGAGCCTGCCGGTGAGCTCGGCGACCCAAGCGCCGTCACGGGCCTCACCGTCGGTCTCGACGGCCGGGGTCCAGGCTGAGGCGGGGACTTTCAGTACGTGTTCGTGGATCGCATCGGGGATCACCATGCCGACCGAGTAGGACAGCCATCGGCCTCGTCGCGCGAGCCACGACACAAAGTCGTGGGTGCCGCCCGCGGAGTCGGTGCGGATGAGGGTGCGGGGTGAGCACGCTGGGGGGTTTCGTATGGCTGTACCTACTGGGACGGACGGGCCTGTGCCGTACGTCGAGGTGTCGTGCGCGGACGCCGCGGGCCAGCGTCGGTGTGTTCGGCGGCCGAGGAGCAGACCGCGCTGGTCATGCGGGACACCGGGGGGCTTTCTCGCTCAGTCTTCGGTGACGCGGATGATCGTCTTGCCGGGGGTGCGCTTGTCCGGTGTGAACGCGGAGGCTGCCTCGGCGAGCGGCCGGACGGCGCCGACGATCGGCTTGAGGCGGCCGTCCCGCAGTCGCTGGGCGAGGTCGGCCAGGCGGGCCCGGTCGGGTTCGACGACGAAGAAGACGGCTCGCCCGTCGCGGGGGTGGACGGTGACCGGCTCGGTGATGGTGACCAGGGTGCCGCCGGGGCGGACCAATGCGGTGGAGCGTTCGAGGATCTCGCCGCCGATCACGTCGAACACCACGTCGACCTCGCCGATGTCCGCCAGTCCCTCGGCCCGGAGGTCGACAAAGGCGTCCGCGCCCAGGCCGAGGGCGGTGTCGCGGTCGCCGGCCCGGCCGGTGCCGATCACCCGGGCGCCGACCTCGCGGGCCAGCTGCACGGCGATGGAGCCGACGCCGCCCGCGGCGCCGTGGATGAGCACGCTCTGGCCGGTGATCAGGTGGGCGTGGTCGAACAGGGCCTGCCAGGCGGTGAGCCCGGAGATCGGCAGCGCGGCGGCCATGAGGTGGTCGACATCGGCCGGGAGCGGGGCGAGGTTGCGGGCCTCGACCGCCGTGTACTGGGCCAGGGAGCCGTTGCGGGCCCAGTCGGCCAGACCGAACACGCGCTGCCCGACCGTCAGGCCGGTGGTGCCGTAGCCGAGCTCGGTGACCACGCCGGACAGCTCGTGGCCGGGCACGCTCGGGGTCCGGTCACGACCGGCCCGGTCGGTCCAGGTGCCGGGCCAGTCCAGCTCGCCCGGGGTGAATCCGGCGGCGTGGACCTCCACAATCACGTCGTTCTCTGCGGCGCGCGGGTGGGGCAGCTCGGAGAGGGTCAGGCCGCCGACACCGGCGTCGCGGTCCTGGACGGTGATGGCTTGCATGAGGGGTTCCTCCGAGTAGGGGGACGCTCAGGGAGCGGGCATCGCGCCTGGTGGGCGCAGGCATCGGCCCCGCAGGAGGCCGCTCGCCCGCCATGACCAATCCCAGCGCCGTTCGCCCCTGTCCGCCACCGCACACAGCGGCGGGCGAAGGACGGCTGACAGACGCCGTTGTGGTCACGCCTCCGACCCTAGGAGGGAAGCGGCCCAAATGTGTGGCCCACTTGCACCTACCTCCAGTGGGCCATTTACCTGACTCCGGTTACCCCCGGCCACACACGTTCTCGCGGCCTCCCCGCACCATGGCGCCCCCGCGGATCACGGTGTTCGAGGAGCTGCCCGACGAACCCCCGCGTCGGCGGTACATCCTCGAACCGGACACCCCACCCGGCACCCAGCGCCACCCGCCGACGTCGCATGCCGTCGAAAAGTCCAGGTCAAAGGCGCTGAGTACGGGATCACCGTACGCGTGTACCGGTCCCCCCACTGTCTCCCCGGACAGTCAGCCCTAAACGATCTCTTCGTATGGTCGGCCCACCCAGGGGCGTCGGGTGTGGCTTTCGACCTTCTGCCGCTTGTGGCTTCCCTCGATTGGCCGCCCGGCGCCCCACGCCGACTCGGCTGCCACCTTGCCGACGGCGGAGCCGCCCTGGCCATCAGCGTCCTGCTCAACCACGACCAGCCGGTGCACTACATCTCCGGCCGGGCCATTCTCAGCGCAGTTGCTCGGCCAGTCCGACGATGATGCCCTCCGGGCCGCGGAGGTAGCAGAGCAGATAGCTGTCCTCGAACCGGGCGATCTCGCCGACGAGTTCGGCGCCGTGAGGGCGCAGGCGGGCAACGGTGTCCTCGATGTCGTCGACGGCGAACATGACGCGGTGCGTGCCCAGAATGTTGTGCGGCCGGTTGCGCGGCCCGGCGCTGATCACTGCGGGGCTGCGGTACTTCGCCAGCTCGAGCCGGCTGTGACCGTCCGGGGTCCGGACCATCGCGATGTCACAGCGGACGCCGTCGAGTCCGGTGCACTGGTCGGCGACGAGGCCCTCGACCTCCGCCCTGCCCTCCAGCTCCATACCGAGTTCCACGAAGAACGCGATGGCGGCATCCATGTCCTCGACGACGATGCCGACGTTGTCCATCCGCTGAATCGCCATGCTGGTTTCTCCTTCCTCGTGCGGCCGGTGGTGGCCGCTGATGTCCCTGGGACGGAGCCGGTGGCACGTTCTCGACATCCGCGGACCGCCGAACTCCGAAAGATCTGGATCGCTCCTCAGCACCGCTACGGCAGACCCGCGACCAGGGGCCACCCTCGGCACCGACGGCGCTCACTGTGAACGGTCCCGCCCGAACGCCGTCGGCGCGCGCGATCTCGGTGCCCTTCGTCACGACGACCGTGCAGCTTCCGTCCGCACACGCCCGCAGCTCGGCCGGGGTTGACGGCTTCGTCGGCTGCACCGCGGTCGGCGACGGTGATGAGGCGGGCTTCGTGGGCGTTGGCGAGGCGAGGGACGGTTCGGCCGAACGCGAGGGTGCGGCCGGCGCGGGCGCCCCCCGTGTCGCCGTCCGAGTCGGAGCCGCGGCCGGTCAGCGCGGCGGCGAGGGCCAGGACGCAGACGGTCCCCGCCGGGCCGCGCGCCGCAGACAGCCTGGTCCTAGGTGTGCTGTCCCGGCACGTTGGTGACAGGCGACGCGCCGTGAAAGGTGCTTGAACGAGGCGAGGGCCTCTGGTTTCGGTGTGGATTGCGACATCTGCACCGACACCAGGAGGCCCTCGTTGATCCACCGTAACGCCCCGCTGACCCCGACTGGCAGGCTGCGTCCGGCCCGGTGTGTCATCGACGACGGATGGCCGCTGCGCCGGGCGGCCGAACGGTTCCAGGTCAGCCACACCACCGCCGCCCGCTGGGCCAGGCGCTACCGCCACCACGGGGCAGCGGGCCTGCACGACCGCTCCAGCCGCCCCCACCACTCACCGCGCCGGACACCACCCGCTGTGGAAGAGACGGTGGTCCGGACGCGGCGCGAGCACCACATCGGCCCGTTGCGGCTGGCCGCCCGCACCGGCATCGCCACCTCCACCGCTCACCGCATCCTCCAACGCCACGGCATGCCTGCCCTGACCACGCACCGAGCTGCCCGACCACGTCACCGACCCCGACGCCTCCAAGCTGATGGCCGACCTCATCCACGACATCGACGTCTTGCAGAGCGCCGACATCGCCGAGACCGTCGCCTTCATGGCCGCCGTCCCGCGCCACGTCAACCTCACCGAGATCACCATCCTGCCCACCGCCCAGGCCATCTGACACACGTTCCGGCGTGGCGGGGGAGAGCAGCCCAGCGCTGTTCACCCCCGCCACGCCCCCATGCGTCGAGAGAACCCGAGAGGGCCCGACATGAACATCACGACGGGACGGAGGCGATGCCTCAGCCGCGGATGTCGTCGTGGTGGCCGTCCCGGCCCGTAGCGCTTCACCATGGCTTCACCGGTTGTGAGCCGGGGTTTCGTTGGGTGGTCAGCTTGCTCGGTGGTGTTCGCCGGTCAGGCCGCGGCCGGCGCCTCGGTCGGGGGCAGCCGTGAGGCGCGGATCTGGCCCCGCCCGGCTCCCAGTGCCCGGCGCAGACCTATCTCCGTGCGGCGCTCCAGAACCGAGATGTACATCGTGTTGGCCACGCCGATCCCGCCGACCAGCAGTGCCACCCCCGCCAGGCCCAGGAACAGGGCCGAGAACGTCGTCCGGGTGGCGCGTTTGGCCAGCAGGGCGTCGGACGGGCGGCTGACCTGGACCAGGCCGGGCAACTGGGGATACAGCGTGTCCGGCAGGACCGCGCTGACGTCCTTGATGGCGTCTTCCGGCTGCTCCGGGCGCGAGGCGAGCTGCGCATCGTCTTCCGGGGCGGTCCCGGCAGGACGGTGCCCGGCGGATTCCCGACGGCCTCCGGAGTGGTCGGCACCGCGGAGGGCGGGTTTCTGAACCTGCACGAGCCCGGAACCGCCAGGGCCCTGCTCGACGAGGCGCTGGCCCGGGGGTGGCGCCCCGACGATCCCGCGCGGTGTGAGACGGACGGCTGGGCCCTGTTCGCGAGCGTGGCCACACGCCGCGGCGCGACACCCCGGCACCACGGCGACTGACGAAGGAAGGCCGGCCGGGCCGGCCTACGGCGCGGAAACCGCGGCGTGAGCCCGACGTCACCGCGGCACCGACCGCGGCGTCACCGAGCCGCGTCGGGCCGCCTGCTACGGAAGAGCAGCAGGCACGCTGCCCTCCGACGGCCGTTGACAAAGTGGAACGTCGCTCCGTATATTAATCGGAACGATGATCCGTTTTCGGTGCGGCCTGAAGCCGGATGCTCCTGACCACCTCACCCGCCCCAGCCGAATGAGACCGGCGGCTGAGGCCATTGAAGGGAAATGCGCACATCATGAGTGAATCGCCGGACACAGCCGACACCTTCGGCTCGCCCACTCCCGTCCTCTCGGTCGGTCCGGTAGTGCTGTCAGCTCCCGGCCGAGCCGTGGACCTGGAAGTCCGCGTATCCGCGCCCGTGACCGGGAACGACCTGCCGGTCATCCTCCTCTCGCACGGTCAGGGCTACTCGAACCACCTCTCCTCGCTGAACGGATACGCGCCCCTCGCCACCTTCTGGGCGGCGCACGGCTTCGTCGTGATCCAGCCCACCCATCTGAGCTCGAGGACACTGAGCCTGGACCCCGATACCCCCGGGGCGCCTCTGTACTGGCGATCACGGGCCGAGGACATGACGCGCATCCTCGACCAGCTCGACGTGATCGAGGCCGCCGTCCCGCGGCTCCTCGGACGCCTGGACCCGAGCAAGGTCGCCATAGCCGGACACTCGATGGGCGGGCACACCGCGAGCCTGCTGATGGGCGCCCGGCTCACCGATCCGGACGACGGAACGGAAGTGGACCTGGCCGAGCCCCGGATCAAGGCGGGTGTACTGCTTGCCGCGCCCGGCAGGGGCGGCGATGCCCTCACCCAATCCACAGCCGAGAATTTCCCGTTCTTCTTGACCACGGACTTCTCCAAGATGACGACGCCCGCGCTCGTGGTCGCCGGAGACAAGGACGCCTCTCCCCATCTGACGGTTCGGGGCCCGGAATGGCACACCGATCCGTACTTCCTCTCCCCGGGCCCCAAGGCCCTGCTCACCCTGTTCGACGCGGAGCACGGGCTCGGCGGGGTCTCCGGATATGACGTCGCCGAGACCACGGACGAGAACCCCGAGCGAGTGTCCGCGGTCCAGCGGCTCACCTGGGCCTACCTCCGCAGCGAGCTGTGCCCCGGGGATTCCGCTTGGCAGGCGGCGCGTGACGCGCTGACGGCCGACCCCAACCCGCCCGGACGAGTCGAATCCAAGTAAGCCCGAAGGCGCCATCTCCGTGCCGGACCGACAGCGCGAGATGGTCGCCCTCGACAATGAGGTGGTCGTACCACACCAGCCCGCGCCTTTCTGGAACGAAGCTGGCTACGTAGCGGGCGGTTTCGGGATCGTAGTAGCGGAAGTGGTTGTAGTTCAGGCCGGTTTCGGGGTCGGCGTATTGGCCGGGGAAACGCGGCGGCTCACGGTGCCGACTGGATGTCCCCACGGGTGGAGGACGCGATGGTGTCGCGGTGGACGAAGTCGCCCGGGGGGATGCCGGGGTGGTGTCCGAGCCGGGCCGGCGGCGCTGTGGCCGAGGGGTCGAGGGTGAGCCGGGAGACGATGCGGTAGCGGTCGCCGCGGTAGATCGAGTGGACGTATTCGACGGGCTGACTCGTGGTGTCCGAGGTGAGCCGCTCGAAGAGCAGCGCCGGGGACAGCTCGGGCACGTCGAGCAACTCGGCCTCGGCCCGGGTGACGACGGTCGGCTCGATCGCCTGTACAGCCTCCTGGACGTGCACGCCGTGCTGTTCGCGCAGGTGCTCGTACAGGTCACCGGCTTCCAGTTCCCGGGCGGACAGGGTGGGGACCAGATCCGCCCTGATGTGCAGATGCTCGATGGCCATCGGGGCGCCGTCGACCAGGCGCAGCCGGGCCACGTACACGATCTCGGCGGCGGGTGAGATGCGCAGCTTGCGGCCCACGCGCGCGCCGGCTGGGAAGGTGGTGAACTCCAGCAGGCGGCTCGACCAGGTCCCGGCGGCCCGGGGTGCCGTCATGGTCTCCTGGCCGGATACGAGTTCCTGGGTGATCTTGTTGGGTGCCACGAACATGCCGCGGCCGTGTTCCCGTACCAGAAGACCCGCGGCGACGAGCTCGTCGACCACCGCGCGCAGGGTCGGGCGGGACACGCCCAGATCGGCACACAGGGCGCGCTCGGAGGGGATCGCGTCACCCGGATGGCGTGACTCGACGAGGTCGAGGACGAAGTCGCGAACCCGCTCACGCTTGAGCACCGCACCTGGTGCGTCGGCCTTCATGCGGTGCCCCCTCATGCGCGGTATCCGATTGTGCGGTTTACCAGTTGACCAGTGGTCGCCCGCAACTGCCCTCCTGGTCAGAGGAAGTGTAACCGCTTCCGGGCGGTGATCGTCCAGGTCACTACCTGGCCTGGGGCTGAACTCCACTGAATCGCAAGGGGGTTGACGTCGCTATTGGTCTATGCCAACTTCATCCTGCGTCAAGAGGTGAGCTGTCCAGTGGGCCTTACTGGTCAGATGGTTGGGTCATGTCTTCCAGAGGTGAACCGTGAAGCTCCGCTTGTTTGCCGGCGTGTCCGTGCTCGTGATGACCGCCGGGCTGAGTGCCTGCAGCAGTTCCTCCGACGCGTCGGGCGGCAGCTCCGGCGGGAGCACTGCCATCGACGTCTGGCTGATGCGCGACAGCGTCTCGGCCCAGTTCCAGAAGGATTTCGTCAAGGGCTTCGAGACCGCTCACCCGGACATCAAGGTCAAGGTGCAGATCCAGGAGTGGGACGGCATCGGTGAGAAGGTCACGGCGGCCCTCGCCAGCAACGACGCACCGGACGTCATCGAGACCGGTAACACCCAGGTCGCCCAGCTCGCGCAGAGCGGGGGACTTCTCGACCTCAGCGACAAGGTCGGCGAACTCGGGGGGAAGGACTGGCTCAAGGGCCTCGCCGAGCCGGGCGTCTACGAGGGCAAGCAGTACGGCATCCCGTACTACGCCGCCAACCGCGTCGTCGTCTACCGCACCGACCTCTTCACGAAGACGGGCATCGACCCGGCTTCCATCAAGACCCGCGACCAGTGGATCGCCGCCACCAGGAAGCTCAACACCGGCGGCACCCAGGGCATCTATCTGCCCGGCCAGAACTGGTACACCCTCGCGGGCTTCGTCTGGGATGAGGGCGGCGACCTCGCCACGGAGTCCGGCGGCAGATGGAAGGGCGCGCTGGACACCCCCGAGGCGCTGCGCGGCATGGAGTTCTACACGAAGCTCCAGGCCCTCGGCAGGGGCCCCAAGGACTCCGACGAGGCCGGCCCCCCGCAGACGGATGTGATGGCCAAGGGAAAGGTCGCCCAGATCATCTCGTCTCCCGGCGGCGCCCGCGTCGTCATCCAGAGCAACCCCGCGCTGAAGGGCAAGCTCGGCTTCTTCCCGATTCCGGGAAAGACCGCCGACACACCCGGCGCCGTCTTCACCGGCGGCTCCGATCTCATCATCCCCACGGCCTCCGCCAAGCAGGACGCGGCCTACACCTTCATCAAGGAACTCACCGGCGACACCTGGCAGAAGAAGCTCGCCGTCGCCATGAGCTACGTCCCGAACAAGACCACCCTGGCCGACGCGGTCGCCTCCGACCCGGGCGCCTCGGCCATGGCTGTCGGCGCCGCCGAAGGCCACGCCACGCCCAACACCCCCGGCTGGGCCGCCGTCGAGGCAAAGAACCCGATCAAGAACTACCTGACGGCCGTCCTCACCGGAGGCGACGCGCGGAAGGAAGCCACCACGGCATCCGACGCCATCACCACGGCAATGAACTCCGGCTCCTGAACCGTCAACGCACGGGAAGGAAGAGTGCCGTGTCGGCCGTCCGAGAACAGACCGCGCCCCGCCCCCCACTCAGCACCCGGCCACCCCGGCGCTCCACCGGCTTGAGGCCGAGCCGCCCGCCGATGGCCCGCAGCCGCGGGATCTGGCCGTACGTCCTGATCGCGCCCGCCGTCCTCGGCACGCTCTACCTGCTCGTCTATCCCCTGGTCCGCGCCGTGGTGATATCGCTGCAGGACTTCGGACTGCGCCAACTCATCCTGGGCGACGCGCGTTTCGTGGGATTCGCGAATTACCAGACGCTGCTGAGCGACGGCCACTTCTGGGAGGTCGTCCGCCGCACCTTCCTCTTCATGGCGAGCAACGTCGTGCTGATCATGGCGCTGTCCACGCTGGTCGCGCTCATGATCGAGCGACTCGGCCGGTTCGGCCGGACCGCGGTCCTCAGCGCGCTCGTACTGACCTGGGCGATGCCCGTCATCGCGGCGACCACCGTCTTCCAGTGGTTGTTCCACTCGGAGTTCGGCATCGTCAACGCGGTCCTGACAGACCTGGGATTCGAATCCTTCGACCGCTACCCCTGGCTCGCGCACGGACCGGCCGCCTTCGCCATCCTGGTCACCCTCATCGTGTGGCAGTCCGTGCCGTTCGCGGCGATCACCCTGTACTCGGCCCTCACCACCGTCCCCGCCGAGCTGTACGAGTCGGCGCGACTCGACGGAGCATCGGGGCCACGGATATTCCGCTCCATCACCCTCCCGATCATCCGCCCGATCTTCATGCTCGTGCTCTCGCTCGAAGTGATCTGGACCTTCAAGGCGTTCGTCCAGATCTGGGTGATGACCAACGGCGGGCCCGGCGACGCGACCACGATCCTGCCCGTCTACGCGGTGCAGACCGCCCTGTCGAGCCAGCGCTACGACCTCGGCTCGGCGGCCTCCCTGGTCACCGTCGCGCTGATGTCGGGCCTGCTCGTCTTCTACTTCCGCCAGATGTTCCGCCAGGAGGACGAGCTCGCATGAGCACGACCCGGCCCCGCATCCGCCGCTTGCCGCTGAACGCCGCCGCCGTCATCACGGTCGTGGTCTGCCTGTTCCCGGTCTACTGGATGGTCGCCACCGCGTTCAGACCGACCCGCGACATCCAGTCCGACAGCCCCCGGCTCTTCCCGGAGACCTGGACACTCGACCACTTCCGCTCCGCCGTCGGCGCCGACGGCTTCGGCCTCTTCTGGCGCAACAGCATCCTCGTCACGCTGAGCGCCGTCCTGCTCGCCCTCGTCATCGCCCTGGGCGCCGCCTACGCGGTGGCCCGGATGAGGTGGAAGGGTCGCCGGCAGTTCATGCTCATGGTCTTCATCGCCCAGATGGCGCCCTGGGAATCCCTGATCATCCCGGTCTACATCATCTCCCGGGACACCGACATGCTCGACCGGCTGCCGACCCTGACCCTCGTCTACTTCATGATGACGCTGCCCTTCACCATCGTCGTCCTGCGCGGCTTCATCGGCACGATCCCCCCGGAGCTGGAGGAGTCCGCCCAGGTCGACGGCTGTACCCGGCTCGGCGCGTTCCGGCGCATCGCGTTCCCGCTGTTGGCACCGGGCCTCATGGCCACCTCGCTGTTCGGCTACATCACCGCCTGGAACGAGTTCACCTACGCCAACTTCCTCATCATCAAGCAGCAGGACAACCGCACCTTGCCGGTGTGGCTGTCCTCGTTCCACAACGTCTTCGGCACCGACTGGGGCGCCACCATGGCCGCCTCGACCCTCTTCGCCGCCCCGGCGCTTGTGGTGTTCCTGCTGCTCCAGCGCCACGTCACCGCCGGCTTCGCCGCCGGCGCGGTCAAGGGCTGACCCCGCGCCCCCCCGCGTACCTCCCGCGCATCCCGCGACCCCGTTCCGGAGGCGATCCGTGCCCGCACACCGAACTGCACCCGCCCTCGTACCGCGCCCCACCGAGGCCGCTCTCCGGCCCGGCCACTTCACGCTCGACCGCAGCACCGCACTGCACGTCGGCGCGGGCGCCGAACCGGCCGCGGACCTGCTGGGCAGCCTGCTCGCCCCCGCCACCGGGCTGTCCCTGGGACCGTCCCCGGACGGACAGGTCGCCCTGGCACTCGACGCGGGCCTCGGCGGACTCGGTGAAGAAGGGTACGGGCTCACCATCGACCCGCACGGCGTGCTGCTGCGCGCCGCGCACCTCACCGGCCTGCTGCGCGGCATCCAGACGATCCGTCAGCTCCTCCCTCCGCAGGCCCTGTCGGCGACCCCGCAGCGCGGTACGCGGTGGCTGCTGCCGTGCGTCGACATCACCGACGTCCCGCGTCACCCCTGGCGCGGCGCGATGCTGGATGTGGCCCGCCACTTCCAGCCGGTCTCCTTCCTGCGCCGGTACGTCGACCTACTGGCCCTGCACAAGATCAACGTGTTCCATCTCCATCTCACCGACGACCAGGGCTGGCGCATGCCGGTCGCCGCCTTTCCCAAGCTCACCGAGATCGGCGGCCACCGCGCCGCATCCCCGGAAGGCCCGGCCGGCAGCGACACGTACGACGGCGTCCCGCACGGTGGGGCGTACACCCGGGCCGAACTCGCCGGCCTGGTCCGGTACGCCGCCGCTCGCGGCGTCACCGTCATGCCGGAGATAGAGATGCCCGGGCACGCGCGCGCCGCCCTCGCCGCCTACCCCTCACTGGGCAACCACCCGGAGCGCACCCTCGACGTCTGGACGCGGTGGGGCGTGTGCGACACCGTCCTCGGTGTCCACGACGAGGTCTTCGACTTCTGCCGCACCGTCCTCGACGAGGTCATGGACGTCTTCCCCGCGCCGTACCTCCACATCGGCGGCGAGGAGTGCCCCACCACCGAGTGGACGCACAGCGCCGCCGCACGCGAACGAGCAGCGGCGGAGGGCCTGCCGAACCCCGGGGCCCTGCACGGCTGGTTCCTCGGGAAGATCGGCGACTTCCTCGTCCGGCACGGACGCCGCCCGGTCTGCTGGGCCGAGACCGGCGCCGAACTGCCCCCCGACTTCACCGTGATGACCTGGCGCGACCCGGCCCACACCCTGACGGCGGCCCGCCGCGGTCACCTCGTCGTCAGCGCGTACTACCGGGCCACCTATCTCGACTACGCCCAGTCCGACGCCCCGCACGAGCCGCCGGCCCAGCCCGGAGCCGTCGTCGACCTGCGCGCCGTCCACGCCCACGCCCCCGTACCCGAGGAAGCGGACGCCCAGGCGGCCGGGCGGGTGCTCGGCACACAGGCCCAGCTGTGGACCGAGTTCGTCACGACGCCCGCCCACATCGAATACCTCACCTACCCGCGGCTGTGTGCCCTCGCCGACCGCGGCTGGAGCGGCGCGACGGACTGGGCCGACTTCCGGTCCCGCCTCGACGAGCACACCGCCCGGCTCGACGCGCTCGGCGTCCACCACCACCCCTGACCCCGACCTGTTCCGGGAATCCCCCCACCGTTCTGGAGGAACAACGATGAGATTCGCGAAGAACCGGCTGCGTACCGCCGCACACACCGCCGTCGCGGTGGCCATGGGTGCCGCCGCGCTCACCGCACTCCCGGCCACCGCGAGCGCGGCCACCGACGGGCTGAGCGTCCAGTACCGTACGAGCGCCACCGGAGCCGGCGCCGACCAGGCCGAACCCTGGATCAAGGTGAAGAACACCGGCGACACGAACGTGCCGTTGAGCAGCGTCAAGGTCCGCTACTACTTCAAGGCCGACTCGGCGGGCGCGACCTATCGTTTCGCCTGCTCCTGGGCCGTCAAGGGCTGCGCCAACGTCACGGGCACCTTCGGTACGCTCGCCCACCCGACCGCCACCGCCGACCGCTACCTCGAGATCGGCTTCACCTCCGGTGCCGGTTCCCTCGCCCCGGGCGCCGACACCGGCGATCTGCAACTGCGCTTCTACCAGTCGACGTGGGCCGCGCTGAACCAGAGCGACGACTACTCCTTCGGCGCCTCCCGGACGTCGTACGGCGACTGGTCCAAGGTCACGGCGCAGCTGGCCGGCACCACCCTGTGGGGCACGGCCCCCGCGGGCAACGATCCGGAGGACCCGCCCACCGACCCGCCGACCGATCCTCCGGCCGACGCCGCCACGTTGTTCGACGACTTCAACTACAGCGACTACAGCGACCCGAGGATCTCGGCGCACGGCTGGAACGTGCGCTCCAACTCCGGTGGCCCCGGCGTGCCCGGCGCCACCTGGGCGCCCGAGAAGGTCGCCTTCTCCTCCACCGGCGGCAACTCCATCATGAACCTGGAGACCTCGACCGCCGGCACCGCGGCGAGCACCAAGCAGACCGAGATCCTCACCAAGGCGATGAAGTTCAAGAACGGCACCTACGCGGCCCGCGTCAAGTTCAGCGACGCGCCCAAGTCCGGCCCGGACGGCGATCACCTCGTCCAGACCTTCTTCACCATCAACGACCTCACCGCCCCGATGGCGGACGACTACGCCGAGTACGACTTCGAGTATCTGCCCAACGGCGGCTGGGGCGAGACGTCCGACATCCTCTACACGACGTCCTGGGAGACCTACCAGCCCGATCCATGGGTGGCGGTCAACCAGCACACCGAAGGCCGTCGGAGCTACAACGGCTGGCACGACCTGGTGCTGACCATCGACAACAGCACCATCAAGTACTACATCGACGGGCAGCTCTTCGGCACCCACGACGCCGCGTACCTGCCGGAGCGGCCCATGTCGATCAACTTCAACCAGTGGCTGATCGACCTCGCGGGCCAGACCAGCACGACCGCGCGAGCCTACGACCAACAGGTCGACTACGTCCTGCACGTCAAGGACCAGGTGCTCACCCCGGCGCAGGTCACCGCCAAGCTGAGCGCGTACCGCGGCACGGGCACGACGTTCGAGGACACCGTCCCCGGCAGTTGATCCCCGTGCCCGATGACGGCGCGTAGGTTGGAGCACCACGCTCCCTCCTGGCCGGCGCGACACTCCTCGCCGCGCCGGCGACGCGCTGGTGGCGCCGGGGACCCCGGCCGTGATCCATATTGGTCTAGACCTGGACGTGTGCAGCTCAAGGGAGCACTCTAGGAGCGCTCTCACACGACCGGACGGGTCCGCTGCCCCCCGACCTCCCCTCCGGCGGGGTGCGGCCCCGACCGTCCATCCGTCGCATTCAACTCCGGTGGGAGAAGCCCACCTGGCAGGAGGACGAGCGTGCTTGCCTTACGGAAAGTGCTGGTGGCGCTGGTCGCCACCGTGGCCGTGGCCGCGGGACTCACGGCCGTGGGCCCCGCATCCCACGCCGACGCCGCGGTGCCCACGACCATCCCGCTCGAGTTCAAGAACAACTCCGGGCGCAGTGATCAGATCTACATCTACAACATCGGGACTCTGCTCTCGACCGGCCAGCAGGGCTGGGCCGACGAGAACGGCACGTTCCACGCCTGGCCCGCCGGCGGCAACCCGCCGACCCCCGCGCCCGACGCGTCGATCGTCGGACCGGCCAACGGCCAGACCAAGACGATCCGGATGCCGAAGTTCTCCGGCCGGGTCTACTTCTCCTACGGCCAGAAGCTCGTCTTCAAGCTGACCACCGGCGGCCTCGTGCAGCCCGCGGTCCAGAACCCGTCCGACCCGAACGTGGACATCCTCTTCAACTGGAGCGAGTACACCCTCAATGACGCCGGACTGTGGATCAACAGCACACAGGTCGACATGTTCTCGGCCCCGTACGCGGTCGGCGTCAAGAACACCTCGGGCACCGTCAAGACCACCGGCCACCTGAAGCCAGGCGGCTACGCCGGATTCTTCAACGCCCTGAAGGGCCAGCCCGGCGGCTGGGCCAACCTCATCCGGACCCGGTCCGACGGAACCATCGTGCGCGCCCTCGCACCCGGCCACGGCATCGAGGCCGGCGCCCTGCCGGGCACCGTCATGAACGACTACATCAACCGGGTCTGGACCAAGTACGCCACCTCCACGTTGACGGTGACGCCGTTCGCGGACCAGCCGGGCACCAAGTACTACGGCAGGGTCTCCGGCAACGTCATGAATTTCACCAACAGCTCCGGCGCCGTCGTCACCACCTTCCAGAAGCCCGACGCCGACAGCATCTTCGGCTGCTACAAGTTCCTGGACGCGCCGAACGACCTGGTCCGCGGCCCGATCTCGCGCACCCTGTGCGCGGGCTACAACCGTTCCACCCTCCTGACCAACTCCAACCAGCCCGATACGAGTTCCACGGGCTTCTACCAGGACGCGGTGACCAACCACTACGCCCGGAAGATCCACGCCCAGATGGCTGACGGCAAGGCGTACGCCTTCGCCTTCGATGACGTCGGCAACTACGAGTCGCTGGTCAACGACGGCAACCCGCAGACGGCGTACATCACGCTCGACCCGTTCAGCTGAGCGACCGGGACGGGCGCCAGGGGGCGGCGGACGAGACCGGCTCGACCCGCGGGTGCCGATACATCACCCGTGCAGTTCAGGCGGCGTGCTGGTACCGGCGGAGGGTTCCGCCGAGTCGGTCTCGTCCTCAACCAGGTGTCAACTCGCCCCGGCTTCACTGGCGGGCCGCTCTGAGCTCGCGGACCAGGGCGCGGACGGAGACGCTGGAGGCCAGCTCCGGGGTGGTGATGTAGCCCACGGAACGGGTCGGGCGCTCGGGCCCGAGATCGGTGATCTCGATGCCGTCCGGTGCTTCGTTCAGCGAGAGCGCGGGCATGATCGCCATGCCGAGACCCCTGCTCACCATTGAGAGCACCGCTCCGTCGTCCTCGGCCAGGACGGTCGCCTTCGGAATCCAGTCCTGCCCGGCCCACCACTGGCGGGTGTAGGAGCCGCAGTTCTCGTGCCAGTCCACCAGTGGCAGGGAGCGGGGGGCGGGGTGGCCGGCCGGGTGCACCAGCGAATAGGGCTCCTCGACGAGTACGTCGCCGATGAGCCCAGCGGGCACGGGCGAGGTGGCGCCGATCGTTGCGATGCCCACGTCCGCGCGCCCCTCGGCGACCTCGCCGGCGGCGCCCGCGCCCAGCTCGCGGACGACACGCACCTCCGGTTCGATGCCGGGGTGGCGGGCGGTGAGGCGCGCCAGGACGGGCGGCAGCAGGTAGAGGGCGGCGCTACGAAAGGCGGCGATGCGCAGCGGGCCGGCGACCGTGCCCCGCTCGGCGCCGCGGGCCTCTGCGGCCAGGGTGTCCAGGAGCCGCAGGACCCGGCGGGCGTGGGCGGCAGCGGCGGTACCGGCCGCGGTGGGCGTCGCGCCCTTCCGGCCCCGCTCGAAGAGGACCGCTCCGACCTTGCGTTCCGTCCCGCGTATGGAGTGCGAGACTGCGGACTGGGTCAGTCCGAGGACCTTGGCGGCGGCCGAGAACCCGCGCTCGCGGTCGACGGCCACGAGGATGCGGAGCTCGTGCGGGGCGAGGTCGGTGGCGGCAGCCGCAGTGGGTGCGGGGGGTATGGGGGCTGAGGCTGTCATAGGGGGGCCCACCTGCTTCTATGAGGGCCCTTCATGGATCGGGCCGTTCCATGAGCGCAACCCTCTCCCCGGCCTCCGCATTCCTTCGTACGGTCACCGTCATGACCGAGACCGCGCTCACCGTGCACCAGACCGCCCGCCCCCATGGCTTCCCCACCCCCGACCACTTCGCCTTCGTCGAGTCCGCGATGCCGGAGCCCGGCCCGGGAACGGCGCTGGTGGAGAACTTGTACTGGTCGGTGGACCCCTACCACCGCGAAATGATGGACGGGGACTTCGCGCTGAACGCTCCCCTGGAGGGCCGCACTATCGGCCGGGTCGTGGACTCCCGCGATCCGGCGCTCCGCGAGGGCGAGATCATCTTCCACCGGCAGGGCTGGCGCACCCACACTGTCGTCACCTCCGAAGAGGCGCGTGCTGTCCCCCGCTTCGACGGCGTACCGCTCTCCGCGCACCTGGGCATCCTCGGCGGCACCGGCCTGACCGCCTACGTCGGTCTCACCCGCATTGCCGAACTCCGCGAGGGGCAGGACGTGTTTGTCTCGGCGGCGGCCGGCGGTGTGGGCACGGCCACCGGGCGGCTCGCCCGGCTGATGGGCGCGGGACGGCTGGTCGGCAGTGCGGGCAGCGCGGCGAAGGCCGCCTACCTGACCGAATGCGTCGGCTACGACGAGGTCTTCGACTACCACTCGGGCCCGGCGGCCGAGCTGCTCGCCAAGGCGGCGCCCGACGGAATCGACGTCTACATGGACAATGTCGGCGGCGAGCACCTCGAAGCGGCGATCTCCTCGCTGCGTGAGTACGGACGGATCGTGCGGATCGGCACGATCGCCCAGTACAACAGCACCGGCACGCCCTACGCCCTGCGCAACCTTCCCGACATGGTCGAGAAGAGCCTGCGCATGGAGGGCTTCTTGGTCCTCAACTACCTTGACGTTCAGGAGGAGTTGTACGAGTTCGTCGTGCCGCACCTGCAGAGTGGACGCGTCATGCTCGATGAGACCGTGGTCGACGGCTTCGGCGGCATCGTGGACGGGTTCCTGGGGATGCTGCGGGGCGAGAACCAGGGCAAGATCATCGTGCGGGCGGCCGGGGCGGACGTCTGACGGACCGGGGCGTGCCCGGCGCCGCAGCGGAGCGGGGATCCTCCTCCGGCAGGGGGGCGCACCCGTCGGGCCGAGCGTGCCCTTCCACTCACGCCGGCCGCGCGAGGCAGAGCCGCCTGGACGACAGCGCCGCGAACCACGCAGCGGCGATGAGTTTCCGAACGGCACAGGTTCGGACCGCCGATTCCCGTCTTACTCCGTGCGTTCCATGGGCCCCGGGCCCGGATGCCCGAGCGGCGGCGCGGAGGAGCCCAGCCGAAGCAGGGCGTCCGAGGTGGCGCCGTCCGCCGGGTGGTAGGCCCAGATCCTGTGGCCTTCGCCTCCCGGCAGCTCCAGGACGTGCTGGTCGAGTGCGAGAGGCCCGACCCGCGGATGCCGGAGAAGTTTGCGGTCCATCACCTTCTCGTAGATGCGGTGCTCGCCCCAGGAGGAGCTGAAAACATCGCTGTACGCGGCCAGCTCTCCCACCAGTTCTGTCAGGCGGGCCGACTCCGGCCCGGAGCCGGCCTGTGCGCGTAGGGCCGCCACGATACAGCGCGCGAGTTCGGGCCACTCGGTGAAGAACGACCGCGCCCCGGGTGCCAGGAACACCATGCGGGCATAGTTGTCCCGGGGCTCCAGCCCTTCGTGGAGAAGATCGCCGAGCGTATTGCTGCTCACGACGTCGAGCCACCGGTTCAGCAGCAGGGCAGGCACCGTCACGGAGCCGAGCAGCCGGTGCACGGCCTCCCGCCGCTCCCTGCCCATGCCGGGATCCGTTCCCTCCGTGGCCGCCGCACCGGCGGCGAGTTCACGCAGGTAACGCGCCGCCGCGATGTCCAGCAGCAACGCCTCACACAGCCCGTCCACCACCGCGCGGGACGGTCGCCGTTCCCTCCCCTGTTCGAGGCGCACGTAGTAGTCGGTGCTGATCCCGGTCAGGAACGCCACCTCATCCCGCCGCAGCCCCGGCACCTGGCGCTTCGCCCCCGAAGCCAGCCGGTGCTGTTCGGGGCGCACCTGCTTCCGTCTGGCGCGCAGAAAGCTGGCCAGTGGCCCGCCGTCCCCGCTGTGGCCGCTCGAAACCTTCACACCACCAGCGTACGAGCGCGGCCGTTCGCCGTGGTGAGGAGAGGGCCGTGCCCCACTCGGGGTGGGTGTGCCGCTCCTACCCGTCCGGCGAGCCGGACGCCTACCGTGACGAGGAGTGCCGGGAACGTACGGCTCTCAGCCGAACGCCCCTTTCCCGTCCCCCCGGCTCCCCCGACGTCAGGGCGCCGCACGGTCGCGGATGGCCTCCCGGTACCAGTACGGAACGCGAAAGAAAGAGATGAGTCGATGTTCGTCATCACCGGCGCCAGTGGCCGTACCGGTCGGGCTGCCGCTGTGCGTCTGCTTGCGGACGGATACCCCGTCCGAGCCATCGGCCGTTCGGCCCGGCGGCTCGCCGACCTCGCCGAGCGGGGCGCCGAGGTGTGGGAGGCCGACCAGACCGATACCGCCGCACTGACCGATGCCTTCCGCGGCGCGGACGGCGTCTACGCGGTGATCCAGCCCAACTACATCCCCGACCATCCCGACTTCGGCGCCTTCCAGGACCAGGTGACGGCCTCCCTGGCCAAGGCGGTCACCGCGTCCGGTGTGACCCGCGTTGTCGGGCTCAGCAGCTGGGGAGCCCAACACGCCGAGGGCACCGGCCCGGTCACGGGGCTCCACCGCTTCGAGCAGGCCCTCTCGGCCGCCCCTGGAGTGGACATGCTGTGCCTTCGGGCCGGCTACTTCATGGAGAACCTGCTGGACCACATCGACGTTGTCAGGGACCTCCACCGCATCAGCGCCCCCTTCGACCCCGACCTTCCGCTGCCCTTCGTCGCCACCCGCGACATCGGGGTCAGAGCCGCGAAGGAACTTGCCACCGGCACCTGGCGCGGTACGGAGGTCCTGGAGCTCCAGGGTGAACGCGATGTGAGCATGCGGGAAGCCACGGACGCGATCGCGAAGGCCGTAGGTGCGGACGATCTCAGCTACGAGCAGATCAGCCTCGCCGCCTTCCACGCGGAACTCCGCAGGAATGGCGTATCCGCCAACGTCGCGGACATGATGGCCGAGGTCGGCAAGTCCCTCAACTCCCGGCACACGCGGATGCGGCAGCCCCGTACCGCCCGCACCTCGACCCCTACCTCCATCGAACGGTTCGTCGAAGAGGAATTCGCTCCCCGGTACCGCGCGACCGAATCGGAGTGACATTCCCTGGCGGGCTCGTCGCGGCGGCGAGCGGCGAGCGAGAGCAGGCCACCCCGACTCGCCTCCAGCCGTTCCGTCCCCTTCGGCTCGATGGCGTACGGGACCAGCACCACTCTGCAGGCCGGCCCCGATGCTCAGCCGGGCCGACAGAGACGCTGAAGGGCCGACAGAGACGCTGAAGGGCCGACTGAAGCGCTCAGTCACAGCATGTGCGTCAGGTGTGCAGGGATGGGCCGGCAGAGCTTTCGGCGCTTGCGTTCCCGCAGTCCGTCGCCGCCTCGGCGAGTGCGCGTACCAGTGGGGTCGCGCTGCCGGTGCGCCAGATCAGGGCCCACTGGACGGGCGGGGCATCGTGGAGGGGAAGGAAGGCGACGTCGGGCTGCGCGTTGTAGCGCCGTCCCTCGTCGGGGACCGTGCACACCACCTCGCCTGCCGCGACGAGGGCAAGGATCTCGTAGAAGGTTGAGACGGCCGGGCCGCGGCGGACAGGGCGTCCGGCCGGTGTGCGGGCCGGCAGGACCGCGCTCTCCCAGTAGGCGGGAAGAGGGCCGTTCAGGCGCGGCACGATGTGGTCACCGAGCACCTCCAGGCCCACCGACTCCTGCCGGGCGAGCGGGTGGTCGGCGGCCACCATCAAGTGGAGCGGTTCCTCGCGCAGCACCACCCCGACGGTCAGGTCCGGCTCGCGAACGGGCAGCCAGGTGGCCACCGCGTCGACCTCACCGGCCCGCAAGGCTCCGAACGGATCGCTGAAGAACACCTCTTTGAACCGGAGTTCGGCGGACGGGTGCCCGGCCCGGAAATGGGTCAGGACCGGGCGCATGTCATGCATCTGTGCACCCATGACCCCCAGCGTCAGCGTGCCCGACGGATGGCGGGCGATGGTGGTCACCTCGGCGATGGCTTCCTGGATGCCCTCGTATGCCGGCTTCAGCCGCTGGAGCAGCACTTCTCCGACAGGGGTCATCCGCACGTGGCGGCTGGTCCGCTCGAAGAGCTGAGCGCCGATGACGCGTTCCTGCTTCTTGATCGCCTGACTGACACGGGCTGGGGAGACATGCAGGCGTTCGGCGCTGCGGCCGAAGTGGAGTTCCTCCGCGAGCGTCAGGAAGATCTCTATGTCCCGCAGTTCCATTCCGCCCCCGGTTCCCTCATGGCCCCCGAGTTTCATGAACCTCTGGGTTAACGACCATAACAAGATATGCCGTTGCTTCCAGGCTGCTCGTTCCGCATGCTGGGTGCCGAGCCGGTCAGCCGCCCCCCACAGGTGACGGCATGAACCGGCACGAGACAGCGGGATCGGCTCGCTCGATCCAGCCGACGGCCCGCAAAACCCGGACCGCGCGGAAGTCGCGTACCTCACCGGCCCTGGGCCGCACGCCCCGGGCCCCGGCCGCCGCGCACGAACCCCCACGGAGCGATTCCCACGTGCCATCCGACCCGAGCGCTGCCCGGACACCTGACCCGGCCACGCTCCATCCGCTGCCTGCCCACGAGCGGGTCGTCTTCCTCAAGCCACTGGTCGCCGGAACCAACGTCGTGGCAGGTGACTTCACCTACTACGACGACCCCGACGGCGCGACCGACTTCGTGCACCGCAATGTGCTCTACGCCTACGGTCCGGAACGGCTGATCATCGGCAAGTACTGCGCGATCGCCACGGGCAGTCGATTCCTGATGGCGGGCGCCGCCCACCCGTCGATGGGGGTGTCCACCTTCCCCTTCACCATGTTTGGTGGGGAGTGGGCCGAGCAGACCCTCGACCTCGTCACCGGCATGCCCAGCCGCGGGGACACGGTGGTCGGCAACGACGTGTGGTTCGGATACGGAGCCACCGTGATGCCGGGAGTACGGATCGGTGACGGTGCCGTGATCGCGGCCGGTGCGATGGTCACCGCCGACGTGCCGCCGTACACCATCGTGGGCGGGAACCCGGCCAGAACGATCAGACAGCGCTTCGACGACAGCGACATCGAACGGCTCGTGCGCGCCGCCTGGTGGGACTGGCCCGTCGAGCTGGTGACCGCGCACGCGCGCACCATCATGGCCGGTTCCCCGCAGGACATCGAGCGCATCGCCGCCGCCGAAGGTCTGGAGCGGCAGTGACGACCCGGACCGTCGAAGAGTACGCGGTGTCCGGTCGCGACAGCGGCCCGTACGCGATCACCACCGGCCCGGACGGCGCGCTGTGGTTCACCATGGTGCACAGCGGCCAGATCGGCCGGCTCGTCCCGGGACAGCAGCCGACCAGCCATCAGATCGCCCCGGACAGCGGTCCGACGGTCATCAGTAACGGGCCGGACGGCGCCCTGTGGTTCACCCAGTACCGGGCGCACCGGATCGGCAGGATCACGACGGCCGGCCATATGACGGAGTTCGCGCTGCCGACCGCGCAGTGCGGTCCCTTCGGTATAGCCGCGGGCCCGGACGGCGCGCTGTGGTTCACCGAAACCGCCGCCGAGCGCATCGGCCGCCTCACCACCGACGGATCGGTTACGGAGTATCCGCTGCAGTGCACCGGCGCGTTCCCCTCCGCGATCGCCGCGGCCGGGGACGCGATGTGGTTCACGATGAACCAGGCCAACGCCATCGGCCGCATCGGCATGGATGGCCGCATCACGGTCCACGAGCTGCCCACCGAGGCGGCCGCACCGGTCGGAATCGCCGCGGGCCCGGACGGAAGCATCTGGTTCACCGAGATCGCGGCCGGTCAGATCGGTCGGAGAGCGCCCGACGGCCAGATCACCGAGCACCCGCTGCCCGACCGCTCGGCCCGGCCGCACGCCGTCACCACCGACGCCGACGGCACCGCGTGGTTCACCGAGTGGGCCGGCAACCGCGTCGGCTCGATCACCGCCGACGGCACGGTCACCGTCCACGACCTGCCCACGCCGGCCTCCGAACCGCACGGGATCACGGTGGGCCCGGACGGCGCCCTGTGGACGGCCCTGGAGACAGGCGCGCTGGCCCGCATCTCACCCACCACCAGAACCAACATCACCACCAGGAACACCGGACAGAGGAACACCCCATGAAATACGCACTCGTGATCTTCGAGACGCATGCGTCACGCGCCCGGATCCAGGCCGACCGCGACGCCTACCGCAAGGCGTACCAGACGTGGATCGGCGAGCTCGCGGCAGCGGGCAAACTGGCGGGCGGCGATGCCCTTGACACCGAGCACCAGGGCCCCGTCACCGTGCGCAAAACGGCGGACGGGTCCGTGGCCGTGACCGAGGGACCCGTACACAGCGGCGAGGAGACCCTCGGCGGCTGGTTCGTCCTGGAGGTGGCCGACCACGCCGAGGCCATCGAGCTGGCCCGCGGCTTCCCCACCCCGGAGGCGCTCGAAATCCGCCCCGTCCTCGAATCGGCCTGAGCGGCAGGTGGCCCTCGCCGCCCTCTGCCCGGACACCTGGCGTGCCTGCCCGGACACCTGGCGTGCCTGCCCGGACACCCGGCGTGCCTGCCCGGACACCCGGCGTGCCTGACCAGCACGCCGGACGGGGCCCAAGCGCTGTACCCCTTCACAGGAGTTGACTTGATACCGACATCGGTGAGCTACCGACCTCTGACCGGCCCCGAGGAGATCGAACTCTTCTGTCGGCTCTCCTACGTCCTCGACCACGAGCTGACCGACGACTTCGCAAACGGATGCCGCCGCCCTGAGTGGACCTGGGTGGCCCTGGACGGCGACCGCCTCCTCGCCCGGCTCGCCTGGTGGGCGACCCCGGGCGGTGACATCCCGCTGCAGTTCGACTTCTTCGACATCGACGACACGCTGCCCAAGGCCGACCGCGACGAGATCGGCCGGCGACTGTTCAAGACAGCGACGGCGGCCGTCTTCCCGGCGGGTGCCCAGCTGCCGGAGTACGGCCGCTTCGTCCCGCCCGACTGGCATGAGGACCCCGCGGCCCGCGAGGTGGTCGAATCCCGCACGCGCGTGCTGGAGAGCACCGGCGCACGGCTGCTGGTCGAGCGGCTGCGGCTGCAGTGGACCCCCTTGTCCCCACTCCCGGAACCCACGGAGCGTCTCGTCTTCCGCCCGGTGGCCGGCCGCGAGGACCTCCTCGCCCTGATGACCCCGGTCATGGAAGGCACCCTCGACGCCCACGGCCAGGCAGACCTGGCATCCGGACTGAGCCCCCGCGAGGCCGCCGAACGGCACTACGACGGGGAGTTCGCCGGATTCAAGAGCCCGCATGAATGGTGGCGCATCGCCGAACTGCCCGACGGTAGCGGCCCGGTGGGCTTCGTGATCCCGGCCCGCAACAGCTACCACCCGATCATCGCGTACATCGGTGTCCTGCCCGCACACCGCGGCAACGGCTACATCGACGAGATCCTCGCCGAGGGCACCCGTATCCTGGCCGCCGAGGGCGTCGACCGGATCAGGGCATCGACGGACCTCGGCAACGTCCCCATGGCAAAAGCCTTCGCCCGAGCCGGATACGCCAACTTCGAACGCTCCCTCAACCTGGTCTGGGACTGACCGTTCCTAATCAGTGAGCAGGAGTGAGTCTTGGACCCAAACCTGCATATCTGGCGCATCCCGAACGGTTGTGGATGCACTGGTCGCCCGCGTTCGCTCCGCGTCCGGCGGCATGCATCCTTACCCGACTTCGAGGGCCAGCAGTTGAAGCCCCACCTGCGGCCCAGGCCGATGACCTCTCCGTCTCAGGGCCTCCGGTGCTCAGTAGCCGACACGGAAGGTCGCGTCCTGCTGCTCGGTCGCCGTGGAGATGGGGTCGATGCGTAGGACGTAGTTGGAGTGGCGGATGTAGCGGGTGGGGTTGTTGTACGAGCGGAAGGAAGTCCAGGTTGAGTCTGCCAGGCCGGCCGTGCGGTAGAAGGTGGCGTCCGCGGCGAATGTCGATGTCCCGTCGTTGACGTCGAGTCGGAGTTGGTAGTCGTAGTGGCGCAAGTGGCGGGTGGGGTTGTTGACCGACTGGAAGGAGACCCCCGAGCTGTCGGCCAGGCCCGGCACCAGCTTCCACAGCGAGTCGGTATAGAGGTCGAAGGGGTACGCGTCGATGCGGCCGACGTAGCCGGAGTGGCGGACGTAACGGGCCGGGTAGTTGTACGACTTCAGCCGGTTCCAGACCGGGGAGCCCCATGTGGCGATCAGGTTGTTGTACTCGGCCGTGGTGATCGTCGTGATGCCGCAGTGCTTGGAGTTGACGGGCTGGGTGTAGGTCTTCTGGTCGAGCGCGGTCCAGGTGCCGGAGGCGAGGTCGGTGCTCCGCCAGGCGTAGAAGACCCCGTTGGGGGTGTAGGTGTCGCCCCACAGGTACCAGGTGTTCGAGGTCAGGGACTTGTAGACGGTCGGGGCCTCGGTGCCGCCGTGCGCGACACCGGTGCTGAACTCGGTGAAGCTACCCGGGTTCAGGGAGCTCGAGCGGGCCGCCACCAGTGTCTGGTTCTTCTTGAAGAACAAGTAGTTGTAGCCATTGACGCCGACGGCCATGTCTCCGTCGATCACGTCGTAGCCGGGGTCGAAGAAGACCTGCGGGGCGGAGGCGGTGACGAAGTCGCTGGTGTAGTTGACCATGATCACGTTGTGGCCGCTGGAGTTGACCGAGGAGTAGATGACCGCGTACTGCCCTCTGCCCGCGTCCCAGAACGCCTCGGGGGCCCAGCTGTGGGTGGTCATGTTGTGCAGTTTCAGCCGCCGGTAGCCGGTGAAGGTGCGTAAGGCGGTGGAGTCCCAGACATGGATGTACTGGCTGTTGTAACTCCAGTCGGTCCCCTTGAGGTCGGTGGCGAGGACGACGAACGTGCCGTCCTGTTTACGCATGAGGAAAGGGTCGCGCAGGCCGAGGGCGCCCGCGGTAGGGGTGACCACGGGGTTGTTCTGGTTCAGCGGCGTCCAGTTGAGGGAGTCCGTACTGACGGCGAGGTGGAGGCCGTAGTCGGTGCCCTCGCCGAGGCTGGTCGACTCGGTGAAGTAGCACATCGCATAGGCCGAGTCGGCGGCGTGGGCTGTTCCGGTGCCGAGGGCCAGTGCGCCGGACACCGCCAGGGGAGTGGCGGCGGCCAAGCCGAGGAAGCGGCGGCGGGAGGGCTGGGGGCCGGGGCAGGGCGTTGCACTCATCTGGGTCTCCAAGGGAGAAGGCGCAGGAGCCGGGTGAGCGGCTGCGACTCGTGGGCGGGTCAGGGCCATGAGATAGGCAGCCCGTCACCAGATATGGCCGATATTTCGAACTGAGTTCGGAGAATCGGTCAGAAGGTAGACCGCGACGGCTGGTGCGTCAATCGCTCTGCCGAGCCTGTGTTCATTTATGAGGAACGGGGCCGCTCGTTCGGCTCGGCGCTGTCGGATATGGCCGCACGCCTCCTGCCGGACCCGCGACCTGTCCGGGCTGATACCCGTGTCACTGGAGCGGGGTTTTCCCCGCCACTCCCGGCGCCCTGGGGCATCCTGAGCGGCATGGACGATGCACACGGCATCGTTACTCGGGCGGCGTTGGTCATCGGGTCGGCAGCCAGGTGTCGATGATGGCTGTCAGCTCGTCGAGTCGGGTGAAGACGTGTCCGTTCATGCCGGTGGCCTGTGCTGCGCGTACGTTCTCCTCGCGGTCGTCGACGAAGAGGAAATCGGCGGGCGCGGCCTGCATGGCGACGACGCAGTGGTGGAACGCTGCCGGGTTCGGTTTCGCCGCGTGGATCTTTCCGGAGAAGGCGGTGTGGTCCAGGTTCCGCAGCCAGGGCTGTGCGGTGAGGAAGGCGTCCGCGTGGTCCGCGGGAATGTTGGACAGCAGGGCGACCTCGGCGACGTTCCGCAGGGACCGCACGTAGGCGACCATGCGCTTGTCGACGCGTGACCAGCTGTGGATGTCGGCGAGGCGCAGTTCCTCGATCGTGTCGGCGTCGGCGGAGCGGGACAGCCATCGCAGCACGGCCGTCCAGTACTCGGGGGCGGACCACTGCGCGGCGTCGTAGGGCGGACGGCAGGTCCAGTAGGCCTCGGCGAAGGCGTCTGCGGGTGCGTTGCACCGGGCGGCCATCTGCGCCAGGGCGCCCGGGCGTTGGTGGCGGGCGATGACCCCGAAGAGGTCGAACAGCACGATGCGTCGGTCGGTGGACATGGTGATGGGTTCCTCCGGATGCCGGCGGTTCCGGTTCAGGGGCGGGGGTCCAGGGCGCGGGCGAGCGAGTCGAGGGATGCCAGGGATCCGGGGCCGGTGGGAGTGAGGACGACGCTGGTCGCGCCCGCTGCGTGGCGGTCCTTGATCGCCTCGCGTGCCTGGTCGGGGGTGCCGGCGATGCTCAGTTGGCGGACCCAGCTGGCGGGCATGGTCTGGGCGAATTGCCGGGCGTCGGCGCAGGCGGCGCGGTGTTCGCGCAGCTGCGTGGCGAACGGGAGGGGGTCGATGTGAGCGGCCCAGTCCGGCTCGCCGATGGCACTCAGGCCGTCGCGGACGCGGGCGAGAGCGGCGTCCTCGTCGTCATCGACGGCGGCGGCGTCGTAGGTGACGACTTCGGGGGCTCCGGGGTCCGAAGAGCTGCGCATGTGCCGCAGTGAGGTGGTGATGTAGGCGGGGGCCGCGGGCTCGGCCAGGAGGAGTCCGTCGGCCACTTCGCCCGCGGCTGCCTGTGACTTGGGGCCGCGTACGCCGAGGATGACCGGCGGGACGATGTCGGGAGTCTCGGTGAGGACGACGCCTTCGCAGCGCACGTAGCGGCCGTCTGCCGGGCCGGGTTCGCCGCGCATGAGCAGGCGCAGCGCGGTGGTGTACTCCTTGATCAGCGTCAGGGGGCTGGCCGGCCAGGCCCCGGCCTGGCGCATCCAGTCGGGCATACCGTGACCGATGCCGGTGATCAGCCGGCCGGGGTAGAGCTGGGCGAGGGTGGCCAGTTCCATCGCGGCGAAGCACACGTTGCGGGCGCCGGCGGGCATGATGCCGATGCCGACGGTGATGCCGGTGGTGCTGGCGAGGACGGGGCCGGCCTGTGCGAGTGCGCCGCGCCAGCCGAGGTCCTCCACCACCCACACCTGGTCGAACCCCAGCTCTTCGGCTCGCCGGGCGTAGGGCAGCACGTCCCGGACGGGCAGATCGCGGGGGAGCAGGACACCGACACGGCCGCGGGCGTGGGTGGTGTCTGTCCTGGGCATCGACGGCTCCTTCTGTTGGTGGTGGGTTCTCCCCCCACTGGTCCAGCGACGGCGCGGGGAGCGGAGGGGCCTGTGCGGCACGGGCGTCAGGGTCGTGCCGCACAGGCGGTCAGTGGCTGCTGCGTGCCACCTCGCGCGTGCGGTCGGATCCGGTACGCAGGACTCCGGCGGCCGCAGCGGCGATGGCGCACAGCAGAGTCAGCAGCAGCAAGGCGTGGTTCAGTGCCATGAGATGGGTCAGCCAGCCGATGACGGCGGGCCCGGAGAGCATGCCGAGGTAACCGAGCCCGGCGACGCGGGAGACGTTGGCGCCGGCGGCGGAGGGGTCGGCGCGCCCGGCCGCGCTGAACAGCTGGGGGACGCAGCCGGACAGTCCCAGGCCGAACAGCGCCCAGCCCGCGAACGCGGCCCAGATCCACGGCGAGACGGCCACGATCGTGATCCCGACGGCGGCCGTGACCGCACCGTGGCGCAGGACGGCCATGGGCCCGAACCGGCCGGAGGCGCGGTCGGCGAGCAGTCGGCCGATGGTCATCGCCGCCGCGTAGGTGCCGTACCCGACGGCGGCGGTGCTCGCGGGTGCGCCGAGGATGTCCTTCAGGTGCAGAGCGCTCCAGTCGTTGGCGGCTCCCTCGCTCAGCATGACCATCGAAGCCAGGGCGGCGAGCACCCAGATACGCCCGGGGGCGCTGCGTCGCTTCCCGGCCGGGGCTTCCTCACTCTCCGCGGTGGCAGTGGCGGCCGACGTCGGCGCGGTCGGCAGCAGACCGCGTGCCGACGCCAGTGCGGTCACGATGCCCACGGCTCCCACGGCGCCCATGCCTGCGGCCGGGCTCATACCGGCGCTCGCGGCGCCCGCTCCGACGAGTGCGGCGATGACGCCGCCGACGGAGAACATGGCGTGGAAGGCCGACATGACCGGCCGGTTGTATGCCTTCTCCACGTGCACGGCGTGGGCGTTCATGCTCACGTCGAGGCAACCGTTGCAGAAGCCGAAGACCAGCAGGGCGCCCGCCAGCATCCAGGGATCCCGGGGCAGGCCGGGCAGCACCGCGGCCGTGCTGGACAGAACGCCGGCGACGGGGAGCACGACGCGCGCCCCGAGGCGGTCGGCCAGACGGCCGGCGACCTGCATCCCGGTGAAGGCCCCGAGCCCCAGCAGCACCAGCAGGCTCCCCAGCGTTGCGTGGCTGATGCCCGCGCGCTCCTCGATGGCGGGAATGTGCACCACCCAGGTGCCCATCAGGGTGCCGCACAGGACGAAGTAGACGAAGTTCGCCACACGGGCGGATCGAAGCGAGCGTTCCATGCCGGCCACCGTAACGAACATATTTTGTGTTTGGAAGGCCCATATACGAACGGCTTGCTTGTTCGTTTTAGGGTAGTGTTCAATCGCGGTATGAGCAACGCAGACCGCCACGGGCTGATCGCCCAGGCCGTCAGGGAGTCGGGCAGTGTCACGGTCCAGGGACTCGCCGAGCTGACCGGCGCCTCGGAGATGACCATCCGGCGCGACCTCGACACACTGGCCGCGCAAGGCGTCCTCGAACGCGTCCGGGGCGGGGCTCGCACCCTGCTGCTCAGGGGTGAGGAGCCGCCCTTCGCGCTGCGCGCCCGTGAGGCGGTCGACACCAAGCGCCGGATCGCGGCAGAGGTGTCCTCCCTCATCGCCGACGGTGAGACCGTCCTGCTGGACAGCGGCACCACCTGCCTGGAGGTCGCCCGCCTGCTGCGTCAGCGGCCGGTCACCGTGATGCCCCTGTCATTGCAGGCCATCCACCTACTCGGCGACGCCCCAGGTCCGGCCACGCTGATGGTGCCCGGCGGACAGCCCCGCGCCGCCGAGGGAGCCCTGACCGGCCCCCTCACCCTCGCCTCCCTGTCGGCACTGCGCTTCGACACCGCGGTCATCGGCTGCTGCGGCCTGAGCGCGGCCGAGGGCCTGACCGCCTACGACCTCGACGACGCGGCGGTGAAGAAGGCGAGCATCGCCTCTTCGCGTCGCGTCATCGTCGCCGCGGACGGCAGCAAACTCGGCCGCACCGCCTACGCCTACGTGGGCCCCTCCACGCAACTGCACACCCTCGTCACCGACGCCACGGCACCCGCCGACGAGGTGGCCGCGCTCGGAAAGGGCGGCACCGTCGTCAAAACCGCCTGACGAGTTCCCTGCGCGGGCGTACCGTGCGCCGTTCAGAGACCCATCCACGCCCATTTCGATCGCGAGGTTGCGGGCCTGCCGCACCGTCCACACCTCGGTCGGATGTGCCGTCACCCCGGCGATGTGCAGGCGGCGCATTTCTGAACGGCACACCATCGCGCCCTCGGGGCTGAGTAGTGCCCCACGCGCTCGGCCGAGAATTGACAGTTTGATACTCGCTACTACTGGGTTCTCTGGTACGTCTGGCCGAAGCGGTCGAAACCTGACAGGGCGCGCATGCCCCACGCCTCCGAATTTGCGTTAGAGCGCACTCCAATTCCTAGGTTCGGAAGCATGCGATACATCAAACTCGGAACGACCGGACTGGAAGTCTCCGCCATCACCCTCGGCTGCATGAGCTTCGGCGAGCCGGACCGGGGCGGCGAGCCCTGGTCGCTGGGCGCGGACGCCAGCCGGGACATCATCAAGCAGGCCCTCGAGGGCGGCGTCAACTTCCTCGACACGGCCAATGGGTACAGCGCCGGAAGCAGCGAGGAGATCGTCGGCCAGGCGGTCAAGGACTTCACCCGGCGCGAGGAGGTCGTTCTCTCCACCAAGGTCTGGATGCGGATGCGCCCCGGCCCGAACGGCGCCGGGCTGTCCCGCAAGGCGATCTTCGCCGAGCTCGACGCCTCCCTGAAGCGGCTGGGGACCGACTACATCGACCTGTACCAGATCCACCGCTGGGACTACGACACCCCGATCGAGGAAACCCTCGAGGCGCTGCACGACGCGGTCAAGTCCGGGAAGGTCCGCTACATCGGAGCCTCTTCCATGTACGCCTGGCAGTTCGCCAAGGCCCTGTACCTGGCTGACCTGAACGGCTGGACCCGGTTCGTGTCGATGCAGGACCACTACAACCTCATCCACCGAGAAGCAGAGCGGGAGATGCTCCCGCTCTGCGCCGACCAGGGCATCGGCGTGATCCCATGGAGCCCGCTGGCGCGGGGCAGGCTGACGCGGGTCCGGGACACCGCCACGGCGCGTGCCGAGACCGACGAGGGCGGCAAGATCCTCTACCGCGACGGGGACCAGGCAGTGGCCGAGCGCGTCCACGAGATCGCGGGCAAGCGGGGTCTGTCCCCGGCCCAGGTCGCCCTGGCCTGGGTCATGCGCAACCCGGCGGTGACCTCGCCCATCGTCGGGGTCACCAAGCCGGCCCAGCTGGCCGACGCGGTCGCCGCGGTGGACGTCGAACTCGACGAAGACGAGGCCGCCTACTTGGAGGAGCCCTACCAGCCGCACGAGGCCGCCTACCTGGAGGAGTCCTTCTACAAGTCGCGCCCTGTGGCGGGCTCCCGGTAGTCCGGGCTACCGCCGGGCCTTCGACGAGTCCTTGGCCTCGGCCTTCACAGCCCTGTGGTCGGCCCGGCGGCGCTTGCGGGCGGTCGCGCGCAACTGCGTGATCCGCGCGCTGCCCGCCAGCGCGGTGAGCAGGATGCCCGCCACCGCGGCCAGCAGCAGGGCCACGCGCAGCGGAACGTGCCCGTGGGCACCCAAGTAGCTGACGTCCACCGGCTGCTCCTGAGTTTGGTCAATTGGTAAGGCGGCTGCTGCAGTGATCCGGTAGGTGCGCACGTACTAAGCGCGCTATCGCAAATGCGAGCGGTATGTGCTCTGTTGCCTTGCCTGAGCAAGGATATCTGTTGCAGCGGGTGGTAAATGCGTTTGTGTGGGAGGTGCGCTCGGGTACGGTCATCCAGGAGGTGGTAGCCCGTGAGTCAGTCCCTCGCAGATGCCGGTACGGCTGCCTTTCCGGTGGCGGAAAATGTGCTGATCGTGGAGCACGTGCCGCACGAAGGCCCGTACGCCATTGGCGTGGAACTGGAGGCGGCCGGGCTGCCGGTGCGGGCGTGCCGGACCTGGGCAGGGGATCCGGTGCCCGCCTCGCTGGGCGGCGCCGCGGCGCTGGTGGTCATGGGCGGGCCGGCGGCGGCGTACGAGGACTTTCCCAGCCGGACGGCGGAGCTGGCTCTGATACGGACGGCGCTGGAAGCCGAGGTTCCCGTGCTCGGGGTCTGTCTCGGCGCCCAGCTCCTCGCGGAGGCGGCCGGCGGCACGGCCCGGCCCGCTTCGGGGCCGCGGATCGGCTGGGGCGAGGTGCGCACCGCCCCGGCCGCACACACCGATCCGCTGTTCGCCGACGCCCCCGGACGGCTGCCCGTACTGCACTGGCACGGCGACACCATGGACCTGCCCGCCGGGGCGACGCTGCTGGCCTCCTGTGACCGCTACCCGGTTCAGGCGTTCCGGATCGGCGGCTCGGCGTGGGGCCTGCAGTTCCATCTGGAGGTGGACAATGCGGCCGTGGACGCCTTCGCCGCGGCCTTCCCCGATGAAGCGGCCATCGCCCCGGACCTCGACGCATCCGCCCCCGGGAACCTGGCCGCCCTCGCTCCGCACCGTGACGCCGTGTTCGCCCGCTTCGCCGCACTCGTGGCGGGCCGCGCCGCGCGGAGCGGGACCCGGACCTTCTTCACGCCCATGGCGGCGACGTGGGAGGAGCGCTTCGCCGGCGACACCCCGAGGTACGCGGCGGCGGTCGCCCGAATGGGCCTGCGGTCCGGCCAGCGGGTCCTGGACGTGGGGTGCGGCAGCGGGCGGGCGCTGCCCGCGCTGCGCGCGGAAGTCGGCGACGAGGGCGTGGTCCTGGGCGTGGACCTCACACCGGCGATGCTCACCGCCACCGCCGCCGTTGAGGGCCGTGCGGGCCTCGCCCGGCTGCTCATGGCCGACGCCTGCCGACTACCGCTGGCGGCCGGGGCGGTGGACGGCATCTTCAGCGCGGGCCTGATCAATCATGTGCCCGACCCCACGGCGGCGCTGTGCGAGTGGGCCAGGGCGACCGCGCCGGGCGGCGTGCTGCTGCTCTTCCATCCCTCCGGCCGCGCCGAGCGGGCCGCCCGCCACGGCCGTCCGCTCGACCCGGCCGACCCGCTGGCCGAGGAGAACCTGCGGCCCGCGCTGTACGCCGCCGGATGGGCCCTGGACTGCTACGAGGACGCCACTCGCCATTTCCTGGCTCGCGCCGTCCGCGTCCGCTGATGTTGCGGGCGGAACATTTCTGACCACGAGTGGAGAGGAAACTCGCATGCCGCAGGTGATGGGCGATACGGACTACGGGCCGGTCGGCGTCGGTTACACGCGTGTCCGCCGCACCGACCCGCGGATCGCCGCCCTGGTCCATGCCGCACTCGGCGACGCCCGCACGGTGGTCAACGTGGGCGCTGGGGCGGGATCGTACGAACCCGCCGAACGCCACGTCCTGCCCGTGGAACCGTCGGCGGCGATGCGCGCCCAGCGCCCCGCGCACCTCGCCCCGGCCATCCATGGCGTCGCCGAGCAACTCCCCTTCGACGACGACTCGGTGGACGCGGCCATGGCCATGGTGACGGTCCACCAGTGGCCGGACCCGGTGACCGGGCTGCGCGAGATGCGCCGTGTCGCACGCGGACCGGTGGTCGTGCTGACCTTCGACGGCGACGAGCTGGGACGCCTGTGGCTGATGGACTACGTACCCGAACTCCAGCGCGCCGAGTCCGCCCGCTACCCGGCGATCGCCACCATCACCGACGCCCTCGGGCCGAACACCGAGGTCCACCCCGTGCCTGTTCCCATCGACTGCGTGGACGGCTTCACCGAGGCGTTCTACGCCCGCCCCGAATCCTTCCTCGACCCTGCGGTTCGTCTCGCCCAGTCCGCGTGGGGCTTCATCGAACCCGGGGTGGCGGAGCGCGCGATGGCCGCGTTGGCCGCCGACCTTGCCTCGGGTGCCTGGGACGAGCGGTACGGGCACTTGCGCACCGAGCCGGAGTTCGACGGGGCGGTGCGGCTGATCGTGAGCCGTTGACCCGCAGTGTGTGTTTCTGATCCCCGGAGTATCTGAAGAGGCTTATGAACGCGCCAGCTCGCCGTATGGACGCGGTGCAGAACCGGACCCGCATCGTGGAGGCTGCCCGCGCGGCCCTCGCCGAGTCCCCCCACGTCCGCCTCAACGAGATCGCCAAGCGCGCCGGCGTAGGGCAGGGAACGCTGTACCGGAACTTTCCCAACCGCGAAGCGCTCCTCACCGAGGTCTACCGGCGCGACGTCGGAGACCTCGTGGCCGCCGCCTCCGCGCTGCTGGCGGAACACGAGCCCGTGGAAGCCTTGCGGCACTGGCTGGACCGAGTGATCGACTACGCCGAGATCAAGTACGGCGTCCTGGCGGCGCTGGAACCGGCGGCGTGGCAGGACCTTGTCGCTCACAGCCAGAATCCCATCGAAGGTGCCCTCGCTCACCTGCTGGACGCCGGGAAAGCGGCCGGTTCCCTCCGCACGGATGTGGGCGCTCCCGGGGTGCTCCTGCTCATCGCCTACCTCGGCCGACTGGACCGGGATGAGTGGGAGCCAACGGCACGGCCTCTGATGAATGTCATCCTCGACGGTCTTCGTCGACCGGACGCGGACCGGTGAGGGCAGAGGGGGATCGGACCGGAGACTGGGCGCTGGACGCGCTGTGTCACTGACGCGTACTCACGAACGGCGTGGTCGTCCCATCGGCGACATCGCCGAGAACGCCTGGCCGATCCGCGCCGGCAGACGCCGATCGCGGGCACGGGGTTGTCCGGCACATCGACTCCCCGGAGGGCGCGCCGGGCGCGATCGCGGGGTAGGGAGAGGTCAGCGAAGCGCACGCCGGTCCGCCGTCCCGCAGGGCGTTCGCAGTATGTCGGCACACCCGCACCCTGGGGGCGGGCCCGGTCGTGGAGGTCGTGAATGCTGCTGCGCCAGTTGGAATACCTGGTCGCGCTGGCCCGGGAGCGCCACTTCGCCCGTACCGCGGACGCCTGCTACGTCTCCCAGCCGTCGCTGTCCGCGGCGATCCGCCGCCTCGAACACGAACTGGACGTTCCGATCGTGCGCCGCGGGCGACGGTACGAGGGACTCACCCCCGAGGGCACGGTGGTGCTCGCCTGGGCCCACCGCATCCTCGCCGAACGCGACGGGCTGCGACAGGAACTGTCGGAGCTGGGTGACGGCCTCACCGGCACGCTCCGCCTCGGAGTGATCCCTACCGCGCTGCCCGTCGCGTCCCTCCTCACGACCCCCTTCTGCGAGAGCCACCCGCGGGCCCGGGTGAGCATCGCGTCGCTGTCCTCGGCCGAGATCACGCACGGGCTCGCCGAGTTCGAACTGGACGCGGCGATGACGTACCTCGACGACGACACCCTGCGCGGCCTGCGCCGACTCCCGCTGTACGAAGAGCGGTACGTCCTCCTCACCCCCGTCGACGGACCGCTCGCCACCGCGTCCACGGCCCGCTGGGCGCAGGCCGCCGCGCTCCCGCTGTGCCTGCTCGGGCCACGCATGCGCAACCGCCGCATCATGGACGAATGCTTCGCCGCCGATGGCGCCGTCGCCACGCCCGCGATCGAGTCGGACAGCGTGGCCGGGCTGTACGCCCAGCTCCCCGGCAGCCGCTGGTCCAGTGTGATCTCACACGCGTGGCTGTACATGTTCGGCGTACCGGAAGGCATGCGCGTGGTGCCCCTGGACGGCCCCGCCCACGCTCCGCGCGTCGGACTGGTCACCGGCCCCGACGACCCGCCCTCCGTGCTCGCCGGTGCCCTGCTGACGGTGGCCGGGGAGGCGGGCGTACGGCAGGCGCTGGACGCACTCCTGCGCACCTACCTCGCCGGGCAGGGCTGATAGCCGTCGCCTATCCGGGCATAGTGAGTTTCGCTTTGACCAGGGCAAACGATGCCGGGGATGGTGAATCGCATTCGCCGACACCGCAGTTGAGGAGCCGCGACATGGCCAAGGTTCTCTGTGTCCTGTACGACGACCCCGCCGACGGGTACCCGACCACATACGCCCGTGACGACCTCCCCGCGATCGGCCACTACCCCGGTGGCCAGACGACCCCCACCCCCGAGGCGACCGACTTCACCCCCGGCCACCTGCTCGGCAGCGTCTCCGGTGAACTCGGCCTGCGCGACTTCCTGGAGAAGGCCGGGCACACCCTCGTGGTCACCTCCGACAAGGACGGCGACGGATCGGTCTTCGACCGCGAACTGCCCGACGCGGACGTCGTGATCTCCCAGCCGTTCTGGCCCGCGTACCTGACCGCGGAGCGCATCGCCGCCGCCAAAAACCTCAAGCTCGCCATCACCGCGGGCATCGGCTCCGACCACGTCGACCTCGACGCGGCGGTCGCGCACGGGGTGACGGTGGCCGAGGTCACGTACTCCAACAGCATCAGCGTCGCCGAGCACGTGGTGATGATGACGCTGTCCCTCGTACGCAACTACCTGCCCTCCCACCGGATCGCCCGCGACGGCGGCTGGAACATCGCGGACTGCGTGGCCCGTTCGTACGACCTGGAGGGCATGCACGTCGGCACGGTGGCCGCCGGGCGCATCGGACTCGCGGTCCTGCGCCGCCTCGCGCCCTTCGACGTGAAGCTGCACTACACCGACCGGCACCGGCTTCCCGAGGACGTCGAGCGCGAGCTGGGGCTGGTCTTCCACGAGAGCGCCGCCGACATGGTGCCGCACTGCGACGTCGTCACGATCAACGCGCCGCTGCACCCGGAGACGGAGGGCCTGTTCGGCGATGAGCTGATCGGCACGATGAAGCGCGGCGCGTACCTCATCAACACGGCACGAGCGAAGATCGCCGACCGGGACGCCGTCGACCGCGCCCTGCGCAGCGGCCAGTTGGCGGGCTACGCGGGCGATGTCTGGTATCCGCAGCCCGCACCCGCCGACCACCCCTGGCGCACCATGCCGCACCACGGCATGACCCCGCACATCTCCGGGTCCTCCCTGTCCGCCCAGGCCCGCTACGCATCCGGCACCCGCGAGATCCTGGAGTCCTGGCTCGCCGACCGCCCGATCCGCGACGAGTACCTGATCGTCGACAGGGGCGCCCTGGCCGGAACCGGCGCCCACTCCTACTCGGTCACCCAGTGACCGGCGGAGGCCACCGCCCGGCCCGCTCCAGCACGGTCGATGTGCACGTTCGCCGGCTTCACGTGGGTGGTGGCCTCCGGGCCGAGGAGGTCGCGGCGCCAGTGTGACGTGCGACCAGGACCACCGTCGTACAGGGAGACGCACATGCTCAGCAAGCAGGAAGCCGCCGCGGCCGTACGTCTCGACGGGAAATACCTGCCCTACCAGTGGTAGTGAGTGCCCGTCCCACGATCCGGCGCGTCCTGCGCCGCACGGCATCCCAACCCGCCTCGCGCTCGGCTCAGCCGGTTTCCTCCGTCCGGGCGCCCCGTTCCCTGGCCCGCAGGGCGAGGGCGATCAAGGCGGCGTCCTCCGGGCGGCGGATGTCGTGGCCGGTGAGCTCGCAGAAGCGGGTGAAGCGGTGCTGCACGGTGTTGCGGTGGCAGTACACGGCCGCGGCCGTGTCGGCTATCGAGCCGTTCCCGGTGAGGTGGATGCGAACGGTGCGCAGCAGCCGGTCCTTCTCGGTGCCGGAGACGTTCGGCCGGTCGAGTCCGCCGAGTACGTCGTCGGCGAGGTCGTGTGCGAGATCCGAGGTGTGGTGGACCAGGACGTCCAGCCAGCTTTCCCGCAGCCACCTCGGCCCGCGGGCGTCCGCGGGAAGACTGCGCGCCGTGGTGATGGCCAGCCGGACCGCCCGCGGTACGTCGGCCAGCCGGCCGGCGGCGGACGCCACGCCACACGGTGTCTCCCCGAGGTGTCCCAGGACCGTGTGGGCCGTGGTGCGCGGCCCGCACTGGGCGGCGAGCACCACCGCCGAATCGAGGGCCTGCTGCTGCACCGGGACACCCGCGGTGCGCAGGTCCGCCGCGGCCCGGCGCAGAGCCGCGCCATACTGCGGGGCGGCCGCGGCGCACACGTACTCCCCACCGACCTGGAAGCCGAGTGCCAGCGCGGTGTCGCCCACCACGGTGGGGTTGCGGCCGTCGCACTCCATCAGACGGGCGAACCACATCTGGCGCTCGTCGTCGGCCAGCCGCCCCATCTCCAGCACCGTGCGCTGGTACGCGGTCATGATCCCGGTGACATGGCGCTCGACGGCCTCCCAGACGTAGTACGCGGAGGCCACCAGATGTGTCATGTTCCGGTCCTCGGCGCGCCGCACCAGGGCCGTCCACACCACGCGGAAGTCCAGCCGGGCCGCGTCCAGCAGGGACTCCAGCGGTACGCCCTGCCGGGCACGCCGGGTGCCGACTCGTTCGGACACCTCGGCGATGTGGTCGGGCACGGGTAGCTGGGCCACGGTGCGCAGCAGCATCTCCAGCGCGTGGCGTGCGGAGTCCCGGAAGTCCGGGTCCGGCACGCGGTCGGCGTAGCTCCGGCGGATGGGGCCCACCACGTCGATCCACAGCTCGATCAGCCCGTCGAGATCGTCCAGACACTCCCGGGCGAGCTCGGCGATGCGTGGGTCAGGGGGAGGGAAGGCAACCGGCGCATTGTGCATGTGCACGATTCTGGTCAGTGGATCGGATGCATTTCAACCTTGGCCGACCGCCATCCCCCCGGGATTCTGGTGTGACCTCGGGCGACACCCACCGGGGTCCGTCGTCCAGGAGGGCACCGCAGTGCATTTGACCCCTCGCGAGCTGGAACGGGTCCAGCTCTTCACCATCGCCGAACTGGCCCGCCGCCGCCGCGCGCGGGGCCGGCGGCTGAATGCCCCCGAGGCCATCGCGCTCATCTGCGACGAGGTGCTGGAGGCGGCCTGGGACGGGGCGAGCCTGGACGAGGTGATCGAGGCCGGACGGTCGCTGCTGACCGTGGACGACGTGCTGGAGGGGGTGCCCGCTCTCGTCGGCACGGTCCAGGTCGAGGCGCTGTTCCCGAGTGGCACCTCGTTGGTGGCGGTCGAGAATCCGATCACGGGTGGCGGTGAGGGCCCCGCGCCCGGCGCGGTACGTACGGCCGACGAACCGGTGGCGATCAACGCCGGACGACCCCGGTTGCGGCTGACGATCCGCAACAACGGCGACCGCACCGTCTACCTCTCCTCGCACTACCCGCTCGCGGAGGCCAACGCCGCCCTCGAACTGGACCGCGAAGCCGCCGCCGGGATGCGGCTGGACGTCCCGGCGGGGACCGCCCTGGCCTTCGAACCGGGGACCGAACGTGAGGTGGACCTGGTGGCCGCCCGCCACGACGGAGATGAACAGGAGGAGTCGGCATGACACGGATCGACCGATGTACGTACAACGCCCTCTACGGCCCCACCACCGGTGACCGTGTCCGCCTGGGCGACACCTGTCTGTGGGTCGAGGTGGAGGCGGACGACGGCACTCCCGGCGACGAGCTGCTGGGCGGCTGCGGCAAGACGGTCCGCGACGGGCTGCTGGCGTCCCCGCGTTCCGACCGTGCCTCGGCCCTGGACCTGGTGGTTTCCAGTGTGCTGCTGATGGACCCGGTCCTGGGTGTCCGCAAGACGGACATCGGCGTCAAGGACGGCCGGATCGTCGCGGTCGGCGGAGTGGGCAACCCGGATCTGAGGCCGGTGGACTTCGCCATCGACTCGCACACCGCGATGGTCACCGGGGAGGGGCTGATCGCCACCCCGGGCATCGTCGACAGCCATGTGCATCTGTCCTCGCCCGAGGTCGCGCCCGCCGCGCTCGCCTCCGGTGTGACCACGGTGGTGGGCATGGGACTCGGCGGGGTCTGGGACATCGGCTGCAACCCGGCCCACAATCTGCACACCCTGATGAGCTCCTGGCGCGGCACTCCGCTCAATGTGGCCTTCCTCGGCCGTGGCTCCTCCAGCTCCCGTGCCCTGCTGGACGAGTCGGTGCTGGCCGGGGCCGGCGGATTCAAGATCCATGAGGACTTCGGGGCCACCCCGCGCATCATCGACACCTGCCTGGCCACCGCGGAACACGCGGATCTGCCCGTGGCGCTGCACACCGACTCGATGAACGAATCCGGCTATCTGCGCGACACCATCGGCGCCACCCGCGGCCGCACCGTGCACGCCTACCACGTGGAGGGCGGCGGCGGACACCCCGATCTGCTGGAGATCCTCTCCGAGCCGAACATCCTGCCGTCCTCGACCACCCCCACCATCCCGTACACGGCGAACACCGTCGGCGAGCTGTTCCCGATGACGATGACCGTGCACCGGCAGAACCATCACGTCCACAGCGATGTCGAGATCTCCCGCGGCCGCATCCGCGGCCACGCCATCGCCGCCGAGAACGCCCTGCACGACCTGGGCGCCATCAGCATCGTCAACTCCGACTCCATGGGCATGGGCCGGATCGCCGAGACCGTACGGCGCACCTGGCAGCTCGCCCACGTCCAGGCGCTGCGCGCGGGGGAGGGCGGAGTGGAGCGCCCCGCGAACGAGCGGGTGCTGCGCTACCTCGCCAAGATCACCCTCAATCCGGCGATCGCCCACGGCCTCGCCCACGAGGTGGGCACCGCCCAGCCCGGACGCCTCGCCGACCTCGTACTGTGGCACCCGGCCTGGTTCGGCACCAAGCCCGAGCTCGTCATCAAGGGCGGCTTCGTGGCCTGGGGCAACCGCGGCTCGGGATCAGGCTCGACCCGGCTCACCCAGCCCCGCACCTACGGCCCCTACTTCGGCGCTCTCGGCGACGCACCGTCCCAGCTGTCGCGGATCTTCGTCGCCCAGGCCGCCCTCGACGACACCAGGGCCCGCGCCGCACTGCCCGGGGGCTTGCGCTACGCGGCGGTGCGCGGCGCCCGCGGACTGACCCGCGCCGACATGCTCCACAACACCGCCACCCCGCGCGTCGAGGTGCCCCGCGAACCCGCCCCCGTCCTCGTCGACGGCCTGCCCACCGCCACCGACGCCGCCACCGAACTGCCGCTCGCCCAGCTCCACCATCTGGCCTGACCCGAGGCCACGCGCGCTCCCACCGCCCTGGCGCCGAGGTCACCGGCCACCCACCGCCCGCCCGCACGGCCGGTTCCTCCGTCCCCCGTAGCCGCCACCGGCTACCGCCGTCCCCTGGAGAACCCGTGAGCACCACCCCGACCGCGCCGCCCCGGCCCAGCGCGGCAGACATCAAACGGCTGCTGTCCGCCGCGTTCATCGGCACCGCCCTGGAGTGGTACGACTACTTCCTCTACGGCACCGCCGCCGCGCTCGTCTTCAACAAGCTCTTCTTCCCCTCCCTCGACCCGGCCACCGCGACCATCGCCTCCTTCGTCACCTTCGCCGTCGGCTTCGCGGCCCGGCCCATCGGCGCCGCCGTCTTCGGCCACATCGGCGACCGCCACGGCCGCAAGGCGGCGCTCATCATCACCGTTGTCCTGATGGGCGCCTCCACCGGCTGCATCGGACTGCTCCCCGACTACGACGCGATCGGTGTCTGGGCACCCGTCCTGCTCGCCGCCCTCCGCTTCCTCCAGGGCATCTCGGTCGGTGGCGAGTGGAGCGGCGCCATGCTGCTCACCCTGGAGCACACTCCGAAGGAGAAGCACGGCAGCTACTCCTCCATCCCCCAACTCGGCTCGCCCGTCGGCACCTTGCTCTCCAGCGGCGCCTTCGCCCTGGTGGGGATGTTGCCCGACGACGCGTTCTACTCGTGGGGCTGGCGCATCCCGTTCCTGGCCGCCTTCGGGCTGCTCGGCTTCGCCCTCTACCTGCGGCTGCGCATCGAGGAGTCCCCGGTCTTCCGCGCCATGCACGCCAACGCCGAGCGGGAAGGTCCCCGGCCCGCCCCGCTGATCGAGGCGTTCCGCAGGACCTGGGGGCGCATGCTCATCGGCGTGGCCACCGCCTTCCTCGGCATCGGCGGCTTCTTCCTGCTGACGACCTACGTGATCTCCTACGGCACCGAACAGCTCGGCATCGACAAGTCCGTGATGATCAACGCCACCCTGCTGGCCGCCGTGGCCGAGATCGCCGTCATCGTGATCGCCGGGCGGCTCGCCGACCGCGTCGGCCCCTGGAAGGTGTGCGCCGCCGGGGGAGTCGCCTCCGTGCTGGTGGCCTTCCCCACCTTCTGGCTCATCGACACCCGGCACACCGGACTCGTGCTGCTCGGCGTCGCCCTCGGCGTCGCCGTCATCTCCATCCCGTACGCGGCGATCGGCGCCGTCATCACCGGGATGTTCCCCGACACCGTCCGCTACAGCGCGGTCGCCATGTCGTACAACCTCGCCGGCGTCCTGGGCGGCCTCGTCCCGCTGGCCGCCGCCTGGCTGACCGGCCTCGCCGACGGCGCCTCGTGGGGCGTGGCGCTGCTCCTGATCCTCATCGCGGCCTGCACGGCCACCGGCTCCTACGTCGCCGGACCGCCGCTGCACCGCCGCCTCGGCCCGGACCATCCCGAACACCCGGAACACCCCGCAACCGTGAAGGCCACCGCATGACACCGCAGCACCCCGCCCGCACCGGTGGGCAGGTCCTGATCGACCAGCTCATCCGGCACGGCGTCGACACCGTGTACGGCGTCCCCGGCGAAAGCTACCTCGCCGCGCTCGACGCCCTCCACGACGCCCCCGTCCGGATGGTCGTCTGCCGCCACGAGGGCGGCGCGGCCTACATGGCCGAGGCCCACGGCAAGCTCACCGGCCGCCCCGGCGTGTGCTTCACCACCCGCGGCCCCGGCGCCACCAACGCCCTGGTCGCCCTGCACACCGCACACCAGGACGCCACCCCGCTCGTGCTCTTCATCGGGCTCGTACCCCGCGGCCACACCCACCGCGACTCGTTCCAGGAACTGGACCTGCGCGCCACCTTCGGCACCAACGCCAAGCTGGTCGAGACCATCGACGACGCCGCCCGCATCCCCGAACACGTGGCCCGCGCCTTCGCCGTCGCCGGCAGCGGGCGCCCCGGGCCGGTCGTCCTCGGACTGCCGGAGGACATGCTCACCGACACCGTCCAGGTGCCCGACGCCACCCCGCTGCCCGTGCCCGCCGGCGCGGTCTCCGCCGCCGAGCGCGACCGGCTGGCCGCACTCCTGGGCGCCGCCGAGCGCCCGCTGCTGCTGCTCGGCGGCAGCCGCTGGACCGACCGGGCCCGCGCCGACATACGGGAATGGGCCGAGGCGTGGTCGTTGCCCGTCACCGTCGACTTCCGCTGCCAGGACCTCGTCGACAACGACAGCGAGAGCTACATCGGGGCGCTGGGCTACGGACGGGCCGACGCCGTCGCCGAGCGCATACGCGGGGCCGACCTGCTGATCTGCGTCGGCACCGCGCCCGGCGACGTATGCACCGACGGCTTCACCCTGCTCCCCACGGACGGGACCGGCCCGCGCCTGGTCCAGGCGCTGCCCGCACCGCAGCCGCCCGCCCCGCTCTACCCGGCCGACCTCGCCCTGCTCGCCGCCCCCGAGGCATTCGGCACGGCGGTACGCGGTCTGCTCCCCGACACCGCGGTGCCCTGGGGCGTGCGGACCAAGCAGGACCGCGCCGCGCACCTGGAGTTCCGTACCCCGGTGCCGGACGACGACCCGCTGGACCTCGGCGCCGTATTCGCCCACCTGGACGCGCGGCTGCCCCATGACACCGTCGTCACCTTCGGTGCCGGCAACCACGCCGTCTGGGCGCAGCGCTTCCTCACCTACCGCGACGGACGGCGCCAACTCGCCCCGCGCAACGGCTCCATGGGTTACGGCATCCCCGCCGCCGTCGCCGCCGCGATCGCCGAACCCGGCCGGCAGGTGGTCTCGGTCGCCGGTGACGGCTGCTTCCTGATGAACGGCCAGGAGCTGGCCACCGCCGTCGCACGGGGCGCGGCCCCGCTCGTCCTCGTCCTCAACAACTCGACCTACGGCACGATCCGCCAGCACCAGGAGCAGAGCTACCCGGGGCGGGTCAGCGGCACCGGTCTGGTCAACCCCGACTTCGCCGCCCTCGCCCGGGCCTTCGGCGCCCACGGCGAGACGGTCACCACCCACGACGCGTTCCCGGCGGCCCTGGAACGGTCGCTGGCCTCCGGCACCGCAGCACTGATCGAACTGAAGGTCACCGAGGGCCTGCTGGCTCCCGGCGTCACCGTCGACTCCCTCCGCGAGGAGCACCAGCATGTCTGATCTGGCCCTGCACAACATCATCGACGGCGAACCGGCGATGGTGGCCGCGCGCATGGAGCTGACCGACCCCGCCACCGGCGAGGTCTACGGCACCGCGCCGCGCTCCTGCGCCGACGACGTGGACACCGCCGTCGCCGCCGCCCGCCGGGCCTTTACCTCGTGGCGCCGCTCCACCCCGAGCGAGCGTCAGGAGGCGCTGCTGCGCCTCGCCGATCTCGTGGCCGAGCATGCGGACCGGCTGCTGGACGCCGAGGTACGCGCCACCGGCAAGCCGCGCGAGACCACCCGAGCCCTCGAAATCCTCCGGGGCGCCGACCAGTTGCGCTTCTTCGCCGGTGCCGCCCGGGTCCTGGAGGGCGTGGCGGCGGGCGAGTACGAGGAGGGCTACACCTCCTACGTCCGCCGCGAGCCGGTGGGAGTGGTCGCCCAGGTCACCCCCTGGAACTACCCCTTCATGATGGCCGTGTGGAAGCTCGGACCGGCCCTCGCGGCGGGCAACACGGTCGTGCTGAAGCCCTCCGACACCACCCCGTGGTCCACGGTGCTGCTCGGCGAGCTGGCGGCCCGGGTCTTCCCTCCCGGCGTCGTCAACGTCGTATGCGGCGACCGGGACACCGGGCGCGCCCTGGCCGGGCACAAGGGCGTCGACATGGTGGCCATCACCGGTTCGACCCGGGCCGGTTCCGAGGTCATGGCCGCGGCCTCCGCGGAGGTCAAGAACGTCCATCTGGAGCTGGGCGGCAAGGCCCCGGCCGTCGTCTTCGCCGACGTCGACCCGCGGCGCACGGCCCGCGCCCTCGCCGACGCGGCCTTCTTCAACGCGGGCCAGGACTGCACCGCCGTCACCCGGGTACTGGTCGAACGCCCCGCCTACGACGCGGTGCTCGCGGCGCTCGTCGAGGCGGCCCGGGCCACTCGTACCGGGCCCCCGTCCGAGGAGGCGTTCTTCGGCCCCCTCAACAGTGCCGCCCAGGCCGACAGGGTGAGCTCCGTCCTGGCCGGGCTGCCGGACCACGCCGTGGTCGAGACCGGCGGCAAGCGGCTCGACCCCCCGGGCTATTTCTTCGAGCCCACCGTCATCTCCGGTGTGCGCCAGGACGACCCGGTGGTCCAGCAGGAGACCTTCGGCCCGGTGGTCACGGTGCAGCCGTTCGACACCGAGACGGAAGCCGTGGAGCTGGCCAACGGCGTCGACTTCGGCCTGGCCTCCAGCGTCTGGACCGCCGATCTGGGGCGCGCCACGCGGCTCAGCGCCGCGCTGGACTTCGGCTGCGTCTGGCTCAACTGCCACCAGGTGATCCTCGCGGAACTGCCGCACGGCGGCTACAAGCAGTCCGGTATCGGCCGCGATCTGAGCCGCTACGGATTCGACGACTACACCCGCGTCAAGCACGTCATGGCCGCGCACCAGAGCCCGCTCGGTCCCCCGGCCGGACTTGAGATCCAATAGCACATGGAGACGTCATGACGCAGACCCAAGATCCCCATCTGTCGGTCGGAAAAGTAGCGGTCGCGAGTGTCATCGGGACCGCGGTCGAGTGGTACGACCTGTTCGTCTTCGCCACGGCATCGGCGATCGCCTTCAACAAGCTCTTCTTCCCGACGTTCGACCCTCTCGTCGGAACGCTGCTGGCCTTCGGCACATTCGCCTCCGCCTACCTCGCCCGGCTGATCGGAGCGGCCGTCTTCGGCCACTTCGGAGACCGGCTCGGGCGGAAGTCGATGCTGCTGATCTCGCTCTCGATGATGGGCGCGGCCACCTTCGCCATCGGCCTGCTGCCCACCTACGGAACTGTCGGCGTCTGGGCCCCGGTCCTGCTGCTGACCCTGCGGGTCGTCCAGGGACTCGCCCTGGGCGGCGAGTGGGGCGGAGCCGTGCTGATGAGCGTCGAGCACGCGCCGAAGGGCAAGCGCGGATTCTTCGGTTCCTTGGTGCAGACCGGCGTGCCGATCGGCACGCTGCTGGCCAACTCGGCGTTCCTGCTCGTCGCCCTGCTTCCCGAGAAGGACCTGCTGTCCTGGGGCTGGCGGATTCCCTTCCTGGCCAGCTGTCTGCTCGTCCTGGTCGGGCTGCTCATCCGGTCACGGACCACGGAGACGCCCGCGTTCCAGGAGGTCAAGCAGCGGGATACGCAGGTGCGGCTGCCGCTGGCCGAGGTGTTCCGCAGGTACTGGCGCCAGGTCATCCTCGGCGGAGTCGCCACCATGTCCACGGGCGTGGCGTTCAACATCCTCGTCGCGTTCGGCCTGACCTACGGTACGGACACCCTGGGACTGTCCCGCAGCACGATGCTCACGGTCGCCCTGCTGTCCTGCGTGGCCGCGATCGGGCTCATCCCCGCGTTCGGCGCGCTCTCCGACCGCCTCGGACGCAAGCCGGTGATCATCGGCGGCATCGTCGGCGAAGCGGTGGTCGCCTTCCCGATGTTCTGGCTGCTGGACACCAGGCAGTCCGGCCTGGTGCTGCTGGGCTATCTGCTGCTGATGACGGCGTTCGCCGCCAACTACGGGCCCATCGCCACGTTCCTGGCCGAGCTGTTCGGGACCAAGGTCCGCTATTCGGGTCTGTCGGTGAGTTACATGCTGTCGGGGCTCCTGGGCAGCGCCGCGACTCCCGCCGTCACCACCGCGTTGCTGGACGCGACCGGGAAAGGGTCGTCGGTCGCCTGGTTCATGATCGGCTCCGCGTCGGTGTCGCTGGTCTGCCTGCTGCTGCTCGCCGAGACCCTGCGCAGCGAGATCCACGAGCGGCCCGAAGCCCCCGTGGTCGCACCGGCCCAGGGCGCGCCGACCACCACCAGCTGATACGGCCCGACCATACGGGCCCCGTGGAGAAAGAGGACAGGAATGAAGCACATTCGGGCCGCACAGGGCGGGCCCAAGCCGGTGGGCCCCTATGCGCAGGCCGTCGTGGCGAACGGACTGGTCTTCACCGCGGGTCAGATTCCCGCCGTCCCCGGGGGAGACATGCCGGTGGATTTCGCCGGCCAGGTGAGGCAGACGTTCGCCAATCTGGCAACGGTGCTCGCGGAGGCCGGCTCGGATCTGTCCCGGGTGGTGAAGGTCAATGCCTACCTGGCCGAGGAGGACCGCATGGAGGAGTTCAACGAGGTCTACCGCGAGATCTTCGGACCCGATCACGTGCCGGCCCGGACCACCGTCGCCGTAGGACTGTGGGGAGTGCGCCTCGAAGTGGACTGCGTCGCGGTATGTCCCTCGGAATCACCCGCGTAGGGAGGGAGAGCGTGATGACAACGAGCGCGCACACACAGACCGCGGCCCCCGACGACCCCTTGACGCGGAAACTCCAGGAGGTCGGCTTCCCGACCCTCGGCCACTTCCTCGAAGAGGGGTTCGTCGATCCGCGGATCCATGCCCTGGTGCCGGACGTGAAGATCGTCGGCCGGGCGGTGACGTTGAGGATCGTGCCACCGGACGCCACCCCGATGGCCGAGGCACTGGACCTGCTGCGCCCCGGGGACGTGCTGGTGGTCGACACCGGGCAGAACGCCACCCACGCTCCGATCGGCGCCGTCACCGGCTGTGCCGCGCGGGCGGCGGGCGCGGCGGGCGTCGTGGTCGACGGAGTCGTCACCGATCTGCGGGAACTGCGGGAGATGCGGCTGCCGGTGTTCGCCCGGGGCACCAGCCTGCTCACCACCAAGAGGCACGGGCGCGGCGACGGGGGAGTGGGCCGGACCGTGTCCTGCGGCGGCGCCGTCGTCCGCCCCGGTGACCTCGTCCTGGCCGATGACAACGGTGTACTGGTCATCAGCCCGCGGATCGCCGCCGATGTGCTCGCCCGCGCGCTCGCCTCGGACCGTGCGGAGCCCGCCCTGCTCGCTCGGCTGCGGGCGGGTGAATCGCCCCTGACCGTGCTGTCGGACTGACGACGCCGCCGGGGTTTCCGGGGCCCGTCCCGTCCGCCGTCAGGAGGGCGGCGAGGGACGGGACTTTCGACTTGGTGAGGACAAAGTATGGACGGTTCGGGGCGCTGTTCGTACGCTGGGCGTCGCTTTCGTACGGACGTCTGCGTGCATCACGGCGGAATACCGCCGCACCACCCGTACGCGGACGAGCTCCACTCCCTGACACCGCGGTCCGCCGTCGGGCCGCGCCGCCCAGCGCCCAGCAGGAGGAAGAGTGACGTCACGCAAGCACCCCCCGAGCCTCCGTAGCCATCGCCGTAGACCACGAAGAATCACCGGCCTGCTCCTCGCGGCCCTTTTCGCCTGCGGTCTCGCGACACCGGCCGCCGAAGCGGACGAAAAGCCCTTCGGGGACCTGCCGCCCCAGGAACCTGGCGTCACCCTCCGCGTCTTCGATATCCAGTCCCCGCTGAGCAAGCTCTGCGACCTCAAGCCGGCCCAGACCCCCAACGTCGACAAGCTGATCCCCAACGCCGACTGGTCCTCCACCGAGGGCTTCGGTTTCACCGACAACTTCGTGTCGCAGATCATCGGCAACATCGACGTCCCCACTGACGGCACGTACACGTTCCGCCTGATCAGCGACGACGGCTCCCGACTGCTCATCGGCGACAAGAAGGTCGTCGACCACGACGGACTGCACGGTGCCGAGCCCAAGGACGGCGAGATCGCCCTCGCACCCGGCTACCACGCCCTGCGCATCGACCACTTCGACCGCGGCGGCGACCAGCAGGTCACCCTCCAGTGGAAGCCGCCGGGCGCCGACGACTTCTCCCTCGTCCCGAACTCCGTGCTCAGCACCGACGCCGACGTCGTCCGTGTCACCGCCCCCGGCCGCAAGGAGTGCGAGGGCAGCTATGACACCCCCGGCGACGGCCTCCCGTTGACCTCGGTCAACCCCGGCTACACCCTCACCGATCTGCGCCCCGAGGGCTTCGAGCCGCAGGTCTCCGCGATGGACTGGCTGCCGGGCGGCAAGCTCGCCGTGACGACGTGGGGCGGCAGCACCAAGACGGAGGGAGAGGTGTACGTCCTCGACCACGTCACGGGTGACACCGGCCCGGAGAAGGTCACGTACAAGAAGATCGCCGGCGGTCTGAAGGAGCCGATGGGGATCAAGTACGTCGACGGAAAGCTCTATGTCTCGGAGAAGCACCAGCTCACCGAGTTGTCCGATACCGAGGGCGCCAACGCCCCGGGCGAGATCCGCAAGGTCGCCGACTGGCCGTACGGAGGGAACTTCCACGAGTTCGCCTTCGGACTGCTGTACGAGAAAGGGAACTTCTATCTGAACCTCTCCGTGGCCATCAACTACGGCGGTGCGACAACCGATCCGCAGCCCGCCGCGAACCGCGGCACCACCATCAAGGTGAACAAGAAGACCGGAAAGGTGAGTTACCTGGCCGGCGGCCTCCGTACACCGAACGGGATCGGACGGGGCCCGCAGGGCGATCTCTTCGTCACCGACAACCAGGGCGGCTGGCTGCCCGCCTCCAAGCTGCTCCACGTCAAGCAGGACCGCTTCTTCAACCACTACACCAACCCGGACGGGCCGTTCGACGACCGCCCGGTCACCAAGCCCGCGCTCTGGCTGCCGCAGAACGAGATAGCCAACTCGCCCAGCACGCCGATGCTGTTGAAAAAGGGACCCTTCGCCGGGCAAATGCTCTTCGGCGACGTCACCTACGGCGGAATCCAGCGCGCCGACCTGGAGAAGGTGGACGGCGAATACCAGGGCGCGGTGTTCCGGCACACCCAGGGCCTGGAGGTCGGCATCACCCGCATCAGCACCGGACCGGACGGTGCGATCTACGCCGGCGGTCTCGGCGCCGACGGAAACTGGGGCCAGGAAGGCAAACTCCGCTTCGGCCTGCAGAAACTCACACCGAACGGCAAGACCGCCTTCGACATCAAGACCATGCGCGCCACCCGCGACGGCTTCGAACTCACCTATACCAAGCCCCTGTCGGCGGAGACCGCCGCCAAGCTGACGAACGGCGCCTACTCCGTCGAGCAGTGGCGCTACGTCCCCACCCCGGCGTACGGCGGCCCCAAGGTCGACGAAGAGGCCCTCCCCGTCGCGGCCGCCCGACTGTCCGACGACCGTCGCACGGTCCGGCTCACCATCCCCGGCCTCAAGACCGACCGAGTGGTGCACGTACGCTCACCGCGCCCCTTCGCCTCGGACGCCGGTGAGCAACTCTGGTCCACCGAGGCCTGGTACACGCTGAACGCACGCCCCGGCCCCGAACAGCCCATCACCTCGTACGACGCGGAATCGGCACGCCTGGCCGGCGGAGCGGACATCGACACCGAGCACGCCGGCTACACCGGCGGTGGCTTCGCCGACGGTTTCGGCACCCCGGGCGCCACGGCCACCTTCGAGGTCGACGCGCCCGCGAAGGGCAGCTACGACGTGGGACTGCGCTACGCCAACGGCCCCCACCCCTTCACCGGCACCAAGACCATGGGGATCACCGTCAACGGCGGCCAGGCGCAGCAGACCAGCCTCCCCTCCACCGGTGCCTGGAACCGCTGGTCCACCAAGACCGAGCGGCTCTCCCTGCGCAAGGGCCGCAACACCATCGCCTATACCTATCGGCCCGAGGACACCGGCCACGTCAACCTCGACATGATCGAGGTGCGGAGAACCGGCAGCCGGATCGACCTGTTCTCCGGCGGCAGCGTCTCCACCGCCTGGCAGCACACCGACGGCCACGGCGTCGAATGGCCGCACTCCGCCGAGGACTCCATCGAGGTGTGCTGCGGCGACATCCGCACCAAGCAGGCCTTCGGCGACTTCAGGCTGCACGCCGAATTCCGGGTGCCGAAGCTGCCGGACGATGTCACCGGGCAAGACCGCGGGAACAGCGGCATCTACCTCCAGGAGCGGTATGAGATCCAGATCCTGGACTCCTTCGGAGTGGAGAAACTCGCGCCGGACGAGGCCGCGTCCATCTACAACAAGAAGGCCGCCGACCTGAACGCCGCCACTCCACCGGAAACCTGGCAGACGTACGACATCGTCTTCCGTGCGGCCCGTTTCGACGCCGCGGGCCAAAAGACCGAGGACGCCAGGATCACCGTGGTGTGGAACGGCAGGAAGGTCCACGCCAACGTGGCAGTGGACGGTCCGACCGGCGCCGGCGACGCCGAATCGGCCGCCGCGGGCGCAATCCGGCTCCAGGACCACGGCAACAAGGTCCGTTTCAGGAACCTCTGGATCGAGCCGCTGGACTGACAGCCACGAAGAGAACAGTCCCGCCCGAAGTCCCGCCGTCCGGAGGGCTAGGTGCGGGGGAGCGAGGTGTTGGTGATCGGGAGCGGCTGGTCCGCGCCCGCCACGTAGAGGTCCGTCGGAGCCGTGCGCAGCCGGAACGTGTCGTCCTCGCGCGAGACGCGCACTGACAGCACGAAGAAGCCGTCGTCCTCGACGGTGGTCTTCACGTGGTACTCGTTCTCCCAGTAAGTCTGCAGGAAGACCTCGGTGCCCTGGGGCTCGACCCCTTTGGGGAGGGTGACCCTGCCCTGGACGGTGAGGATGTCGCCCGCCTTCACCTTCTTCTTGTTGACCTGGTAACTGACGGAGCTGGACTTGGGGTTGGCGGCCACGGTGGTGTCCGCGTAGTAGCCGTCCTGCGGGGTGTTGAGGTCGCCGTCCTCGTCGTAGAGGGCGGTGATCCGCACCTCGTGCTGGACGTTGAGCAGGCTGCTGCCGGTCACGTGGTCGATGTCGACGTCGGGGATGGTGAACTTCCCGCCTGCGTCGGTGACCGGCGTGCCCAGGTCGCGCGGCTCGTAGTAGGTGGGGTCGATCGGGTCGCCCCACGGATTCCAGGTGGTGAAGAGGACGACCTCCTGGATGGTGACGGGGATGTTGGGCGCCGGGGTGCCGTCGGCCTTGGTGACGGTGCCGGTGACGTCGACGCTGCGGTTGTCGTAGTCGGTGCTGGGCGGATTGGTGCTCACGGTCAGCACGTAGGCGTCGCCGGGGGAGGCGTCCGACGGCTTCGCCGAGGCGGCGGGCGCGGACAGGGCGCCTGCGGCGAGCAGGAGCGCGGCGGTGGCGGCGAGCCGCGTCGGCAGGGACTTCCTGGGCACGGGTCAACTCCAACTTCGGTCGGGACTGGAGGAGTCGCGCCGGGCGGCACCGGTTCCGCCGCGGCGCGGGTGTGCGACGCACCAGGTTCGACCGGCGGGGTGGGGTGGGAGTTGTCCTCCGGATGGCCGCTGTTACGCGGCTGTGGCAGGAGACGGGTTTGTCCGGGTTGCGCGTTCACCTGGACGTCGACCGCAGGCCGCCCCGCATTGCCCTGGGCGGGTCGACGAGGGGGATGCCTCGCCCGGAATCCGGCGGACAGGGGGAACGACGTGCGGTCCTTGGCCACGTTGCGGGCGTATGTGTGCACGTTGCGCGGCGAGCGCACCTCGTCTGCTGTTGGCCGGGCTGCTCGTCGCCCCGATCGTGCTGATGTGGATATAGCCCGCAGAGACGGTCGGAGCTCACCGGCCGTCCCGGTCCGTACGAGTCGTCCTCGGACCTGCCCCGCGTGTCCGGGGCGCGCTGATCCGCCGCGGTCGCGTTCAGTCCAGGTCGCTCATGTCGAGGACGAACCGATAGCGGACGTCGTTGCGTCCGAGGCGGTCCAGGGCTTCGTTCACCTGCGTGGAGGGGAGCAGTTCGATGTCGGCGGCGACGCCGTGTTCGGCGCAGAAGTCAAGCATGGCGGCCGTGGCGGGCCTGCCGCCGCTGCCCGCGGAGCTGAGCTTCTTGCGTCCGATGAGCAGGTCGAGGGTCTCCACGGTGACGGGTCCCAGCTGCCCGACGTGGCTGAGTGTCCCGTCCATCGCGACCAGGCGCAGGTAGGGCCCGAGGTCGTGCGGGGCGGAGACGGTGTCGATGACGACGTCGAAGCGGTCACGGGCGTCGGCCATCTGGCCCGGATCCGTGGAGACGAGGAGATCGTGCGCGCCGAGCCGGCGGACGTCGTCGGCCTTGTCCGCCGACCGGCTGATCACCGAGGTTTCGGCGCCGAGCGCCACGGCGATCTTGACCGCGAGATGGCCCAGTCCGCCCAGCCCGGCGACGGCGACCCGTGTTCCCGGCCCCGCGCCGAGACTGCGCAGTGGCTCCCAGACGGTGATTCCGGCGCAGAGCGACGGTGCCGCGGCGGCAGGGTCCAGTCCTGCCGGAAGCCCGTACGCGAAGCGGTCGCGCACGACGTACTCGCGGGAGTAGCCCCCAAGGTGGTCGATCCGTCGTGGCGGTCCGTGCCGCCGTAGGTCAGAGTCGGGAAGGTATGGCAGAAGTTCTCCTGGCCGGCCCGGCACATCCGACTGGCTACCTGGGCACGCCTGGAGCGACGCCCGGCCGGTCACCTGGTCGACGATCCGGACCGTCTGGACGACCGGAAGCTGCGCGCCATCGCCGAAGCGCAGGCGGCCGGGCGGGTAAGGCCGGGAGACCCCTGCAACCTGATGGCCATGGTTATCGCGATGTCCATGGCATGGTCACCCGTCGGCAACGTCTACGCCGCGACCGCACAGGAGCCCGAAGCGCTGCACGAGCAGCGCCGGGAACTGCTCCGCGAGAGCGTTCGGCGTGCCATGACGGCCGACTGACCTGGTCTTCGTCGGCGCCGTGCACCGGCCGGAGGCGACTGATGGGCAGGCGGTCGGAACCTCAGAGTCCGAACAGCTGCGGATCGGCGGACAGCGCCCGGAAGTACTCGCGTGGATCCGCCACCAGCTTGCGCTCCCTGAGGTCCATCAGCCCGCCCAGCCCGGTGATTTCGGCGGCCACTGTGCCGTCGGTCTTCCGGATCGTCTGCTCGATGCGGAAGGTCTTGCCCTCGCCCCATTCGAAGGCGCAGGTCACTTCCGTCTCGTCGCCTGCGAGCAGTTCGCGTTTGTAGCGGATGGTCGTCTCCAGCGCGACCGGGCCCACGCCCTTGGTCAGGAGGGCAGCCTGGTGAATCCCGGCCCGCTGGAGCAGACTCCAGCGGGCGTGTTCCGCGTACTGCAGATAGACGTTGTGGTTCAAATGACCCTGGATGTCGGTTTCGTATCCCCGGACGGTGACGCGGACGGAGAACGGCTCGGCCATGACGGTGCCCCTTCGCTATGACGGCTGTGCGTTGACGTCGACGAGACGACGCACGGACGTACGAGAGAGTAGAACGCCTGCTCGGTTCATGGCTCAACCGGTTCACATCCAGCGTCGGCCGCCACCTCAGCGTCGTTGGAGGCCCAGCGCCGCGGACGCGCCCGCATCCGCTTCGCACGACAACAACGCTGGGGCCCGACCCCACCAGTACGCCGCGTGATCAACCCACCCGCCGCACGTTCACGGTCAACGCATCAGCCGATGAGAGTGCGTTTCCCCGCGATCTACGGGGCCTCCCGCAACGGCCAGACCTCGACCACACCGTGTGCGACCGCGCATGGGGTCTTCGACACGAGTTGGATGGCCTCCTCGATGGTCGCGGCTTCGATGATCCCGAATCCGGCCACCGGGAGAGCCGAGGACATGAAGGAGCCGCTCTCCACGGTCGTGCCGACAGCGTCGTGGTTGCGCACCTGTACAGGAGAGCCGGCGATGCCCGCAACGGCCCCGGCCTCAAGCAGGCGGGCGTCATGCGCATGCGCCTCGTTCCGGACCGCCGCGTCGGTGCGGTCGTAGCCGTCTTGGTCCCCATACCCGATGGTCACAAATTTCGCCACAACAGGACCCCTCTCTCTCGTTCGTACGGAGTGCTCACCCGGTACCGACTCTCGACCGCGCCAAAACTCATCGCTGCTCCTGTGCGGCGGCCCGGGCCGGCGCCCGCCGCGTCCCGAAGCCGGCACACGGCACGGAGGTATGCGAGCGCGGGTTCCACGACAGTCCGTGGGGCGAGAATCCCGATCTGATAGCGCAGATCGCAGAAGCGAGCGCCGGCCACGGGCCGGACGGGGGCAGGACCGCCTCTCCGATGACGACCGGCCGGCAGGGGCCGTCCTCCCGACAACATGCGGATCCACACCTGGAAGTGAGCAACAGAGTCCCCCTGCTATGGTGCGCCGATGTCATCGATCAGGCAGTTCCAAGTCACCTTCGACTGCGCAGAACCCGAGCGCGTCGCTCGCTTTTGGTGCGAGGTGTTGGGGTACGTCGTACCGCCGCCACCGGAGGGGTTTGCTTCGTGGGACGATTTCGATCGCTCGCTGCCGCCTGAGCGTCAGGGTTCGGCGTTCGCATGCATTGACCCCTCAGGCGTGGGCCCGCGACTGTTCTTCCAGCGCGTCCCCGAAGGCAAGGTCGTCAAGAATCGTCAGCATCTTGATGTGCGGGTCGGCACCGGGCTCGTGGGTGCAGAGCGCCTTGCCGCACTCGAAGCCGAGTGCGTACGACTGGTGGCGCTCGGCGCGGTACGCGTGCAAGTGCTGCTTGCCGATGACCACAATGAGTCGTGCATCGTGATGCAGGACATCGAGGGCAACGAGTTCTGTCTCGACTGAGCATCCTCTGACGGCCGGAGAGCTCGCCCTGGCTTTCGAAGAGGCCGTCCCACCAGGCGCGGCCCGCGCGGCACCTCACGTGGCAGCCGATGCGGCAGCGCCGCCGGGAACGCCCGGTCGCTCGGAGCGAATCGCACCCTGTCCTGGCCGAGATGCCGCTCCAGCACCATGATCTGGTGGTGCAGGGCGAGGATCCCCGCATCCTTGGAGCGTCCAGGTGGAGCTGGCGCCCGGCCTGACCCGGGGAGCGACACTGGCCGACCGGCGGCCGTTCGCCGCCAATAAGCCGGCGCCCCCGCACCCGCCGATCGAGGTCGCCACCCGGCTGGATCTGGACCGGCTGCTGGAATGTTTCGTGGCGGGATCCGGGCCGCGGGCACCGCACCGGGACAGCAGGGGCAGCTGATGGAGAAAGCGGTGAGTGGCGACTGACCTCCTGGTCGTGGGGAGCGTCCGTCCGGACGAGGCCCACCCGGTGCCGAACGATGTCGGGTACGGACTGTCTCGGTCCCGGATCAGGAACTTCGCCCTGGTGCCTGTCTCTTGGCGGTCCATGGCCGAGTTCAGGGCGGCTTGGGTGATCCAGGCCGCGGTGGGGTGCGCGGTCGCGCCGAGGATCCGGACCCGGCGGGTGGCGTGCTCGATCGCTGTGAGCAGTCGCTCTGCCGGGACTCGTACGACGGCGGGCCGTACGAGAGGCGGCGGCGCATGGCGTGGGAGACCGATGTGCGGCTCCGAGCCGCATCCGAGCCCTCGCTATCCCGGTGGGGCCCGCGAGAACGCGGCCGGTCGGCCTCCACGGTGGAGCCGGCCTCGAGGTCCGGAGCGGCCTTTCAGGGCGGCCTTTCCTGCTCGCGGCTGCGGGTCGTTGCCTTCCTCTTGTGCAGGGTCCGCCCAGGCTTGCTCCCGCCTTTGGACTCCGGGGCCGGCTCTCTCGCGGTCCGCTGGGCGGCCCCCGAGACGTGGCCCGAGGCTTTGCCCGTGACCTTGCCGGACGCCCTGCCCGTGGACTTTTTCGCCGTACGCCCGGCCGACCGCGCGGTCTCGGTGGCGGTGCCGCCCGCCTCCTCGACCGCCCCCGCCGCGCTCTCCGCCACCTCTTCGGTGGCCTTCCGGGCCCCCTCGCCCACCTCTCCCGCCGCCTTGCCCGCCCCCTCGCCGACGTCCTCTACGGCTCCGCCCGCGCCCTCCCCGACCTCTTCGACAGCTTTGCCCGCGCCCTTGCCCACGTCCTGGACGGCTTCTCCGGCGCCCTCTCCCAGCTCGCCGACCGCCTGCTCGGCGCCGCTGCCCAGGCTCTCCGCCGCGGACCCGAGACCGGACGTCAACTGCTCCAGGATCTGGGGGTTGCGGTCGATGGTGGACAGCACCCTGCCGACGATCGCGGCGACATTGTCGAGCCGGACCTTGAGCAGGGCCTGCGCCTCCACGCCCTTGATGTCGAGCTCCACACGGCCGAGCGACACGTCGGCGCCGACGTTGAGCTTGAGCAGGTCCAGGACCTCTGCCTGCAGGGAGACCCTGGCTCGCAGGTCCTCGACCTGCAGGTTGATCTCCTCGACCTGGAGCTGCGGTATGTCGAGGAGCACATCCGGGTCGCCGGACTTGCCGGCGGGCTGCGACCGAGGTGCCACTTCCAGCTCGCCTTCGAGGGGCTCGCCCTCGTCTTCTTCGTCCTCGTCGTCAAACTGCGCCTCGGCCGATTCCTCGTCGCCCTCGGACGGGAGTCCGTCACGCTGCTCCTTGTCCGTGTCCAGCTCGTCCGGCTCGTACTCAGCGTCAGCGTGGTCCCTCATGCTGCCTCTCAAAGTCTGCGTGTGAGCATGCCGGGTGTGCGTGCGAGCGTGCCATCACTTTTCACCCTAAAGGCGGTATCCGCATTCCGCCCCCAGAGCCGGGCGGCGCTGCCGCGGCCGGTCGTATGGTGGCGGCTGACCAGGGGCTTTGCGATGGCCCGAGCCACCCTGGTGCTCTGTGCTGCTTGCTGCGCTATAGGATCGCGACGTGGTTGGGAATGCCGACAAGCGACAACACATCTTGGACGTGGCAACGCGTCTCGCCGCAACGGACGGTCTTCGGGCCCTGAGCGTGCGATCTGTCGCCGCCGCGGCCGGTATTGGCGCGACGACGTTGCGAGCGTATTTCCCCTCACAGGCGTTGCTCTACCGGGCCGTCGCCGGGCGGATTGTCTCCCACGTGCTCAGCGACGAGTGGATCCAGGACGTCTCCCTGGCCCCCGCGGATCGCTTGTATGCGAGCCTGCGGCAGTTCCTCCCCGGCGCGGCGGACCGGAATTTCGCCCTCATGATGTGGTTCGAACTGGTCACCCTCGCTCTTGGCCCCAATGCCAACGAGGAGGTTCACGAAATGGTGCTGTCCGGGCACGATGAGTCGGTCGTGATCGTGACGCGCTGGTTCACGCTTTTGGCAGCGGACGGATATGCGCTGCAAGACACGCCAGAGGTGCTGGCGGCCCGGTTTGTGGCCCTCGTGGACGGGTTGCACCTGAGCCTCTTGTTCGACAAGAGCGAAGCGGCGCTCGACCGGGCGGAAAACACACTTCGCTGGTTCACGGAACAGTCCCTGGCCGCTTCCGGCGAGACCGCCCCGGACGCGAAACCGGCCTGAAGGATCGCGGGAGTCGGAGACCAAGGCGGAACGTCACCGGTACGACGTGGATCGACTGCCGACCACCCGCTCGGCGAACCAGCGGATCGTGTTCCTCGCGGCATCAAGGTCGGCTTGGTCGGGGTGGAGCAGTGCTTTCAGGCACAGCCCGTTGACAAGCGTCAGCGCGGAGAAGGCATGGCCGTCGACCTCCTCGGGTCTGAGGTGCCCCCGGCCGGCGAGGATGGTCAGCCACCGGTGCACGCGCTCCGCCAATAATCGGTGCGCGCTCTCGACGATGACGCGCGCACCGGGAATGGCGTCAGATCCGGCCGACAACCGATGCGGCCCGAACCAGCCCTCGACCGCCGCCGTCCGGCCGCGTGAAGGCAAGAGCTGAGCCAGGCACTCGAACAGGCGTTGTGACGGATCGCGCTTGTCGTCGGCGATCGAGAGGTCGTCGACGGAACGGCGGACGAACTCCTCGGCGACGACACGGTGCAGCTCCACCTGGGTTGGAAAGTAACGCCGGAGCGTCGTCGCCCCCACGCCCGCTTCAACCGCGACACGGCGGACGCTCAGCGAACCGATCCCTCGCGTCACGGCCAGACGGAGCGCGGCCGTGACGATCTTCTCCCGAATGGCCATGCCGAAGAGCGTACCGGCACACTGTACCGCACGGCGTGCGGCACGGTGTGCCGGTACAGCGTGCGGCACGCTGTGCGGTACGGTGTGCCGGTAGTGGCGCGGCCCGAACCACCACATACGCGAACCACACCAATACAAACAACCCGTCGGAATATCCGACCCGCATGAGAGGAATTTCCATGATTCCCCAAGCCACTCCGACAGATGTGATCGGTGCGGAAAGGCAGCGACCCGGGTGGCCCGAGATACTCGCCGCCGCCGTCGCCTACATCCTGAGCTACCTCATCGGCCCGCCGATCGTCAGTGCGCTCACCGACGACGAGTCGGTCGCGAGCGGGCTGTCTCTCGCAGCGCTCTCCGGGATAATGGGCCTGCTGGCCTTCTTCGCCGCTTTCGCCATCCGTGTCCGCCCTTGGTCCGCGTTCAACGTCCGCCCTATCACCACTCGCTGGGTCTTCTTCTCACTCGGCTTCGGACTGCTCGCGTTCGTCCTGACCCGTGTAGTCGCCGCCGTCTTCGTGGCGATCGCCGGAAGCACGGACGGCGATCCGCAAGGCGACTACCACGACGCGGCCAACGCCGGTCCACTCGCCCTGACTCTGCAACTGCTGTTCATCGCCGTCCTCACCCCCATCGGCGAAGAGTTCGCGTTCCGAGGCGTGATCTCCACCGCGCTCACCAGGTACGGCCCATGGGTGAGTGTCATCGGCAGCACCGTCGTCTTCGCCTTGGCCCACGGCATCAACCTGGCCCTGATTCCGGCGCTCGTCGTCGGCGCGATCAACGGCATTCTGCTGGTGCGCACCAAGTCGGTGTGGCCAGGTGTCATCGTCCACGCGGTCAACAACGGCGTGGCAACCATCCTCGTCGCGCTGTTCGGCTGAAGGGTGCCCCGACAATCGCGCGGAGCACAGGGCTCCTCGCCTCGGCTACGGGTTCCAGCTGACGTTCGGGTTCACCTGGCCCGTCCAGTCGAAGAGGGCCATGTTGTCCCAGCCGTTTCCGCTGTTGTTGATGTCGGCCGGGTCCCAGCCGTTGCCGGGGACCGCGTACCAGGTCGGTTCCCAGTAGAAGACTCCGATCGCGCCGGCATTGCGGGCGGTGTTCTGCACATCGGTGAAGTTGGCGGCCTGGCCCGCCCAGGTGAGCGGGTAGCCCGAGCACCCGGAGGTGACCGAGTTGCCGGTGCCGTCCGCGTTCGCCGCGGTGAAGGGGTACGCCGTCTCGGCGAGGATCACATCCTTGCCGTACCGGGACTTCATGTCGGCGACCACGTTGTACATGGTGGACAACGAGCCATGCCACATGCAGTAGTAGGACAGCCCAGTGATGTCCCAGTTGACACCTTTGGCCTTGATCCCGTCGTAGAACCAGCGCGCGTGCGCGTCGCTGTCCGCGTTCGCCGTGTGAATGATGACCTTGGTGCCGCTGTCGCACGCCTTGGTCGCGTTGTAGCCCGCCTTGAGCAGCGTGCTGAGGTTGGTGAAGTCGTTATTGATCACCTTGCCGTCGTCCCACAGCATGCCGACGTTGATCTCGTTGCCGATCTGCACACTGTCCGGGGTGGTGCCCTGGGACTTGAGGCTGTTGCAGACGTCGTACGTGTAGTTGTAGACGTCGGTCTGCAACTGGCCGATGCCGTGGCCGGTCCAGGCCGCCGGCTTGTACTGCTTGCCCGGGTCGGCCCAGGTGTCCGAGTAGTGGAAGTCGATGAGCAGTTTGAGGCCCTTGGCCTTGACCGTCTTCGCGTACGCCAGCACCTTGGCCTTGTTGTTGTAGCCACTGGCGGGGTTGTTCCAGACCCGCAGGCGGACGTAGTTCACACCGGCACCCTTGAGGATGTCGAGCGGGTCCTTGGCGTTGCCGTTCGTGTCGTAGTACCTGGCGCCCAGTTCAAGAGCCCGCTGCGCGGTCGAAACGTCGGCGCCGCGCATGCTGAGCGCGTTGGCGGCGGAAGCGCTCGGGGGCACGGAGAACATGGGCAGGGCCAGGGCGATCACCGTTGTGAACAAGGTGGCCTTCAGTGTGCGGCCGGATCTGTACGCGGTCACTCCGATCTCCTCCGGTCGAGACGTTGAAGCGGTTGGCTCCTTGGCGCGGCAGGACATCGCGCGTGTGCGGACTGAAGCTGTGAGCGCGCACGGTAATCGAGGCGAGAAGAAGTCTGAAGAGGCGAACGAACCGGGAACGGCCGCCGGCGGTCCGGCGCGGATCGCAGGCGCGCGCCACCACGATCTGTTGCGCTGCCGTGCCTGGGCCGGTTCACCAAGCACACACGTGTGCTTGGCGGATGGTGTATCGGCAGGCTCAGGGTAGGTCGTCGACTCCGGCGGCAGTTGGGAGACCGCGGCGAATGTCCGTGACTGGCATGACGCGTACAAGGCGTCGGTGACGGCTCGCAGGGGGCTGAGGGCGGCGGCCCGTCGGGCGAGCAGCGGCGCGATCGCGGCCAGCCCGTCGCACACCGGCATCCGGATGTCCACCAGCGCCACATCCGGGTGGTGCGCGGCGGCCTCCTCGACCGCCGCGTGTCCGTCGGCGGCTTCGGCGACCACGTCGACAGCGTGCCTGCCTCGAGGTGCCGCCGAGCAGCTCGACCGGTTCGCGCAGGCCCGGCAGGCCGCGCCCTGTCCCGGCCTCGCGCGGCGTCGTGGCCGGGAGGGGGACGCGCCGTTGCGGACCGTCACACGCGCCGTCCGGTCGTCGTGCCCGAAAGTACCGCTGATCATCCGATGGTCCGGGGATGGTCTGCCGAGTCGGGCACGGTGCCGGCACCGCTGCGCCACCGTGATCATCGACGCCGAGACCGGCGAGCGGATCGACGGCCTGCCTGAATGCGCCCGCGCTTCGATGTCGCCCTGAACACCGTCAAGCGGTACGCCCGCGTTGAACGAGGGGTGCCTCACCGACCTCGGGGTGGGAGCCGAACCCGGCATCCCACCCCGAGGAGAGCCCTCAGCTTCTGTGCGGGCCTGATCAGTGGCCCTGATCAGAGGAAGCTGACCCCCTGGGCGAGGGCGAGTTCGCTGGAGTAGTTGATGGTGTTGGTGGCCGAGCGCATGTAGGACTTCCAGGCGTCGGAGCCAGACTCGCGGCCACCGCCGGTGTCCTTCTCGCCGCCGAAGGCACCGCCGATCTCGGCGCCGGAGGTACCGATGTTGACGTTGGCGATTCCGCAGTCGGAGCCGGCGGCGGACAGGAAGACCTCGGCTTCCTGCTGGTCGCGGGTGAAGATGCTGGAGGACAGGCCCTGGGGGACGTCGTTGTGCAGGGCGATGGCTTCGTCGAGGGTGTCGTAGGTGAGGACGTACAGGATGGGGGCGAAGGTCTCCTCCCGTACGACGTCGGTCTGTTCGTCGACGCGGACGAGGACCGGCTCGGTGTAGGCGGCCGCGGGCGCGGCCTCGGCCGGGCGCGGATTGCCGCCGACCAGGATGGTGCCGCCCTGTGCCTGGATCCGGGTGAGGGCGTCCTGCATGGCGTCGAGGGCCTTGGCGGAGATGAGCGGGCCGACCAGTGTCGTGTCGTCGAACGGGTTGCCGATGGGGAGCTTGCGGTAGGCGGCGGTCAGTCGCTCAAGCAGGGTGTCGGCGATGTCGCGGTGGACGATGAGGCGGCGCAGGGTGGTGCAGCGTTGCCCGGCGGTGCCGGCCGCGGCGAAGACGATGCCCTGGATGGCGAGGTCCAGGTCGGCGGAGGGAGCGACGATCGCGGCGTTGTTGCCGCCGAGTTCGAGCAGGCTGCGGCCGAAGCGGGCGGCGACGCGCGGGCCGACCTCGCGGCCCATGCGGGTCGAGCCGGTGGCGCTGACGAGCGCGATGCGGGAGTCGTCGACGAGCTTTTCGCCGACGGCACGGTCACCGAGCAGGAGGCGGTGTACGTCGCGGGGCGCGCCGACCTCGTCCGCGGCCCGGGCGAGCAGGTGGTCGCAGGCCAGAGAGATCAGCGGAGTGAGTTCCGAGGGCTTCCAGATCACGGTGTCGCCGCAGACGAGGGCGACGGCGGTGTTCCATGACCACACGGCGGCGGGGAAGTTGAAGGCGGAGATGACGCCCACCACGCCGAGCGGGTGCCAGGTCTCGGCGAGGCGGTGGCCGGGGCGTTCGGAGGCGATCGTCCGCCCGTAGAGCTGGCGGGAGAGACCGACGGCGAAGTCGCAGATGTCGATCATTTCCTGGATCTCGCCGAGTGCCTCGGAGCGGATCTTGCCGGCTTCGATAGTGACGAGGTCGGCCAGGTCGCTCTTGTGCTCGCGCAGCAACTCGCCGAGCCGGCGGACGAGTTCACCACGGCGCGGGGCAGGCGTGGTGCGCCAGGTCAGGAAGGCGTTACGGGTGGCCGCGATCGCCTCTTCGGTGTCGGCGTCGGTGGCGGCCGTCAGGCCGAAGATGTCCTCGCCGGTGATGGGGGTGCGGGCCTGGAAGTCGTCGCCCTCGGGGGCGGCGACTCCGATGTGCCGCAGGGCCGTGCGGGCGCGGACGCGCAGGTCGTCGGTGGTGGGCAGGGCGATGCTGGTCATGGTGGTCCTTACCGGAGTGAGGGGGCCGGGGTGAGGGTGGTGAGGTCGAGTTCGCGGGCGACATGGGCGAGGGAATCGGTCTGTTGCCGTGCGTAGAGGGCGAAGGGGTCCAGCACGTCGCGTCCGACGGCGCCGGACAGCCAGGCGGCGTCGTAGGCGACGCCTTCCTGGTCGTTGTCGCGGGTGCCCTTGCCGCTGAGGTTGGACTGGAAGATGCCGGCAGCGGAGCGGGGCAGGAAGTCCTCGTAGACGATGGGTTCCGTGCGCACCCAGCCCTGCTGTACCAGTTCGCCCACGGTGGTGGGCGGCCCGCTGCCGTCGCGGGGCCGGTCCTCGGCGAGCCGGTAGGTGAAGTACGCCAGCCCTTGGGCGGCGAGGTCTTCTTCGGTGCCGGGCAGGTGCTGCTCCCAGATGGCGCGCGCGATGTCGCCCCGGGCCTCGGCGGGATGCCGGGACGCCTGTTCGTCGGCGCGGCTCACCAGGTCGTCGTAGAGGGTGCGGCCCTCGCGGGTGAGGGCGATGCCGCGGGCCTCGACCTCACCGAAGCGGACCCGCAGGGCCCCGTTGACGATGCTGCCGTCCGGGGCGCGCATGGTGCGTGGCTCGGCCAGTGCTCGGAAGGAGGTCTGCCGCAGCAGCACGTCGGGGCCCTTCCAGGCGGGCGGCCCCTGGATGGTGTCGATCATCTCGATGCCGCGGTTCGTCATACGGCGGTACAACTCGTCGATGTCCAGGACGCGCGGTGTGAGGTGGTTGATGTGCGTGCTGCGTACGCCGCCGATGTCCGCGGCGACGGCGGAGACCTTCTCCAGGGTCTCGTACCACGCCCTGTCGACCGGTTCCGTCGACAACTCGAAAGCCCCCACGGCGAGTTGGAGGAAGCGCTCGGCGTCGGCCTCGGGCAGCTCCCTCTCCTTCTCCGCCCGGTCGGCCAGCGTCAGCAGCTCCGGGGGGAACAGCTCGCGGCCGGCCAGGAAGGTCTCCAGGCGGGCGCGCAGGTCGGCGTCGAAGAAGCGGGGGTCGGCCGGGGTGAGCAGGGAGGTGAACACCCGGAAGGGATTGCGGGCCAGCTCCTCGCCGTCGACCGGCCGGAACGCCGTGGAGACGACGGGGACGGCGCTGGCGGCGGCCTCCCGAAGGTCGTAAAAGCCGACCGGACGCATACCCAGGGCGGCGAAGACGCGGGCGACCTGGCCCAGTTCCCGCGGGGTGCCGACGCGGATCGCTCCGTGCCGCTCGGCGGTCACCCGGCTGATGGAGCCCAGGCGTTCGGCGTCGGATCCCCGCTCACGCAGGACGTCCTCGTTCACCTCGCGCGAGACGTCCACGAGCGTGGTGTAGGCGGGAACCTCCTGCCCGTACATCTGCGACAGCCGGGCCGCGAACGCGGCCCGTAGCTGCCACTGACTGATCATTGACATGGCTTGGCCTTTCGACTGGCTCGACGGGTTCGATTGGCTCGACCGGGTCGGCTGACGCGACGGATTCACACGATGTGGGCCTCGGGGCGGATTTCGGCGCCCTGCCGGAAGCGGTCGGCGCTGAGCGGGGTGATGTCGGTGAACGTCTCGCGTTCCAGGCAGAGGTCGCGTACGACTTCGCCGACCGCGGGCGCCTGGAGGAATCCGTGGCCGGAAAAACCGGTGGCGTAAAGGAAGTTGGAGAGTTCGCCGGAGCGCCCGATGAGGGCGTTGTGGTCGGGCGTGTTCTCGTACAGGCCGGCCCAGCCGCCGACGGTCTTCATGTCGGCCAGCGCGGGGGCGCGGTCGCGGGCGGCGGCGCGGAACAGCTCCAGCCATCCCGGGGTCCACGTGGTGTCGAAGCCGGCCTCCTGGTCCGGATCGGCAAGCCCGAACAGCAGTCCGTCGTCGCTGTTGTGGAAGTAGGCGGTCGAGGAGAAGTCGATGGTGAACGGAATACGCGGTGCCCGCGGCGTCAACGGTGCCGTGAACGCGAGCTGCCGCCGCACGGGCACGACGGGGAGGTCGACGCCGACCATGTCGCCGATCTGCGCGGACCAGGCGCCGGCGGCACAGATGACGGTGCCGCACGCGATAGGTCCGTGGCTGGTGTGTACGCCTGTTACGCGGTTCCCGGCGGTGTCGACGCCGGTGACGGCGGTCCCGGTGGCGAGGGTGACGCCTGCCCGCGCGGCGGCCCGGGCGTATCCCTGGACGACCAGTCCGGGGCGGGCATGGCCGTCGGTGGGGGAGTGCACGGCGGCAACGAGACCGTCGGTGCTGACGTAGGGGCACAGGCGCTTGGCCTCGTCGGGGCTGATCATGCGGCTCGGCACCTGAAGACTGTTCTGGATGCCGACGCTGGTCTCGAAGTCGCTCGCCTGCTGCTCCGTGGTGAGCAGGAAGAGATAGCCGACGGGGTCGAGCCTGATGTCGGTGCCGGGCCGGCAGGGGAACTCCTGATAGGCGCGCAGACTGCGGTTGCCCAGTTCGATGTTGAGCGGGTCCGAGAAGTGGGCCCGCACGCCACCGATGGGCTTGCCCGAGCTGCCGCCGGCGAGCTCGCCGCGCTCGATGACGACGATGTTCTTCGCTCCTGCCTCGGCGAGGTGGAACGCGATGCTCGTACCCATGACACCGCCGCCGATGATCACGGTGTCGGCGGTGGGCGGAACGGTACGAAAAGCGGAGGACGGCATGGACCGCTCCCTTCCGGAGGCCGCCCCGCCGGACGCGGAAGGTCCGTTTCGGGGGCGGAGCGGATGTCAGTACTGGCGAGGCCGATCGCTGTCTGGGTGACATCGTGCAGGAGCCCGACCATTGACGTCCATCAACAGTTAATGCTTCTCGGCGTTTAGAATTCCTATATGGACTGGACGAGCGCGCAGCTCCGTGCCCTGGTGGAACTGACCCGGCGCGGCACCATCACCGCGGTCGCGGAGACCCTGGGGTACACCCCCGGCGGCGTCTCGCAGCAGATCTCCGCGTTGGAGAAGGCCACCGGCATGCAACTGCTGAGGCGAGCGGGACGCCGGGTGGAACTCACCGATGCGGGGGCCACGCTGGCCCTCCACGCCGAACGCATCCTCACCACGGAAGCCGAGGCCGTCGAAGCGCTGGAGCGCACCCGCAACGAGATCTCCGGGACATTGCGGGTCGGCCTCTTCGCCACCGCGGCCGCCGAGATCCTGCCGCCGGCCCTGCGGCGGATTCGCGAGACGCACCCGGGCATCACCGTGCGCAGCCGGGACATGGACGTGGACGAGGTGTACGACGCGGTGGTCGGCGGAACGGTGGATCTGGCCTTGGGTCTCGACTACCCGGACGTGCCCATCCCGCGCGAACCGTCCCTCCGGGTACGGGAGTTGTCCCGGGAGCGGTTCTCCCTCGCGGTTCCCGAGGGATCCATGCCGGGGCGGCGGCGAGTCTCCCTCGCGGACACCACGGAACGGGGATGGATCCTGCCATCGGTCGGCAGCTACTACGGCCGGGCCGTGCTCACCGCCTGTCGCCGCGCCGGGTTCGAACCGCAGGTGCTGCACGAGGTGACGGACACCGCCGCCACCCTCGCCCTGGTCGAGGCCGGTGTCGGGGTCAGCGTGGTGACGGATCTGATGCTCCGGCTGCGCCCGTCCCGCCTGGATGTTCTCGATCTGCGCGAGACGATGGAGCGGCACATCGTGGTGGTGTTCCGCTCCTTTGCGGAACACCGGCCGACGGTGGCCGCCCTGGTCGATGTCCTGCGCACCTCGGCGGGCCGAAGGGCCGGGCCGAAAGCACGGGCCGCGGGGGAAGCACCGTGCGGGAAGGGCCAGACAACCTTGGCCTGAGGGGAGGAAGCTGTCGCGCTGCCGAGTCTTCCGGCTCGGCACGTCCTGCGTGATGGTGTCAGGCCAGTGGTGACCCCCACCACGTCTGCGGCCCGTCGTGCCGCTGCCGGCCTCCCATGGAGCGATCGATGTCCACCGACCACACCCCCGGACCCGGGCTGTCCACACTGCTGGGCAGCGGGCCTCAGGGGATCTTCCGACGCACCCTCCCCTCCGAACAGCCCGCGGGTGAACGCATGGTGCGTACCCTCGGCCTGACGCAGTTGACCATGATCGGTGTCGGAGCGATCATCGGCGCCGGTATCTTCAGCCTGGCGGCGGCCGTCGCCAGGGGCACCGCCGGGCCCGCCGTACTGATCTCCTTCCTGGTCGCCGGAGCCGCCTCGCTGTGCGCGGCCTTCGCCTACGCGGAGTTCGCCGGCATGGTGCCGAAGGCCGGCTCCTCCTATACGTACTGCGCCGCGGTCCTCGGGGAGATCGTGGGCTGGATCGTGGGATGGGACCTGCTGCTCGAGTACACCGCCATCGTCGCGGTGGTCGCGATCGGCATGTCCGGATACCTGGGTTTCCTTCTGGACGCCGTCGGAATCCAGCTACCGACCTGGGCATTGGGGGCTCCGGGCACCGGCACCGGCCACAAGATCGACCTGCTGGCCGTGGCCATCTGTCTCGCCGTCGCCTGGCTGCTGACCCGCGGCACCCGCACCTCCGCCCGCGTCGACACGGTACTGACGATCGTCAAGATCGCGATCGTGCTCCTGGTGATCGTGGTCGGCTTCACCAAGGTCAGCACCGACAACCTCACGCCGTTCGCGCCCTTCGGATTCGGTGGTGCCTTCGCCGGCGCCGCCACCGTCTTCTTCGCCGTCTTCGGCTATGACGCGCTCAGTACCGCCGCCGAGGAATCCGTGGAGGCCCGCAACAAGGTGCCCAAGGCGATGATGATCTCGCTCGCCATCTCCATGGCCCTGTACGTGCTGACGTGCATCGTGCTCACCGGTATGCAGCACTACACCGAGCTCGACCCGAGCAGCGGAATCTCCAGCGCCTTCGCGAGTGTGGGGCTGAACGGACTGGCCAACGTCATCGCGGTCGGAGCGGTCATCGGCATCGTGACCGTGACGTTCTCCTTCATGATGGGCGCCGCGCGCCTGTGGTACGCGCTCAGCCGGGACGGGCTGATGCCGGCCTGGTTCGGCGCCATCCACCCCAAGCGCAAGGTGCCGCACCGTGCCACCTGGGTCATCGGTGTCGTCTCGGCCCTGCTCGCGGGTGTGCTGCCCGTCAACGCCGTGGCCGAACTGACCAATATCGGTGTTCTGCTGGCGTTCATGGTGGTCTCCGTGGCCGTGCTGATCCTGCGATACAAGAAGCCGCACCTCAAGCGTGGCTTCCGATGCCCCGGCATGCCGGTGGTGCCGGTCCTGGGCATCGCCTTCTCCGGCTGGCTGATGTCGTATCTGCTCTGGGAGACCTGGGCGAGGCTGGGTGCATGGCTGGCGATCGGGCTTGTCATCTACGCCGCCTATGGCTATCGGCGCACCCGTCGGGTGATGCCCGGCGGGTCGGTGGACCTCGATGCCTTGGACGACCTGACCGATGCCGAGGACGCCGAGCCGCACGTCGCCAGGGAGACCGTGCGGTAGCCCGAGAGCCTGGTGAAGAACCCCGCTCCGGGCCAAGGCCGGTCTCGGACTATTCCGGCTGTGCGTTCCGCGCCGGGTGCACGAACGTCTCTTCGGCCGGTACCGCGCCGCGCAGAGAACCGATCATGGTGCCGAGCAACGGGTTGCTGCTCCCGCGGCGGTGCAGGGCCATCACACGGCGGAAGGCCGCGTGCTCGGCCAGCCGTGTCGCCTCCACCGCCTCGCTGGGCGAGTGGCCGAGCCCTGGCACGACCGCCACCCCGAGACCGGTGGACACCAATTCCCGTACGACGTCGTAGTTGTTGCTGCGAAAGGCCACCGCGGGCTCGAAGTCGGCAGCCGCGCACAGCCGGGTGAGGGAGAGCGCACCGGCCGTGCCTTCCCGGCTGGTGATCCAGCGCGCTCCGGACAGCCCGGCCAGGTGCGTACTCAGGTCACTGCCGTGTGCCCTGAGCAGGACGAGGTCCTCGCGCACGAGAGGGCGGACGGCCAGGCTGTCCGGCCACTGCCGGGGGCTGAGCCCGTACTCGTACACCAGGGCCACGTCCAGATCGCCGTCGTTCAGCGCGGCGACGAGCTCCTCCGGCTCGCCCTCCTCCAGTTGGATCTGCGCTCGTGGGTGGGTGGCGGTCAGCGCCGACAGCGCGGCAGGCACGAGCCGGACGCCGGCGGTGGGAAAGGTGCCCAGCCTCAGCCGTCCGGTGGCGCCGGTGGCGAGCTCGTGTACCTGGTGGCCGAGGTCGTCCATGGCGGCCAGTACGGGAACGCTGAGGTCGACCAGCCTGTGGGCGGCTCCGGTCGCCCGGATGCCATGAGCCTCCCGTTCGAAGAGGACAAGCCCCGTGTCCTTCTCCAGGCCCGCGATCTGCTGCGAGATCGCGGAGGCGGTGTAGCCGAGATCACGGGCCGCGAGGACGAACGAGCCGGTGCGTACGACGGCTCGCAATGTGAGCAGGTGCTGTGGCTTGAGCAACGGATTCCTCCTGGCCGGCTCAGGGACGGCGGACGCCTCAGGATAAGCATCGCTTGCCCTCAAGGGGTATTTCTATCGTGCTGCTGGGTCTTGTGGGCAGGCCGGCGGGTGCCGAGAGTGGTGGGCACGAGGCCGAACAGGCCGGTGAGCCGGAAGGAGCGACCGCGGTGACGGTGACAGCGCAGGATGCGGAACGTCTCGACGCGGCGGCGGTGACCGAGGCCCTTGCGCTGGGTGACTGCGGTGAGGTGCGCGGTGATGCCGGACATCGGGCTCAGTACTCGGCCGATGCCTCCAACTACCGCCGGATTCCGCTCGCCGTGGTTCTCCCTCGCGAACGACGGCACGTGCTCAACACCCTCGCCGTGTGCCGCCGCCTGGGCGTGCCGATCACTTCACGTGGCGCCGGCACCAGCACCTCGGGCCAGGCGGTCGGCTCCGGTGTGGTCCTGGACTTCTCCCGCTACTTCAACCGCCTTCTCACGCTGGATCCCCTCGCGCGTACGGCGACGGCGCAGCCCGGCATCGTCCTGGACGACCTGCAACGGGCGGCCGGCGAACACGGACTGCTCTTCGGAGCGGACCCCTCCACCCACAGCCGCTGCACCCTCGGCGGCATGATCGGCAACAACGCGTGCGGCTCGCACTCCGTCGCCTGGGGACGCACCGCGGAGAACGTACTGGAACTCGAAGTGGCCACCTACCGCGGCACCGTGCTGCGCGTCGGTGAGATGACCCGGGCGGAGATCGACGAAGCCGTCGCCGCCGGCGACGACCGCGGCGAACTCATCGCGGCCCTGCACCGGCTGGCCGAGCACAACCTGGCAAGCCTGCGTACCCAGTTGGGGCAGTTCCCCCGACAGGTCTCGGGTTACGCGCTCGAACATCTGCTGCCGGAGCGGCGCTTCAACCTCGCCCGGGCGCTGGTCGGCAGCGAAGGCACCCTCGCCGTCGTCCTCTCCGCCACCGTCCGCCTCGTGACCCCTCCGCCGGCCCGGGCCCTGGTCGTGCTCGGCTACCGCGACGCCTGCGCCGCTGCCGACGCCGTCCCCGCCCTCCGCGAGCACCAACTGCTCGCGCTGGAAGGGCTCGACCGGAACCTGACCGACATCGTCACCGGGGCCGAGGCCCGTAAGGCGATCGACTCCCTGCCCCGCACGCGGGCGTGGCTGTTCGCGGAACTCGGCGGGCAGGAGGACGAACTCCCCGCACTGGCCGAAGAACTCACCGCTGCGGCCGCCCGGACCGAGGGGTTCACCGGACACGAGATCGTCACCGATCCCGTACGGGCCCGGCAGCTCTGGCGCATCCGGGAAGACGGAGCGGGGCTGGCCACCCGTCTGCCCGACGGGTCCGAGGCATGGCCCGGCTGGGAGGACGCGGCCGTTCCGCCCGCCCAACTCGGCTCCTACCTGCGGCAGTTCAACGGCCTGCTCGCCCGTCACCAGCTACACGGCGCCGTCTACGGGCACTTCGGCGAGGGCTGCCTGCACGTGCGCATCGACTTCGACTTCACCACCGACCACGGCACCGTCGTCTTCCGTGCCTTCGTCACCGAAGCGGCCGAACTCGCGGCCGCACACGGCGGCTCCCTTTCGGGAGAACACGGCGACGGCCAGGCGCGCTCCGAGCTGCTGCCGCTGATGTACGGCCCGGCGGTCATCTCCCTGTTCGAGCAGTTCAAGGGTGTCTGGGACCCCGACAACGGACTGAACCCCGGGATGATCGTCGATCCACTGCCGATCGATGGCAACCTGCGGGTCAGCCCGACACGCACCCCCCTCCCTCTGACCACGGTCTTCCCGTTCCCTGCCGACGACGGCGACTTCGCCAAGGCCACCCGCCGCTGTGTCGGCGTCGGCAAGTGCCGTACGACCACCCCTCGCGGTGACGTCATGTGCCCCAGCTACCGCGTCACTCGGGACGAGAAGGACTCCACCCGGGGTCGCGCCCGCCTGCTGTACGAAATGACCCAGGGCGAGGTCATCACCGACGGATGGCGGTCGACCGAGGTACGCGACGCGCTCGACCTGTGCCTGTCGTGCAGGGGCTGCAGCACCGACTGTCCGGTCGGCGTCGACATGGCCACGTACAAGTCCGAGTTCCTGCACCATCACTACCAGGGGCGGTTGCGGCCGGCCTCGCACTACAGCATGGGCTGGCTGCCGCTGTGGTCCCGACTCGCCGCCCGTGTTCCGCGCCTGGTCAACGCGGTCACAGCGTCCCGCCTGGCGCCCGCGATCAAGCGATGGGGTGGCATCGCCGCAGAGCGCGAGGTCCCCCGATTCGCCGACCGCACCTTCCTCACCTGGTTCCGCGCGCGCACCGCGGAGGCCGACGGACACCGGGGCCCGGTCATGCTGTGGGTCGACTCGTTCAACAACCACTTCACGCCCGACGTCCTCAAGGCGGGCGTGGCCGTTCTCGAGCACGCCGGATACCGGGTCCAGGTCCCGGACGGCATCCAGTGCTGCGGACTCACCTGGATCACCACCGGACAGCTGCGCATCGCCCGCCGCATCGCCGGGCGCACCGTCGCCGCGCTCGCCCCGGCCACCCGCGCCGGAGTGCCGGTCGTGGGCCTGGAGCCCAGCTGTACCGCGGCGTTGAAGACCGACCTGCCCGAACTCCTGGACGGCGACACCGACGCACAGGCGCTCGCCCGGTCCACCGTCACTCTCGCCGAACTCCTCCACCGCACACCAGACTGGCGGCCTCCGCAGGTGGACGCCCGCTCGATCAGCCAGACCCACTGCCACCAGCACGCCACCGGCGGCTTCAGCGCCGACAGCGCGCTACTGGAAGCCATGGGCGTCGACAACAGCGCGCTGAACTCCGGCTGTTGCGGCCTGGCGGGAAACTTCGGCTTCGAACGCGGCCACTACGACGTGTCCGTGGCCGCCGGAGAGCAGGTGCTGCTGCCCGCGGTACGCGCGGCGGCCATGGACACCGTGGTCCTGGCCGACGGCTTCAGCTGCCGCACCCAGATCACCCAACAGACCGACCGCAGCGGCACCCACCTCGCCGAGCTCATCGCCCGTGCCCTGCCTCCGCAGTCCTGATCCGCTGCCCCACCGACTCTTCTCCCCATAGCCGGTTCACCACCGTCTTCGCCACCAGACAAGGACTCACACCGTGACTGACGCACTCTCCCTCGTCGACGACTGGGGCCCCGAGAAGATCGTCGTCGTCTCCCACCAGCGCACCAAAATGAAGGGTGTGCTCGTCATTGACAACACCGCCCGTGGTGTCGGCAAGGGGGGCACGCGCATGAGCCCGTATGTCACCGTCGGGGAAATCGCCCGCCTGGCCCGCGTCATGACCTGGAAGTGGGCCGGTGTCGACCTGTTCTACGGAGGTGCCAAGGCCGGCATCGTCGCGGACCCCGACTCCCCGGACAAGGAAGCGATCCTCCGCGCCTTCGCCCGTGCCCTGTCCAACGAGGTGCCCCGCGAGTACGTCATGGGCCTCGACATGGGCCTGACCGAGGACGACGCCGCCATCATCCAGGACGAACTCGGCGATCGCGGCGCGGCCGTGGGTACGCCGGACCACCTCGGGGGAGTCGCCTATGACAGGCTCGGAGTCACCGGATACGGCGTCGCCGAAGCCGCGGATGCCGCAGCTCAGCACCTCCGACGGCCGCTGACCGGCTCTCGCGTGGCGATCCAGGGGTTCGGCGCCGTCGGTCGTGCCGCCGCCGTACGGTTCGCCGAACTCGGCGCCACTGTCGTCGCCGTGTCAACCGCCCGGGGAGCTCTCCACGATCCCGCCGGCCTTGACGTGAACGCACTACAGGCCGCCCGGGACGAGCACGGCGACGACTTTGTCACCCGCCACTCCCAGGGCTCCGTCATCCAGCCCGGCCAGGAACTCACCGTCGAGTGCGACATTCTGGTACCGGCCGCCCTGCAGGACGTCATCGACGAGACTGTCGCGCACCAGATCAAGGCCGAGCTCGTCGTGGAGGGCGCCAACCTGCCCACCTCCGAGCAGGCCCAGGCCGTCCTCGCCGGACGCGGGATAACCGTCCTGCCCGACTTCGTCGCCAATGCCGGCGGAGTCGTCGCTGCCGCGTACGCCATGGACGCGCGGTACTCCGGATTCCGCCCCGACACATCCACCATCTTCGAAACGATCTCCCAACGGCTGCGCGCCAATGCCGTCACCGTCCTCGAAGAAGCCCGTCGCCGCGCGGCCACCCCGCACATCGCGGGCCGCGGCCTGGCCGAAGAACGTGTCCGCGCCGCTATGCGGAGCAAGGGGCGGTCAGTCCAGTAGCCGACTGGGACTCATCAGCTCCGGAGGGCTGGCCACGCCTGCTCGTCCCCCTGGGCTACAGGCACTGACCTGCACAAACGGAGCCTCCTTCGCCACCGTCGCCGGTGGACCGTCGTCGCTCGTTCCTCGGGCACGTGAAGAACGCGCTGCCACGAACTCGCTCGCGCCGAAGGGCCCGCACCGCCGGTGGCGGCGCGCGGGGCCGGTCCCCGGACACGTTGTCGGGCGGGGGCGACGGTCAACCGCCCCGAAAACGGTGAGTGGTACTCAAGGAACCGGTCGGGGGGCGATTCGGGTTGCCCGCTGCCCTGCGATGGCTCGCGGCCGCGGCGGGATCAACGCATTCCGCTCACCGCGTTCGTCCGTTGACACCTGGGCCCCACTCCGCAGGTGAGCGCCGGCGCGGGTCGCGCCGGCGGCCGTACGACGTCAGGCGCACGCTCTCGCTCACACCGCTGTGTCCAGCGACTCCCGGATCCGGGCCGCGGCCGTCCGCAGGTGGCGCAGGGCGAACTGGGCGGTCGACGTCGGGACTCGGCCGACGGGTACGGTCACCCCGACCGTCTGGCCGACCATCTCCAGCGCGGTGGGCAGGAGCGCCAGCTGGTCGTCCTGCTGTGCGACGAGCTGTGGCAGCGCCGCCACCATGTGGGTCTCCCGCAGCAAGGTGCGCAGGGTCAGGATCGACGTGCACTCCACCCTGTTCTCGGGCAGCGACAGCCCTCGCCGCCACAAGGCGTCCTCCAGTTCGTGACGCAACGCCGTCTGTGTCACCGGCACCACCCATGGGTAGTCCAGCAGGTCCTCCAGAGCCGGTGCGCCGCGGGACAGCACCGGGTGGCCGACGCCGGTGACCAGCCGGATCGGTTCCTGGTAGAGCGTGTGCTGCCGCAGCCGGGACTCCTCCGTCGGCACCAGCCTGCCCAGGGTGAAGTCCAGCCGCCCGGCCAGCAGGTCCTGGGTCAGCAGGTCGGGCGTGGCCTCCCGCACGACCACCGTCAGGCGGGGACGCTCCGCCTTGAGCGCGGCGATGGCCCGGGGAAGCAGCACGTTGGTCCCGGCCAGGTGTGTGCCGATGGTCACCGTGCCCGCCGTACCGGCGGACAGTTCGGTCATGTGCCGCCCGGCTTGGCGCAGCTCGGCGACCACGGTCCGGGCGTGGTCGAGGAAGGCGCGTCCGTGCGGTGTCGGCGTCATGCCGCGCGGGCCCCGTTCGAAGAGCTCCACCCCCAGCAGCGACTCCAGCTCGCGCAGGCCGCGGGTGAGCACAGGCTGCGTCATGTGCAGCTGCTCCGCGGCGCGCATCAGGCTGCCCTGGTCGTCGATCGCGGTGAGCATGACGAGGTGGCGCAGCTTCAGCCTCCCCTTGAGCAGGTCGTCGGGCTGCATATGTGTCTTCCTCGCCCTCGTCACCAGCAGCTATGTCGGTCGGACATATCTCCGAACCGAATAGGCATTATCCAGGCATGCCGCGTTCCCGCAATGCTCTGTTCACCGGAAGGCGCAGCCGACGGCGAACGCTTGGAGGTCATCGGCACATGAACGACGTACAGCCCGCACCCCGGCAGGGGCAGGGGCCCGCGCACTATGTCGGCGGACGGTTCGACGACTCGGGAGCCCGCTTCCCGCTCGTGTCACCGGCCGACGGAACAGTGATCGGCTCCGTCCCGGAGGCCGATTCCCTTACGGTCGACCGCGCTGTCCGCGCGGCACGTGAGGCTCTCGCCGGCCCGTGGGGCGACACCACGGCCGAGGAGCGGTGCGCCGTGCTGCGTCGTATCGCCGACGGCATGGAGGCCCGTTTCGAGGAGTTCGTCGCCGCCGAGGTCGCCGACACCGGCAAGCCCGCCTCACTCGCCCGCAGCGTCGACATCCCTCGCGGCATCGCCAACTTCCGCGCCTACGCCGACCTGGCTTGGGGCCGCGCCGAGCAGTCGTTCGCCACGCCGACCCCGGACGGCGCGGGCGCCCTGAACTACACGGTGCGCCGCCCCCTCGGCGTGGTCGCCGTGGTCTCGCCGTGGAATCTTCCGCTGCTGCTGCTGACCTGGAAGGTCGCCCCCGCGCTCGCGGCGGGCAACGCGGTCGTCGCCAAGCCCTCCGAGCTCACCCCCTCCACCGCCACCCTGCTGGCCGAGGTCATGGATGAGGCCGGCGTCCCCGCGGGTGCCTTCAACCTGGTCCACGGCTTCGGCGAGAACAGCGCGGGCGCCTTCCTGACCGCCCACTGCGACGTGGACGCGGTCGCCTTCACCGGTGAGTCCGCCACCGGTACCGCCATCATGCGGGCCACCGCCGAACGCCTCGCCCCCGTCTCTTTCGAACTCGGCGGAAAGAACGCCGGTATCGTCTTCGCCGACGCGGACTTCGAGGCCGCCGTCGAAGGGACGGTCCGCTCCTCCTTCACCAATGCCGGCCAGGTCTGTCTGTGTACGGAGCGGGTCTACGTCGAACGCGGCATCTATGACGACTTCGTCCAGGCGGTCGCCGAGCGTACCCGTGAGCTGCGCCTGGGCCTGCCCTACGAGGACGACACCCAGATGGGCCCGCTGGTCTCCGCGCTCCACCGGGACAAGGTCCTCGGCTACTTTCGCCTCGCCAAGGAGGAGGGCGCGAGGATCCATGCCGGCGGCGGCGTGCCGGCCTTCGGCGACGAACGCGACGGCGGCTTCTTCGTGGAGCCCACCGTGTTCACCGGCCTCGGCCAGGACGCTCGCGTGGTCCGCGAGGAGATCTTCGGCCCGGTCTGCCACATCGCACCCTTCGACGACGAGGCCGAGGCCGTACGCCTGGCCAACGACAGCCCCTACGGGCTCGCCGCCACCGTGTGGACAACCTCGCTCTCCCGCGCCCACCGCGTAGCGCCCCGCCTGCACTCCGGAGTCGTCTGGGTGAACTGCTGGAACCTGCGTGACCTCAGGACCCCCTTCGGCGGTGTCAAGGCGTCCGGCATCGGCCGCGAGGGCGGCGAGCACTCCCTCGACTTCTTCTCCGAGCCCGTGAATGTGTGTGTGAAGCTCTGATGACCGCCGAGAACACGAGGGCCGACGCGGTGCGGGCGGCGGCCGATCGCCTCGCCGGCGCCCATGCCGACGGCGTTCCCGTCGAACCGGTACGCGACCTCGTCGCCGACGTCGACGCCGCCTATCAGGTGCAGGAGACGCTGACTCGCCGCCGGCTCGGCGAGGGCGGCCGTCTGGTGGGACGTAAAATCGGCCTCACCTCTACCGCCGTACAACGCCAACTTGGCGTGGATTCCCCCGACTTCGGGATGCTCTTCGCCGACATGGCGGTCCCCGACGGCGCCGAGATCCCGGCCGGCGCGGTGCTGCAGCCCAAGGCGGAGGCCGAGATCGCGCTCGTCCTCGGCTCCGACCTCACGCACGAGCGGCACACCGTCGCCGACCTGTTCCGCGCGGTCGCCTACGTGGTCCCCGCCATCGAGGTCGTCGGCAGCCGCATCCGCGACTGGGACATCACCCTCGCCGACACCGTCGCCGACAACGCCTCCTGCGGCAGGTACGTCCTCGGCGCCACGCCCACCCCGCTGGAGCGCGCCGGTGACCTGCGCACCGCCGGAATGATCATGAACCGCCGGGGCGACCAGGTCTCCACCGGCACCGGGGCGGCCTGCCTCGGACACCCCCTGAACGCCGCCCTCTGGCTCGCTGACACCCTGGTGCGCCGCGGGCGCCCCCTGCTCGCGGGCGACACCGTGCTGACCGGCGCGCTCGGCCCGATGGTGCCGGTCACGGCCGGGGACGTTCTGGAAGCCCACATCGAGGGGCTCGGCAGCGTACGCGCCGCCTTCGCCCGGGAGGAGAGCTGATGAGCGCCGTGACACCGGACGTGGCCGCCCTGGCGCGCACTCTTGACGACGCGGCCCTGCGGGCGCGTGCCGTCCCCCGCCTGACCGACACGGCCGGCCTCGACGTCGAGGCCGGGTACGCCGTGCAGCGGGCCCTGGTCGAGCGGCGGTTGGCCCGCGGCGAGCGAATGGCCGGCATCAAGCTCGGTTTCACCAGCAGGGCCAAGATGCGCCAGATGGGTGTGGACGATCTGATCTGGGGCCGGCTCACCGACGCCATGCGTTTCACCGACGGTGCCACCGCCGGTCTGGACCGGTGCGTCCACCCGCGCATCGAGCCGGAGATCGCCTTCCTGCTCGGCAGGCCGGTCACCGGCGACATCTCCGGCGAGGAGGCGGCCGCCGCCGTGACGGCCGTGGCACCCGCGTACGAGATCATCGACTCCCGCTACGAGGGGTTCCGCTTCTCCCTGCCGGACGTCGTCGCGGACAACTCCTCCTCCTCGGGCTTCGGCGTCGGACCCTGGCGCGATGTGCGCTCCTTCGACCTGGTGACCGGGCTCGCCAATCTCGGCATGACCCTCGAGGTCGACGGACGCGCCGTCGAGACCGGCAGTTCCGCCGCCATCCTCGGCCACCCGCTGCGCTCGATCACCGCTGCCGCCCGGCTCGCCGCGGACGCCGGCCTCGTGCTGGAGAAGGGCTGGGTGGTGCTCGCCGGAGCCGCCACCGCCGCCGTGCCCTTGGAAGCAGGCCGGTACGTGAGGGTGAACGTGGGGCGACTGGGATCTGTCGACATCACCACCGAGGGGGAGCAGGGCCGATGAGCGAGCAGAACACCGCGTCCACCGGCGCCATCACCGTGACCGGCAAGGCCCGCCCCCGCGGACGCTTCCCGCATGTGCGCCGCGCCGGAGACTTCGTCCATGTCTCCGGGACGAGCTCACGCCGCCCGGACAACACCTTCGTCGGCGTCGAGGTCGACGAACTCGGCACCGCCCGACTGGACATCGCCGCCCAGACCCGCGCGGTCATCGAGAACATCGGCGATCTCCTCGAAGCCGCCGGCGCGAACCTCGCCGACGTGGTCGACGTGACCACGTACCTCGTCAATATGAACGACTTCGGCGGCTACAACGAGGTCTACGCCGAGTTCTTCGACGAGAACGGCCCCACTCGCACCACCGTGGCCGTCCACCAGCTTCCCCACCCCCACCTCCTCATCGAGATCTCCTGCGTTGCGTACCTGCCCCGCACCCGCACGGAAGGCTGACACATGGTCTCCAAGAACGTCCTCAAGCCGTTCAACTTCCAGCAGTGGATCGACGATCACCAGGACCTGCTCAAGCCACCCGTAGGCAACGTCCAGATCTGGGAGGACGCCGACCTGATGGTCACCATCGTCGGCGGTCCCAACCAGCGCACCGACTTCCACGACGACCCGGGCGAGGAGTTCTTCTACCAGCTCAAGGGCAACATGGTGCTGCGGGTGATGGAGGAGGAAGGCGAGCCCCCCGTCGATGTGCAGATCCGTGAGGGCGACGTCTTCATGCTCCCCGGACACGTGCGGCACTCCCCGCAGCGTCCCGAGCCGGGCAGTATCGGCCTCGTCGTCGAGCACGCCCGCCCCGAGGGCGCGCTGGACGGCTCCGAGTGGTACTGCACCGAGTGCCACCACCTGGTACACCGCTCCGAGGTCGCGCTGACCTCCATCGTCGACGACCTGCCGCCGCTGTTCGCCGCGTTCTACGGCGACGAGAAGCTCCGTACCTGCGGGCACTGCGGGGCCCTGCACCCCGGCAAGGAATGGCCCGAGCACCTGCGTCCAGTGCCGCGCGCCCCAGAGCGGTGACCACCGCCCCCCGCCTTGTATTGAGACTGAACGGAGCACCAGTGACGGTCGTCGATGTCCACGCGCACGTCTTCCCGCGCATCTCCCGCACCGAGTCCCGCATCCTGGACGCCGAGAACGGCCCCTGGCTGCGCGAGGACGAGGGCGGGGCCGGGATGATGATGAGCGGGACCACCGAGTACCGCCCGGTCGGCGCCGAGCTGTGGGACGCCGCAACGCGGATCGGGCAGATGGACCGCCAGGGCGTCGACATCCAGGTGGTGTCCTCGACGCCGCTGATGTTCGGCTACAGCGCCGACGTGTCCCGGGCCGCCGAATGGTGCGAACTCGTCAACGACCGTATTCTCGGCCTCTGTTCCCACGCCCCCGACCGGCTCGTGCCACTGTGCCAGGTGCCGCTGCAGGACACCGAGGCGGCCTGCGAGGAGATCACCCGGGCGATGGCCAAGGGCCACGCGGGCGTTCACATCGGCAACCACATCGGCGACCGGAATCTCGACGACGGCGCGCTCCGTGAATTCCTCGCGCACTGCGCCCGCGAGAATGCCGCGGTGTTCGTCCACCCCTGGGACATGCTCGCCCCGGAGCGGATGCCGGAGTACATGCTGCCCTGGCTCGTGGGCATGGCAGCGGAGACCCAGCTCAGCATCCTCGGACTGATCCTCTCCGGCGCCTTCGAGGAACTGCCGCGGAACCTCCGGCTCTGCTTCGCCCACGGCGGCGGCAGCTTCCCGTACCTGCTCGGCCGGGCCGACAACGCCTGGCACCGGCGTGACATCGTCCGCAAGGACTCGCCCAGACCGCCGTCGGCCTACCTCGACCGCTTCCACCTGGACTCGGCCGTCTTCGATCCCGGCGCCTTCAGACTCCTGGTCGACGTGATGAGCCCCGAGCGGGTCATGCTCGGCACCGACTACCCCTTCCCCCTCGGCGAGGAGGAGCACGGCGCCCTCGTCCGCGGCAGCGACCTGTCCACTGCCGACCGTGACCTGATCCTCGGTCAGAACGCCCTGAAGTTCTTCCGTATCGGCAGCCCCGCGAAGGCATGACGGAGACGCGGGCATGAGCGGGACCGAGGCGACGGCCTGGCCCGGGCCCGGCGCCTGAAGGCCGCCACCACCCACGAGGGCCTCGACGGTCTGATCGCCATCGCAGCAGATAAGTCCGAGTCGTAGTAAGCCAGCCCCCCACATCTCGCCGCACCCGCCCCACGGGCGGGTGCCCGTCCCCCGAGGTGAAGCCCGCATGACTCCGACCGACAGCAGAACTTCCGGTACCCAACAGGCGAGGCGTGTCGCCTGGGCCGCCTTCATCGGATCCACCATCGAGTGGTACGACTTCTTTCTCTACGCCACCGCCGCGGCGCTGATCTTCAACGAGCAGTTCTTCCCGACCGCGGACCCGGCCGTGGGCTCCATTGCCGCCTTCGGCACCCTCGCCGCGGGCTTCGTCTCCCGGCCGCTCGGCGGTCTGGTCATGGGCCACTTCGGTGACCGCTATGGGCGCAAGAACACCCTGATCGCCTCTCTGCTGATCATGGGTCTGTGCACGGCCGCCATCGGCCTGATACCCACCTACGCCGGCATCGGCGTGGCCGCGCCGATCCTGCTCACGCTGATGCGGGTGATCCAGGGAATCGGCCTCGGTGGCGAATGGGGCGGAGCGGTCGTGATGACCCTCGCGCACGCACCGGAGAACCGTCGTGGCCTCTACGGTGCGGCCCCGCAGATGGGTGTGCCCGCAGGTCTGATCGCCGCCAACCTCGCAGTGCTGGGGCTCACCCGCGGTCTGGGCGAGGACGCCTTCAACTCCTGGGGCTGGCGAATTCCCTTCCTGCTCAGCCTCCTTCTGGTCGCTGTCGGCATGTACCTGCGGCTGCGTATTGAGGAGAGCCGCGCCTACAGCGAACTCGCCGAGCCCGCCGCGCCCGCCGAGCAGAAGAAGCTCCCGGTCACCGAAGTCCTGCAGGAACACTGGCGCTCGGTCCTGCGCGCCTGCTTCGTCATCGTCGGCAACTCCTGTGTGGCATACGTCTTCATGACCTACGTGCTGTCCTACGGCAAGCAGACCCTGCACATCGACGCGGTCTTCCTGCTGCTGAGCGTGACCGGCGGTGCCGCGATGTGGCTCGTCTCGGCCCCGTTCTGGGGACGGCTCGGCGACCGGTGGGGACTGCGCAGGCTATTCCTGACCGGCGGGTTCATCCGGGTCGCGTGGGCGCTGGCGTTCCTGCCGGTCGTGGACACCGGGAACAAGCCGCTGATCTTCGTGTTCATGATGTCGATGGGTGTGGTCCTGTCGATGACCCACGCCTCGGTGGGCGTGATGACGGCCCTCATGTTCCCGCTGAAGATCCGCTACACCGGTTCCTCCGCCGCCTACCAGATCGGCTCGCTGCTCGGCGGCGGCATCACCCCGCTCGTCGCCGCCTCGCTGATGAAGGCCACCGGTACCTCGATGAGCATCACCCTGTACATCCTGGTCGTCGGCCTGATCAGCCTCGCCGCCACCAAGGGGCTGTCCAGGGACGACGTCGGCGAGGGCGTCAGCGCAGCCGAGCAGAAACCGCAGCCGCAAAAGGTCTGATGGCCGCCAGGCGCCGTACCCCGGTGGGCGACCATCGGGGTACGGGCGGACGGAACAGCCCTTGAGAGAGAAGATGGGGACAACCATGGAGCTTGTCATTCTGGGCAGCGCCGGCGGTCCACAGCCGCATCCCGGCAAGGCTGCCCCGGCCACCGCGGTCGTCGTCGACGGCGACATCCACGTCATCGACTGCGGCAATGGTGTGGGACGGCAGATCGTCTCGGCCGGCCTGGAGCTGACCGATCTGCGGTCGGTCCTCGTCACCCACCACCACGTCGACCACAACGCCGACCTCGGCGCCCTGGTCCACCTGGCGTGGACCGCGGCCCGGTGCGAACCGGTCGACGTCTACGGGCCCGCCCCGCTGGAGTCGATGATCAAGCAGTACCTCGAGCTCAACGAGCCCGACATCAGCCACCGCGAGAGCCTCGGCCGGCCGGCCCTGGCCGGTGTCTTCCGGCCCCATGAGGTCTCCGGGCCCGGCACCGTCCACGAGGCCGACGGCGTACGGATCAGCGCCGCCGTCGCCACACATCCGCCGATGCCCTCGTTCTCCTACCGCGTCGACACTCACGGACGCTCCGTGGTCGTCTCCGGCGACACCGCCCGCTGCGACGAGGTGGTCGAACTCTCCCGGGGCGCCGGCGTCCTCGTCCACGAGGCGTACTCCCCGGACCACCTCGCCGAGTTCATGGCAGGCTCCAACACCAAGGTCGAGCGCCTGCGACAGCACTTCGCGCGGGCCCACACCAGCGCCGAGGACGCGGGCCGGGTCGCCGCCGAGGCCGGAGTGCGCACCCTCGTCCTGTGGCACCTGATCCCGTGGCAGCTCTCCGACGAGGAGTACGCCGCCCAGGCCGCGCGGACCTTCGACGGGGAGATCGTCGTGGCGCACGACCTCCAGCGCATTCCCGTCTGACCCTTCTCACGGAACGGCCCGCCTCACCCCTCGCCGCGGTCGGCAGTGGCCGCGGCTGGATGCGCGGTGCGACGGCGAGTTGCTGCCGGAGCATCAAGATCTCAATGTAACCCGCAGGTCACCTCGCGCACCCTGAGCCTCGATCCACCGACGGCCATCGGGAACGAGCCTTCAGGGCTCGCGCCGTCCCCCGGCATACCGCGAACCGGTGACGGCGCCCCTCCCGCAACTGGGAGGGGCGCCGTCGGGCGTTCTGCCGGCGTGGCGGATGGGGTCAGACGTCCAGCATTCCCGATGTGTCGATGACCTGACGGATCGCCCGGCCCGAGGCCAGCTCCTCCATCGCCGTGTTGATGCCGGTCAGCGGCAGGGTGCCGGTGTGCATCCGCTCCACCGGCATCCGGCCCGCCCGCCACAGGTCCAGGAACCTCGGGATGTCGCGGCGTGGTACCGCGTCGCCCATGTACGAGCCCAGCAGGGACTTGCCCTCGCCCGCGAACGTCAGCGCCGGAACCTCCAGCACCCGGTCGGGGGCGGGCAGGCCCACCGAGACGGCCGTGCCGCCCCGGGCCACGGCCATCAGGCAGTCGGCCATCACTTTCGGGCTGCCCACTGCCTCGACCGCCAGCTCGGCACCACCGGAAGTGAGGTCATGAACCGCCTCGACGGCTTCGCCGGGGGCGTACGTGTGGGTTGCGCCGAGCTGGAGGGCCAGCTCGCGCTTCTCCGGTACCGGGTCGACCGCGATGACCGGGTACGCGCCCGCCGCGCGGGCACCCAGCACCGCGGCCAGGCCCACGCCGCCCAGGCCGTAGACCACCGTCGACTGGCCGGGGCGCAGGGACGCCGTATTGATGACGGCTCCGGCGCCGGTCAGGACCGCGCAGCCGAACATCGACGCCACCGTGAACGGGATGTCCCGCGGTATCGGCACCACCGACTCCTGGGCCAGCACCGCGTGTTCGGAGAACGCGGAGACGCCCAGCTGATGGTGGACCGGGTTGCCGGAAGCGTCGGTCAGCAGGGACGGGCCGTGCAGCAGTGCTCCCGACCCGTTCGCCGCGGCGGCCCGTGCGCACAGGGCGGGCCGGCCGGCCGCGCAGTCGGCGCAGAAGCCACAACTGGGCACGAAGACCAGGGCCACATGGTCACCGGGGCGGACCCGGGCGACGCCCGGTCCGGTCTCCCGTACGATGCCCACCGCCTCGTGCCCCAGCGCCATCGGCAGCGGGCGGACCCGGTCGCCGTTGACCACCGACAGATCCGAGTGGCAGAGCGAGGCGGCCGCGATCCGGACCAGCACCTCGCCCTCGCGCGGGGCGCCCAGCTCCAGCTCCTCCACCTCGACCGGGCGGGTCTCGGAGTAGGGGCGGGCGGCCGATATGCCGCGCAGCACCACCGCACGGGTCTTCATGCCCGCACCTGCGGACGCGGGGCGCAGCGCAGCACGTCACGGCTGTCCAGCAGCGGGACGACCCTGCCGAGCACGATCTCCTGGAAGTGCGGGGTGGCGCAGTGCGCGGTGAAGGCGGCTTCGGAGACGTACTCCTCGTACAGCACGATCGCCCGTGGGTCCTCGGTGCCCTGGTGGACGCGGTAGGCGAGGTTGCCCGGCTCCTGGCGGGACGCGGCGGCCACCGTGTCGAGGAGGGGGAGGACGGTGTTCTCCTCGCCCTCCTTGGTGCGGTAGCGGGCGACGACGACGTATGACATGGGGGCTTACTCCTGGGAGGGGGCGGCAGGCCGCTTCAGCGCGGAGGGCGGAACTGGCGGTAGCTGGTCGCGGCGCAGGTGCCAGAGGCGGGAGTCGGACGTGGCGGCGGCAACGGACCCGAGGGCCAGCGCGAGCGCCACGTCCGCGGGGGTTTCCACGAAGCCCGCGGCGACCGAGGGGGACATCGCGCGCTGTGCCCGCGCGGTCATCCGGCCGATGATCGGGGCGGGCATGATCTCGACCAGGTCCGGCGCCCCGCGCGAGATCGCGTCCATGGAGCGGGACAGGTTGGACCGGTCGGTGACGAACACCTTCATCATCGTCAGCAGGCCCAGCGGACGGCCCTTCTCGATGAGGGAGAGCCGGGTGCTGACCACGCCGTGCGTGCCCAGGCTCTTGATGTAGTCCAGCGCGCCCCGGTCCTGAGCGAGACCGGGGCTGCTGTCCACGTTCACGAACACGGTCTTCCCCGCCCGGGCCAGTGCCGGCACCACCTTGGGCAGCTGTCCCACGGTGAACGACGCGAGGATGCACACCTTGGCCGGTGCGGTCAGGAACTGCCGCAGCGGCTCGGTGCCGATCACCGACGCGACGACCGGCACCTCGGTGAAGGCCGAGGCGAGCCGGGGCGCGAGTGGGGCACCGGAACGGGACGGGGAAGGGGCCATGGTGAAGACCTGTCTGGGGAAGGAGGGTGACGTGGCTGATCAGGTCAGTTCAGCGGGCTTGCGCCGAATCGACTGGGAAGGCCCAGCTTGCCAGGGTTGAGAATGCCCGCCGGGTCGAGGGCCTGCTTCACCGCGACGAACGTCGCGAAGCCCGCCCCGAGGGATTCCTCCAGGTAGGGGCCGCGCAGCAGACCGCAGCCGTGGTGGTGGCTGAGCGCCGCCGCGTGCTTGATCAGTACGGCGTTGGCCGCGTCCCACACCGAGCGGTACCAGTCGCGGCGGGACTCGGGCGCCACATCGCCGCGCAGCGAGAAGTAGACGCAGGCGCCGTCGGTGTACGCGTGGGACTGGTGGGCCGAGGCGGCCAGGGTGCCGGGCACCGACTGGATCGCGGCGACCACCTCGTCGTAGATCACCGGGAGGCCGGTCCAGGACGCGGCCATCTCCAGGGTGTCGGCGACGAAGCCCGGACCCGGCTTGAAGCCGTCGGCGGACTTGCCGACCAGCATCCGCTCGTCCAGCCAGCGCTCGAAGACCGCCTTGCTGTCCAGCTCGGGGCCGTACGCCGCGCAGACCTCGGTCGCCACCTTGATCGAGGCGTCGACGATGGCCGGGTCCCCCTCGTCGGCGATGAGCAGGAGGTTGGTCTCCGGGTGGCCGAAGTGGGTGCCGGACTCCAGGGTGTCGTACAGACGCAGCACGGCCGGGGTGGCACCGCGCTGCATGATCTTGCGGCAGGCGTCCAGGCCCTCCGCGAAGGTCGTGAAGCCGAACGCGACGGCGGTGGCGTACTCCGGCAGCGGATGGACCCGCAGGCGCGCCGAGACGATGACACCGAGGGTGCCCTCCGAGCCGACGAACAGCTGGCGCAGGTCCGGGCCGACCGCGGCGCGGGCGTAGTCGCCGTACGTGGCGCGCGTACCGTCCGCGTGCACGACGTCGACGCCGACGACCATGTCCTCGATCTTGCCGTAACGGGTGGAGAGCTGACCGGCGCCGCGGCAGGCGATCCAGCCGCCGACCGTGGAGACGGCGAAGGCGGACGGCCAATGGCCGGTGGTGACGCCGTACTCCTCCTGGAGTCGCTTCTCGAAGAGGTCTCCGAACATGCCCGCCTGGACATCCACGATGTTCGACTCGGCGTCGAAGCCGGTGATCCGGTTCATCCCGCAGACGTCCAGGACGACGCCGCCGAAGACGGGGAGCGCCGCGCCGGTGACGTTGGAGCGGCCCGCGGAGGGGGTGACCGGGATGCCGGCCTCGTGGCAGATCCGCAGCACGGCCGCGACCTGTTCCGCGTCGGCGGCCTCGACGATCACGGCGTTCGGGGTGGCGGGACGGCCCTCCGTCTCGCCGATCATCGAACCGGCCCACCAGTCACGGGTCCGGGAGACGACCTCGTCGCGGGAGGTGTGGACGGCGTGCGCCGCTGCGCGCAGTGCCTCGACCACGCTCTCGGGGACCTCGACCGGGTTCACCTGGAGCGCGGCCTCGCCCTCCCCGATCGGGGTGTTCCGCGCCCACCTGGCGGAGCTGGGGGCGCCGATCGTGTAGTCGCCCCGGTTGAACGGGTGGGTGATGGTCTGGCGGCTGATCATGCTGCTGCCCCTTCGAGGAGTACGGACTTTTCGTGGTGGACGGCTGCGAGGTACTCGGCGACCGAGCGCTCGACCTCGGCCTCCGTGAGGTTCAGTTCCTGGCCGAGGAGCGCGCCGACGGCCTCGGCGGCGTCCACGGAGGCGTCCCGGGCGAACAGCCGGGCGCGCGTCCGGCGGGAGAGCACGTCGTCGACCGAGCGGGCCAGTTCGGCGCGGGCCGCGTACACGACCTCGGCCTTGGTGTACGGGAGTCCCGCCACGATCGGCTCGGCCAGCGCCGGATCGTCCTGGATCAGATCGCCGACGAAGCGGGCCTCGGTGCCGAAGCGCTCGCCCAGGTGCGCGGCCACGCCACCGGACGCCGCGACGGCTTCGGCGTCGTAACCGGCGCCGCCGAGCAGCGGGAGGTCGGTGGTGCGGCTCTTCCCCCTGCGGCCGAGGACCGTCATCACCTTGTTGATGACGAGCTCGCCCATGTGCCGGCTGGTGGTGAGCTTGCCGCCGGTCACCGTCACCATGCCGGTGCGGCCGACGGTGATGTGGTGGTCGCGGCGCATGTCGAGCGTCGCGCCCTCGCCGCCGCCCACCAGCGGACGCAGACCGCCGATGGAGCCGATCACATCATCCGGGGTGAGCTTCCCCTCGAAGGCGGTGTTGGCCCCCTCCAGCAGGAAGTCCATCTCCTCACGGGTGCAGTGCACATCATCCCGGGAGCCCTGGTAGTCCTCGTCCGTGGTGCCCAGCACGACGCTGTTGCCCCAGCGGGTGCAGGTCGCGCGGCGGGCCCGGCCGGGGATCGGCACGGTCACCGTGCAGTTGATCCGCACCTTGTCCCAGGGCACCACGATGTGAACACCCTTGGCCGGGCGGACCTGCGGCCGGTGACCGTCGTCCGCCTTCGCGTCGAGCTCGTCGGTCCACACCCCGGTGGCGTTGACAACGGCCCGCGAGCGGATGTCGAAGGTGTCGCCGTCCGCCGTGACCCGGGCACCGGCCACCTGGTCCGTCTCCATCAGCAGACCCTCGGCCTTGGCACCGTTGAGGATCGTCGCACCGAGCGCGGCGGCGGTGCGGACGATGGTCAGGACGAGCCGGGCGTCATCGGCACGGGCATCGAAGTACATCAGCCCGCCCCTGAGATTCTCCGCGCGCAGGGTCGGCGCCTGCGCGAGGACCTCCGGGACGGTGAGCCGCTGGTGGAGCTTGCCGATCCGCCAGCCGCCGACCAGGTCGTACGTCCACAGCAGACCCTCGAAGCCCTTGGCGAGGCGGGCGTCGAAGATGCCGTCCTTCTCCAGGATCGGGAAGAGGAACGGCAGCCGGTGCACCAGGTGCGGGGCGTTCTTCCGGAAGCGGTGGCGCTCCAGAAGCGAGTGGCGGACCAGATTGACGTTGCCCTGCTCGATATAGCGCAGACCGCCGTGCACCATCTTCGAGGACTTCGACGACGTGCCGGAGGCGAAGTCGTCCTTCTCGATCAGGGCTGCGCGCAGCCCGCGCGAGGCGGCGTCGAGCACGGCGTACGCCCCGGTGATGCCGCCGCCGATGATGAGCACGTCGTAGGTGTCGTCGGCCAGTTGGCGCTTGATGGCGGCCCGGTCGAGCAGCAGCGGCGTCCGACGGGTCGCCGCGGCGGCGCGCCGCGGTTTCCGGGCGGGCATGGTGATCACAACATCAACTCCTGGTGTTTCGGTACGGCGGCCGCGTGGTCGGCGGGCCACCGGTGCGACGGTCGGTGGGCCGTCAGCGGGGGGTGTGCGGTTCGAGCGGGCCCTCCCGCAGGGGGAGCGGCGCGGGGTCGTCGAGGTGGGCGATCAGCACGTCGCGCCAGGCGGCCCGCTGCTCGGTGCGGTCGGCCGCCGTGATCGCGGGCTCGAAGATCCGGCCGTGTGGCTGCGCCTCGACGACCTCTTCGAGCGAGGGCCACAGGCCCTGGGCGACGCCCGCCAGATAGGCGGTGCCGCGCAGGCTCGCGGTGGCGGAGTCGGCGACCCGCTCCAGTGGCAGGCCGGTCAGGTCGGCCTGGATCTGCAACAGCGGGTCGCTGCCGGAGACGCCGCCGCCGGCCCGGAGCCGGGTGAACGGGGTGCCCATGGTGTCGGCGACCCCGTCGATCAGGTCGCACACCGAGTGCGCGATCCCGTCGAGCACGGCGCGGGCGAGATCGGCGCGGGTGGTGGCGAGAGTGAGCCCGGTGAGGGAAGCGGTGGCCTCCGGTTGCCAGACCGGCGTACGGACCCCGGCGAGCGCCGGGACGAAACGCGGGGTGCGGCCCGGCCGGGTGGGGACCCGGCCCGCTTCCTCACCGAGCTCCTTCGGCGACGCGAACAGGCCCAGATCGTCACAGAGCCAGCGCAGCGCCGAACCCACGGTGGAGGTGTATGCCTCCAGGCTGTAGTGGCTGATGTCGCCCTGCCGCCGGCCGGGCTGGGCGAGCACCCCGGAGATGTCCGGCCGGGGCAGGGCGGGCGTGGTGCCGGTCGCCGCGTCGACGAAGGCGCCGGTCCCGTACATGCACATGCCCTGCCCGACGGCGAGACCGCCGAGCGCGACGAGTGCGGCGTGCTGGTCGCCCATGGAGGCGGCCAGCGGGACGGCGATCCCGAGGGCGGCCGGGTCGGTGGTACCGAATCCGGTGTCGTCGGAGCGGAGCTCCGGCAGCAGGTCGAGGGGGAAACCGAGGTGGCTGATCCATGCCTCGTCCCAGGCGTGCCGCTCCAGCAGGTAGCCACCGGTGGATGCGGCGTTGGTCGGCGTGGTGGCGTGGACGGCGCCGCCGGTGAGGCGCCAGATCAGCCAGGTGTCGACGGTGCCGAAGAGCAGCCGGCCCTGGCGGTGCGCGGCGGCCACCTCGGGGTGCTCGGCGATCTGCCGGGCGGCCCAGAGGAACGGGGCGCGGGCGCCGACCGGCCGGCCCTGCCGGGCGAGCAGGACGGCGTCCCACTCCGCCTCGTAGGCGGTGAGCTCATGGGCGTACCGGCGGTCCTGCCACACCACCGCGGGCAGTAGCGGCTGCCCGGTGACGCGGTCCCACAGCATCGCGGTGGCCCGCTGGGTGGAGAGCGCGACGGCGGTGATCTCGATGCCGTCCTCGCGCGCCCCGCCGACGGCCCGCCGCGCCACCTCGAGGGTGGCGGTCCAGATCTCCATCGGGTCCTGCTCGACCGAGAGGTCGTTCGGATGGCTGACCTTGATCGGCCGGTAGAACACCTCGTGGGTGGCGCCCGAGTCGAGGACGACTCCGGCCCTGGTGCCAGTGGTGCCCTCGTCGATGGACAGCACACCACGCCGTGGGGCGGCGCCGGGGAACGTCTGGGTCATGGCAGCTCTTTCATTCGAGCACCGCGAGCGAGCCGTGCGGAGGGATACGGAGGGGACGGATGCGGAGGGGAGGGACAGGGAAGCGACGCGCACGGAGGGGAGGGGACCACCGCGCGGTGGGTCAGGTCCGGCGGTGGGTCAGCGCGCCGTCACGGAGAGCGCCGCAGTGGCGTCGCGGTCCTGCCCGGCGACCTCGTCGGGCGAGGCGGCCTTCATCGGGTCCCACTTGATCACCAGGCAGGTGATCAGGCCGAGCAGCGGCACGACGGACAGCGTCAAGAAGGTGTCGGCGAGTCCGAGCGAGTCCTTGATCTGTGGGAAGACATACAGGCCGGCGACACTGCCGAAGCTGCCGACCATCCCGGTGACACCGGTGCCCAGGGCGCGGACATCGCTGCTGTACGAGAGCGCCGCGATGGACTTGCCGTTGGCACCGGGGCCCGCGGAGTGGCAGAGGATGAACAGCACCGGCAGCAGGAACGCCACGGCCATGGGCACCTTCTCGAAGGTTAGTCCCATCGCCACCAGGGCCACGAAGACCCCGGCGAAGCCGGCAGCGGAGCTGAGCCGCAGCCCGAGGCGGCGGCCGAAGAACGCGGACAGCAGCCCGCCCGCGATACCGAAGGCGTTGAAAACCATCGAGCCGACGGTGGCCTTCTCGAAGCTCTCGCCGAAGATCGTCAGGCTGATCAGCGGGAGGTACCAGCCGACCGCGAAGTACTGCATCGACTGCCCGAGCGAGATCACCGACGAGAGGATCGTGCGCGGCAGATACTCGCCCTTGAACAGCAGCCCGGTCTGGCGGAACCCGACGACCGGTGCCTCAGCCGCGGTGCGGGTCATCGGGTCGGACGTATCGACGACTGCCTTGATCCCGTAGATCCGGTCCAGGTTGGTGACGGACTCGTCCAGCCGGCCCTTGCCGGCCAGCCAGGTGGGGCTCTCCTTGAGCATCAGCGCCTGGCTCAGCAGCAGCGCGATGGCGAAGACCGCGGCCGAGCCGACCGACCAGCGCCAGATGTCCGAGCCGACATCCAGGTTGAAGAAGAGCAGGGCCAGGGCGAGGTTGCTGGTGGTGGCGACGTACCAGACGGCTTGCCACAGGTTGAGCCGGCCGCCCAGCTTCGTGGGCGTGTACTCGGCGAGCAGCGCCATGGCGACCGCGAAGTCGATGCCGTACGCGACACCCACCAGGACCCGGCCGAGCCAGACGACGGTGAAGTCACCGGCGAAGGCGGCGAGCAGGGCGCCCGCGATGGCGAACACCTTGGCGATGAGCAGCGGGGGGACGCGGCCGATGCGGGTGGCGAGCCAGCCACCGAGGGGGTTGAAGATGATGGCCAGCGCTGGAGCGGTGGCCGTGAGGATCGAGACTTGGGTGCTGGTGAGCTCCATCTGGGTCGTCATGGGCCCCAGACCGGCGCTCAGCGCCGCGTTCGAGTAGGCGTCGAGGAACAGCCCGCCGAACACGAGGAACCAGATGATCCGCGCCCGACCGGTGATCTTTCCCAGCCCATCGATGAGCGCAACGACATCGGCGACGCCTTTGACGCTCGGACGTTGTGCCATGAATCCGCCTTCGAGGAAGACCTACCGGCGGCACGGGGAGCACAGAAACAGGCACGACGAAGCCACCGACAGGTGGTCTATGTCTGTGCCTGCCAAAAAACTGCGGAGAGCGCCGCAGCGCGTGAACTGCTGGAACTGCCGATTACGCTGCAGCGAGATTAGGAACCAGCCATGAGGAACGTCAAGGGTTTCGGCCAGGTTACCGAAACGTGACGGCCTGGGCTTCAGCGGGTCCTGCGGGAGCTGGGAGGGGCTGCCGACGGATCCAGGGCGAACTCATCCGGCTCGGACACCCGGTCGGCTCCGGCCAAAGGGAGGACTTGGCAGCCCAGGTCCGCCTGGCCTCGGGGCGGCTGTGGCCCGGAGTGCCTAGGCTGTCACCGCTGCGGAAGGGCGGTGCCATGGATACTGACTCCCGGACCAGGGCCGCGATCGAGGAGCATTGGCGGGCCTCGGAACGCGGGAACACCGAAGCCGAGCACGCCATCTACGCCACGGACGCGATCCTGGACTACCCGCAGTCGGGTGAGCGGTTCCGGGGCCGAGCGACAATCTCGGCGCAGCGCGGCGGGCACCCTGCCGACCGGCACTTCACCGTCCAGCGGATCACCGGCCATGCCAATCTGTGGGTGAGCGAATGCCTCATCACCTACGACGGGGTGCCTTCGTACTCGGTGAGCATCATGGAATTCGCCGGCCGGCACGTGGTGCACGAGACGCAGTACTTCGCCGACCGCTTCGGCGCGCCGGCCCGGCGGGCCGCGCTCGCGGAGCCGATGCCGGGCCGGACCATCGCCGGAGCCTGATCCTCGGCCTCCTTCGGGTCGGCCGGGTGGCCCGCCTGTCACTGTGTTGCCACGGCACCGCGGTCAGCTATGCCGATGCGAGGGTGAGCTCGTGGGCCCGCTGCCACAGCCGGGCGGCGAGATCCGGGTCCGCGGCGGGGGCACGCAGTGGCTCCGGCTCGAGCCGGTTGTAGAAGACGTTTCTCAGTTTGCCGCGGTCGGTGGTGGCGATCTTGATGATGGGCTCGGCGCCCTCCTCCGGTGACCGCGTCAGGCGCCGGCCGATCAGGCTCGCCTTTGCTGCCGTGATCAGTGCGGAGTCGCGGTCGAGGCCGGAGCGGACGGTGCCGGGGTGGAACGCGACAGCGGTCATGGTGTCCGGTGCCCGGCGGTTGATCTCGGCGGCATGTACGACACTTGCCAGCTTCGAGGCGTTGTACGAGCGCATCTGTGCGTAACGGCGCCGATTCTGGTCCAGATCGTCCGGGTCGAGCTTGCCGAACCGGTAGAGATTGGAGCCGGTGTTGATGACAAGGGCGGAGGAGGACCGCAGGAGCTTCTCCCGGAGAAGCGATGTCAGCAGGAAAGGAGCTAGGAAATTGACCTGCATCGTCAATTCATGGCCGTCTGGCGTCGTTTGCCGCTTAGGCGAAACGATACCGGCGTTGTTGACCAGGATGTCGATCCGCGGAATGCGGGAGATCAGGTGCTGAGCGAGTTCGCGCACTTCGCTGAAGCGCGCGAAGTCCGCGGGAAGGGCGGTGCCGCCGACTTCGTCGGCGACGGCGCGGGTTCTGCTCACCGCGCGGCCCACGACGACGACTGACGCGCCCATCGCGGCCAACTGCCGTGCCGCGGCCGCGCCGACGCCGGAACTGGCGCCGGTGACGACGGCGGTCAGGCCGTCAAGTGTTTCTGCTGCCATGGACCGGACGCTAGATCCCGCGTTGCGGCTGAGGAAGTGAGCCGTGACCCTGGTGCTGCCGGCACCAGGGTCCGGGGCTCGTTCCGGCTTACTCTTGCCCTCATGAACGACCGCACCGCGAATCTGCTGGGCGATTATCTGCGGGCTCGTCGCGAGGTACTGCGCCCTGCGGATGTCGGTCTCCCGGAGACCACACGTCGGCGCGTGCCCGGCCTGCGCCGCGAGGAAGTCGCGACGCTCTCCGGTATCAGTGTGGACTACTACCTTGGCCTGGAACAGGGACGTGACCGGCGGCCGTCCGCGGAGATCCTCCGGGCGCTCGCTCAGACTTTACGGCTCGACGAGTCCGCGACCACGCACTTGTTCGCGCTCGCCCATTCCGTCCCGGGTTCGCGCGGACGTGCTCACCGTCATCGGGTTTCTCCCACCTTGGCCCGGCTGATCGACTCCTGGCCGGCGACCCCCGCGTTCGTACAGACCCAGACGTTCCTGGTGCTGGCGGCGAATCCGCTGGCCCAGGCCCTCTCGCCCGCACACACACCGGGGACCAACCTCCTCCGGACCGTGTTTTTGGACCCGGACACCTTCCCGGTCGAACCGGATCCGCGTCAGGACTTCGTGGCCTGCCTGCGCGGGCTGGCCGGCGCGGAGGTCGGCGATCCGGACCTGGCGGCGCTGGTAGGCGAACTGTCCATGCGCAGCGAGAGCTTCCGGCATCTTTGGGCCAGGCACGATGTCCGGGGCCGCACCAATGGCAGGGCTACGATCGCTCACCCGCGGGTCGGTACCCTCACGCTCGATCTCGAACGGCTTCTCGTGCCCTCCGCACCGGGCCAGCAACTGGTGGTCTATTCCGCAGAGCCGGACAGCCCGTCACATAAGGCACTGCAACTGCTCGCGGAATTGGCCGACTGAGGCGGTGGGCGGGGGCTCGCTGTGCGTTCGCTACGGAGAGTGTGTGACCCCGGTGGCGGTGGGGTGTTGGGCCGGAAAATCGCGTGATCTGCCGCACATTTCGGTGAGTTTATTGCGACGCCTGTGTTTCTGTCACATGACGCATTCACGTGGCCGGCACTCCCGCGTCGTGCGGTGTTTCAGTGAATGCCTTGGGGCGGTATCCCGCGTGCGTAGTTTTCGGTATTCAAAAGGGGATGGTCTGCATGAAGGGGAGTGAGTGGTCACTCTCAGCGACAGGTTGACCGCCTGTCATGACCACCAGTTGACTACCGATCATCACTCTCCCCCCACAGAGGACTCTCATGCGGACGCTCGCCACCCCTGCGCCGTCAGATGCATCGGTAGACGCCGTCCTCGCGGTCAACCCGCTGCATCGCCCCTCGCCCCGCCTCACCGCCGCGGCCGGCCGGGCAGGCGCCCTCGGCGTGCTCGAACTGCCCGAGCGTCGCCGCGATGCCATCGAGGCCCTGCGGCGCACCGCCCGCTGGTCCGGCGGCCGTCCCTTCGGGGTCCGGGTCCGTCCTGGCTGCCCGCTCGGCGTCGCGGACCTTCCCGAGGGCGCCACGACCGTGCTGCTCGCCGACCCCGCACGGACCGCCGCCGACTTCCCCGGGCGCCGTGTGCTCGTCGAGGTCACCAGCCTCGCCGGAGCCGCCGACGCCGTTCACGCCGGCGCCGCCGGGCTGCTGCTGCGCGGCAGCGAGTGCGGCGGCAGGGCCGGTGAGCTGAGCACGTTCGTCCTGCTGCAAGGGGTTCTCGCCGACCCGGGGATCGCCGTGCCGGTCTGGGCGTGGGGCGGCATCGGCCCGCGCACGGCCGCCGCCGCGGTCGCCGGTGGAGCGGCGGGCGTGGTGCTCGACGTCCAACTCGCGCTGCTCGACGAGGCCGAACCGGATGCCGAGACCGCCGAGGCACTCGGCTCGCTGGACGGTTCCGAGAGCGTCCTCGTCGACGGGGTGCGGTTCCTGCGCCGCCGCGGGCCGCAGGCCCCCGAGCAGCCCACCGACAGCGCCGCCGCCGAACGCGCCTTCGCCGCCACCGACCCCCTGCGGCGCCTCCTGCCGGTCGGTCAGGACGGCTACCTCGCCGCCTCCTTCGCCGCCCGCTCCGCCACCGTCGCCGAGGCGGTCCGAAGGGTCCGCGACGCGATCGGCCGGGCCACCGTCGGCGAGCGGGCCGCCACCGCGCTGGCCGAGGACTCCGCCGGGGCCCGCGCGCTCGGCACCCGCCTGCCCGTCGCCCAGGGCCCGATGACCCGGGTCAGCGACGAGCCCGCGTTCGCCGCCGCCGTGGCAGCCGACGGCGCCCTGCCCTTCCTCGCCCTCGCCCTCGCCGACGCCGCGCGCACCCGGGCCATGCTGGAGCGCACCCGGGACTCGCTGCCCGAGGGCGCCTCCTGGGGCGTGGGCATCCTGGGCTTCGCCGACGAGCAGGTCAAGGAGGCCCAGCTCGCCGTCGTCCGGGAGCTGAAACCCACGCACGCCGTCATCGCGGGCGGCCGTCCCGCACAGGCCGCCGCGCTGGAGGCGGAGGGCATATCGGCCTTCCTGCACGTGCCCTCGCCGGGGCTGCTGCGGCAGTTCCTCGCGGCGGGTGCCCGCAAGTTCATCTTCGAGGGCGCCGAGTGCGGCGGTCACATCGGGCCCCGCAACAGCTTCCCGCTGTGGGAGGCGCAGACCGAGGTGCTGCGCGAGTTCCTCGCCGAGCAGGGCCCCGCGGCGGCCACGGAGCTGACCGTGCTCCTCGCGGGCGGTATCCACGACGCCCGGTCGGCCGCCATGGCCGCGACCGTCGCCGCCCCGCTGACCGAGGCGGGCGCCGCCTTCGGCGTGCTGATGGGCACCGCCTACCTGGTCACCGCCGAGGCGGTCGGCGCGGGCGCCATCCGGCCGCTCTTCCAGCGGCGGGTCCTCGCCGCCGACCGCACCGACCTGCTGGAGACCGCGCCTGGCCACGCCACCCGGTGCGCGGCCAGCGAGGTCACCCGCGACTTCGCCGCGCTGCGGGACGAACTCACCGCCCAGGGCGTGCCGGACCGCGAGGTCTGGGAGCGCTTGGAGCGGTTCAACGTCGGCCGGCTGCGCATCGCCTCCAAGGGCGTCGAGCGGGTCGGGGACGAACTGCGCGCGGTGGACGAGGAACGCCAGGGCACCGAGGGCATGTTCATGGCCGGCGAGGTCAGCGTGCTGCGCGCCGAGGTCACCACCATCGCGGCTCTGCACCGGGAGGTGACCGAGGGCGCCGCCGCCTGGCTCGCCGAGCGCGCCGCCGCCGTCCCCGCCCCGTCCGCCGAGGAGGCACCCGCGCCGCTGCGCGTGGCCGTGATCGGCATGGCCGCGATGTTCCCCGGCGCCCGGGACCTGGGCGAGTTCTGGGCCAACGTGGTGTCCGGCACCGACAGCATCACCGAGGTGCCCGCCGAACGCTGGGACCCCGAGCTGTACTACGCACCGGACGGTGACGGCGAACGCACCCCCTCCCGCTGGGGCGGCTTCCTGCCCCGGATCCCGTTCGACCCGCTGAGCTACGGCATCCCGCCCGCCTCGCTGCCCAGCATCGAACCCGTGCAGTTGCTCGCCCTGGAGGCCGCCCGGCGCGCACTCGCCGACGCCGGCTACCAGGGGCCGGAAGCCGACCACCGCCGCACCTCGGTGATCTTCGGCGCCGAGGCGGGCAGCGACCTGGCCAACGCCTCCACCCTGCGCACCGTGCTGCCCGCCTACGTCGGCACGCTGCCGCCCGGTCTGGAGGAGCAACTGCCGAAGCTGACCGAGGACTCGTTCCCCGGCATGCTCGCCAACGTCATCGCGGGGCGCATCGCCAACCGGCTCGACCTCGGCGGCGCCAACTACACCGTCGACGCGGCCTGCGCCTCCTCGCTCACCGCCGTGGACGCCGCCTGCAAGGAACTCGTCACCGGCACCAGCGACCTGGTCCTGTGCGGCGGCGCCGACCTGCACAACGGCATCAACGACTACCTGCTCTTCTCCTCGGTGCACGCGCTGTCGCCCTCCGGCCGCTCGGCCACCTTCGACGCGAGCGCGGACGGCATCGCCCTCGGCGAGGGCGTCGCCTGCGTGGCCCTCAAGCGCCTTGCCGACGCCGAACGCGACGGCGACCGGATCTACGCGGTGATCGACGGCGTCGGCAGCGCCAGCGACGGCCGTGGCCTCGGCCTGACCGCGCCCCGCCCCGAAGGCCAGCGCGCCGCCCTGACCCGCGCCTACACCAACGCCCGGATCTCCCCGGCCGAGGTCGGCCTGATCGAGGCGCACGGCACCGGCACCGTCGTCGGCGACCGCACCGAACTCGCCACCCTCACCGAGGTGTTCCGGGAACACGGGGCCGAACCCGGCTCCTGCGCCATCGGCTCGGTCAAGTCGCAGATCGGGCACACCAAGTGCGCCGCCGGACTGGCCGGACTGATCAAGGCCACCCTCGCGCTCTACCACGGCGTCAAGCCGCCCACCCTGCACCTCGGCAACCCCAACCCGGCTTGGGAGGCGAACACCAGCCCCTTCGCCTTCCACACCTCCACCGCCCCCTGGGCCGTCGAACCGGCCGACCGGATCGCGGGCGTCAGCGCCTTCGGCTTCGGCGGCACCAACTTCCACGTCGTCCTGCGCGCCCACGACCAAGCGCCCGCCGCACACGCCCTGGACGCCTGGCCGGCCGAGCTGTTCACCTTCCGCGGCCGCGAGGAGCAGGCCGCCGTCAAGGCGGTCCGCGCCCTGCTCGCCCTGATCGACCAGGACGGCGGCCACAGCCGCCTGCGCGACCTCGCGCGCCACGCCGCCCACCGCAGCGACCAGGCCGCCGTGCGCGGCGAACCCGTACTGATCGCGGTGGTCGCCCGCTCGTCGGCCGAACTGCCAGAGCTGCTGCGCCGGGCCGCCGAGGGCGAACACGCCCCCGCCGACGGCATCCACCTCGCCCGCGCCGTGCCGCGGGAGGTCGCGGAGGGCCGGCTCGCGCTGCTCTTCCCGGGCCAGGGCAGCCAGCGCCCCGGGATGCTCGCGCCGCTCTTCGCGGCCTTCCCCGGACTCCACCGCCACCTGCACCTCGGCGCCCGCTGGGCCGACGCGCTCTTCCCGCCGGCCGCACTCGACGCCGAGGCCGCGGCCCGCACCCGGGCCCGGATCACCGACACGGCCGTGGCCCAGCCCGCCCTCGGCATCACCGCGCTCGCCGCCACCGAACTGCTCAGCTCGCTCGGGGTGCGCCCCGCGATGGCCGGCGGCCACAGCTACGGCGAACTCGCCGCGCTCGCCGCCGCCGGAGTGTTCACCCCCGACGAACTGCTCGCCGCCAGCGCCGCCCGCGCCGAGGCCATCCTCGGCCGGGTCCCGGAGGGCGACGCGGGGACCATGGCCGCGGTCGGTGCCTCCGCCGGCCAGGTCGAGGAGGTGCTGCGCCTCGCGGACCTGGAAGGCGACGTGGTGGCCGCCAACCACAACTCGCCCACCCAGACGGTCATCTCGGGCCCGAGCGAGGCGATCGCCGCCGCCGTCGCCCAACTGAAGGACGCCGGATACAGCGCCAAGCCGCTGAGCGTGGCCTGCGCCTTCCACAGCCCGCTGCTCGACGGCGCGGGTGAGGACTTCGGCACCCACCTCGCCGGACTGGACCTGCCGGCCCCGGCCTTCCCGGTCTGGGCCAACCGCACCGCGGCCCGCTACCCCGACGACGCCGAGGGCATCCGCGCCGAACTGACCGCCCAGCTCGGCTCCCCGGTCCGCTTCGCGGAACAGATCGAGGCGATGTACGAGGCGGGCGCCCGGGTCTTCGCCGAGGCCGGGCCCGGCCGGGTGCTCAGCCGCCTGGTGGCGGACGTGCTCGGGGACCGCCCGCACCGCACCGTGCCGCTGGAGGGCGGCCGCGACGGCGGACTGCCCGCCTTCCTGACCGCGCTCGCCCAACTCGCCGTCAGCGGGACGGAGCTGCGCACCCGGCCGCTGTTCACCGGCCGCGACACCGTCGACCCCGCTACCGCCAAAGCCGTCCGGCGGGCCGGTTTCACCGTCGACGGCCACCTGCTGCGCCGCGCCGACGGCGCCTTTCCGCCGCACGCCCTGCTCCCCGCCCGACCCGTGACGGAGTTCACCGTGTCCGACCCGCGTCACCTCCCCGCGCCGGCCGCCGGTCCCGAAGCGCTGATCGCGGAGTTCCTCCGCAGCAGCCGGGAGATGGTCTCCGCCCAGCGCGACGTCCTGCTCTCCTACCTGGGAGCACCCGAACTTCCGCCCGGGACGACGCGGTCGACCACGCAGGCGATACCCGCGGCACACATCGTCCCGGCCGTCACCACGTCGACGGCCGCCGCCCCGGGGCCCGTCCCCGCGCCCGTCACCGCTCCCGCCCCCGCCGCCGCGCCGGGTGCCTCGGTCCTGGACACCGTTCTCGAAGTGGTCGCGGGGCTCACCGGCTACCCGGTGGACATGCTGGAGCCGGATCTCGATCTGGAGGCCGATCTCAGCATCGACTCCATCAAGCGGGCCGAGATCGCCGGTGAACTGGCCGCCCGGCTGGGCGTCGCCGCCGAGGGAGGCGAGCAGCTTGAGGAGCTGAGCGGTGTCCGTACCGCCGAAGGCATGGCCTCGCTCCTCGCCGCCCGGCTCGGCACCCCCGCCGCCGTCCCGTCCGCCGCGCCCGCCTCCGCCGCGGCAGGCGCCCGGGACCGTGACGTGCCGGTCCTGGACACCGTTCTCGAAGTGGTCGCGGGGCTCACCGGCTACCCGGTGGACATGCTGGAGCCGGATCTCGATCTGGAGGCCGATCTCAGCATCGACTCCATCAAGCGCACCGAGATCGTCGGCGAACTCGGCGACCGCCTCGCCCTGAACGCCGCCGGGGCGGACCTCGAAGCGCTCAGCGGCGCCCGTACCGTCGCCGCGCTCGGCGCACTCCTGGAGGCAGCCCTCGGCTCCGTTCCGGCGCCCGCCGAGGCCCCCACCCCCACCCCCACTCCCGCCGTCGACGGACCACGCCCGGAGATCACCGCCCCGCAGCGGCTGCTGTTCACCGAACACGTCCTCGAACCGGTCACCGCCCGCCCGGAGCCCGGCCGCCGGGTACAGCTCCTCGGCGGCGGCGAGACCGCCATCGAGCTGTCCGCGCTGCTGGCCGAGGCCGGCGTCGAGACCGAGCTGGTCCCCGACGGCGAATTGCCCGCCGCGGGCGAAGAGACGGTGGTGCACCTGACGCCGCTGGACGCCGAAGGACCCGTGCTGCCCGACGCCTTCGCCCTCTACCAGCGGGTCCTCGCCGCCGGGCCGCGTCGCCTGCTCGCCGCCGACCGGCGGGGCGCCGGGGCGCCCAGCGGGCTGCGCGGCTTCTTCCGCACGGTGGCCCGCGAGTACCCCGAGACCCACGCCACGCTGGCCGAGATCCCCGACGGGGCGAGCGCCGCCGAGGCCGTCCGCGCCCTCTTCGCCGAACTCGCCGCCCCCGAGCACGAGCCGGTGGTGCTGCTGGACCAGGGCGGCGGGCGCCGCGCCCTGCGCCTGGCGCTCACCCCGCTCGGCTCGATCGCCACCAGCGGCGCCGGACCGGCGGGTGACGGCACCGCCGAGGCCGAGGCCGTCGGGCTCGACCGTGAGTCGGTGGTCCTCCTGGTCGGCGGCGCCCGGGGCATCACCGCCCGCTTCGCCCGCACCCTCGCCGCCGCGGCCCGCTGCCGCCTGGTCCTCTTCGGCCGCACTCCGGAACCCGCGGCCGCCGAGGATCCGGCCACGGCCGGTGCCACCGACCGTGCCTCGCTGCGCGGCGCCCTGCTCGCCGCGAAGCTCACCACCACTCCCGCCGATACCGAACGCCGGGTCTCGGCGATCCTCGCCGAGCGCGAGGTACGCGCCACCCTGGCCGCCCTGCGAAAGATGGGCGGTGAGGTCGAGTACCAGCGGGTGGACGTGACGGACACGGAGGCCGTCGGCGCCGCGGTCAAGGAGGTGTACGCCCAGTACGGACGGCTCGACGGGCTGGTCTACGCCGCCGGGCTCATCGAGGACAAGCTGATCGCGGAGAAGACCCCGGAGTCCTTCGCCCGGGTCTTCACCACCAAGGCCGACGGCGCCCGCACCGTCCTCGACGCGGTGGACCGGTTGCCGGTGAGCCCACGCTTCGCCGTCCTCTTCGGCTCCATCGCCGCCGCCCTCGGCAACCGCGGCCAGAGCGACTACGCCGGCGCCAACGACGCCCTGGAGGAACTGGGCCGCCGCTGGTCCGGTGCCGAGCGGCGCGGTCTGACCGTGCACTGGGGCCCCTGGGCCGCTTCCGAGACCGGCGGCGGCATGGTCGGCCCGGAGCTGATGCGCTCCTACGCGGCCCGCGGCATCAAACTGATCGACCTGGAGGAAGGCCCGCTCAGCCTGTTGCGTGAACTCGCCTACGGCGCCCCGGACGAGCACACCGTCGTCCTGACCGCCTCCGGCTGGTGAACACGATGCCCACTCCCGTACCCCTCGGCGGGCCCGAGGCGCAGGGTGAGCCGGTCGCCGTCGTCGGCATGGAGGTCTTCCTCCCCGGTGCCCCCGATCTGGCCGCCTACTGGCACAACATCGCGGCCGGCGCGGACGCGATCACCGAGGTGCCCGCCGACCGCTGGGACCCGCTCTTCTACGACCCGACCGCGGCGACCGACCCCACCGCCGGGCGACGCAGTGACCGCTTCTACTGCCGTCGCGGCGGATTCGTCGACAGCGGCGCCGAGTTCGACCCGACGCGCTTCGGGATCATGCCGAAGTCGGTGCCCGCCACCGACCCGGACCAGCTCATCGCGCTCGACGTGGCGTACCGCTCCCTTCAGGACGCGGGCGGTGAGTCCGTGCTGCCCGCCCGCCGCGAACGCGCCGGGATCGTACTCGGCCGCGGCGGTTATCTCACGCCGGGCCTGGTCCGCCTGGACCAGCGGGTCCGTACCGCCAACCAGCTCGTGCACACCCTGCGCGAGCTGGCCCCGCAACTCGACGAAGCCCAACTGGAGTCGGTGCGCGCCGGGTTCTGCGAACGGCTGGGACCCGAGGAGCCGGAGTCCGCGATCGGGCTGGTGCCCAATCTGGTCGCCTCCCGCGTCGCCAACCGGCTCGATCTGCGCGGACCCGCCTACACCGTGGACGCCGCCTGCGCCTCCTCGCTGGTCGCCGTGGACCACGCGGTACGCGAACTCACCTCCCGGCGGTGCGACGTGATGTTCGCGGGCGGGGTGCACCACTGCCACGACCTCACCCTGTGGAGCGTCTTCACCCAGCTCGGCGCGCTGTCCCCGAGTGAGCGCATCCGCCCGCTGCACCGGGACGCGGACGGCGTCCTGATCGGCGAGGGCACCGGAGTGGTCGTCCTCAAGCGGCTGGCGGACGCGCGGCGCGACGGGGACCGGGTCTACGCGGTGATCCGCGGCACCGGAGTGGCCAGCGACGGCCGCTCCGCGAGCCTGTTCAACCCCGACCCGGGCGGTCAGATCCGTGCCGTCCGCCAGGCGTGGGAGGCCGCCGGGCTCGACCCGCGCGCCGCCGACGCGCTCCAGCTCCTCGAGGCGCACGGCACCGCGACGGCCGCCGGGGACGGGGCCGAACTTCAGACGGTGGCCGAGGTGTTCGGCCCCGCGACCGCCGGGCGCGCCGTCATCGGCTCGGTGAAGTCGCAGATCGGGCACACCATGCCGGCCGCCGGCGTGGCCGGTCTGATCAAGGCGGCGCTCGCCCTGCACCACGAGACGCTGCCGCCCACCCTGCACTGCGACGACCCCAACCCGGCCCTCGAAGCCACCCGGTTCACCACGCTCGCCACAGCCCGTCCCTGGGACGAGGTCGCGGGGGGCGCCCCGCGCCGGGCCGCGGTCAACGCCTTCGGCTTCGGAGGCATCAACGCGCACGTGATACTCGAACAGCCCGCCGCGGTCCGTGGCCGCCGCCCGCGGGTGACCGTCGGTGAGCCGGAGCGCGTGCTGCGGCTGGCCGCCCGGACCCCCGGGGAACTGGCCGCCCGGCTCGACGCCGAGGACGGCGCGGTGCTCGCCGCGAGCCTGCCCGAAACGGGCTCGCCCGCCGCGGGCCCGGTGCGGCTCGGCATCGTCGACCCCACGGCACGCCGCCTGAAAACGGCGCGCCGGGCGGTCGCCAAGGGCGAGCCGTGGCGCGGGCGTGGCGACGTGTGGTTCACCCCGCGGCCGGTGCTCGGCCCGGCCGGTGGGCGCACCGCCTTCGTCTTCCCGGGCCTGGACGCCGAGTTCACCCCCAAGGTCGACGAACTCGCCGCCCGGCTCGGCCTGGACTGGTCCTACGACGAGGAGGCCGAGGTCGGCGACGTGGGCCGGCACGGCGCCGCCGTCTTCCAACTGGGCCGGCTGCTCGACGCCGCGCTGCGCCGCCTGGACGTGGCGCCCGACGCCGTGGCGGGGCACAGCGTGGGGGAGTGGACCGCGATGGCGGCGGCCGGGGTGCACACCTCCGAGGAGGTGGACGCCTTCCTGGCCGGCTTCGACCCGGACGCGCTGCGGGTGCCCGGCCTGGCCTTCGCCGTCCTCGGCACCGCCGCCGACCGGGTCCTCGACCGGCTCGCCGGCCGCGAGGACGTGGTCCTCAGCCACGACAACGCCCCCAACCAGTCGATGATCTGCGGACCCGAGGAGGCCGTCGCCGACCTGGTGGCCGGCTTCCGCACGCAGGGCGTCATCGCGCAGGTGCTGCCCTTCCGCTCCGGCTTCCACACCCCGATGCTCGCCCCCTACCTGGACCCGATCCGCGAGGCGGCCGAGCGGTACACCCTGCACCCGCCGCACACCGCGCTGTGGTCCGCGACCGTCGCCGCTCCCTTCCCGGCCGAACCGGAGGCGGTCCGCGAGCTGTTCGTGCGCCACCTGCTCGAACCGGTCCGCTTCCGCGAACTCGTCCTGCGGATGTACGAGGCGGGCTTCCGGGCCTTCCTGACACTGGGTGCGGGCCAGCTCGGCTCCCTCATCGACGACACCCTCGCGGGCCGCGATCGCCTGGTGGTTCCCGCGCACTCCACCTCCCGCGACAGCCTCGCCCAGCTCCGCCGGGTGACGACCGCGCTGTGGACAGAGGGCGCCGACCCGGACGTCACCCCGCTCAACCCGCCTGCCGGCCAGGTGAGTTCGCGCATCCGCCCGGTGCGCCGCGCCGGGATGAAGCTCGACCTCGGCGGCGCCCTGGTCTCCCTCTCCGCCGCCGGGCACGGTCTCCTCGTCACGACACCGGATGGCCCCGCGCGGCCCCGGCGCCCGGCTGTCCCGGCCGCCCGAACCGAGGCCCGCGCCGACGCGCTCGACCGGCCCGGCCGCGCCGGCGGACACCACCCGGTGGCCGCCGAGTTCTCCGCGCTGCTCACCGACACCACCGCCGTCGCCGCGGAACTCCTCGACGCGCTGGGGCAGCGCCGCGGCCCCCGCGTCCCGGCGCGTCACCGGCCGCCGACCCCGCGATCCGGTGCCGTCGCACCGCCCCCGGCCGCACCGCGGGCCCTGGGCCACGCGGTCGGCCCGGACGGGTCCGGCGGTCCGAACGGCTTCGGCAGTCCGGGCGGTTCCGGCGTCCCGAACGGTTCCGGTGTCCCGAACGGCTCCAGCGGCGCCGACGGCCTCGCGACCGTCCCCGCCGCCCTGCGGATCGACGTGGACCGGATGCCGTACCTCCGCGACCACTGCTTCTTCCGCCAACGGCCCGGCTGGCCCGATGAGGCCGACCGGTGGCCGATCGTGCCCGCGACCACCGTCATCGACCACCTCGTCCGGATCGCGGAACAGGCGATGCCCAGCCGGCGGGGACAGCGGGTGGTGGCCGTGCACAACGTGCGGCTCCAGAAGTGGATCGAGGCCATGCCCGCCCGTGACGTGCCCGTCGCGGTGCGCCGCTCGGCCCCGGACCGGATCGAGGTCGGGCTCACCGGCTTCGCGGGCGCCGAGGTCCGGTTCGCCTCGGGACCCGGAACCCCGCCCGCCGTGTGGCCGGTGGACCCGGCCCGCGAACGCGTCCCCGAACTGGCCGCCGAACAGCTCTACACCGAGCGGTGGATGTTCCACGGCCCCGCCTTCCAGGGCGTCACCGAACTCACCGCGATCGGTGAACGGCATGTGCGCGGCGTCCTCACGGCGCCCGGACCACCCGGCGCGCTCCTGGACAACGTCGGCCAGCTCCTCGGCTACTGGATCATGGCCACCCTCACCGAACGCACCACGGTCTTCCCGGTCGGCATGGCCCGGATCGACTTCTACGGCCCCGAACCGGCCGCCGGCACCGCCCTGGACTGCCATATCCGCATCCGAGAGGTCACCCCCACCACCCTCACCGCCGATATGCAGCTCGTCCACGCGGGCCGCGTCTGGGCCGAGTGCACGGGCTGGACCGACCGGCGCTTCGACACCGACCCCGGCATGCGTCTGATGGACCGCTTTCCCGGCCGGAACACCCTCTCCGAGGCGCGCACCGGGGGATGGAGCCTGCTCCACGAGCGCTGGCCCGATCTCGCGACCCGCGAGCTGATCATGCGCAATGTGCTCGGCGGCGCCGAACGCGACCGCTACGCCGGCCAGCCCCCGACCCGCAAGCGCCGCCACCTGCTCGGCCGGATCGCCGCCAAGGACGCGGTCCGCAGGCTGCTCTGGGCGGAGGGCGCGGGCGACATCTACCCGGCCGAGATCGCCCTGCACAACGACGCGGCCGGCCGGCCCGTGGTGACCGGCGTGCACGGCCGCGCCATCGGCCCGCGCCTGACGGTCTCCCTCGCGCACAGCGCCGAGGCGGCGGTCGCCCTGGCCCGCCGCGGACCCTGCGGCATCGACCTCGAAGAGGTCACCGCCCGGCCCGCCGCCGCCCTCGCGGCGGCCTGCGGCCCCGAGGAGCGCGCGCTCCTCGCCCGTACCGTCGCCGCGGGCGACGAGAGCGAAGACCTGTGGTTCACCCGGTTCTGGGCGGCGAAGGAAGCCGTCGCGAAGGAGCGCGGTACGGGGCTGCGCGGACGACCTCAGGAGTACCGGGTCACCGCCGCCCGTCCCGACCTGCTGCGGGTGGAACACGCGGGCCGCGCCTGGGAAGTGCGCTGCGATCAGGTGGCGGCCCCCGCGGGGCTGCCCGAACGGAACTATGTCGTCGCCTGGACCACGGGCGGCGCCGAGCCAGTCAGTCAGGAGAGCCAGCATGACCAGTGAGGCGGCCACCCCCACGGCCCCCAGCATCGACGAGGACGCCGTCCTCGCACAGATCGCCGCGACGCTGCGCGAGCTGCCCGACGCCGGTCTGGAGGACGCCGAGATCAGCCGCGAGACGCTTTTCCACGACGACCTGGAGCTGGAGAGCATCGACCTGGTCACCCTCGCCGGCCTGCTGCGCGAGCAGTACGGCGAGCGCGTCAACCTCGCCCTGTTCATCGCCGACCTGGAACTCGACGAGATCATCGCGCTGACCGTGGGCCAGCTCGCCGACTACGTCGCCACCTCGCTCCGCGCCACCGAGGAGAGCTGACCCGGATGGCGAAGACACCCACCGGCGACATCACCACCCATGTGCAGGAACTGCCCGCGAGCGCGGCCGGCGAGGGCGAGCCCCCGGTGGTCGTCCTCGTGCACGGTCTGCTCACGGACTCGCTCGCCAGCTACTACTTCACCCTCGGCCCGGCGCTGTCCGCGGCGGGCATGGACACCGTGATGTACGACCTGCGCGGGCACGGCCGCACCGACCGGCCGCCCACCGGCTACCGCCTGGAGCACTTCGTCGAGGACCTGGCACTGCTCCTGGACGCCCTGGGCGAGCACCGCCGGGTGCACCTGGTCGGCAACTCCTTCGGCGGCACCGTCGCCGCGGGGTTCGCCGCCTGGCACCCGGAGCGCACCGCCACCCTCACCATGATCGAGTCCGAACCGCCGGTGGCCACCTGGGCCACCCACATCGCGGACGGCCTGGCGCACGCCCGCCGTGACCTGGTCCACGACCAGGCCATCGAGTGGATCAAGGAGCGCTACGGGGCGCACACCGCCCGGCTCTCCCGCACGGCCGCGCGCATTCTGCAGACCACCACGCTGGCCGAGGACGTCCCGGCCGGGCGGCTCATCGACGACGACCTGTCCGCGCTGCGCTGCCCGCTGCTCGCCGTCTTCGGCGCCGACTCCGGGCTCAGCGCCCAGGTGCCGGAGCTGGAGGCCAAGGTCGCACAGTGCCGCACCGTGGTCCTCCCGGACCAGGGCCACTCGGTCCTGGTCGAACAGCCCGGCCGCACCCGTGACCTGGTCCTGGACTGGGTGCGCGAGCACCACGCGCGCCGGTCGGGCGCCTGGGCCGGAGCCGTCGGATGAGCCGCTTCCTCCTGGTCGCAC